>CAZCSP010000019.1:0-71588 GCA_964501275.1 uncultured Fimbriimonadaceae bacterium | reverse complement strand
CTGTAGGGGTCACAGGTTCAAATCCTGTACCGCCCACCACCTTTTTGAACTCAAAGATAGGGTTAATCTTGAAGACCCGCCTTCAAGTCTAACCCTGTTTTTCTGGCTCCTCGCTGTATCATTTGCTTTTTGCAGTGTGTTGATTCAAGGCTACTCTAACACAAAGAGGTGCGAAAGGTCGTCCTTCAAATGTCCGCCGGAACCGGGCAAGTCAAGCTCTTGCTGTACATGCCTGAACGGTCGAAGCAGCAGGGGCGACGGCTTCCGGCGGATAGCTTGGAGATGGCGACGTCTATCCGTTTCACGCGCGTCTCCGCTTTCTTGCCCGAGACGATCCAAAAGACCCAATCCCGCCGGGAGAGGCGGGTAATCGCCGCCCAGGTCTCGCGCGCTTTCGGGGGTGCGGCGTCAAGGGCGGCTTGGAAGTCTCCCGGCACCTCGGGTTCTGGTTCTTCCGCCGCCGGTGCGATCTCCAATTCCACCACTGCGCCCGCCTCCGCCCCTGCACTTTCCCTCAACTTCTGATCCACCTTTAACCAATGGCCCCCCTGTCCGTCCGGTTGCAGCGTGGCTAGAAATGGGAAGCCGTTGAAGGTGCCTTCCACTGACACCATGCTTCTCGAAGGCAACTTCTCACTGGCGTCCTGCGGAAGATTCAGAAAAGTCCAGGATGTATCCCCATCGGAGGCCGCTGGACGGTGGAGCTTGGCGCTGAAACAAATGGGGGAACCGGTGTTTGCCATGAGACTCGCCTATGATTATCCATACGCCGCGAGCCCAAAACCGTCTAACCCCCAACCAACATCAACCCTTATATTCGGCCAACTTTTTCTCGAAGCCTTCGATCAGCTTGCCGTCTACATCCGCTTCCTTGGCAAGCTTAATTGCCAGTTCGATGGATGCGACGGCTCCCGTCTTGTCCCCGTCCAAAAACTTGGCCTGGGCTGCCAGGCTGTGGCCTGTGTAGGCGTACTTGGGTTCCGCCTTTGCCGCTAGCTCCGCGATCTCGGCGGCGGCCTTGTAATCGTGGGTCTTGTACTGCTTCGGATCGTCGATCAGGCCCCAGGCGAGGTTGATGAGCATGATGCCGTTCTTCTTCAGCGGACCGTTCGCCATCTCCTTCGCATAAGCCACGCCTGCCTTCTCATCGGTGGACATCAGCAGCCGGAACTTGAGCATCGCCACCCGATCCAGCACGTCCGGGCGCTTGGCGACCAGCTTGTCCAGTTCCGCCAACGCCTTCTTGCTGTCCCGTTCGCGCATGGCCTCCTGATAGGGCTCCAGCAGGACTTGGAGTTCGGTGCGGTTCTTGGCGGCGGCCTCGGCCTCTTTGCGCGCTTTGTCCTGCTCGGCCTTCAAATCATAGGTTCCTGCCACCACTTCCTTCAGGACTCCATCCAGACGCATAGGGTGGCCGATCCAGGCGATGTTGCCATCCTTGCCCACCACGAACGCCGCCGGAATCCCGCTCTGCTTGGCGGCGGTCATCCAGTTCTTGGCCATGAAGCCCGAAGCATTATCGGTAACCACCGTATAGTCCATCTTCGGGCCCATTTCCTTAACGAAATCCTCCACCAGCTTCAAGGTATTCTCTCCCCGTTCCCACACGCTGACGCCAGTGAAAGAAACCTCGCCCTTGTACTTCTTGGCAAGTTCGGTCAGATGGGGAATGGTCGCCCGGCATGGCCCGCACCAGGTCGCCCAAAACTCGACGACATGGACCTTGCCGTCGTTCAGTTTGGGCGCCTTGCCCTTGACCACCTTGCCGAACTCCAGCTTCGGCGCAGCCATACCGGCAGTTAGGGTCTCGGAGGGAGAAGCAAACAAGAGGATGGGGATGAGAGCGATGAGTTGCATTTTCTTGAGGGGGAGCACGGAGTATGGGAACTAGGAAAGAAGGGAATTGGGAATGAAGGAAAACTTACCCTCATTCCCTGACTCCCTCCTTCCCCTACTGAGCCTTAATGGGTAAGAAATAGTTGTTGATCTTAGGATCAGTTGGGCCAGTATTGCCTGGGAATGGCAAAGATCCCAACTTGAGTTGCTTGAATTGCTCAGGAGTCGTGCTTGCGACCGTGTTTGGCAGAATATAGGCAACCTTGAGGGACTTGGAGTGGCCATCAAACCAGAAAACGTTGGCCTGTTCCGTATGTCGCGCATGGACAACGGGAGCGCCGCTTGAAAGTCCCTGAGCCGTTGCAGATGGAAGCTTGGTGAACCAATTCTCCAAGAGGATACTGCCGCTCTTCGTCGCCGAATCGTGTCCCATGATCGTACTCGCGACCTCCTCATAGCTACCCATATTCAGAACGCCGGCAGCGCCGGGATTCAAGTGAGAATTAAGGGCATAGCCTACAGGGTCGGCATTGGCTCCGTAGTACTGCTTGGGATAAGAAACCAATCCCGAAGCATCTGCGCAGTTTTCGATCTGTTTGTTCTTAAGGTAGGGATAAATCGATCCGTCCGTAAGGTTGACCGTCCACGCGCCGTTAAACGCGATCGAGTACCACCACCAGACATACTTCGGATTGCCCGCGACAATTTGGGTCTGCTGAGCAGCCGGTAGAGCATCGTCATAGTCGTTGGCATACAAAAGCGCGCCTAACGCCATCTGCTTGGTGTTGCTGAGGCAGGATACTTTCTTTGCCGCGGCCTTGGCCTGGGCAAAAACGGGGAATAGGATCGCCGCCAGGATGGCGATGATCGCGATGACGACGAGCAGCTCGATAAGTGTGAAAGCACGATTCGTTTTAGACATTTGAAGATTCCTCATTGCGAAACGGTAATGAATTGCCCAAAGATTAAGGGCCGTCTCGAAAAGAACTCGAAAATGTCTAAAACGAGCCTGCAACGTCCGTGGCTTGGCGCATCACGTAGTCCAGCTTTTCCGGGAAGGATTGCATCGAGACGAACTCCTCGATCTCCTTCCTATCCTCTTCTGAAAACGTTCCCGCCAAGACTGCGCAGACTTCATCATAGGTGGGCATCTCAGTGTTGCCAAACGGGATGCCCAAGTCCTCGGACAGGGACTCGGCAATGGCCAGTATCCGCGCCGCCTTCACATAATCGCCCAGTTTCCCGAAGAGGAGCGCGTACTCTACCATCGCAAGGCGGAGAAAAATCTTGTTGCCAAACTTGGCAAAGTCGGTAAAAGCGATCAGCATCTGCTCCGCCGCCTTGCCAAACTGGCCTCGACGAGTGGCGATCCGCGCCAGATTGGCATGGGCGGCATCGACTGAGTTCGGATTACCGCTGAGCGTCCCATACCGAATCGCCTCCTCCAGATAGAAAGTCGCTAGCGTGAACTGGCCATACAAGAAAGCAAGGAGACCCAGGTTGTTGTAGGTGAAGGAGACGCGCTCCGTGTCGTTCCGCTCCCGCTCGATGACCAGGCTCCGTTCGTAAAACGACTTCGCCTCTGCCCGACGCCCCGAGTCCATGGCGATATTGCCCAGATTGAGATAGGCTCGGCCCAAAAGGGAACGGTCGCTGGTGCCGATATCCAAGATGGACTTCAGATGCTTTTCCGCCAACTCATGCTCGCCCCGGCGAACCGCAACGATGCCCAGTTGGAAGTTGGACGCCGCCGTGCCCTCGCCGTCGTTCAGTTGAGTGTAAAGACTCAACGCTTCGGTGTGGGCCGCCTTCGCTTGGTCGAAGTCCGACTGAATCCACGCCAAGTTCCCCAGAGCCAAGAGCCCCTGCGCCCTCGACAGGTCGTCCTGCGGATGCCCCAAAAATAGGTTCAGCCAATTACGGCCCGAGTCGATAGGGCCGCGAGACTTCCAAAGCCTGGCCATATCCCGCGCCAAGCCCAGCCCCATTTGAGCCTGACGATACCGGTCGCACCAGTCGAGGGCGATGGCCACATTCGCCAACTCCGCCTCCATCAGGTCCAAGCGGTCGGAGAGCGGCATGGCATCCTCCATCTCGTGGAGTTCGTGCAGATAGCCCGCGTAATACTCCGCATGCCGCCCCTCCAACTCTGCCCGCTCGCTCCCCGTCAACTGGTCGGAGGCGAACTCGCGAAGGGTGTCGTACATCCGAAACCGGGTGGTATGGCCATGCGGGACGGCAAAGATCAGGGACCGGTCGCTCAGTTCGGTAAGCGCCGCGTGGACGCTGGGTTCCCCCATCAGATGAGAAGCCGCCTCCGAAGTCCAACCGCCCCGGAACACCGACAGAGCGGCAAACAGCCTCTGCAAGGACTCGGGAAGCAGGCGGTAGCTGTACTCGATCGCGGCGCGGAGGCTGCGGTGGCGGTCGACGATATCCCGGCGGCGGTTCACCAGGAATTCGAACCGCTCATCCAACCTCCCCAGAATCTCGGACAGGGAGAACGTATTCGTCCACGCCGCCGCGATCTCGATGGCGAGGGGGATTCCCTCCAAGCGGCGGCAAATCTCGAATAGTTCCTCCGTCTCCCGATGGGCGAGGTCGGATTTGCGGTCGGAGAGTTGAGATCGGTCGAGGAACAGCAGGACCGACTCCGCCTCGCTTCCCTTTTCATCGGGCGTGGGCAGCGGCCGTAACTGAACTTCCACCTCGGCTTGGAGGTTCAGCTTTTGTCGGGAGGTGGCGATCACCTTGAGCCCGCCATGCTGCGCCAGCAGATCGCCCACGACCTTTGCGCCATCGGAGACATGCTCGAAGTTGTCGAGAATCACCAGTGGCGACCGCCACTTGGCCAGTTCATCCAGGATTTGGCCCAACGCAGGGCGGCCCGGCTGCCGATCCTTCCCCACCACCTTGAGGATCGCATTGCCGACCTCGCGCGAGTCCTCGATCTCGGCTAGAGACACGAACCATTGGGGGTTGGGCGAGGTCAGGCGGAGTCGGTTGGCGGTCTCCAGGGCCAACCGGGTCTTCCCTGCCCCCCCGATTCCGGTGATGGTGATGAGGCGGGTCGTGCCGCTCTCCAAGAGATTCTCCATCCGGGTCAACTCCTCGGACCGGCCATAAAAGCGGTTCTGCGGGGCGGGGACCAGGAACGGAGCCGCCTCCTCCGCCTGAGGCGAGGCGACCGGCCTTGGCCCTGGGCGTTGGGCTTGCGCCATATCCTCGAAGTTCAACGACGGCTCCAAGTGCAGTTCCCTGGACAGAATTTGGGAGAGTTTGGCGTGTTGCCGCTTCGCCGCCCGGTCGTCGCCCGAGAGCAGTTGGAGGCGGATCAGAGAGTAGTGGTTCTCCTCGTCAAGTTCATCCTGCCGCACCATCCTCTCCGCCCATGAAATCGCCTCTTCATACTCGCCCGCAACCTCCAGCCGACCAATCAACTCCCGCATCGCCCCTACTTGCACCTGGTGCAAGCGATCCCGCTCGTCGATGATCCAGTCGTCCCCAAGATCGGCCAGGAAGTCGGCTTCGGAGAGGGCCAGGGCTTCCCGCAAAAGCTGTTTCCTTGCCGCCTGGTCCCGCTCAACATTGGCCCTTTTCAGCCGCTCCTCAAACTCCTGAACATCGGTCGCATACCCGCCCGAGACAAGCCTGACGTGGTATCGGTCGGAGACGAACTCCAGGGGGATGTGACGGCGAATCCAGCTCAATGCCTGGTTCAGCCGGTCCTTGGTCTGCGCCGGGTCCTCTCCTGGCCAAACCAAGTCGATCAACCGCTCCCGCGAGTGGTCGCGATCCGGGTTGGCGGCGAGGTAAGCGAAGAGGGCGGCGGTCTTCTTGGTCTGAAACTTGGAGACCACCCCCTCCACCTCCAACCGCCCAAAAAGCCTAACCCGAAGCTCGCTCACAGAGAAGATTGTAACACTGGGGCCGCAGGGTAAAGGAATAGGATTTAGCGTCCGAGCCCCCTTGAGCGGGTTGGGGGTGTGGCCAGGCTCCCCGTGTGTATCCAAGGAACACAAACCAAGGTGGTTCAAACTCTACGGACGGAGAACTATGCGCCACCCCCAACCCCCTCAAGGGGGCTCGGATCGCATATTTTTCAAATTTCTTCCCTTAATCCAACAATCTAGCAATCTAGCAATTCATCGCCCCGCGCACTGCCCAATCACCGTCATCGCCCGCTCGATCTCCTCATCCCACCGGCTCGCGCTGAGCCTCAGGAAATTCCGGTACTGGTCGTGGGCGGAGAAGAGCATTCCGGGGGAGAAGGTGACGCCGTGTTCGACCGTCTTGCCGTACAGCGCGAGGGTGTTGATCGCCTCCGGCAGCTCCACCCACAGCACGAACCCGCCCAAGGGCCGCGTCACCTTCGATCCCGCCGGGAAATGGCGGCAGATCGACTCGGTCATGGCGGCGATGTTGACGGCATTAGTCTTCCTCATGCGGCGCAGATAGTGGTCATAGCCGCCGTTGGCCAGGAACTCGGCGGTCACCAACTGGGGGATGGATGCGCTGCTGATGTTCATCGCGAATTTGGCAAGCTGAATCTGGGCGCGATGCTTGCCCGAGATGACCCAGCCCAGCCTCATTCCGGGAGAAAGCGTCTTGCTGAACGAGGAGCACAGAAGCACGGTCTCGTTCTCGTCGTATGCTTTGGCGACGCTGGGGCGAGGGTCGTCGAAGCCGAGGTCGCCGTAGATGTCGTCCTCGATGATCGCGACCCCGTGACGCTGGCAGACGCCCACCAACCTCTGCTTGTCCACATCCGACAACTGTCCTCCCATCGGGTTGGCGTAGTTAGTGGAAAGGAGTACAGCTTGGATTTGGCGGGAGGTGCCGTAAGCCTGGGCGATAACCTCCTCCAGTCGGTCGATACAGATTCCTCCGCGACTCCGCGTCTCGATCTCCACCGCCTTCAGCCCCGCCAAACGGGTCGCCATGAGGACGCCGTAGTAGCAGGGAGACTCGACCGCGACCACCCCGCCCGGCTTGCAGGCCGCCTGAAGGGCCAAAACCAACGCCTCCTGGCAACCGTTGGTGATCACGATGTCGTTCGGGGAGACGGAACATCCCGCCTCAAAAAGCCGTTGGGCGATCTGCTCCCGAAGGGGCATATAGCCGCCGTTCTCCATATAGCCATAGGCCTCCACCGGCATATCGCGGATGACCTGGGCCATGATGCGGTTCAGTTTGGCGACCGGCCTCGTCTCCGGGTTGGGGGTGGCAAAGGCCAAGCTGGTGACGCCCTCCCGATAGGCGTCGTGCATCATCTGCTCCAGAAGGACCTCGCGCCGGAATTCGGCGGGCTCGAACTTGGGGTGGGTGCGCTCGGGTTCGGCGGGCAGGGCGGTTGGCCGGGAGCGCACATAGTGCCCAGACTGGGGCCGGGGGTGGATATAGCCTTGATCCTCTAGCAGACGGTAGGCATCCAGTACAGTCGTGATGCTCACCTTATAGGCCCGGCTTAGTTCGCGGACCGACGGGAGGCGGTCGCCGGGGCGATAGGTCTTGCGGGCAATTTGATCCCGAACCCTGGTCGCTACCTGTTCATACAATCGGTGTCCCATTGCCGCCACGCCTCCCACTGTAACCGCTATCCGACTCCATTAAAAGATACAATTCTTAACAGAAGCGCAAAACACAGTCATACCCAATCAACTGTACTCCTCGGCGCACGGTCCCACTCTGCCTGTCGCGGACGGGTCTCGATGCGGACAATAGAGGGTGAGGACGACAATGAACTGGAAACGAAACACGCTCGACAACCATCGCACCCTGCACCTGAACCATCGGCGGGAAGTTGAGGTTGAGGTGATCGAAGGCGCGGCCTACGTCACCCAAGAAGGCGACCCGAAGGACTACATCGTCAAGTCCGGCGAAAGCCTCCAAATGGGGGGCCGAGGCCTCATCGTCATCGAAGGCTTCCCCCACGCCGAAGTCCAAATCTGCGCGTAAGTGGCATGGGCGTCCCCGCCCATGGTTTCCACGTCCGTCCCGGACGTGGACCGGAGATTCGGCTGTGCCCAAACGCTGGTAACCCGATACAACCTTGCTATGCCGATCTGGAGATCGGTGGTCCAGGGGACAGCGTCTCGATCATCCGCAGCAGCATCTGCTCCAACGTCTCCATGCCGCTGTAGTAGGGGAGCATTCCTTTCAAGCGGGAATCGGCGTCGCTTAGGATACCGAAGCAGTCGGTAATCTGGTCAAAACTAACGGCTCTCGCCGCCCGCATCGCCTTGCCCCGCACAAAAGGAGCCTGCTTCATGATCGAGGGGTTGTCGGGGAAGAGGCGGGTGACGGACTCGGGCGGATCATCGGGGTTGGCTTTGGCGTCGAGAATGATCTTTGCCTGCCAGATAAGTCTAAGTTGTCGATAAATAGTTGGCAATATCCGGGAAAAGGCGGCATCCTCCGCCTTAGTTGCGCTCCCGACGAGAATCCGCAGTTGCCTCAACGCCTCGCCCCCATCCCCGGTGAACGCCGCGTCCACCATCTTGAACACGTTCCACTCGCGGGAGGGCATAGCGACGTTGCGCACGTCCGACTCCGAAATCGGCTCCGCCGCCCCGACGAAGAGGGCCAGTTTCTCCAACTCCTCCAGAGCTCGAGACAGGCTGCCCCCGCACATCTCCGCCAAGGCCTCCGCCGCCTTGGGCGACATCTTCTTGCCCAGCCGAATCGCTTCTTGGCGGATCGATTCCACCACCTGCTTGGGATCGGTTTTGAAGACCTCGATATGCCCCCCCGCCGCCTTCACCGCCTTCTCCCAATTATTCCTTAGGGTTCCTAATCGGCTCTGCTTATTGTCGTCCCCCTGCTCATCATCCGCGACCAGGACCATGAGGGCGGTTTCGGGGAGGTCCTTCCAACCCGTCGTGTCGACTTCGTCGCGGCGCAAGAGATGGCGGACGATGACGGTTCGTCGGGAGGAGAGGAATGGTGCGGTTCCGGCGGAGGCGCTCCATTGGGCCGGAGCCGCTTCCCCGGCATCCACCACCTCGATGTCGAAGTCGTCTTCCAGGGTCGCGGCGCTGGTCAGTTCCTGAAGAGCCCGAGAGCGCAAGGCATCCTCATCCCCCGAGAGCATCACCACCCGAGCCGCCATCGCCTTTTCCACCGAAAATCCCACGGAAATAGGCTACCTGGGGACGGGGTTGGGGCGTTGCGGTGTTCGGTTTTTTGGGGAGCTGATAGAGGTGATGTCGTGATGGAGGTCATGGACGTGAGGGAGACCATCACGATTTCACGATTTCACGTCCATCACGACTTCACCTCTTTTACTCCTTTCTTCAGCCCCGCAATCTCCGCCCGAATTTGCTTCATCTCCTCTTTCGAAGGATCGGCTGGGGAGTAAAACAGTTTTTCAAACTTGGCGTTCAAAGCCAGGGCTTGTTCGGATTGGCCGTTCAGGTGGGGCAAGGCGTCTCGAAGATACTCGGAAGGGGTCTGGTCGAAGTTTCGCACTTTGCCGCTGGCCCTTGCCAAAACATCGGCGAACGCCAAATAAGCTCGATCCAAATCGGAACGGCTGGGGCCGAGCTTGATTCCCTTGAAGATGGCCTGGCCAGTGAGGATGAGGACCGTCACAATCGCAATTCCGATCAGGATATCGAGGGCGATCTTCAACGCCCCTGAATTCGCGAACGACGACACGTTCGACGACCCGCGCTCTCCGCCCGGTACGGCCTCCGCGCCTTCCGTCGGGTCAAAGACAACCCAGCCGTGGCCCTCGAAGAACAGTTCCGCCCAAGCGTGCTTGTCAGACTCCTTTAGGATGTACCGCCCGTCCTCGTCCTGTTCATTGCCCAAGGGGTAGTAGCCGATCACCATGCGAGCCGGGATTCCTATCGACCGCGCCATCACCGTCATCGCGGAAGCGAAGAGGTCGCAGTAGCCTTCGCGGGTCTCAAAGAGGAAGGTCTCCACCACGTCTTGCCCCAAGGGAATGGCCTTGGCGTTCAGGTTGTATTTGACTCTCCGCTCGATCTCGGCCTTTATGAGCATAGCCCGCTCATAGTCGTTGCCCCCCGAGTCGGCGACTCGATTGGCCAGTTCGAAGACGGCAGGCGAGATGTTGGTGGTCGCGACCAAATCCTCCATTCCCGGAGGAACCTGCATAAAGGCGTCGGTAGGAAGGCCGCGCGTATCCGACACCGCCGCCCGCCCCCGAAACAGGTTCACTTTCCCTGTCTCCACGATGCTAATGGTCGCATCCATCTTGATCGACGTGTTGTCGGAGGGGTGGAGGGAGAGGACCTCGCCAGGAAGGGGGACGAAACCCATGCGCGAGGTCAGTGGCTCAATCGCGAATTCGATTTCCCGTTTGGCCTTCATCGAGGTGAGGGCACGGCGGTCGTTGGACCTTGCCAAAACCAAATCGGTCTTGTCGTTTACTGGCTGGGAAGCCAGGGCCTGCCACCCGCTCTTGGTGTAACCCTGATAGATCTCCGTTCTCATGTAGCGGGGCTGGTCCAAGGTCGCACGGAAGAGGGGGAGAGGGGCGATCTCGTTGGGGCCGTTGCCCACTCTTAGCCCAGACGAGTCGTTGGAGGAGTTCGAAAGCGGGCTGTTTCGGGGGTTGATTGGCGCTTGGACCCGAACCGCCCCCGCCACGCCTTGGACTGATTCCCGAACGATCGGTGCGCTTACCACGCTAAACAAGATGACCACAAACGCCGATCCCAAGGCCCACTGCGGCCCGGCCACCCACTTCCAAGGGCCACTGCGCATCCGTTCCAACTCCGTCGCCGACCGGTCCATACGATCCCCGGTTTGGCTGTAGCCAGATTCCTTGGCCTGCCTGAGCATCGTCCGTCCGTGAACTCGAGCAAGCAGCATGGCGAAGCAGAGAAGGAAGGCAAAGAATAGCCAGACAGCGTTACGATAGGTGTCGTAACAGCCCACCAGCCCGAAGATCGCAATGCTGGGGACGGCTTGGAAGAGGAGCGTCTGGTCGGACCAGATCAGAAAGCTCCCAAAGGCCAGCATCCACAGCAGGAGCCCGCAGACGAATATCTGGGCCGTGAACGGGTTCTCCGGCAAAAATTCGACTAAGCTTCGGGCCGAGAAAAAGGCCGCCAGAATTCCTCCGGTATAGATAAAGCCGTTCCAAGCCACCAACTTGGTTCCCTGGATGGCCTGCATCACTGCAAAGCTGACCCACACGCCAAGCAAAATAAGAACCACAAAGATCCAGCCGATCGTCGGGCTGGCCACCGATACTCCCGCCGAGTAGGCGGTGAGGGTGCCGGATATCGCAATCAGCAGATAGTCGAATGCCGAGGGGTCGAGGTCGGCGTATTGATTGGCAGCACGGTTCAATGCGTGTCTCCCCCCTTCTCGACGATTCGCACAATCGCCCCGGCACCTTCCAACCGGTCCATGTAACGACGGTCGGCGGCAAAGAGGGTCTCAGGCGTTTGGGCGACTTTAGTCTCGCCGTAGATCAGCGCCACCACTTGGACGCCCGTCGCCTTGAGCTGTCTCAAGAGGCCGATCATCCCAGCGTCGGCCACCGACAGCATCACGATGAGGATGCTGCCCGGAGGCAACAGAGCGATATTGGCCTGGATGTCCGCCGAGACGGCAACCCCCCGATCCGCTTGCACCCTGGCGATCATCGCGTAAATCTCGTTCAGCCGCTCCGCTCCGCTCGACCGGGTTGGCTTCCCTTCCAGAGTTGGGAACTGGACCATCGCCCCCTGATGCATCAACTGCTCAGCCAGGAAGATGGCGTTCCCGCACATCTGCTCCAGGGTGGTCTCCGCCCCCTTCCCGAGTTCGCTTCCCGTCGTCTGCTGGATCACGATGGACGCTGCCGTATGCGACCCGGCCTCAAACTCTTTCACCAAAAGCTGTCCTCGGCGCGCCGTAGAAGCCCAGTGGACGTGGCGCAGGGAGTCCCCCGTGGCATATTCCCGCACGCCCCTTGGCTCCAGCCCCGCTCCCCGCGACTGCCCACTCTCCGCCTCGCTGATCCCCCAACCCCGAGCAACCGGCAAGTCCACGTTGATGGGGATCGGGCGGGGGAGGACGGTCAGTTCGACGGACTCCGTCTCATAAACCTTGCTCATCACGACCAGCCCCAGCGCATCGGTGCCCACCGCTTCGATCCCGCTCCACCGGAACACGCCCCGTTTGAGAGGGCGGAACCGATACTGGGTGCGAATTGGGAGGTCGAAAGCGGGAGCGATTGGGGTGGAGATCGTTTTATCTGAATACACCAAACGCGTCGGCAGAGTGTCGGCAACGGTGATGAGAGGCCGCCTCAGCTTCCGCTCGCTCCAGACCGCAATGTTTACCGTCACCATGTCGCCGACCTTAACCGCATCCGGCGCCTCCCGCTGGAACCGCAGACCCCGCACCGACAGCCAAGCTTGGAGGCGGCTCGCGGCGATCGTGGCGATCAGGGCCGTTCCCATGTAGAACAGGATGGGGGTGTTGATGAGGATCGCGACGATGGCGAAGAACAGCGCCGCCATTCCCAACGCCAGACCCACCACGCTCCGACTCCCCTGCCCGGCAAAGGAGGTGCGGTTGGTCTCGTAGGCGTCGGCTTTGGCCATCTAGCTCACCGGCACGGGCGTTCGGACGGTCTCGATCACCTTCTGGATCAAATCGTTGGTGGTCTCGCCCCGCGCCCTGGCCTCCGCTCTCGGCAGGACTCGGTGGGCAAGGACGGAGACGGCAGTCGCCTTGACATCGTCGGGCCTCACAAAATCGTGCCCGTTCATCGCCGCATGGGCCTGGGAGGCCCGCATTAAGTGGAGGGTGCCGCGCGGCGAGGTACCCATCAGCAGGTGGGAACTCTCCCGGGTCGCCCGCACCAGATCCACGATGTACTCGCGAATGGAATCGTGGACGAACACATCGCGCACTTCGTTCTGAAGCTCCATCAATTCGCCGGGAAGCACCACGGTCTGGACCAGATCGATCGGATGGGAAATCTGTTGCTGGGCCAAGATGTCCATCTCGCTCTCCCGACTGGGATAGCCCAGCGAAACGCGGGCAAAGAAGCGGTCCAGTTGAGCCTCGGGCAGGGGGTAGGTGCCCGTCATCTCCACCGAGTTTTGGGTGGCGACGACGAAGAATGGGCGGGGCAGTTGCCGAGTCTCGCCATCCACCGTCACCGTCCGCTCCTCCATCGCCTCCAGGAGAGCGGATTGGGTTTTGGGAGTGGCGCGGTTGATCTCGTCCACCAGCACCACATTTCCGAAAATCGGGCCGGGACGGAACACGAACTCCCCATCCCGTTGGTTATAGATGCTGGCCCCGGTGACATCGGCGGGAAGCAAGTCAGGGGTGAACTGGATGCGGCGGAACTCCCCGCCCATCGCCTTGGCTAAAGCCTTCGCCAAGGTGGTCTTGCCAACTCCAGGAATGTCCTCGATCAGCAGGTGCCCATTGCAGAGCAGGGTCAAAACCGCCTGCTGGATCGTCTCCCGCTTCCCAACGATGACCCTCTCGACTTCGTCGATAACAGCCTGCGATCTTTCCTGAATCTTGTCAATGTTCATGTGTATTGCTCGATTGCTTGAATGCTGGGTTGCTCGATTGCTGGATTGCTTGATTGCTTGATTGCTTAAGTGCCGAACACCAAAGACCCAATGCCGAATGCCAAGTGCCGAATGCCCCACACCCAACGCCGAACACCCAATGCCAGATTGTACGCTCCCTTCAAATCTCAAATCCAAAATCTCAAATTCCCCCAACCAAGCAATCGAGCAATCCAGCATTCCAAACATTTCTTTTACGTTACGTTTAGAAATTCCGCCTCCGTTACCAAAGGTCCCGATGCTAGAATCTGCCCGTGCAGCGGCCTTGTGTAATCGGCGTCGATCTGGGTGGGACCAATGTTCGGGCGGGAGCTTTCTATGATGACGGGTCTCCCGCCGGTCCAAAGTTCAGCCACCCTTCTCGGGCGCAGGAAGGAACCAACGCGATCCTCGACGCCATCTCTTCGACGATACGACAGGCGATTTCCGCCGCCGATTCGGAGCCAAAGGCTGTCGGCATGGCGGTTCCCGGCCACATCGACAATGCGGCGGGCGTCGTCCGCTGGGCTCCAAACTTTGGCGAAACCATCGACGGCGTATTTCGCTATTGGGAAAACGTGCCGCTCAAACAACCTCTGAGTAAGTCGCTGGATTTGCCCATAGAGTTGGGCAACGACGCAAATTTGGCGGCTTTGGGCGAATACAAGTTCGGGGTCGGCAAAAACCAGGCAAAGTGCCTGGTTTTGCTGACCCTAGGTACGGGAATCGGCGGCGGCGTCATCCTCTCCCCGGAGGCGGTGGAAGGCAACGCGCGCGGGCCACTGATGTTGGTGGGCGGAAACAAGGGCGGAGCGGAGTTGGGCCACACCATCGTCGATGCCGACGGCTTGGACTGCAACGCGGGCTCCTACGGCGCCATTGAGGCCTACGCTCCCCGAGACGCCATCGTCGCCCGCGCGGTGCATCGGCTGAGACGTGGTCGGCCGTCCGTCATCAACGACCTGGTGGAAGACGACCTCTCCAAGGTCACCCCCCGCATCATCTCGGAGGCGGCGGAGAAGGGCGACGAACTGGCGATCCAAGTCTACGCCGAGGTGGGCCGGTACCTCGGTATCAGCATGGGGTCCTTCATCAACATCTTCGCCCCCGACATCCTGGCGGTGGGAGGCCAGATTGCCAAAGCCGGCGACTTCATCCTCGGCCCCGCGAAGAAGGCGGCCCGAGACGTCGCCATCCCGTCCCTCTTCGCCGACACTGACATCTGCATTGCCGAGCAACTAGAGGACGCCGGAATGCTAGGCGGAGCCGCGATGGCTCTCGGGTTGCATAGCTAAAGCAATGGACCGGTGGACCGCCGATCTCCAGATCGGCTCAGCAGGTTTGTAGATTTGCCTCAAGATCAGTAGAAACTACAAGCCTGTTTGCCGATCTGGAGATCGGCGGTCCACTGGGCAGTAGCAACCCACGCCTGTTCCCACCCGTCCTCACACCATGGAGATCATCAAACTGATTCTCGCCTGCATCTTCGGGCTTACCGGGCTGGTTGCCTGGATCATTATCTTGATTGAAGCGTTCAAAGATGAGCTTTGGAAAGGCATTGTCAGCCTTCTCTGCAACCCCTACCTCCTCTGGTTCGCGATCTTCGACTTCGACCATGAACACAAGTGGCTCCTCGTACTCCTCGCCTTCGGCGGAAGCGGCATCGCCGCCGGAATCATGCGACTGTAGATGGACCAAATGGACCGCCGATCTCCAGATCGGCAAGCAGGCTTGTAGTCTCTACTGACATTCATGTACAGATTCAAACTGGCTAAGCGACTCCAGCAGCCCTGTCGATTGGCTTGATAGTCAGCGGCTTGTACAAGCCTGCTTGCCGATCTGGAGATCGGCGGTCCATCGGCCCCCAATTGCTAAGAAAACGTTAAGGACCAGTACCCTTCCTGCTCGATGAAAGCTCTGGCTCTTTGCACCCTCTTCGCCGCTGCCGCCCTCGCCTCTGCCCAATGGGTCCACCCGTTCGACTACCCTCAGACCGGAAGCAAGTCGGACGAGGTTTGGATGGTGGTGGAGATTCCGCAGGGGAGCATGACCAAGTTTGAGATCGACAAGAAAACCGGGCTGGTGATGGTCGACCGGTTCCAGTCGATGCCGGTGGCCTACCCTGCCAACTACGGAACCGTCTCCAGCACGCTCGCCGGGGACGGAGACAACCTCGACGCCCTGGTCTTCACCCGAGAGCCTCTGCCGCCGGGAACCATGATCAAGGTGAGGATCATCGGCGTGCTCCCGATGATCGACGGCGGCGCACAGGACGACAAGCTGATCACCGTCCCCGTCTCCGGCGTCGATCCCACCTACGATCACATTAAGGATATCGGCGACCTGCCCAAGATCGAGCTCGACCGGATCAGCGCCTTCTTCCGCGTCTACAAGCAGCTTCCCGAGGGGCGCAAAGCGGTCGAATTGAAGCCGATGCAAAACCGGGTGGAGGCGCTGAAGATTCTGGATGAAGCGCTCAAGGCATACCAGGATCGTAAAAAGAAAACCAATTGACCAATGGACCGCCGATCTCCAGATCGGCCAGCAGGTTTGTACCAAATCTCCCACTCAGTAGAAGCTACAAGCCTGCTATGCCGATCTGGAGATCGGCGGTCCATCTAACTTACGGGTTGCAGTCCGAGTTCCAGGGAGCGTGGGGCGGGTAGAACCGCTCTCCCCACTTGAAGCTCGTATCGCTCAAAGTCTGCTCCAGTTTGTGGAACTTGGAGTGGCCGTCGAGGAACGTATAGTTCGACCCGCCGCTGAACCGGGTGAAGTTGATGCGCACCAGCGTGGTGGGCGTCCCGTCGTCCGTGTTGTTGATCATGCCGTTATCGGCATCGGCCTTGGTGGCCCGGCGATAGTGGGTTCCATAGACGTGGAAGGAGCAGGGCGTATCCTTCATAAAGGCGCCTGCGCCAATTCCAAAGAAGCCGCTGACGCCCTTCCAAGCGCCGAAGTTCGAGGTCATTCGACCGACCCTTTTCGCTCGGCGGTTGGTGAAGACGACGTTGCTGGCGGCGTCGTCGTAAACTGAGGACGAGACCGGAAGGAAGTCGTGGGCGGGAATGACGTTGTAGCTGTTGATGTAGCTGAGCTTGGGAGCCTGCTTGTCGCAGGTGAAAGGCCAGGGATCAGCGGCCATCTGGCCCACGGTCATGCATCCAGGAGTATTGGGCACCGCCGGATCGGGATCGCCGGGGCTGTAGAAGATGTCCAGATTCTTCACATAGGGCTGCATGGTGTAGCTCCAGTGGATCTTCGCGCTGTGAAGCCGCACACGAGTGATCGGATCCCGCTCGCTCCAAGTGGTCTGGGGAGGCGTATCGTCATAGTCGCCCATGTACATCACCAGCGCCGTACCAAGCTGCTTGAGGTTCGAGAGGTCCGCTGTCTTTTTCGCCGCCTCCTTCGCCTGCGCAAAAACCGGGAAGAGGATGGCGGCCAAGATCGCGATGATCGCGATTACCACCAGGAGTTCAATTAAGGTAAATGCCTTCTTCATCTTTCTGTAAGGTCTCCAGCCGCACGACAATTGCCGCGCGATTGAAGTAAGGCACTGGAGTGTTAAGCGGAGATTAAGGGCCTAGCCGCTTGGTGCCCGGGGCGAGAGTCGAACTCGCACGCTCTTGCGAGCAAAGGATTTTAAGTCCTCTGTGTCTACCATTCCACCACCCGGGCCTGGAGTTGAAGAGGATACCTTTTGGGGGGAAGAGGGCAGGAGGGTATTAGGAAATCAGGGAAGGAGGGAATCTTGGGAGCGACCAACCACCACAAACAGAGGGTGTACGATCTCCAAACCCCAAACTCGTAGGGGTCCCACCGCGCATTGAATTCCCGCCCCCGACTCGTGCATAATCTCAAGGCTGTCTGGACGGTGCCTGTTTCTTCGTCGGCCAGCAGAGGACGCAATGGCAAAGAAATCGGAAGCCCGAGAAATTATCCGCGTGGTGTGCACGGAAGACGGTAAGAGCTACTACACCACCACCAAGAACAAGCGAAACACCACGGATCGCTTGGAGATCATGAAGTACAACCCGAACCTGCGCAAGCACACGCTGCACCGAGAGAAGAAGTAAAATGCCAAACCCCAAGAGAAGATTCAGCCACCAGCGAACCGCCCTGCGACGCACCAACTATAAGGGCGTTCTCCCGGAGATCGAGATCAACAAGCAGGTCGGCGGCGAGCAGTACAAGCTTCGAAGCATGGCCACGCCCGACGGCTACTACAAGGGCCGACGGCTCCCTGGTTTCAAAGACTGATTCCCAGCTAAGGCCCTCCGATCCCATTCGGGCTCGGGGGGCTTTTTACTATTTAGGGAATGAAGGACGGAGGGGATAGGGAAGTCTGATTGCATCCGATAGTCACCCCTCCCCAACCCCACAATGCCGAAACACCGCCCCTGCACCCTTTGACAGGTAATCCGATCCGCGTTCATGGAACACTCCATACAGAGGCGATGGATCGTCTCTATCGAATGCGCTGGGGAAAGCCATGATCGTCGAACTGACTGTAGAAAACATCGCAATCATCGAAAAAGCGCAGATCGCGCTGGGACCGGGATACACCGTTTTGACCGGCGAGACCGGGGCCGGGAAGTCGCTCCTGGTGGACGCTATCGAGCTAGTCCTGGGCGAGCGCGCGGACTCGGAATTGGTCCGCAAGGGCGCGCCCAAGGCCTCCGTCTCAGTGGTCTTCGACCTCTCCCAACGCCCCGGCTTGGTCAAACTCTGCCAGGACCAAGGCATCCCGATCGAGGACTCCACGCTCTACATCCATCGTGAAGTCTTCGCCGAAGGGCGGTCGCAGTGTCGGGTCGGAGGCAAGCTGATTCCCGTGGGCCAGCTCAAGCAGCTTGGCTCGCTCCTGGTAGACCTCCACGGCCAGCATGACCACCAAAGCCTGCTCGACCCCGAAACCCATGTCGGCTACCTGGACGCCTGGATTGGGGAGCCTGCGCTCAGCCTTTTGAACAAAGTCTCGGCCACCTATCACAACGCCGAACTCCTGCGCCACAAACTCGCCGCCATCCGCCAGGGGCACCGGGATCGGGAGCACAAGCTGGACCTGCTCAAGTTCCAAGTCAACGAGATCGAATCCGTCATGCCCAAGCCCGGCGAACTGCCCGAATTGGAGATCCAGCTGGGCCGCCTGCGCAATATGGAGAAGCTCGCCGCCGCCACCTTCGGCTCCCTCTCCATGCTCCAAGACCAGGACGGCTCGGCCGATGAAAAATTAGGCGCGTCACTGAGAAACTTGGAAGGCGCCGCCATTCTCGACCCCTCCCTGGAGCCTACCGTCAAGCCGATCCGCGAAGCCCTGATCCACCTCCAGGAAGGCATCCACTCTCTGCGGAGCTACGCCGAAAGCCTGGATTCAGACCCCAATCGGCTGGACGAGGTCGCCACTCGCATCGACTCCCTGCAACGCCTCCGACGCAAGTACGGAGACGACGAGCAGGCAATTCTGGACTACCTGGAGAAAGCGAAGACCGAACTGGAGACCTTGGACGATGCCGAGTCCACCGAATTCCAATTGGCCCAGCAGGTAGAAGAAGCCGAGCGGGAACTGTCGATGCTCTGCGCCGAGCTGGCGGCGGTTCGCCACGGCAAGGCCGCCGAATTCGGCGACTTGGTAGAGCAACAACTGCACGACCTCGCGATGGAGAGCGCCGTCTTTGAGGTGAACTTCCGGGTGAAGCAGCCCGACGCAACGGGGGCGGAGAACGTCGAGTTTTTCTTCAGCGCCAACGCTGGGGAGCCCGCCCGCCCACTCACCAAGATCGCCAGTGGAGGAGAAGTCTCCCGCCTGATGCTCGCCATCAAGACCGCTCTCGCCGGGAAAGCCGGGGTACCGTCGCTGATCTTCGACGAAGTCGATACCGGACTCGGAGGCCGAGCGGCAGCAGTCGTCGCCCGAAAGCTCGCCGAGTTGGCGGCGCACTACCAGGTCGTCGTCATCAGCCACCTGCCCCAGATCGCGGCCGCCGCGGCGGCCCACTTCCGCATCGAAAAGGATGAGTCGGGCGGTCGGGTTTTGACTTCGGTCCTGCCACTGAATCGGGACGAACGCATCGCCGAAATCGCTCGAATGTTAGCCGGAGAAGAGATCACCGAAACCGCGATGGCGAACGCCCGAGAGTTGATCAGCGGCAAGTAGTGTGGCTTGTGGCTTGTGGAATGTTGTTTTAGCCCGAGTTCGATGATAGGTGTTTTTCACCGCCAAGGAACCAAGAAACGGAGACGGCAAAGGGTGACGCACCGTTCTGCTGGTGGGTCAAGACCCATTCCACATTCCACAAGCCACACCTCACAGGCCACATTCCAGCCCACACCGCCTATAATGAACCTCAGAAGGGTTCCCAATGGCGGCGAATCAGAGTCGAGCTTATGTTGGATTGGTCTTGGCGACAGCCAGCGTGGCCTATGCCGCGCTCGCCTCACCCCAAAGCCAGGCCAAACTCGACTTTCAGCACGACGTCCAGCCGATCCTGAAGGCTCACTGCTCCCCCTGTCACTACGGCGACCAAACAGCGGGCGGACTGTCCTTCGACTCCTATGAACTCCTGATGAAGGGCGGGGTCTCTGGGAAGTCGGTGGCTATCGGCAAATCAAGCGCGAGCATCCTCCTCGACCGCATCTTGGGGAAAGGCGGCAAGCCTCGGATGCCGATGGGGTTCAAACCTCTGAGTGACCGGGACACCGTAACGATTCGCCACTGGATCGATCAGGGCGCGATCAAGCAGGGGGAGGCTCCCAAGAAAGGCCACTGGGCCTTTATCGCCCCCAAGCGCCCTTCTCTACCAACCGTTCGAAACAAGACTTGGGTGCGCAACCCGATCGACGCATTCATCTTGGCAAGGCTGGAGAAGGAGGGGTTAAAGCCGTCGCCCGTCGCCGACAAAGCCACCTTGGTCAAGCGCCTATACTTCGATCTCATCGGCCTAACCCCGACGCCCGCCGAAGTGGACGCATTCATGGCCGATCGGGCACCCAACGCCTACGAGCGCTTAGTAGATCGGCTCCTGGCGAATCCTCACTACGGTGAAAGAATGGCCCTTCCTTGGCTAGATGCCGCCCGGTATGCGGACAGCAACGGGTTCCAGCAGGATGGCGACACCTACCAATACATCTGGCGCGACTGGGTCGTGCGGGCGCTCAACGCCAATATGCCGTTCGACCAGTTCACCATCGAGCAACTGGCGGGCGACCTCCTCCCCGAGCCGACTCAGGACCAATTGATCGCCACCGCCTTTAACCGTAACCACATGCTCAACGGCGAAGGCGGGGCGATTCCGGAGGAGCAGCGGAACGTGATCCTCTACGACCGAGTGGACACCACCGCCACCACCTGGCTCGGCCTCACCATGGCCTGTGCCCGATGCCACGACCACAAGTACGACCCGATCAGCCAGAAGGACTTCTATCGCTTCATGGCGTTTTTCAATAACGTGCCCGAAAGCGGAGTTCCCAGTGGTGGAGGCCAATATCGCATCGCCGATCCCTGGATCTACATCCCGATAGCCGAGGAGTCGAAGCGGGTGGATGAGTTGTCCAAGCAACTAGCATCGGCCAGTGCGGAAGAGAAGAAGAAGCTTGAGGAAGAGATCGCTAAGATTCGCGCCGGGTGGCCCAGGGTCATGGTAATGTCCGACGCCAAGCCTCGGAAGACGTTCCTTCAGAATCGCGGCAACTACGAAGAGCCGCTAGACGAAGTCCAACCGGCCACCCCGGAGACTCTGCCCAAACAGCCCACTAAGAACCGCCTCGACCTGGCCCGATGGATCGTGGATCAACGAAATCCGCTGACCGCGAGAGTCCAAGTTAACCGGTACTGGCAACTCTTCTCTGGCCGTGGGCTGGTGAGGACAGAGGAGAACTTCGGGCTACAGAGCGAGCCGCCGACCCACCCCGAACTCCTCGACTGGCTGGCGGTGGACTTCCGGGAGTCGGGTTGGGACGTGAAGCGGCTCCACAAGATGATCGTGATGAGCGCGACCTACCGCCAGTCCTCCAAACTGCCGCCGACTCTGAAAACCAAAGACCCAGCAAACCAGTTCTACGCCCGCGCCTCCCGCTTCCGAATGCCCTCGATGCTCCTGCGAGACATCGCTCTCTCCTCCAGCGGCCTTTTGAACTCAAAGATGGGCGGCAAGCCGGTCTATCCCTACCAGCCCAAAGGCATCTGGGACGGCCTCGCCATCACCTTGGAGCGCGATTTCACCTATCCCCAATCCAAAGGCGAGGACAACCATCGCCGCAGCCTCTACACTTTCTGGCGCAGAACGGTCGCACCCGGAAACATGTTCGACGCCTCGACCCGCCAAATCTGCACCGTCAAACCCAGCCTCACCTCGACCCCGCTTCACGCCCTGACGATGCTGAACGACGTCACCTGGGTGGAGGCCGGACGGGCGCTGGCCTCCCAAGTCATCCATTTGCGCACGGATGAAGCCCGGCTGACGGAGGCGTTCCGAAGAGCGTGCGTCCGTCGCCCGAGAGCGGATGAGTTGCAGATACTGCTAAGAAGCCTCGCCCGGTCCCGCGAAGCCTTCCAAGCCGACCCAGAAGCGGCAAAGCTCTTTTTAGCCCAAGGCGACAGCCCCCTACCCGAAACCTACGACCCCATCGAACTCGCCTCCCTCACCAGCGTCTGCCTGGCCATTTACAATCTTGATGAGGCCATGACGCGAGAATGAAGATGAGGGTGATGGACATGATTGACGTGATGGAGGTGAGGCGGCAAAGGAATCCCCTAACTCCAAACTCCAAACCCCAAATTCCAAACTCCCATGAACCCCTTCTTTGAACGCGACCTCCGACTCACCCGCCGCCAGTTCTTTGGCAAAACCGCGCAGGGACTTGGCTCCATCGCACTGATGAGCCTTCTGGGAGAAACCGCCTCGGCTCAGTCCCCCCAAAAACAAGGCGTTCCCGGTTTCAAAGGCATCCCTCACTTCAAGCCCAAAGCCAAGCGCGTCATCGTCCTGTGGCAGGGCGGCGCTCCCTCCCAAGTTGACCTCTTCGACCCCAAGCCAAACCTGGAGAAAATGCGGCTGGAGGAGTTGCCGGAAAGCATCCGCAAGACCTCCCGCCTCTCCACCATGACCAGTGGCCAGGGCAAATACCCCATCCTGCCTGCCATCAAGCCTTTCCGCAAGTACGGCGAATCCGGAATCGAGATGTCGGAGCTGCTCCCCCACATCGGCGGCATCGCCGACGAGATCACGCTGGTCCGCACCATGCACACCGAGGCCGTCAACCACGCCCCCGGCGTCACCCTCTTCCTCACTGGCAGCCAGATTCCCGGTCGCCCCAGCATGGGGGCATGGGCAGCTTATGGCTTGGGATGCGACACCGACGAACTTCCCGCCTTTGTGGTGATGACCAGCAGCGATGAGAAGAAGACTTGCGGACAGCTTTTCTACGACTACTACTGGGGCAGCGGCTTCCTTCCCTCCATGTACCAGGGCGTCCGGTTCCGCAGTGAAGGAGACCCGGTTCTCTACCTCACCAACCCGCCGGGCATCTCCGAGAAGCTCCGCCGGGGCATTCTGGACGACATCGCCGAACTCGACCGCAAGCGGCACCAGGAGTTCGGCGACCCCGAGATCGAGACTCGCATCGCCCAATACGAACTCGCCTTCAAGATGCAGACCAGCGTCCCCGAGTTGACCGACATCTCCAAAGAGTCGGAGGCGACGCTGGCAATGTACGGTCCCGATGTGCGGAAGAAGGGCACGTTCGCCCACAACTGCCTCCTTGCCCGCCGCCTCATCGAGCGCGGAACCCGGTTTGTCCAACTGATGCACAGCGGTTGGGACCAGCATCAGAACCTCTCCACCCAACTCGCCGAACAATGCCGAGATACCGACCAACCCTCGGCGGCGCTGGTCAAGGACCTCCAGCAGAGAGGCCTCTTGGAAGACACCATCGTCCTCTGGATGGGCGAGTTCGGCCGCACGGTCTTCGTCCAGGGCGACGTCACCAAGCCCAACGCCCACGGCCGTGACCACTTTGGCCTGTGCTACTCCATCTGGGCGGCAGGCGGGGGATTCCAAAAGGGGAAGGTGTACGGCGAGACGGATGAGTTCTGCTACGGCGTCGCCAAGGACCCGGTCAGCGTGAACGACCTCCAAGCCACCGTCCTCCACCAGTTAGGCATCGACCACACCCGCCTCACGTACCACTACCAAGGCCGAGACTTCCGCCTGACCGACGTGGCGGGCGCAGTGGTGCGCGGAATTGTGTAGGCTCCGCCCTCTAGGCCGGAAAGCCATCACACCACTGAGAAATGATCGATGACCTGCGGAGCGGTCAGGCGATGGAACCGGCGATATCCCGTCGATAGAACGCCCCCTCGAACTCAATCTTTCCACACGCTTCGTACACAGCTGCCTTTGCATCGGCATGGGTTTCCCCAATGGCGGACACCCCGAGAACGCGGCCTCCGTTGGTGACCAGATGACCATCCTTCCGAATGGTACCGGCATGAAAGACTTTGACCTCGGCCGGTAGGTCGCCGGGAATGTGGATGGGAAAGCCTTTTTGATAGTTGCCGGGGTATCCGCCACTGGCCATGACCACCGTCACCGCCGCGTGGTCCAAAACCTCAACCTCGGGGATTGGTTCGCCCTTCGCAGCGGCCAGGAGCGCACTGGCAAACCCGCTGCCCAATCGGCGCATCACCGTCTGAGTCTCCGGGTCGCCGAAGCGGACGTTGTATTCGATGCAATAAGGTTTGCCGTTCTGGACCATGAAGCCGGAGAACAGGGTGCCCCGGTAGTCGATGCCCTCGTTTGCTAAGTGATCCAGCATCGGCTTCACCACCTGCGCCTCGGCCTCTCGCACCAGGTCGGGGGGGACAGAGGGGAGGGGCGAATAGGTGCCCATGCCGCCCGTGTTCGGCCCACGGTCCCCGTCCAGAGCGCGTTTATAATCCTGGGCCACGGGAAGGCTGTGGAAGTGAGTCCCCGAACAGATGGTGAGCAGAGAGAACTCGAACCCCAGTAGCCGCTCCTCCACCACCACCGTACTCCCCGCTGCGCCGAATTCGCGGTCCACCATCATCAGGTCGATAGCATCCAATGCCTCCTCCAGCATATTGGCAACGATCACACCCTTGCCCAAGGCGTTGCCGCTGGCTTTGATGACCGGCATCGCGCCTGAATCGGCGAGGGATCGGGCGAACTCCTTGGCCTTGGCGGGGTCGTCGAAAGCGGCGTAGCGTGCGGTGGGAACTCCAGCCTGGGCCATCAGGTCTTTGGAGTAAGCCTTGGAACCTTCCAGGCGGGCCCCCGCTTTGCCTGGCCCGTACACCGCAATCCCTTCTTCACGCAGAGCGTCGGCCAACCCGTCGATCAGGAAATCTTCCGGCCCTACGACCACCAAGTCCACGCTGCGAGACTTGGCCAAGCTCGCGATCCCGGCGAAATCGCTCCCGGCAACCGCGACACACTCCACGTCAGCCGCAATCCCCGCATTCCCCGGAGCCGCCAGAACTTCCGCCTCTTGAGAGAGCTTCCAAGCCAAAGCATGCTCCCTCCCCCCCGATCCAACTACCAGTATCCGCACAGAGAAGACTATGACAGATTGGGCGTTGGGCATTGGGTGATAGGTGTTTCTCGGAGGAACCAAACACCGAATGCCCAATACCGAATGCCAAACGCCAAACGCCTAACGCCTAACGCCTAACGCCCAATACCGAATGCCCAATACCGAATCCCGAATGCCTAACGCCTAACGCCCAATACCCCTACAACTCGAACGTCTCCCCCTGCTTCGGGATCACCGCCTCCCAACCCAACTCCGCCTGAATCTTTGCCAGCAGAGCCTCCTGTGCATCCGGTTCGCCGTGGACGATGAAGGTCTTCTTGGGAGGGGTCTTGAAGTGGCGAAGCCAGTCCATGATCTCACCCTGGTCGGCGTGGGCAGACAGCGAGTTCAGCTTGGTCGTGTGGGCTTTCACCAGAATCTTTTCCCCGTGGATATGAACCTCTGGCTCGCCCTCCAAAAGTCGCCGGCCCAGGGTTCCTTCGCCCTGGTAGCCGGTAAAGACGACTTGGGTCGAAGGATTGCCCAGTCGATATTTCAGGTGGTGGACGATGCGTCCCCCGTTTGCCATTCCCGACCCCGCGATGATCACCATCGGCCCCGTTTGCTTGTTCAACGCCTTCGACTGCTCCCGATCCCGAACCAGGTAGAGCAGGTGCGGCTCAAGAGAACTGGCGTTCTCCGAGATCGCGATCTTCATATCCTGATCGTGCTCCTCTTTGGCGTCGGCATACAGCCGAGTCGCACTGACCGCCATCGGACTGTCGATGAAGATTGGAATCCGCGGCATCCTGTTCGCGTCCTGGAGTTCGCGCAGGTAGTACAGCACTTCCTGGGTTCGGCCGATAGAGAAACTGGGAATAAGAACCGCTCCGCCTGACTGGTACGACTCGTTCAGAATCTCCTCCAGCCGATCCATGGTGTTCTCATTGGCATGGGTGCGGTTGCCATAGGTGCTCTCCACCACCAAATACTCCGCCCAGTCAACATAGGTCGGGTCCTTGATGATCGGCGTATTGAATCGGCCCAGGTCGCCGCCCATTAGAATCCGCTCGCCGTTATCGAAATAGATCTCGGCGAAAGCCGATCCCAGGATGTGCCCAGCCGGCATGAATCGGAAAGTCCCGCCTCCCGGCAGAGGTTGGAAATCCCAGTAGGGCATGGCCACGAACCGCTTCAGACAAGCATAGGCGTCCTGTTCGGTGTACAGGGGCAACGCGGGGCTATGCCGAGTACCGTGCTTGTTGGCGAACCTGGCCTCCTCCTCTTGGAGCCGTCCTGAGTCGGGAAGGCTGATCTTCGCGAGGCCTAAAGTGGCCCGAGTGCAGTAGATCGGCCCCTGATAGCCCTCTTTCACCAGTTTGGGGATCATGCCGATATGGTCCAAGTGGGCGTGGGTGACGACGACGGCGTCGAGGTCGGTCGAGGAGAAGGGGAACGGCTGCCAGTTCCGATCCCGCAATTCACGGCTCCCCTGAAAGATGCCGCAGTCCACGAGGATTTGCTTGCCGTTGAGAGTGAGAAGATGCTTCGATCCAGTAACCGTCTGGGCCGCGCCATAGAAGCCGATGGTTTGGGACATGAGGGCGAAGTTTACTTGCTTGGCTCATCGTTCCATTGATTAAGCACATGAAACCCGTCTGAGAGCTTGTGTGTAGATTCGCTCTTTCTTCAGAACGGCGTCATCTTGAGTAGGTTGTGAAGCTACTCCTCACGTAACACAAGAACGGGTCCAGCTTTAAGAAAGCTGGACCCGTTCTTCTCTCCCCTCTCTATTCACCCTGCGTGGAGAATAGTGGAGAGCGAACCGAACTTACTTGCGTCGGCGGCGAAGCAGAGCGGCAACGCCAAGTCCAAGAGCGGCCATGGTCGCGGGCTCGGGAACCGGTGCAGAGAAGTTGGTAACGGTCAAAATACCAGGACCGAAAACGCCATCTTCAGAGTATATGTTAAAGCCGATGACGTCACCAGCCAGCACCGAAATGCTTATATTGCCCGACTCTCCGTCAGTGGTCGACAAGAAGACCCAGTCGCTCAGGCTCGATCCGTGAACATAGAAAGCACCGTCGTAGCCTGGCTCATCCACAGAATTGTAAAGCCAATCGAAGCTGAAAATGCCATCAGCGGCAGCGGTGATCCAGTAGTAGCTGTCGCTGTCAGCGCCCGCGTCGCCACCTGTAATCACTACATGGTCGGCATCGAATTCAGTCAGCGCGCCAGTACCCGTACCGAGTTCGGTCCAATTCCAATTCGAATGATCGTAGAATCCAGTAAAGCCACTCGCCGATGCGGTAGCGGAAACGCCGAGAAGAGCTGCGCCAGCAACTGCCAGTACAGTGAAGCGGGCCATGCTAATGCTATTAAATTTCATAAGATAATCCTCATCCCTCTCCAAAAAAGGGAGCTAGCCCTGTTTCATAGGGTCTAGTACTGCATTGTAACACAGCAAGGACCTTGCCAAGACCTTAAAAATACCTGATTTGCATTGTTGGTCAGTTTTCAGGAACTATCTGTCCATGTTCCTTGTGGAACGTGCAAGATTCACGATCCGAGCCCACCCGAAGGGGCTCGCGTCGCAACTACCCCAACTAGGCTCACTACGATTCTTTTGCAAGTCCCTCCCCTTAATCCCCGCCGATAAAGCTCCAGGCCCAACCCCTGCAACCTAAAACCGCCCGCCGCCCGGTAAACTACGCCTCATGGCAGTCGAGATCTTGATGCCCGAGTTGGGCGAGTCCGTACACGAAGGCACGGTGAGCCGTTGGCTCAAGAAAGTGGGTGAATTCGTAAAAGAGGACGAGCCGGTCGTGGAGATCATGACCGACAAGGTGAACACCGAGCTTGGCGCTCCCGCCAGCGGCGTCCTGACTCAGATTCTGATCCAAGAAGGCGAACAGGTCGAGGTCTTCCATGCGATGGGGTTGATCGAGGAAGGGGCCACGGCCAACGGCGTCGCCACCCCCACCGACCCCGCACCCAAGATCGAAGCCCCGAAAGCCGAAAGCCCAACGCCCAAAGCGGAAACCCCAACCCCCACCACCCAAAGCCTAACGCCCCGTACCGACGGCGAGCGCCGCTGGTACACGCCAGTCGTCCGAAGCATCGCCAAGGCCAACGGTCTGAGCGACGCCGATCTGGAAGGCATCGCGGGGACGGGGAGCGGCGGCAGGGTCACCAAGAAGGACGTAGAGGCCTACCTTGCCGGAGGTGCCAAGCCCAAAACCCAAAGCCCCACCCCAAGCCTAGAACCTAAAACCTCAAGCGCAACGCCGACGACCGCCGGTCCCGACCAGGAGACTTATCCGCTGGTCGGCATGCGCAAGATGATCGCCGAGCACATGGTGAAGAGCGCCGCGATCCCCACGGTCACCACCATCACCGAGTGCGACGTCACCGCGATGGTCGCCTTCCGGGAGCGCAACAAGGACGCCTTCCTGGAGCAGTACGGGGTCAAGCTCACCTACACGCCGTTCTTCATCAAGGCCCTCGCCGAGAGCCTATTGGAGCACCCGATCGTCAACTCCAGCCTCCGCGAGGACTTCCAGGTGGTCAAGAACAACGCCGTCCACATCGGAGTCGCCGTTGCCCTGGGCGCAAAGGGGCAGGATGGGCTGATCGTCCCCGTCATCCGGGACTGCCACAAGAAGAGCCTGATCGAGATCGCCCGCGACCTGGACGGCATTGCCAAGGCCGCGCGGGGCAACACTCTCAAGCCCGCCGACGTCCAAGGCGGCACCTTCACCCTCACCAACCCCGGAACCTACGGCGCGCTCTTCGGCACCCCCATGATCAACGCCCCCCAGGCCGGCATCCTCGGCGCCTACGCCATCCGCAAACAGCCCGTGATCATCGACGACATGATCGCCATCCGCTCCATCATGAACCTCGTCCTCACCTACGACCACCGCATCATCGACGGCATCGTCGCCGGCCAGTTCCTGGCGGCGGTAAGGGATCGGCTGAAGAACTTCGACTTCTTCAAATAAAGAAATCCATCCGCGAACCCACAAGCTTCGCGGATGGCGTCTTCTCTCTTCTTCAGGGTAGTTAGGCGGCTTTCTTCTGCTTGTCCGCCCCACCGGCCACCACGGCAAAGGCCATGGTTTGGACGGGGAGGGGAATCAGGTCCGATGCCTGTCCGGTTGCCGTCTTCACGAATCGGTAGGCCGTCGCCCAATAGCCGGGTTCCGTCACGATGCTCACACTCAGTGAACCCGAGGCAAAGGTCACAAACTGCTTGTGACGATAAGCGCCCCGCTCCGGCTTCCGGTTGGGAGCCGCAAGGCGCTGGAACAGAATCTCCGTCTTCACGCCCGAGGTATTGGGACCGCTGGCGGTGAACTGTAGTTGGCCGTCGCCCGGCGTCACGGTTAGCGTGATCGTCTCTCCGGCAAAGGCGGAGGTAGGCGGGGTCAGAGGAATGGTGCCGGTCGGGGTGACCTGCAGGAATTTGGTCGTCAGAGCGGTGAATACATTGATTCCCGTTCGCTTGCGCAGTTTCCCGGCGCGGGTCCGGGTTGTGAACTGGCTGGCATAGTTGTTCCAGGTCTGCACCTGGGAGCTGGTCATGTTGCGAAAGGCGGTTGTGGCGAGGCCAAAGTAGCTCCGCACACCCTGTTGGGCGGCGGTGTCGGGATTGGTGGGGATCACAAAATCCCGTACCACGGTCCCCGCCTTCGTTCGCACAAACACGGTATTCCCGCTCTTCCCACTGAGCGACTCGGCAAACGCGCCTAGTTTGAATAGAGCCATACTGCTCTCATCCTCCTTGAGCCCTAGCACATCAAATGCACCTTCCCGGCTCTGGTTAGGAATGTTATTGGCAATGCACTTTGAATTCTTTACCCTTCTTGTTTTAAACAAATAATAGGGCACTCGCTTAGAAATAGAGGCCTCAATCCATCAACCCGTCTGCTTGATCTCCGAGTTCCGTACTTAACATGCGATTCTCTAGCCGAAGGGCAGAAGCAGACCAGACTTCGTTGCTTTAACGCAGTATCGCAGACATATGGAAACCCTTTCCTTAAAGTGCATCCATGGATGTTGGGGGTCGCACTGCCAGCAACACAAGCACTAAGTAAAAGAGAGAATAGACGCTTTCCCGAATCTACTCAACATCCCCTGCCATGCTCTTAGATGCATAATGCTCCGCAAATTTGAATAATAGGTGAGAGCGGAGATAGCCACGGCGAATGGGCTCTCAATAGCTGGAGAAAAAGGATGTCTATTTTTCAGGTTCTCCGTAGCGGAGAACCTTAATAAACTGTGGCATCAGTGGATTCTCGAATCGATAATATCCATCACCTTCATCTCTCAGAATAGAATCCTGCCCTCGGCTAAGTTCCCTTATAATTTGCTTGAGTTGCTCAAGATCACTTCTGGTGTAGTTTTGTACAACGTAGTCAATAATCTCGACTGGCGAGAAATCACCATTTTGGCTTAGGACTACTCGCTTTGCGGCTGCTCCAAGGATTCTAACTCTTTGACCATCTGTGCCTTGGTGAGGAATGTTAATGGCTGATCGCCACTCACCGAGAAGTCTGATTTCTGTATCAGTTTGAAGTGAAGATACTGCTTTCACAAAGTGAGAATCCTCAATCTTAGATGATTTTTTGTTGATTGCATTCTCAGCGGCTCGGCCAGCTAGTAGATGTGCGAAGTAGGGCATACCCCCAGCTAAGTGAGTAATGGAAGTTTTAACTGACTCATCCATCAACAGATCACATTGAGCAAGCCCATAAGTGATGATTGAGTGGATTTCCTCGTCTTTCATCCTGGAAACTCTAACCTGTTTCAAGTTTCTGACCAGGGACTCATGGCCATGCATCAACTGGTTCACGTTTCTGCCAATGCCAGTAAGAAACACAGTGACACTCTCGGACTGATCGCTTAGCGCCTTCAAGAATTGAGCAAACCTCTTTCGATCTTCATGCCCGGAAATGAGGTCATACTCGTCAACGAGAATAAGGCACTTACGCTCCCCAATCAAATCTGCAAGTCTGCTTGGCGACATCGGAATTTCACCAGCTACTGACTTGGTAGATTCGGAGACCTCTTTCTTCCCAGCTACATCGACGACAGCCTTAATGCCGCCGCCCTTCTCCGACTTGGTAGAGTTGGTTTTTTCAGGGACATTAGACTCTATGGCAAGTTTCTCGCAGATGCGATCCGCCACATCAAGAAAAGTGGACTCAGCATCACAAGCCACACGAACCATCTCTAGGCCTTCGAATCTCTTGCACGATAGGTCGGCAGCAGCATAGGCTAGCGATGTCTTACCGATACTTCGGTCGCCAAAGATAATCGCATGTTGTCCTACGTTTCCACAAACAGAAATTAGGGTCTGCAGCTCATCCGTTCGGCCTTTAAATCGGTCAAAGTTCTTTATGGGACCTCCGGGTGTAAAGTTCCTTCGGACGTTATCCATCGCACTATTAATGTTCATGTAAGGAATCGTAGCATAACTTGATGGCAAGGCAAGGTTGTCTACAGTGTTTTATACACTATTAACAAAAGGTGGGACAGATGACAGGTTACATGGATAAGCGTTAGGTTGGTTAGAGGACCGGCAGTTCACAGTCGGCTCACTGCCCAATTGCCGACTGTTGACCGACTGTTCTCCTACTGTTCACCGACTGTTATGGCAGTCGGTCACATGGGGTAGGGCTGAGGAATGTGTGCCGGTATACCGATGCAAGAAGTATGGCGGAAATGACAGTGGGAGCCTTTGCGGGGGCCTTGAGTGGGAAGTCTGGAAGTACGGTGTTCGTGCTGACCGAGGGTGGGGTGGTGGTTCGGGACCGGGTGGTGCCGCATAACCCTTGCACAGCGGTCCAGGTTTTTGCTCGGCAACGCCTTGCCCGCGCAACCCAAGCCTGGTCCAATATGGAGCCAGAGCAGGTGGAGCTTTGGGAGGATTATGCGCAGAGTTTGGCGCAGAGGAATCCGGCTACGGGGCAGTGGCGGGCGCCTCGGCCGATGAATTTGTTTACGGCTTTGTACGTCAAGCTTCAACAGATCGACCCGGCCGCTCCGCCGCCCGCCTCGCCTCCGACGAATCCGTTTTTTGGGGACAATGTTTCGGTGACGGTGGAAACGGCCTTGCGGCACCTCCTCCCCCCGGCCCCCTCCTCCAAGACGAACCACTTGGAGGAGGGGGAGTCGGTCATCACCTTCACGGCGAACCGGCCCAACGGCGAGGGGGTGGTGACGGAACTCCTTCTCCAACCCCTGGCCGGGCGGAATCGGAAGGCTTATTTGGATAAGTATCGAAGCCAGAAGTTCCATGTATTCGCCGATGGGTCGCTCAGTGTCGAAGTCCCGGCCCAGCCTGGCTGGTATGCCTGCGCCTATCGGTTTGTGAATTTGGAGACGGGGCAGGATACGGGGTTGGCGCAGATTGGGAAGGTGTTGGTCGCCCCGTAGCCTGGACCTCCAGGTCCGGGTCTCCGTGGCCCGGGTTTTCTTACCCGGGCTCTGTGGTCCCTGGTTCCGCCTCCAGCCTGGGACATACTAGGCTATGTCGGACCAGTCTGCGACCATCCCAGAGACTGAGTTGCAGACTGCCCCACCGACCAATAAGCTGAAGCGAGTCTTTCGGCATCGGGATTTTCGGCTTTTGTGGGTGGGGGCATTCTTTTCCTTCTGTGGGTCTTGGGTGCAGAATGTTGCGCAGGGGTTCCTGGTTTACCAGCTCACGGGGAGCAAGGTCCTTCTGGCGCTGGTGGCGACTCTGGGGATGTTGCCGGTCACCTTCTTTGGCATCTTCGCCGGGTCGCTGGTGGATACCCTCAACAAGCGCACCCTGCTGGTGATCGCCCAGTCGGTCTACTCCGCCTCCGCGCTGTTCCTGGCGGCGGCCACTTACTTTGGCTTTGTCCAGTATTGGCACATCCTGGTGGTCGCGCTGGTCACGGGGTGCGTGTCGGCGATCGAGATGCCCACGCGGCAGTCCATCACCAGTCGGGTGGTGCCGCCGGAGGACTTGGCGATCGCCATCCCGATCAACGGGCTCACCTTCAACATGGCGCGGCCCTTGGGGTCGGCGATTGGCGGGCTCTTACTCACCGCCTTTGGCCCCGAAGCCTGCTATCTGGTGAACGGGCTCAGCTTCTCTGCGCTCATCTTTGCCGCCCTCGCCATCCGCGCCGACCTCAGCGCCACCTCGCGGGAGCCCCAGCCGATCTGGGACCTGGTGGTGGAGGGGGCCTTGTACACGTTCCGCGACATCCGCCTGCGAACCCTGCTGATCCTGGAGTCCAGCGTGTCGGTGTTCGGCCTGTTCTATCTGGTCCAGATCCCGGCCATCGCGGAGGAGATGCTGGGGCGCGGGGAGCAGTTGGGCGAGGCGTACTTTGCCGTGGGTTTGGGCTCCGCCCTGGCCCTGGTCGCCATCACCATGCTCATCGACAAACAGATCAAGGCCGTCCTGGTGAAGTCGAGCGTGACCCTGGTCGGAGTCCTGTTGCTGATCCTCTCGTTCTCCTATTCGGCGTGGCTGTCCTACGCCATCTTCGCCCTGCTCGGCATGTCGTCCGTGGCCCTGTTCAACACCTGCAACACGCTGTTTCAGACTTTGTCGCCCGAGCGTCTGCGGGGTCGGGTGATCTCAATGCACATCTGGGCCCTCACTGGTGCCGCGCCTTTCGGCATCTTTGGGTTTGGGTATCTGGCGCAGAAGGTGGGTTTGCCGATCGCGTTGCAGGTGGGAAGCGGGTTGGTTTTGCTTGCGGCAGTATATGGCTGGGCGTATCGGCGGGGTTTGGAAGGGGTGCGGTAGCCTCCCCTGGGAGCACCGGCGTCCCGCCGGTTAGGGAGTTTGTAGCAGGGTTACAGTTCGTCTTTCAAGTTACAACCCTCTTAACCGGCGGGACGCCGGTGCTCCCAGGGGAAGGTTGGTTGGTACACTGCACCCATGTCTCGTCAAGACATCGATGAATGGCTTTGGCAGGTCGGGAACGAGTTGCAGAGGCTGAGCGAGGAGATGGTCCGCACCCGGCCTGCCGTCGCGATGGGTAAGGGGTGGGAGCCGCGGGTGGATGTGATCGAGGACGCCAACCGCATTCTGGTGAAGGCGGAGATCGCGGGGGTTCGCGGGGAGGATATCCAGTTGGTCTACCTGCCAGACCGGCACAGCCTGCTCATCCGAGGCTATCGGCCCGACGAAGGCGAGGCCAGCCAAGGTAGAAGTAGCGTCCATCAGCTTGAGATTTTCTATGGCGAGTTCCAGCGGGAAATCCGCCTGCCCGACGTGCCCGTGCTGGTCGACCAGATGAAGGCCCAGTACCGCAACGGCTTCCTTTTGGTCCTATTGCCCAAAGAGTTGCGCGTCACCGTCACAAAAACCGTAACGATAAAGAAGATTTAATGTCCGAAGTAAAACTGCCGATTGAAGAAGAGTGGATTGAGTCTGAGGTGGGAGACCCGCAGATTCAGGATGAGGCCGAGGAAGAGCACCGCCCCGACGTGCCGTCGGAACTGAACATCCTGCCCCTGCGCGACAGCGTCATCTACCCGATGCTCATCGCCCCCCTGAGCGTCTCCCGCGAGTCCTCGGTGCAACTGATCGACGAGAGCATTGTGGGCAACAACCGGATCATCGGCGCGGTCCTGCAGAAGCGGCCCGGCGATGAGAGCCTGGGGTTCGACGACATCTATGAATACGGTTGCGCGGTCATCATCCGCACCCTGGTGAAGATGCCCGACGCCGTGCGCCTGATCGTACAGGGCATCCAGCGGTTTAGGATCGTGGAGCGGATTCACGAGCAACCCTATCTGCGGGCGCGGATCGAGATCATCGACGAGCCCATCATCCCGGATGAGAAGAGCGAAGAGTTCGAGGCTCTGCGGAGGTCGGTGGCGGCCCTGTTCGAGCAGGCTATCCGCCTCTCCCCCCAGCTTCCCGACGAACTCCGAACGCTGACCCAGGCCATCCAGGAGACCAACGTCATGGCCGACCTGGTCGCGGCGCACATGACCCTGAGCTCGGAGGACAAGCAGAAGATTCTGGAGACCGTGGACCTCCAAGCCCGTCTGCGCTCCCTCCTGGAGATGCTGGGCAAGGAAGTGCGGGTACTGGAGCTGAGCAGTAAGGTGCAGAGCGAGGTCAACACCGAACTCAGCAAATCCCAGCGCGACTATTACCTGCGCGAACAACTCAAAGCCATCCAGCGCGAACTCGGCGAGGAGGGCGAGCGAGGCGAGGAACTGGAGGAACTGCGGACCAAGATCGATGAGGCCAACCTGCCGGCCGAGGCCCTGAAGGAAGTCAACCGCGAATACGACCGCCTCCGCCGAATGTCTCCCGGAGCCCCCGAGTACACCGTCGCCCGAACCTACGTGGACTGGATGGTGGCTCTCCCCTGGGAGAACTCCACCACCGACAACCTGGACCTCTCCGAGGTCAAAGCCACCTTGGACAAGGACCACAGCGGCCTGGAGAAGATCAAGGAGCGCATCCTGGAGTTCCTGGCGGTGCGCAAGGTGAAGAAGGACGGCAAGATTCGCCAGCCGATCCTCTGCTTCGTCGGCCCCCCCGGCGTGGGCAAAACCTCGCTGGGCCGGTCCATCGCCCATGCCATGGGGCGCAAGTTCGTCCGCATCTCGTTGGGCGGCATGCGAGACGAGGCGGAAATTCGCGGCCACCGTCGAACCTACATCGGCGCTTTGCCGGGACAGATCATCCAGGGGATTCGCCGGGCCGAGACCAACAACCCGGTCTTCATGCTCGACGAGATCGACAAGCTCGCCAACGACTATCGCGGCGACCCCTCCTCGGCCCTGCTGGAGGTCTTGGACCCTGAGCAAAACGGGACGTTCCGGGACCATTACATCGACGCCCACTTCGACCTGAGCAACGTCTTCTTCATCACCACCGCCAACCGCCTGGACACCATCCCGGCCCCCCTCCGCGACCGCATGGAGGTGATCGAGCTGGGCGGCTATACCGAGGAAGAGAAGCTGGATATCGCGCAGGTCCACCTGATCCCCAAGCAGATCGATGAGCATGGCTTGCGCCCCAAGCAGATCGACTTCAGAACGGATTCGGTCAAGCGGCTCATCCGGTTCTACACCCGCGAGGCGGGCGTCCGAAACCTGGAGCGGGAGATCGGGAGTGTGGTGCGAAAGGCCACCCGACTCTTTGCCGAAGGCCGGACCGCCAAGGTCGTGGTGAACCAGAAGTTCCTGGAGTCGGCCCTGGGGGCTCCTCGGTATCTCACGGAGGAGGTTCTGGAAAGGGATTTGACGCCAGGCACCGCGATCGGCCTCGCCTGGACTCCGGTGGGTGGCGACGTGCTGTTCATCGAGACCACCAAGATGGCCGGAAGCAAGGGCCTGATCGTGACCGGGCAACTTGGCGACGTGATGAAAGAAAGCGTCACGGCGGCGTTAAGCTATGTCCGAAGCCATGCGGATGAGTTAAAGATTCCGTCCGATTTCTACGAAAAATCCGAAATCCACGTCCACGTCCCAGCGGGCGCCGTGCCCAAAGACGGCCCCAGCGCCGGCGTCACCATGCTCACCGCCCTCACCTCCCTGGTCACGGGCCGTCGGGTGAAGCCGCGTTTGGCGATGACCGGCGAGATGACGCTGAGCGGCCAGGTGCTGCCGGTCGGCGGAATCAAAGAGAAGGTCTTGGCCGCTCACCGAGCCGGAGTAGAAACCCTCATCCTCCCGGATCAGAACGAGAAGGACTACCTGGAGGACGTTCCCGAGGAGATTCGGCAGAAGCTGAAGGCGCACTTTGTGAAAAACGCGAGCCAGGTGCTGAAGCTGGCGCTGGAGAAGTAGCCAAACCAAACGCAGCTTGGATTGTAAGTCGCTGAAACTGACAAGCCTCATGGACCGGCAGGATGCCGGTGCTCCCAGGGGAAGGAATCGAATGAGAAAGTATGGGATCGTCATTGAACTGGCGGGTGAGAATTGGAGCGCGTTTGCTCCTGACCTTCCCGGCGTCATCGCCGTAGGGGCAACGCCCGCCGAGTGCGAGTCCAATATGCGAGAGGCTATCGCGGTCTACTTGGAGGAGTTGCGGACCGAAGGGATTTCGCCTGAACCTCCAGTCTCCAAAGTCGCGTACGTTCAAGTGGCCTGACTCGGCAAATAACACTCTGCTTGGACAAGCGAGCCGATCTGGAGATCGGCGGTCCAGGCTACTTAAACACCGCGATCGTCACGCCCGCTCCACCCTCGCCGGGTTCGCCGTCGCGGAAGCTTTTGACACTCTTGTTCCGCTGAAGAATCTGCCTTGTGATCTGCCGCAGGATGCCCTCACCCTTTCCATGCACGATTCGAACCGAGGGCAGGCCGGCCAAGATCGCTTCGTCCAAGAACTTCTCTAGCTCCTCGATGGCATCCTCCGCCCGCTTGGCACGCAAATGGATTTCGGTGGTGGCGGTTTGGGCTCTTTGCAGGCCGAGGTTTGGGCGAGGCTTCTGAATCTGTCGCTCCGCCTCGACCACCGTCAACTGGCCCGTCTTGGCCGTCATCTTCAGAGCCCCAATCTGCACCTGAACTTTGCCATCCTTGGGGTCGGCGAGAAGTACGCCCGTCTGCGGATAGCCGTCGATTCGTACGCTCACCCCCGCCTTCAATACTTGGTCGGAAGCCGGTTTGGGCGGGGCTTTGGGGGCGTGCTTCTTGAACTCTTCGGCAAAGTCCTGCCCGACTTCCTGCAGATCCTTGAGCCGAGTCCGGGCCTGGTCCAGAGCCTTCTGATCCGCGCCCGTTCGCTTCAACTCCTCGAAGATCTCGGCGGCCTCCAGACGTATCTGCCGCAACGCCTCCTCGATCACGCCCTGGGCTTTCTGGTTGGCGTTTCGACGAATCTCCTCCGCTTCCGCCAGCTTCTTGGTCGCCGCCTCTTCCCGCTTCTTGAGTTCAGCGGTGCGGCGATCGGCCTCGCCTTGGGCGATTCGGGCTTGTTTTTGTGACTGGTCCAGTCGCTCCAGCATCGCCGCCAAGTCCAGATGCTGTTCGCCCAGCCCCTCCTTGGCCCGCTCGATCACGCCGGTCGGGATGCCGTACCGCTCTGCGATCTTCAGCGCATGGCTGGCCCCCGGCGCACCCAAAATCAGGCGATAAGTAGGCTTGAGCGACTTGGAGTCGAACTCCATCGCGGCGTTGGTAAAACCGTCGGCGGAGTAGGCGAAGGCTTTCAACTCTCCGTAGTGGGTGCTGGCCAAGATCGCGGCTCCCTTGGCCTGCATCTCCAACAGGATGGCTCGGGCCAGCGCGGCGCCCTCGGCGGGGTCGGTTCCGGCGCCGATCTCATCCAGCAACACAATCGCCCCATTCCGCAAACCCCGAAGCGACTCGGCGATGTTCTTGATGTGCCCGCTGAAGGTGGAAAGCGACTGTTGCAGACTCTGCTCGTCGCCGATATCCGCCCAAATCTGGGTGAACGGGCCGAAGCGCACGTCGATTGCGGGGACGAACATCCCGGATTGAAGCATGGCGACGAAGAGGCCGACCGTCTTTATCGCCACCGTTTTGCCACCCGTATTCGGCCCGGTGATGAGGATGCTCCCATGCCGCCCTCCCACCGCCAACTCCAAGGGAACCGCGACAGAGGAGTCCAAAAGCGGATGTCGCCCGCCCTGGATTTGGATGGAATGGGCGTCGCCGCGTTGGGCAGGGGCGGCTTTCATGTCGAAGGCGAGTCGGGCTTTTGCGAGGACCAGGTCCAGGCTGGCGGAGCGCTCGATCCCGTCGATCACCTCCGTCGCCACCGCCGCCACCTTCCCGCTCAAAGCCAGAAGCACCTTTTGAACCTCGTCCCGCTCGTCGCTCTCGGCCTCGCGTAGCTTGTTGCCCAGTTGCAGGACATCCTCGGGTTCCAGGTAGATGGTCTGCCCGCTCCCGCTGGAGTCGTGGACAATGCCGCGAATCTTGCCCTTGTTCTCCGCCTTGAGCGGAATCACATAGCGACCGTCGCGGACCGTGTAGATCGGGTCGGAGAGGAGGTCGCGGCGGCTGCCAGAGGTATAGGCTTGGATGGCCTCGACGATCCGGCTGGTAAGGCTCCTTTTCTTCTGCCGAATCGCCGCCAAGGCCGGACTGGCGGAATCCTTGACATCGCCACTGGGATCGAGGCTATAGAAGATCGCCTCTTCCAAGCGCGGATGCTCAGGCACAAACTCCATCCTCACCCACAGGTGGCTGAAGTCGGTGCGCAATGGGCTGACGAGAGACTTGACAGAGCGCATGGCTGACATCGCGTCGGCAATCTGGAAAAGTTCCTCCCCATTGCCCGTACCGCCTTTTCCGATCCGCTGGAGGTTCTGGCGGAGGTCGCGGATGGGACCCATCGAAGGGACGGAGTGGCGGGAGATCAGTTCGTAGCCCTGCTTGGTCTCGGCGAGAAGCCTCTCCACCTCGTCCGGCTCCATGCTCGGCTCGAGCTCCGAGGCCCACCCAGCAGCGAGCAACGTCTCGCATTGGCGCTGGAGACGCTCTAGGATCGCCGGGAACTCAAGGACCCGCAAAGCATGGTTCACAGGGACATTGTGAATTGCTCGATTGCTCGATTGCTGGATTAGTGGAGTTGGAGATGGAAGACCAGTAGTAAAACCCATACCCTCTACATGGAGTCAATATGCCTCATTCCGAAACTCCCCAATCGAGCAAGCTAGCATTCCAGCAATCAAGCAATGCCACGCCTTTCGTGCCGCGCAAGTAAACTATAAACCATGATCGCCGCACTTGCCGCCTTAACGCTCGGCTTCGCCGCCCAAACCCTGGAACTGACTCCGACTGACGACGTTTGGGTCTATCCTCACGCCAGTGATCCTCAGAAGGATGGCTACCTGCGCGTCTGGGGTGCGGGAGGATTGGCGGTAGCCTCCGACCCCGCCCAGGCGGATGAGTACAGCTATAGCTACCTCAAATTCAACCTGGAAAAGTTGCCCAAAGATGCCGTGGTGAAGAGTGCGGTGCTGGTTCTGATGCACACGCCCGACCCGGCTTGGCAGGTGGCGGATGCGAAGCGGAACCCGTTGGAGGTTCGGTCCCTAGGGAAGGATTTCGCCGAGAAAACATGGGGATATGAGCAAGGACGGACCGTTTTTCCTGGCGGAAGAAAGGAAGACGTGTTCGGCTCTTTCTTCCCCGAGAAGATCGAAGCTGAGCAGCCCATCAAGTTTGAAATCGACCTTCTCAAAGGCCCAGCCAAGGTCAGCTTCACCTCCGGTGGAACGGTCGCCTTGGCTCTCACCTCCACTCTCGACCCGTCCGAGATCGGCAATCGAGCAACGTACAAGTTTTATTCGAAGGACTACGATAAATCAGAGTACAAGCCGAAGCTGGTTCTGGGATGGTGATGTGGCTTGTGGAATGTGGCCTGTAGCTTGTGTAGTCCTTAGCAGAGAGCTTCTCACGCAAAGATCGCAAAGGGAATCCGCCTTGGCGTTCTTTGCGTCTTTGCGTGAAACATAGGGCAATCGTAGTTGGACAGCAAAGTTCATCCTAAAAAGACAAACCACATTCCACACTCAACAGGCCACATCCCTAATTTCCTTCGCCTCTGGACCACTTGTCCCGTCAAAAGCTTGCCTGACGGGTACCATATAGGAACCGCGAGGTGCCGTGCCCAAGTGGCCTAAGGGGTCGGTCTGCAAAACCGATATTCAGCGGTTCGAATCCGCTCGGCACCTCCAACTCCTTCCCACAAAACTATAGACATCGCGGCACGAATGGGCGATACTCAGGCCATAGTGAAGTCCAGGGGTAAATCAGGAGGTGGGTTCGGGAGCTTTCTCTCGACCTCGGCGGCGGCGCTTTTAATCCAATTTCTGTTGCAGGTTGCAGCGGGGCTGTACCTGCATCGCGCCTACATTCCCGACCCCAAGTTTGCCCATGGCACAATGGAGTCGATCATGGGCGCCCAGCCCCATGCCACGATCGCTGGATTCCACTATTGGGGCAGCGCGTTCTTCATCGTCCACAGTTTCCTTCATCTCTGCCTGATGATGTTCTCCGGCCGATTCCGGTCCCCCCACCACTGGCAATGGATCGGAGCCGTGGCGATCTTCGGTTGCGCGATGCTTTTCCAGCTCACGGGCAACCTGTTGCCGTTCGACCAGCATGGCGTACAGACGGCGGCGGTGGAGAGCGGGATTGCGGCGGCGATGCCGGGCGGGGAGCAGGTCGCCACACTCATCATGGGCGGCGAACTTTCGATGAACGCCAATACGCTCCCAACCTGGTACTTCGCCCACCTTATCTTGATTCCCATTGCCCTCATCCTGGGTTCGCTGGGCGCAATGGCGAGCCTCTTTCGGCGGGGCGAGGCCAAGGCCTATTGGATTCCCGCCCTCATCCTGGCCCTGATCCCCCTGGCCGTGACGTTTCTGGTTCAAAGGCCGCTCGGAACCGCCGCGACAGCGGACGACTATAACAAGTACAACGCCCTCGTCAGTTGGTACACCTGGCCCATGCACGGGTCATTGGAGGCGTTCAATCGCCTGAACCCCAGCCTGGGATGGATCGGCACCGGGGTGATGCCCGCGATCTTCGTGGGATTCCTGCTTATTGCCCCGCTGCTATCCAAGCGCTTGGCCAATGCGGGGATCCAGTTCATCTTCGTCGCCTTCCTCGCCTACTTCATGGGAACCGGAGCGGCGTTCGGAGGCTCCTTCGCCCCCCTCACTGGAACCCGCGATCCCATCGTCGCCTCCGAGCCCATCCTAACCGACGACCCGCCTCCCCCGGTTCTGATCGACGAGGCGCTGGCGGAGCGAGGACGGCAGGCGTTCAATAGCGAAGGTTGCAATAACTGCCACGGAACCGACGGGCTGAAAGCGGTTGGCGGACCCAAACTGGATCAGGTCCACAAAGAACATTCGGATGCCGAATGGTACATCGAATTCATTAGGAACCCCAAAAGCAAAAAGCCCAGCAGTACGATGCCGGGCTTTCCTGGCCTGAGCGAGGACACGCTCAGGGCGATGGCGGAGTTTTTGCGGATGCCGCGTTAGGGTCCACAGCCTCCTGGAGGGTATGGAGGGAAACCATCACTTACCGATAGAAACCTAAACTGCCCGTTCGTCATTGGTGTTAGCACACCAGGTGTAATCGTGGGCAATGCGTAGCGGCAGGGGTTTATTGTGGGATGGAGCCACACTGACCCATATTGAAAAACATTGTTGAAGGTTGACGGCGTCGTGGTCGGGTCAACTTCAAACTTCGTGGCAGTAGATGGGATGTTCGCGTCGAAGTAGCCGTTCGCCCGGGATGTGGCTTCACCTACAACGTCATTCGAACTGGTTAGAAACCTAACCTTAATGCCGGAAATAGGCGCTCCGCCATTGCGATTCACAGTTTGTCCAATGATCGTCGAATCAGCTCCGGCACTGGTATCGCCGCTCGTGAAGCCGGTCGTCGAGCCATTGCCTCCACCACTGGATGACCCGCCACCTCCGCCACAGCCAAGGAGGATCGCGAAGATGGCAACGGGGATGAGGCCGAGATAGTTTTTCAATTTGTTCACCTTTCTGAAGCCCAGGTTCTATCACCGGGCTTTGCACAAGTTTAGACTATCGCCGATCACGTTTCGGTTCGCGCAACTTCGTCGGACTGAAACGCATGGGGGAGAAGGTCGCTGAATGTACGTTCCATCACCCTCCCTGCCTCGTTCACCTGGTAGATGTGAACGTCGTCGTCTTTGATGAATTCGCTGAGAACTTGGAGGCAGATGCCGCAGGGTGGGACGCCGTCTTTGCTCGCCACCGCCAGCGCAACAACCTTTTCTCCCAAGCCATCCGCGATCATCTTGGCCACCGCCGTCCTCTCCGCACAGATCGTCGCGCCGTAGCTGACGTTCTCCACATTGCAACCGGTGACGACCTGCCCAGTATCGGTCAGCAGAGCCGCGCCGACTTGGTAGCCGCTATAGGGGGCATAGGCGCGCATCTTCGCCTGTTGAGCCGAGTGGATGAGTGGGTCCATGGGTTTGAATGTTGCTTGTGGGATGTGGAGAGTGGTGATCGGACGGATCTGACGAATCGGTCGAATCTGGCCAATCACGTCACATTCCACACTTTACAGTCCACAGTTCACATGTTACTCCCCGTGTAGCTTTTTCCACGCATCCACGTAAGCCTTCGTCTTCGGGTTGGCTTCGTTCCACACGGGACCCTGAGCGGCATTTGCCAGGGCTTGGATGCCCAGGCCGATGGCTTTGGTGATTTTGGCCATGTTTTCGTAGTCGATCTTGTCCCAATGGTCGCCGACTCGGTGGTATTCCGGGAAGTTGTAGGCGACGCTGATGGTGTGGGCGGGGATGCCGACTCTTGCGAGGGCGGCGTTGTCGCTGGCCATGAAGTAGGGGTCGCCCTGAGGTCGGCTGTCTACCTGGACGCCCGCTTTCTTGGCGGCTTCGGCGATGGTCTTGGGCATGTCGGTGAAGTCGAACCCGGTCATGGCGAAGCGGGAGACTTGGGGGCCGTCGGTGTCGTCGGTGCGGCCCAGTTGCTCCATGTTGACCATACCAACGGTCTTCGCGAGGGGGAACGGCGGATTCTGGGCGTAATGTCTGGCCCCCTGCAAGCCCTTCTCCTCGCCCCAAAAGGCGATGAAGACGAGAGTCCGCTTCGGTTTGACTTTCATCGCGCCAAAGGACTTCGCCAATTCGACCATGGCGACGATGCTGCTGCCGTTGTCGTTGGCTCCGTTGTAGATCGTATCGCCCTCGGTCCCCCGAACGCCAATGTGGTCGTAGTGGCCGGTCACCAGCAGGTAGGTATCGGCCAAGGCAGGATCGCTTCCCTTCAGGACACCAATCACATTCCGCACCGGCTTCTCCCGAAAGGTGGCGGTCTGGAAGTAGTCGTCCTTGGCCACTCCTTCCAAGCCAGCCTTCTCAAACTCGGCGGCGATCCAATTGGCGGCGATGTCCAATTCGGGCGAAGGGGTGTCGCGGCCCTTCATCTCGTCGCTGGCCAAGAACCTCAAGTTGGCTCGCATCGACCTAGCAGAAATACCATCAAATGGCGCGAGGTCAGACTGCACAGGCTGTGCGAGGGCCATATGGCGGACACCCAAGGCAAGGACAAGCGTGATATAGATCAAATAGCGATGCGTTTTCAAACGTTTTCTCCGGATGCTGTGGGGGTCAGAAGGGAATAGTCGAAACGCTCCGTATCCTGCACTCACATTGTTACGATCATAGCAAGTCTGAGCGGGGAATCGAATCCGTTCAGCGAGAGTAAGATGAGTATCAGGACTGGAGATCGGTTGAGAGAAGAAAGATCAGAGGCGATTCTTGCGTTGCAGCAGACTGCCCGCGAGCGGTGGGGGACGTTTGAGGATGTGTTCTACGACCGCCTGGTGGCCATTGGCAAGGTGGCGTCGAAGGGCTGGGCGTGGGCTTCTAAGCGACACATCACCATCCAATATGGCATCGTGGTCGTCGGCTTGGCGGTGGCCCTGCTGATCGGGAAGACCTTCTTCCACACCCAACCGGTCCAAAGCCAACTGCTCCTGTTCCTGCCCGCCGTTCTCTTGAGCACGACCTACGGCGGCTTGTTGGCCGGAGCCCTCACGTCTGTCGTTGGAGCCGTGGTCGCCCTGATCGCGTGGCCGCCCCAACAGTACAGTCGGTTTATCACGGATAAAGGAGTCTGGGAGTCTTCCCCCACGATCCCTTACCTGCTCTATTTCATGGTCTGCATCATGGTTCTGGTGCTGTGGAAGCTCCAAGATCGCAAGCAGTATGAGGTCGTGCGGCTGAAGGACGAGTTGGAGGAGCGGGTCCAAGAGCGCACTGCCGAACTCCGCCTCGCCAATGAGGAGCTTTCCAACTTCTGCTACTCCATCTCCCACGACCTGCGCGCCCCGATGCGGAACATCGCCGCCTCCAGTTCGATGCTCAACCAGGAGATGGAAGGCAAGCTGGACGAGGCCAATCGGGAGCTGGTGGAGGGCATCGGCCGGTCTGCGGCCAGGCTCTCTCAGCTAGTGGACGACCTCCTCAACCACGCCCGACTGGGCAACGCGGCTCTGAAACCGCGGTGGGTGAACCTGACCGGATTGGCGGATGAGGTGGCCGAAATGCTTCGGAAAGAGGGCAACTGGCCGGCACGGTTCATTGAATTCAAAGTCCAGCCAAACATGGTCATCACCGCCGACCCGCTCCTCCTGAAACTGGCCCTCCACAACCTGATGGAGAATGCCTGCAAGTATTCGAAGGCGGGAAGCGACCTGCTGGTAGAAATCAAGGAGATGCGCAACCGGCACGGCGCGATCTTTGCCGTGAAGGACAACGGGATCGGGTTGGACATGCAGTTCGCCGAACGTATCTTCGAACCCTTCCAGCGCCTGCACCGCGACTCCGAATACCCCGGCACGGGGATTGGGTTGGCAAACGTCAAGCGGATTATCGAAAGGCATGAGGGCCGCATTTGGGTTGAGTCTAAACCGGGCGTCGGCACCACCTTCTTCTTTACCATCGGCGAAACCAAGAAGCACCTGGTCAATCTGCCCGAGACGGAAGATGTTTAAAGATCGTTTGTCCGCAAAAGGGCTGACTTCTCCCAGAACCCAACAGCAGGGACACTAGAGCCTGAATACGCGTTTTGCTTGAACGTGTGATCCATCAGCGCAAAAAGGAGGAGTTATGGAGAGGGCACTGCAAACCGACGTCTTTCTGATCGAGAGATGCCAGCAGGGGGATAGGAGAGCGTTCGACGCGCTCATGGAGAGGCACCAAGCCAGGGCCTTCCAATATGCGCTTAAACTGACGAAGCACGCGGAAGAGGCCAGCGACGTGGTCTCCGAGGGCTTTGTGCGGGTCTTCCGCGCCATCAACCAGTTCCGCAGCAACAGCGCCTTCACCACTTGGCTTTACCGGATTCTCCGCAACTGCTTCTTGGATATGCGCAAGCGGAAGACGTTGAAGATCGCCGCGAGCCTGGATGCGGTTCGGGAAACGGATGATGGCGAACTCTACATGCAGGTGATCGACCGGAGCCTGTCGCCCCATGAGCGGGCGGTGAAGTCAGACCACAGCCTGAAAGTCAGGGCCGCTATCGGACGACTGACGGCCATCCAACGCACGATGATCATCCTCTATCATGCCGACCAGTATTCCTACGAAGAGATCGCGGACCGCCTGAACCTGCCGGTGGGGACGGTCAAGAGCCGGTTGAATCGGGCAAGAATTGCGCTAAAGGACATCCTCGCGAACCAGCCAGAGCTCCTCTAGGGAGCTTTGGCGGGCGGCTGGACCTTCTCGACCAGGCTCGCTTTTAGGTTCAGAATCAATTCAGGCTCGTCGATGTCGCCTTCGTCTTTCCGCTGAGTCGTCAACTTGCCTTCGACCTTGGGTGGGTTTTGGTCATCGCCGATCGCATAGGCCAAGACGGCCCCGAATCTCAGCTGGACCGTCTGCCCTTTCTTCAGCCTTACCACCACGGACTGACTCTCGCTCGTTCCGCGCTTTACGTCCAAATGTATCGTCACAGTGCCGTCGTCGTTTACCCGAGGCGAAAGAGCCAGCTTCAACCGAAGACTGTCCTCGGCAACCGCCCACTTACGATTGTTCAAGATGTCGGCGGAGGTCGAAAGCTCGGTATTCAAGGTCGTACAAGAAACCTCTAACTCCGTTCGAATCTTCGCCGGTTGAACGTCGAACAGGTCCACATAACGCTTCACTTCTGCGACCCCATCGGCAGGGCCGTTGATCTCAAGAACGCCCTTTGAGTCATGGGCCAGCAGGGTAACGCCCTTAGGCACAAGGTGGCCATCGGAACCGCTCAGCCTCCCGACGACAACCCCATTCTCTCGTCGGGCATCGGTAATACTCCCGGCCCAGACTTTGCCTTGCCACTGCACGGTAGCTAGAAAGGTAATGATCTCCGACGGTCGGACATACCGCACCTGCACGTCCTCTGCCAAAGTCCCCGCCGCCAGAGCGAGGAATGCCGCCAATGAAGCAATTTTGCGCATACTGTCGGGACGTTGGCGGGGGTGCGAACAGTTCAATGATTCGTCTATCTAAAACGCATTTTCAGCTACGGATTCTCAGGTTCAAATTTTCGAAAAACGCGACCGAACCCAGGTTCAAAAACTTGCAGTTTAGGCAAGTTCAATTGAACCGGGATTTGCCTGCTTTTTTTGCTGCAAGTCACACATGGGACGGTTTTTCGGCGTTTCGGCGTTGCGGTTTTGGGGACTTACCACAGCGGCACAACGTTGGGGGACACAACGTAAATTCAACCACAGAAAGCACAGAAGACCGCAGAAGGACGCAGAAAGGTAGGCGGCGGTATTGTGCCGCAATCTGGTTTGTTACGGGCTTTGTGGCGGCTACAAAACTCCTCGGACCTGGAGGTCCAAGGCACGGAGAACCCGGACGTGGACGTCCAGGCTACGTTGGCCTCCTACTTATATAGGGGCGGAAAAGCGGGTTTTGTCAACCTATGATTTTTGGAATTTTCGGAGGCCCTTTCATGAATCGTTCTCCTGACAGCTATTCGTCAAACAAACTCGCCTCGACTGCTACGGGCAAGCGTTCGATCTTCAGCTTCTTGATCCGCCTTCCGTCTGACTCAGCAACCGTGAATCTCAGGCCACCGGATTCGATTTTTTCCTCGCGCTTGGGCTGGCGGCCAAAGAGGCCGAAGACGTAGCCGCCGATGGTGTCGAACTCTTCGCTCTCCAACTCCATTTCGAGCGTATCCGCCACGTCGTCGACATGGACCTTGCCGTGGACCAGGTAGCAGTCGTCGTCGATTTTGACGATCTCTGGCTCCTCCACGTCGTATTCGTCCACAATCTCGCCGACCAACTCCTCCACGATGTCCTCGGTAGTGACCACGCCCGCCGTGCCGCCGAATTCGTCTTGCACGATGGCCATCTCGCTTCGGCTCTGGCGCATCTCGCGGAGCAGTTCGTTGAGCGACTTCCCTTCCGGCACGAACATCGCGGGGCGCATGATCTTGCGGAGGTTTGGTTTGTCGGTCTTGAGGATCGCCATCAGCAGGTCCTTGGCGTGGACGATGCCGATGATCTGGTCGTCGGTTTCCTCGAACAGGGGGATACGGGAGCGGCCCGTCTTCTTGATGAGTTCGACCACCTGCATCGGGTCGCTGGTGATCGGCATCGACTCCAGATCGACGCGCGGCGTCATGACCTCCCGGGCCACCGTGTCGCTGAACTCGAAAACGGAGTGCAGAAGCTCCTTCTCATCGACCTCGATCTCGCCCGTCTCCTGGGCGGTCTCCACCAGATTCTTGATCTCCTCTTCCGCCTGGTTGGCCATGGTAAAGCTGGCCCTGCCACCGAATCGGGCGGTGAGCAAACCTGCGATGGAAGAGAGCATGGAGGCGGGCGGAGACAGGATCGCGGAGGTGGTTTTGATGATGCGATAGAGGCGCAGGGCAACCCGATGAGGAGTGAGGGCGGCGTAGCTCTTGGGAACCAGTTCGAACATCAGGTTGATGAGCGCGATGGGCACCGCTACGATCACCAACGCCCAGACGAATACGCCCGGACTGCCGGTTTGCCCGGTCTGTTCGCCAAGCCAAATGGAGACACCAGGCGCCAAGAGCAGACCGACCAGGATCATGGCGACCCGGCAGAAGTGGCTTGCCAGGGTGCAGGCCGACACGTACTTGGACTTCCGATCCAGGATCGCCTGCAAACGGTCCGCATCCTTCGGATGGTTTTCGCGGGCAAACTTGATGTGGACCGACCTCAGCAGCTCCACGGCGGTCTCCCCCGCGACAAAGATGCCGTTCAGGACGATGATCGCCAAGACCCCCAGTACGGGATACCAGCCTGCCGACGGCAGAACGGCGGTTTGGCCCAAGTGATTGGCCAATTCGCTATTCTGGTGGCCCAAAAGGGCAAGCGCGCTCAGGGCAAGCCCAAACACAATCGCAATATTCGCTTCGATACGGCGCAGCGGACCTCCGCTTTGCCGGTCACGTTCTGGAGGTTGATCCTTCATTGATGTTGCTTATGCTCTCCTATTTTGGCAATAACCCGAAAATCAACAGGCCTGTAATGACGCCAACCGCCGCGCCAAGGCAAAGTTCCACGATCGAGTGGATCTTCGCCTCCCAGCGGCTCTGGGCCACCAAGGCCGCCAAAAGAAAAGAAATCCCGGTCGCGAGGGCGTTCTCGGTGAGGAACATGGCGCTGGTTGCGAGGAGGAAAGCAAAGGCCGAGTGGCCGCTGACCAGCCCTCCCTGCAACACTCTTCCCCGCTGCCCCAGCCCCTTGCCAATGACTACCACGGTAAACACGACGATTCCCCCCAGCACCATCCGACCGACGAACGGCAGACCGGGGGCTTCGGAGGTCAGGTTGATCTTGAGTTGCTCCCACCGGTTGTCGCCCAGGATCAGCAGGCCGCCCACCGCTAGGGCGATGATGGTGGTGATGAGGACCGCCCCCGCCGCGATGTCCTTGGCAAATTTGGCCATCGGGTTGTAGTTGGGGCTGACCAGGTCCACGGTCGCCTCGATCGCGCTGTTGAACATCTCGGCGACCAAGACAAGCGAGATCGTAAACAGCAGGACCAGCATCTCGCGGAGTTGGAGATTCACTAGGATGCCGAGCATCACCACGATCAGAACCACATACAGGTGGAAGCGCATGTGGCGCTGGGTCTTGAACGTGTAGACCAACCCGCCCAACGCGACTCGGAACGGCCCGATGATGTCTTTCTTTCGGGTCACGCTCATCCGTGGGCCTCGTGAAGGATGGAAGCCCATTCGTGGTCAGGCTTGAGCCCAGCGGCGGTCGCCGCCCGGTTCATCTGCTCTACCATCACCCTTCTATCATCCTCTGTTTCGTCGTCAAATCCAAGCAAATGTAGACCGCCATGGATCGCCAGGTACGCAATTTCCTGCGGGAGCCCTACGTTTCTTAGCTTGGCCTGGCGTTCGGCATAGGGAACGGAAATGGCGATGTCGCCCAGAAGCATCGGATTCTCAGCCGGAAAAGTAAGAACGTCGGTCGGCTCGTCGAGGTTGCGGAAACGACGATTGAGGTCCTGGATTTCCTGGTCGTCGGTAAGCAGGATGGAGACTTCTCCGGGCCGGGCCGAGTGCTGGGCGAGAGCGGCTTGCAGGGCACGCCGGATGGTCGCAGAGGGTGCGCGGCGCCCAGAACGGTTGACGATGGATATCGTGCGGGTACTACTGGGATCGTCCATAGGGGTGTCGGTCACAGGTTCTCAACGCTGAGAACGTGAAGCCGGCAGAGGCTTGCGCCAAACGCGCAAAACCCCAGAGAATTCGATCCTCCAGGGCGATGATCGGGGTCTCTATCCTTGCGGGCATCTGCTTTTAGAGACGATGATCTGGGTCAAAAGGTCTGCGACTAGTTGCGGGAAGCGCGTCGTCGCTTCATCCGGCGTCGCTTCTCGCTGGGCTTCTCATAGTGGCTGTGCTCCTTCAATTCACGAAGAAGGCCACTCTGCTGGAGCTTCATATTGAAGCGCTTCAGGGCCGAGTCGATGCTCTCATTGGGTTGTACGGTTACGTAGATCAAACTGTTTCGATGCCTCCGAAGGGAAGATTATGGCACATTCTGCGGGAAGGTCATGGGTTTTGGGTCTGGGGCGTTGGGGGAACCACAGATGACGCAGATGGACACAGATGGTCAGCTCGACCACGGAAGGAAGCTAACGAGCTTCTTGGGATTCCAGTTCATGCGGCCAGACCGGCACATTGAAATGCTTGTTCAGCAACATCTGAAAGCCATCTAAGACCGCAGTCACTTGCTCCTTGGTGACATCGGGATAACCTTCCAGAAACTCCTCTTGTTCGTCGTACTTAAGGTGATCGATGAAGATGTAAACCGGAATCCGGGTGCCTCGGAAGCATACGGCTCCGCTCATCCGTTCGTCGTCTTGCCAGAGAGCTTCTTCGAGAGTCATATCAATCGAAGTATACGACTGATACCAGCTATCCTGTGGCGACCTAATCTATGTCGCTCGCCTGAAACACATGGAACAGTCCTGGTTCCATGGATTCGATCCGCTCCAGAATCTGCGCGACAGCTTTGGCCATCTTCGTCTTCGAGTTCTCAGCACCCTCGATGACAGCCACACAGAGCCTCAAACCTCGAAGCGAACTTTGAAATGGCATTCGACGGTCAATAGTCACCAGAACATCGAAACCCTCGTCATTGGCGGACTTCAACAGGTGGCCATGGGCAAGAGTATCCCATCCCATTTGCCGCGCGTGTTTTGCCTCGTGGGCGCTAAACATATCCAGGAAAGCTTCCGGCATACAGTTGTCAAAGATGACCTTCACGCCGCTTTCTCAGCATGGAATTGATGTTCGACCAACTGCTGTGACGCCTGCAAAACAGCTTGAATCTGTTCTTCAGACACCGATGGCCAGCCCTCTCGGAACCAATCCAAGCCGTCACCAGCGAGGCACTCGAACAAAACGCTGACCGGAATCCGGGTGCCTCGGAAACACACGGCCCCACTCATGCGTTCGTCGTCTTGCCAGAGTGCTTCTTCGAGTGTCATTTCATTTCATTATACGACGGGCCAGGTGCCGGGGATCAGGCAGCTCCCGCTATGGCGAATTCTCCTGGTACTCCCTCGCCTCACTGCTCTCCAGGTACATCAGGCCGGCGTGGAAGGTGTCTACGGGCTCCCATAGGAAGCCTTTCTCATTCACCACCCAATACTCCCAACCGTCGAAGAATGGAGGCTCGAAGCGGATGATGCGGAACTTGCCGTCGGTGTGCAGGGGTTCCCACTTCACCCGAACACCCGCCAAGTTCCGAACCATTTCCGAGGCGCTGGGATAGTTGTCGTTTCGCATCGCTGTTTTATTAGACGGTTCCAGAGCCTTGAGAGATAACCACCACGGCACGGCGGCACAACGGAGGTATCCTCGGTGGTTAGACGAAGTCTAAGCCACCGAAGATTGGCTATGCCTCGGTTTAGAGGATTGGAGCGGCGATGGGGATTACTGGCTGGTTTGGAGACTCTGACTGCATTCGAACCGGAGCGAAGACCTGCGGCTCGGCGGACGGCGAGTCTGGATGGGGCAGGCGGTCGAACTGGAGCGGCATCGCCGCCAGACACGCCAACCCGATCACTGCCAGACCGAACGCCCGACTGTAGCCTCCGACAAACATCGCCTCGATCCGACGGGCCACGTCTTTGGCGTCGCCTCGGAATCCCAACGCGACGGTGGGATAGGCTTTCAAGCGGGAAACCGCATCCAAAAGCGCTCGCGCCTGTCGGCTCGGTTCGAGTTCCAGGCGTTCGCGAGAAGCCAAGTCGGCCCAGACTTCTTGCCAGAAGGAGTGCTCCGCGATCAACTTCCCTACCCCTGGCACAAACCAGAAGACGGCTTGGACGAGCCAGGCAACCGCGCCAAACGGCACATCCAGATGGCGCACATGGGCCAATTCATGCTGGATCACCGATCCTTCGGGCCGTTCGCCTTTGGGGATGAGGAGCGTCGGACGCCATACGCCGACTACGCAAGGCTCCGCCAGTCCGGGGAGTTCGCGAACTTCCAGCGATGCATCGGGCAAGGCTATTGCCACGCGTTGCGATTCGCGTTTCAGCCTAGCCGTCGCTCCATAGCAACGAACGGCGTGAAAGCCGACCACGGACACGCCCACAGCCCAAACCACGAGCATGAATCCCGTAAGTTCATGGCTCATCCAATCTACCCGAGCTACCGCCGGGACGCTGGAAACGAGCGCCAGGGCCAGCAATCCTTTTATGAAAGCCGCCCGAAACAGCCAGGTTTTCACCGCCGGGTGCAAAGGTCGGATGCGCACGGCGATAAGCGCCAAAATGCCGATCAGGGCTCCGCTCCAAGCCGCCCAAAGGAGCATCTTCATCACATCGAATGCGTTCATTTCCTCTTCTCCAAGTCGTCGACCAGCTTCTTCAGTTCGTCGAGATCGTCCGCGTTAAGGTTCGGATAGGTGTGCAGGTAGGAGACCAATGACTTCACCGACCCCTCCATGCTCTGATTCAGGAACTGATGGACCAGGGTCTCCTCGATTTCAAATTCCGAGAGGGTGGCCCAGTAACGGAAAGCGCCATCGACCTCTTTGCGGTCGATCAGTTCCTTCTCGCGAAGCCGGTCCAAGGTCTTAAGAACCGTGGTTCTAGCCCACCCCTTTGTCTGCTGAAAGAATTCGCAGGCCTCGCGCACCTGACATTGCGCATTTCTTGCGACAAAGCGCAGGAGCTCCAGTTCCGAATCGCCGAGTTTGATTTTTTTCATTTCAAATAGAGACCCCTCCCATTGGGAGGGGCATGCCATCTATGGGCGGTCTCCACGGAGGGCGATTTTGAAGGCGACGTCGAACTTGGTTCGAAGCATTTGCATCTCCTTTCGCTGCGCCGGGGTGAGTAAAGCCTCTGTATCCTTCATGGCTTTCTCATACCGAGCCAAGGTGGCGGTTTGCCGTTCTTCCCTTGGCGGAAGCGGGTGCTTGGCGCGCCAGGCTTTGATCCCTTCATAGTGGAGCATATTCCTCTCGTGCTGGTCCTTTGCGTTCTTGAAAGCGGGGGATGCCCAGAGCTGCTCCTCGAACTCTCGATCTCGATCCATGATCGGCTTCCATACGATATCGATGAACTTGGCAACCTTTGCGTCCGTCTTCTTGTCGATCTTCAATAGCTCCCGAACGAGAGACGGAGATCGTGCGATTTCGGCCCATTGGAGATCATTCGGGCGATACTTATCGAGTCCCCAATGCGCGATCGTCCGCTCCTGCTGATCAGGCGTCTGGAGCCAAAGAGTGGCCGTGCAGTTGGCACGAATGATCGGCTGTACCCGATCGGTCCTTCCTCGCTCGTTTGCCCGGTCGATCTCCATTGTCTGCTGGAAGCTGAAGTATTGGCTCATCAAGATAAGCACATGGTTGGAAAACCCACTGGATTGCGTATTGGCAACCGCGATTTCACCGCCACTTGGGACAGTAGCGCCCTGAGTCCTTGCACTGCTGCTCTGCTGAGCAACGACGATGGCGAACGCGCCGATAACGGCGACGAGCCCCAAGAATCGTAATGTCTTTTGCATTTTTCCTCCGCTCGCCCCGGCTCTGTGCACTGAGCCAGAAACGAGCTGTCGGCAACTGCCGACACATAGTAGACGGCACTTGCCGTCAACATGTTACAAGCATTTTTGAAAAAAGCCAAAAAACGGACTTCCCGACAGCGAACGCCAAGTCAAAGCGTTAGGCCGCTTAGAGGGCGGCTAGGGGCATGCTCGGATACGACTCTTGGCCAGACCTCGCTCAAGATTTCGAATGATCGCAAGCGCGCTTGATGGGAGTAGATCGCGGACACCACGATTAGCTCATCTGCAACCGTTAAGTCCATGATCCTATCCAATCCCTTGCGAACCGTCTCGGGCGAGCCGACCACCGCGAAGCGGAGCATCCGCTCGACCGCCTCCGCTTCGCCCGGTCGCCATTCCTCGAGTTCCTCTACCGGAGGACGCAATTGGCCAGGGGTTCCGCGAATAAGGTTTCGGAATTGCTGGAGAGGGGAGGTAAACAAGAACTTGGCCTCCTCGTCCGTATCCGCCGCGATGACGTTTACCCCCACCATCGCGTAGGGCTTCGACAGGTTTTCGGAAGGTTGGAATTCGCTGCGGTAGATGTCGAGCGCCTGGAAGAGGTAGTCCGGTGCGAAGTGGGAGGCAAATGCGAACGGCAATCCCAGTCTGGCGGCGAGCCTCGCGCCAAAGTCGCTGGAGCCCAAGATGTAAATCGGTATGTCTAAGCCTTCACCGGGTATAGCTTTGACCTTTCTTTCCTCGCTTGGTTTGAAGAATTGGCGGAGTTCTTCCAAATCATCGGGAAACGTGTCGCCATTTGAACCCAAGTTCCGTCTCAAGGCTCTCGCCGTCAAAGGGTCGGTTCCCGGGGCCCGGCCCAAACCCAAGTCGATGCGCCCTGGATAAAGCGACTCTAAGGTTCCAAACTGCTCTGCAATCACGATGGGTGCATGATTCGGGAGCATGACGCCGCCTGATCCGACTCGAATCTTCGAAGTCCCGTTTGCGATATAACCAATCACCACCGAGGTAGCCGCGCTGGCGATGCCTTTCATGCCGTGATGCTCGGCTAACCAAATCCGGTGGTAGCCCCACTTCTCCGCGTGTTGCGCCAAGTCAAGCGATTCGTGCAATGCCTGCTGTGCCGTGCCTCCTTCCCGAATCATGGCGAGGTCGAGAATGGAGAGGGGAACCGCGGGCGTGTCGTTCATCATCTCTTTCTGCGTTCAAACCGGCGACTGTGTGACGCTGACGAATCAGATCAGGGACTATCCGCGCAAAGCCGCCAATTCTTCAAGCTTCAACGTGTTCTCCTCCCACGCTGCCATCGTCCCCGCCAACCGCTCTTGGGCCGAGGCATGCTCTTGGGTGAGACTGAGGATATCGTCAGTGGGGCTAACCTGAGCCAGTTTGTCCTCGATCTCCTTGATGTCGGCTTCTTGGTCTGCCACCTGCTCCTCCAATTCAGCCACCAGCTTTTCCAAGCGAGAAATCTCTTTGGAGAGTTCGCGGGGGGAGAGAGTGGGCTCCTCGGATGCTGGATTGCTTGATTGCTGGACTGCTCGATTGCCGGGAGCTTGCGCGGCAGGCTTGGGAGTGCGGCCGGATTTATACTCGTTGTAGGAACCGGGATATTGGATGGGGCCGGATTTGCGGATATCCAGGATGTGGTCGGTGACTTGGCTGAGAAGCCAGCGGTCGTGACTGACCAGAATCAGGGTTCCCTTGTATTCGTTCAGGATCTCAGCCAAAGCTTCGCGGGAGGCCATGTCGAGGTGGTTGGTGGGTTCATCCAGCACCAGCAAATTGGGGCTGAGATTGGTGAGGCGGGCCAAGGCCAGTTTGTTCTTCTCGCCGCCGCTGAAGGTCTTGATGGGGCGGTACACGTCGTCGCCGGAGAACAGGTAGCGACCCAGCAGGTTCCGGGCATCGGCGGGGAGCATATCGCATTCGTAGACCATGAAGTCGAGCGGCGTCATGCTGGTGTCGATATCGCTGACATCCTGGCTGAAGTAGCCCGCGACCACGTTCGCGCCCAGCCTGGACTTGCCCTCCAGAGGCTCCAGGAGCCCCAACGCCACTTTGATAAGCGTGGACTTCCCCGACCCGTTCTCCCCAATCACCCCCCACCGCTCGCCATTGCGAACCGTCCAGTTGAGATTTTGGAAGAGCGTTGTGGCATTGGCATCCTGCCAATGCGTCGCAGAACCTTCCAGGTTCTGCTCTGGGCCGCTGAATTCACTATTGGAGTCCACAGCCTGGAAGGCTGTGGGACGCATTGGCTGGAAGCCCATGCCACTGCCTTTGAAACCTACCGTCAGCTTCTCCGTCTCCAGAACCAGATCGCCCGAGCGCTTTCCGGCCGCAAACGCGCCTTTCATCCCCTTCTCATTCTTCGGAACCTCCACTTTGCTCTCGATGAGGCGGTTCATCAGCTTGAGGCGGCCTCTTGCCTGGGCGGTTCTTTGGGAGTTCATGAAGCGGCGGACATACTCATCCATCTTCGCGATCTCCTGATCCTGCCGCTTCGCCACTTCAGCCAGCCTGGCATCCTCTTCCGCGCGAAGCTGGAGGAACTTGGCAAAGGGGCCGGGATAGGATTTCACCTGGCCATCCCGCATCTCGATCACTCGCTGAGCCGTGTTCTCCAAGAAGGCCCGGTCGTGGGACACCAGCAAAACCGCCCCGTGATAGCCCCGAATCCATCCCTCCAGCCACTCGGTCGCTTGCAGGTCCAGGTGGTTGGTCGGTTCGTCCAGGATCAGCAGGTCGGGTTCTTCCAGGAGGAGCTTCGCGATGGCGAGGCGAGTCTTCTCGCCCCCGCTGAGCTTGGCGGTTGGCTTGTCGAACTCATCCTCAGTGAAGCCCATCTTGAGCAGGATCACCCGGATATCCGACTCGGTGGAATAGCCCTCCGACTCCAAAAAGTGCTCGTGGAGCAGGGCGTACTCTTCCAAGTCTTCGTCGGTGGCCCCATGCTCCAGCTTGGCCTCAAGCTCCTCCAGCCGCCGCTTCATCTTGAGCTGGTCGGCGCGGGAGGTCTGGGCTTCTTCCAAGACGGTCGTCCCCTCGCCCAGCGGAGCCTCTTGCCGCAGATACCCGATGCGGGCTCCCCGCGCCAGGTTCACATTTCCGGTATCGGGTCCATATTGGCCAGTGAGAATCTTGAGAAGCGTCGTCTTCCCCGTCCCGTTCCGACCCACCAACGCCACCTTCTCCCGGGCGTCGATGCGGAGGGTGACGCCGGTGAGGATATGGTCAGGGCCGAACGCCTTGAAGACGTTGGAGACGTTGAGGAGCACGGGATGAGAGTTTACTGGCTGGCTGATTTAGAGGTTGGGCACTTCGAGGAAGGGGTTATGGATGCGGACTCCTTCGATGACCTGCCCGTGGTTGAGGTCTTCGGTATACACCACCGTGCATCCAGAACGCTTAGCCGTTGCAATCATCACCGCATCCCAAAATGATAGGGAAGCCACATCCATCAACAATAAGCCTTCTCGGAGAATATCTGTGCTGTAGTTCACCTCTGAGAAATCTTTGAGCCCTTGAAGGAGGCTGGCAACCTTGGCCGGTGTGAAACGTAATTTTCGAATGCAAAGAGAAGCAAATTCTGCCTTTACCTGGACTGATAAAAACGAATGGGGCCGCTTCGCCAGTTGCGCAATGAGTTCCCCCGCAACGACCGACTTTGCTGGCTCACCCACTGTGTCTACGGCATAAACCAGTATGTTGGTGTCGATGAAACACCTATCTCTCGTAAGCTTCATCGCGATTGAACTTCCAACCCTTTGAATCGCCTTGAAACTCCTTGGCGAGTCGCAAGAACTCATCGATTGCGGTTCCCTTTTTGGCCTGTACGAACTGCTCTAGAAACTCGCGGAAGAGGCTGTTGATCGTCGTTCCCTGTGAAATCGCCAAAGCTCGTGCCTCGTCAATGATCGAGGCATCTGCGGACAAGGTGAGATTTTTGCGCTTCATCTCTACAATATACCACACATATTATGTGCGCACATAATATGTGCACGAACCTTACTTCACAGTGATTGGGGAGATGATGAGATAGATACGGTTTCCTGGCGTCGGTGGGGCAATCGCTTCCTTGGCCCCCAAATCCTCCCATTTCAGAGTTTAGGATCGACGAAGACATCGCCAGCGTGCGTAGGACAATAGAGAGGTTCAGGCAGTTTGGCGTTTCTCCAGCCTGCCCTATCCAGTGCCAGCCCGATGATAAGGACGGGCTGGCCGGTAAAGTTCGTGAGCTTGACCTTCTCATCAACCCAAGTGACCTTCACCAAGGGTGGATTCAGCCACGTCCAGGTCACCAAGGCAATGATCGTAATGACAAGTAAGAGCGACGAGAACCCCACACAGCCAACGAGTCGCCGCCGAGTTGCATGGGGTTCGCGAATCATGATTTCTCAATCGGGAATACGCTGGCGTCGAAGATGTTTTCGTTCAGCTTGACCTTCATCAGCGCATTGGGCGAGGGCTCCTTATCCAGGGATATCTGGGCAATCGCTGACTTGGCTCCGCCCAACACGATGTTCTCCATCTCCTGAACGCTCACGCCCTCATCCTTCAGAACTCCCAACACGTGGGCCAGGACGCCGACTCGGTCGAGGTGGCGGACGACCAGCAGGTGGGTGGCGACTTCGGCTTTCTTGATGTTCACCACGTTCGGCACGACGCCGGTGGTCTTGTACTCCCGCACGATCCGCACCGCCTCGGCCGCCACGGCTTCCTGAGCCTGGTCGGTGGAGGCGCCGATGTGGTGGGTGCAGTAGACATTGGGGTTGTCCTTTAGAGCGCCTTGGTAGTCGCCCTCTCCGCCTGAAGGCTCATCTTCAAAAACATCCAACCCGGCCAGAATCCCCTTCTCCTCGATGGCCTTCAGGAGCGCGATCTGGTCGACTACCTCCCCACGACTGGTGTTTACGAAGTAAGCGCCTTTCTTCATCGCGGCAAAGAACTTCTCGCCGATGGAGTTTTTCGTTTCGGGAGTCAACGAGACATGGACGGATACGACGTCGCTCATCGCGGCAAGCTCCTCCAGCGAGGTCGCGCGACCGATCCCCAAGGCGGCGGCGATGTCGGGCGTGATCCAGCGGGAGTAGGCAACCACGTTCATCCCAAACGCCTTTGCGCGGGGGATCATCTCCTGGCTGATCTTGCCCATCCCGACCAGGCCCAATGTGCGACCATAGACGCCCTTCGCTTTGGAGTATTTCTTCTTATTCCACTTGCCCAGGCGAAGCTCGGCGACGTTGTCGGGGATGTGGCGGTCGAGGGCGAGGAGGAGGCCGAAGGCGAGTTCGGCGACCGCCTGGCTGTTCTTTCCCGGACAGTTAGTGACCAGGATGCCGCGACTGCTGGCGGCGGCCACGTCGATGGTGTTGTATCCCGCCCCCGCCCGGATGATCACGCCGAGTTTGGAGCCATCCATCATCGCCTCGGTGACCTTGGTCGAGCGCACGATCAGCACGTCCGCCTGGGATTCTGCGAGGGCTTGGGCCAAAGAGTCGTCCGCCAAATCCGGGCTGTACTGAACCTCCACCCCCAGCCCATTCAACCCATCCAACCCACTCTGCTCAAACTTGTCCGCTACCAAAACCTTCATGGCCCTGGAGTTTATCGGATTTATCGAGTTTGGAGTTTGGGGTTTGGAGTTTGGAGTCTTTGGTGGATTTTTCGTAAATCGGTCCATTGCCCCCGAGATCGTGGGCGAGAGGCTGGTTTCGTTGTGCCTCTGTGTCGTTGTGGTTGCTTCCGACTTGGACGTCGGCAAGCCTTCTGCGTTCCTGCGGATCGACTCACTAAACTCCAAACTCCCAATCCCAAGCTCCAAACTCGGTTTCCCCTAGACAATCCATGAACCCAGCAATCTAAAATCCAAGCATCAAACAGCTCAAAGCCCACTGGTCCCTGATCTTTCTCCTCCTGATCCCCCTTATCCCTTTGTGGCGGGCGGTGTTTTTGGGGGAGGCGATTGGGCCGTTTGACCAGATACGCCAGTTCGCCCCCTGGAATGGGCCGAAGCCGGGGGACGCTTGGGATGTGCTTCAGGCCGATGGGGTGATCCAGTTTTATGTTTGGCGGGACCTGGTGTTCGAGAGTTGGCGGAACTTCCAGGTGCCTTTCTGGAACCCCTACCAGCTTGCCGGGACGCCGCTCTTGGCGAACTCCCAGTCGGGCGCACTCTATCCGCCGCATATCCTGATGGGCGTCCTCCACATCCCCACCCCGCTGGCCATCACGATCCTGGCCTGGTTCCACCTGTTCTGGGCGGGACTGGGGACGTTTAAGTTGGTGCGTGCGTTGGGGGGGACTGAGCTGGGCGGAGTCGTAGCGGGGGCGAGTTTTGCCCTGTCCCCGTTTATGCTGAGCTGGACGTCGCTGAGCAGTGTGATTACCACCGTTTCTTGGATTCCCTGGCTACTGGCCGGGCTCATCTCCATTCGCGATGCTTCTGCGAGGGCGAGGAGATTTGATGAGGATTCAAGCGGTCCGCTTCCAAGAACTCGATTCCAGCCTGTTCTCCGAGGGATGATTCTATCGAGCTTCACCGTCGGGATGATGATTCTGGGAGGTCATCTCCAGTTTGTGGCTTATGGATTCATGGCCGCGTTCCTGTTCCTATTCTGGCTCCCGTTCACGGCACGCGGGAGGCAGTCAGAAGTAGAGGGCGTGCCAGGAAACGTTAAAAACCCCGCGAAGCTCTGTCTCGCCGCGTGTCTTATGCCATTCGTAGTCGGTTTCGCGATCGGACTGCCTCAGCTTCTGCCGGTCCTCAAACACTCCCAAACCTCCCACCGCCGCAACGCACCGTCCGAGGAGGGCTATGCGGCTTACCTTGGGAGCGCGATCAAGCCTTTTGAACTTGCCAACCTCGTCACGACCAAAGCCTTGGGCGATCCCAGGGCTCCGGTCGAGATCAATGAGAACCTGACGGTCGCCGAATACTGGCCGCCGCTGGCCAAGAACGGGGCCAACTTTGCCGAGTCCGCCGTCACCATCGGTCCTCTGGTGCTGGGCCTCCTTTTCCTGGTCCCCTGGCGAGACCGCCGAACCTGGCCCATCGCCGCCCTCGGCATCCTCGCCCTGCTCCTGGCAATGGGAACGATTCTCAACAAGCCGCTCTACTTCCTGATGCCGGGTTGGTCTTCTACAGGCAGTCCGGGGCGGATCATCGTCTTGTTCGTGCTGGCGGCTTGCGTGTTGGCGGGGTTGGCGATCAAGGATAGGGACTTCGAACCGCGCTCCTTTGGGTTTGCGGTTCTAGGTTTTGCCGCAATTTCACTGTTAACGGCTTTGGTTCTTCCGAACACCGCTCCCGCTTGGCCCCAAGGGATGGATCCGTTGGGTGAGGCAGTGAAAGCTGTCTCGACTCCAACGCTCTATGCCACGGTCGTCCTTGTGGTAGGGTTAGGTGGGGCGGGGCTCTTTTTTGCCTTGAAGTCAGACCTGCTCAAGGGTCGATCAACATTTGCGGTGGTTCCGATTGTGCTTGTCATCGCAATCTCCGGCTACGCCACCAACCTCATCCCAACCGGCAAGCCCCTGGCCGCCGCTATCGAAAAACCGCCCTTCGGTCGGGTGGCCATCGTCAACGAGAACTGGAGCATCGTTGCGGCGACGCCCGGTGTTCTGCTCCCCCCCAATCTTGCCGCGCTCAGCCGCATTAAGGAGCTTGCCGGGTACGACTCCCTGCTTCATAAGGACACCAAGGCGATGCTGGACGACCTGAACGGACAAGACTCGGCCCCTCCCGCCAACGGCAACATCATGTTCATCAAACCAACCGCTGACCGGCAGAAGCTGATCGACGCAGGGGTCGAGGAAGTGTGGTCGTTACGGCCTTTGCCAGGATGGGAGAATCCACGACCGGAGAACGGGTTTTTGGTTTACCCGCTAGGAGTTGCCCAATACGCTTACGCCTCAGAAGGCGACGCCGGAGCCGATCAGAAGACGCCGGGCCGCATCGAGGTCTCGTGGGAAGAGGACGTGCCCGAGGTCCACATCAAAGAGCGCTGGATGCCCGGATGGTCGGCGACAAACGGGGCGAAGGTAGAGCCTCTGGAGGGTGGCTGGATCAAAGTCATCCCCGCCCCCGGAACGGAGGAAGCCACGTTGACCTACACCTCCCCCGGCTACTCCACCGGGCTGATGCTGGCGATCCCGGCTTGGCTGTTGGTGTTGGTGGGGCTTGGGTGGTCGGCTTTGGGCAATAGGCGTTTGGCTGAGGGACCAGACGTATCTGACAGATCTGACTGATCGGTCGGATAGGGCGGATAAGTCAGATTGCCCCAATGCCCAAAACCTAACGCCCAACGCCGCCCTCCGCCCGTTTGCAGTAAACTGTCGCCAGCCTATGAGTCAGACTGTCCTGCAACCCGAAGTTCTGAATCCCGACACCCAAGACGGCGGGTGGATGGTGGTGATCTATAACAATGAGCACACCATGATGGACGAGGTGATCGAGGTTCTCATGCGTGCGACCGGATGCGATATGCAGGAGGCGTACATTGAGATGTGGGAGGCTCACACCTTTGGCAAAGCCTCCGTTCATTTCTCGAACCGCGCCGATTGCGAAGAAGCGGCCCTCGTGATCCAAAGCATCGGCATCCAAACCGAAGTGACCCTGGAGTGGCCTGAGTGAGCGCTCCTGGAATACTGGAAATGCCGGAGGAGCTGACCGAAGGCCCTGGAACCGGCGGTGGCTACATCGTCACCGTCTACAACAACGAGCACAACACCTACGACGAGGTCATGCTCATCCTCATGATCGCCACCCAGTGCGATGCCGACGAAGCCTACATGGAGACCTGGGAGATCGACCACCTCGGCAAGTCGGTGGTACATCACGCCTGCGAAGAAGAGTGCCTCAAAGCCGCCGACATCATCTCCAGCATCGGCATCGAAGTCCAGGTCAGCGAAGAGTGGTCTGACTAGCCGTAGTGTCTCGAAGGCTGGATTTCAGGTAAGGGCTTGCCCAGCATCTTGTGCCACTTGGCCTTTTGGGCGGCGGTTAAGAAATAGAGAATCGTCTTCCGTTTCGTCTCGTCCGCCGTCTTCATAATGTCTCCCTGCCTGTCTCGGACAATCTGCTCCGACAACCCCTCTTTCTCCTGTTTGACCCACAAGTCGTCTCGTTTCTTGCTGGCTTCGACCTCGATCTCCTGAAGTCGAAGCAGGATCCGATCCACCGTGGCGCGATCCAACCCAAGTTGCGACGACACATCAGGGCGCAGAATGCTGTATTCGCGATCGTATTGCAGTTCAAATCCCTGAAGCATCTCCCTTTGGAAAGTGGAAAGACTATCGATCAGGGAGCGTATTGTGGCCGCCGAGTTCTTTTGCGCACGATCCATCTTCTGAATCGCCAGGTGTTGCTTCAAACTGAAGCCAAGTTCGGCTTGAACGTGGGTGTTCAGGATCAGATCAGGATGGCGCTGGGCGGTTCCCCAATTTTGCCCGTCGAAGAACCATATCGAAATCGGTTTTCCTTTCAAACGGGAGAACGTCGCGAGTTGCGCCGCTGTTAGCTGGCTCCGAATATCCGCGCGAGCCTTGGTCATTTCGCGCCCCTTGGTAAGTTCCGAGCGACGGCTCATGTCGGTGTGGCGATACTGCACTTCGCGAGGGACGACATATGAGATAGAGCGGGGGCGTCGCAATGGGCCATCGCCTTCCGCCTTCTTGGCCGCTTCTTCCGCGGCCTTTAAGCGGAGAGGCTCGTTGTCTTTCCTCATGGCTTCAAACGCCGCCTTTTGCGCATCCTGATATCGGGCATGAGCCTCGTTGAGCCGCTTTGCCACATAGCCTTGCTGCGTTTGCGACAACCCGATCAGTTTGGCGACATGGGGGTCGGATAGCGCGTTCACATCGTAATACTGGAAGTAGATTTCGCCCAACCGGTTCTTTTGGGCGGGGGTGATATGGACCAGCGCATTGGCGGCGGCAGGCGCCATCATATTCGGAGCGCTTGATATGACCGGTGGCTGCCTCATCATAGCCTGCACTTCGGCCTGATAGGCGTTACGGGCCTGGCCAAGCTCCTTCACCACCTCTGCGGAAAGCCCAAGGTCGTCCTGAACAAGACCCCAATGAAGTAAAAATGCCCCTGGGTAGCTTGGAATCCGATAGTCGTAACGGGGCAATTTGATCGGCTCGGAAGGGACCTGCCCAGCAACGCCCAAGGTTACAGATGCAACAAGAAGCGACAACATGGCCATATAGCCTTGACCAGACTTAGGGGATGATCCGTTCGATGGCCCTCAGAAAACGCCTTAGCAATAAGCCGACTGCTGGAGCGCCTTTTCGTGCATGGGATCAATTGCCAGGATGTAGCGGATGTTTGCGCAGCCGGAGTCAAATTCGCCCAGCATCAACTGGGTCATTGCCAGCTCGTAGCGCACGTCCAAGTCGTTGGGAACCTCGGCGCTGAGCGCCGCCAAGGTCGCGAGGGAGGCGTCGAAGTCGCCCTCAAAGCCCTGGATCAAGCCCATCTGGAGACGCGCCTTGATATGGCGCGGGTTTGCGGCGAGCACCTTTTGGAACTCAGCCTTTGCCTCGCCATACTGGCCACTGCATCTCAGGGCAAATCCTTGTTGATAGATCTCTTCAATGTCCATGGAGACCAAGACGAACACCTCGCCAGGAACCTGAGTATATCACGTTCCCGACGAAGTGTATAGCGATTGTTTACGCCGGACCAGGCTCGAATCGCGGCGGGGCGATAGTGGGTTTGCGAGATTTGTCGGCTTCCTTGTCTTCGACCGCCTCTCCCCCCTCGGGGGGTTCGGGAGTGACCACGATTTCCGGCAACGGCTGGCCCGCCATCACCATCAGGAATTCGTCGCGGTTCAGCGTCTCCCGCTCCAGAAGGGCCTGTACCACGGCGTCCAACTGTCCGCGATGCTCCAGAATGATGTCGGTCGCGCGGCGGTGGCTCTTGTCCACGATGTCCCGAACTTCCTCGTCGATCATCTTCGCCACATCTTCCGAGTAGTTCCGCTCGTCGTTGTAGTCTCGGCCCAAGAAGGGGTTATGCGCCCGTCGGCCCAAGGCCAAGGTGCCGAGTTTGTCGCTCATCCCGTACTCGCAGACCATGGCCCGCGCAATCCGGGTGACCCGCTCCAAGTCGTTGGAAGCGCCCGTCCAGACCTTGTTGTAGACGATCTCTTCGGCAACCCGTCCGCCCAAGAGTGAGGTGATGTCGTCCACCAACTCCTCGCGGCTTACCAGGAACTTGTCCGCCTCAGGGACGTGCCAGGTGGAACCCAGCGACATGCCGCGCGGAAGGATGGTCACCTTATGAACGGGGTCGCAGTTCTCCAGGAGCTCGCCGATCACCGCATGGCCCGCCTCGTGATAGGCGATCACTTCGCGCTCTTCCGAATCCATGATGCGGCTCTTGCGCTGAGGTCCGGCGATCACGCGATCCAGCGCCTCTTCCAGGTCTTCCTGCTGAATGCGGCTATGTCCCCGCCTCGCGGCCAGCAGGGCGCCCTCATTGAGCATATTGGCGAGGTCCGCGCCGGTGAATCCGGGGGTTCGCTTCGCCAGGCTGTCCATGTCCACGTTCGTCTCAAACGGCTTGCCCTTGCCATGAATCTTAAGAATCGCGGCGCGACCTACCTGGTCCGGCGCATCCACCACGATCTGACGGTCGAAGCGTCCCGGTCGCAACAGGGCCGGGTCCAAAACGTCGGGGCGGTTGGTGGCGGCGATCATGATGACGCCGGAGTTGGGGTCGAAGCCGTCCATCTCCACCAGCATCTGGTTCAACGTCTGCTCGCGCTCGTCATGGCCTCCGCCGAGTCCTGCGCCGCGCTGGCGCCCCACCGCGTCGATTTCGTCGATAAAGATCAGCGACGGGCGGTGTGCCTTGGCGGTCTCAAAGAGGTCACGAACGCGGGCCGCGCCCACGCCGACGAACATCTCGACAAAGTCAGAACCCGAGATATGGAAGAACGGAACGCCTGCCTCTCCGGCAATGGCTCGGGCCAAGTGGGTCTTACCCACGCCTGGAGGTCCGGTTAACAGAATGCCTTTCGGAATCTTCGCGCCGAGAGCCGCATACTTCTTGGTGTTCTTCAGGAAGTCGACGATCTCAAAAAGCTCTTGCTTGGCTTCCTCGATGCCCGCTACGTCCTCAAACGTGATCTTGGGGCCGGTCTCGCCCACTCGCTTGGCCTTGCTCCGTCCAAAGTTCAGCGCCTGGTTCCCACCCATCTGGGCAGGCCTCAAGACCAGGAACCAGATCATGAGCAGAATCATCAGGGGGAATGCGACAAACGAGAGCACGCTGAGGACGCCATTGATGGGAGGCGGGTCCATGAAGTTCAGCTTAAGTCCGGCTTTATCAAACGCCGCAACGATGCTGGGCGCCAGTTGGCTCTCCTGCGAGCCCACCCTTGCCTCATACGTTCTGCCGTTGGCAAGTTCACCGGCGATCTTTAACTGTTGCCACTTGCCGTTCTTAATCTCTTTATTTTCCAACTTGGCAAGCAGCTCAGTCACCGCCAACTCTTCGGGAGGATCGCCGCCCATCAGCCTCATACTGGCGGGATCAGAAAACAGGTTCATCACGACGACCAGTCCGATGACGGTCACCACGAGAATCAGGAACGTTTTGGCAGCTTTACTCAAATCTTCTCCGACAAGACGAAGCTCGTCTCTGTCCTTACGGTACGTTCTTTATAAGACGCCCGTTTCCATATTATGGCTTGGGTCCCGCATAACCGGACCGAACTGGATCACAATCGTCCGAATATCGGGTCCGCTCAACTTCATTCTGTTGTCCAAACATACCCCGGGGGCCCAAATAGGCCCCGCGAGATCGCACACGATGGGCAGTCGGCTCCGGGCCGCCGCCGTCAATTTTGCCTCGCTCAAGAGGTCGCTTAACTTCCTTGTTCCGTCAAACCCCAAAGGCTTCATCTGATCGCCCGACTGGGCCGTTCGGAAGTAGAGCGGTCCCTTGATCGCGCTCTCGGGGAGGGCAACCTCCAAGGAAGCGCGTTGCTGCCTGAGACCATGACCTGGCAGGTCATGGGACGCATGGGCAGGCTGCCCATGCCACGCCGAAAATTGCCACCCAAACTCATCGCTGATCGTTTCGCCTGGAATCGTCAAGGCATAGCGGAACGGCTCGGTGGGTTGAATCTGTCGGGCATGGACCACATCCTCCCGCCACTCCACCACCACCTTCCCCCCCTCCGCCGTCACCGCGCCATTGGGCAGGGTGGAGACGCCCAGCTCGATCTTCGCCAAATGGTCCCGCTCCAAAGTCGCGCCGAGCATCTGAACCGCCAACCGCAAGGCCCTCCGAAACAGCACCGGCGGCAAGGTTCCCAGCTTCCCCCGATCGAACGCCGCCTCGCAGTCTTTGGAAAGGAAGGAGAGGTCCCCGTTCAGTTCGATCTCGCTCTGCTCCAAAGCCGCCGCCGCCATCCCATTCAGGAATCGATCCTCCTCGTCCACCAAATCCGCCATCCGCGCAATCGCCTCATCAGCCGCCGGGTTGATCGCCCTCAACTCCGGCACGATCCGATGCCGCACCCTGGCCCGGGAGAACGACAAATCCTCATTGGCCGGGTCGTCGTGGAACCAAAAGCCAAGCTCCTCGCAATACTGCCGCGCCTGTTCCCGCGAGAATGGCAACAGGGGCCGCACGATGTTATCCCGTCGAGCCTGAATCCCCGCAAGACCGCTCAGCCCCGACCCCCGCGCCAGATGAAGGAGGATCGTTTCGATATGGTCCGTCCGGGTGTGGGCGGTGGCAATCAGTTGGCACTCCAATCGAAAAGCGGCCTGTTGGAAAAAGGCGTACCGGGCATGACGCCCCGCCTCCTCCAACCCGATCTTCATCTCCGTCGCCATCCGGGGGATATCCGCCTTCCCCGTGGCAAAGGGAATTCCAAGCTGGTCGCAGAACTCCTCGCACCGCCGCTGCTCTTCGTCCGCCTCCGCCCTTTGCCCATGGTGCAGGTGCCCCGCCACCACGTCCACTCCCGCCAAGTGCAAAAGATGGAGCAGACACGTTGAATCCGCGCCCCCGCTATAGCCCACCAGCACGCGAACCCCCGGAGGGATCAGTCCGGCAGTTTCCAGGTAGTCGCGAAAGGCTTCGAGCATCGGCTCAATAGGATACCGCCAGATACGAAATCCTTCGAAAACCAGCGAAAAATCGCGATTGGCATAGATAATCGCATATCTCTAAAGAGGCGCATTTTTGCCATAGGGATTTCTCGCATTAAAAAGGGTGAGGGTTGACTTTATTTGCCTCCGAAGATCATAATTGAAACGGAGATTCCTCCCGAGCAATCTTGTTCGCCAGGACCTCCAACCCCAAGCATCACAAAGATGGAAATTCCCGAACGTTAAGGGGCCGTCTCACTAGGACGTGTGGCGGCGCAAAGGGTCAGGGTCCCTGAATAAACGCGCCCTGGCAAACAGATAGGAGATTGCCGCCATGCGAACCGATGAACTCACCTTCGTCGAGCAGCTAGAATCGCTTGCCCGATCCAACAACGCCCAACTCATTCGCGAACAGCTTTCGGACGAAATGGCCGAAGACATCGCGGATGCCCTCGTGCGTGTGGACATCGAGGACGGCCTCGTCATTCTGGAGGGCCTTGATCCCGACAAGGCCGCCGATGTTCTGATCGAACTCCCCACCGAGACCTCGCGCGCCTACGCCAGAGAACTCCCGGACTCCACCCTCGCCCACTACCTGGACGTCCTCCCGATGGATGACGCCCTGGACTTCCGAGAAGATATCGGCCCGGAGCGGTTCGACGGCCTCCTCCAAATCATCCCCGCCGAGGACGCCGACGAGATTCGCCGCCTGATGGACTATCCGGAGGACTCGGTCGGGCGAATGATGACCGAGCAGTTCTTCGAGGTCAGCCCCGACACCACCATGGGCGCGGTCCTGAAAGACATCCGGCTCTCCTCAGAGGAGAAGTACGAGACGGTCAACGACATCTACGTGGTAGATGAGCATCAGCACCTCCTTGGCGTCTTCAGCCTCCGCCGAGCCATCCGCGCCCTGCCCGACCAGAAGGCGTCGGAGCTGATGAACAAGGAGCCGGTGACCGCGGACGCCTATGAGGACGCCGAAAGCGCGGCCCGTAGGATGTCCCGCTACGGCTTCTATGCCCTCCCGGTCTTGGATCGCCGAGGCCGCATGGTGGGCATCTTCACGGGAGACGACGCCCAGGCGGTTATCCAAGAAGAGGACAGCGAGGACGTTCTGAAGCTGGGCGGCGTCTCCGGCGATGCCGAGGCCTACCTGTCCCTCAACGCCTTCCAGTTGGTCAAGCGCCGCCTGCCCTGGCTGGTGGTGCTGTTTGTGGCGGAGTTCTTCACTGGGGCGGTCTTGCGCCACTACACCGGTCAGGCCCAGGATGGGGGGCAGACGGTCTTGGCCCAACTGATGATCTTCATCCCTCTCCTGATTGGGGCCGGGGGAAACTCGGGTTCGCAGGTAACCACCACCATCACCCGCGCCTTGGCCATCGGGGAGGTCACGACTCGGGACGCCGCGCGCATCCTGCGCCGAGAATTCCAGGTCGCCCTCATGATCGGAACCACTCTCGGTCTCATCGGCTACGCGAGGGCTTTCTTCGGTTGGGGCAGCGGGCACCAGATTTCTTTGATTGTGGGCTTGGCGTTACCGGCGATTATTCTTTGGGCCACCACTGTTGGCAGCCTGTTGCCCTTGGCCGCCAAGAGACTCAACATCGACCCCGCCGTCATGAGCGCCCCCTTCATCACCACCTTCTGCGACGCCACCGGTCTGATCATCTTCTTTGAGATTGCGAGGAGGATTGTTTCGTTCTAGGTGTTCGCTTCAATCTGACTAATCTGACGGATCGGTCCGATCCGTCAGATTAGTCAGATTAGTCAGATTAACAGTCCACAAGCCACAGGCCATATGCAAAAACTCCTCCTCGACACCGATATTGGCAACGACATCGATGACGCGGTTGCGCTGGCTTACCTACTGAGAAAACCCGATTGTGACCTGATCGGCATCACCACCGTCACCGGAGAGGCCCAAAAAAGAGCCGCCCTCTGCGAGATCGTCTGCCGAGCGGCGGGTCGGGAAGACATCCCTATCCACTGTGGAGCGGAGAAGCGCTTAAAGAGCCCCCCAGAGCCGTCAAGTAAAAATACAGGCACTGAGGAAGCTACAAGTGAGCCGAATAAATTCGGCGATCCCAGGGATCCCAGGGATCCCAGGGATCCCAGGGATCCCCGCAACTTCCAGCCCACGCCCTACCACTACGAGGCCGTCAAGCACCTTCGCCACCGCCTCGACCGCCCCTTGGATACTGCCGTCGATTTCCTCCGCCAGACCATCCGCGAGAACCCTGGCGAAGTCACGCTCCTGAGCATCGGCCCACTCACAAATATCGCCCTCCTCTTTGCCCTCGACCCCGAAATCCCGTTCCTCCTTAAGAGCTTCGTCAGCATGGCGGGCGCCTTTTTCCCGCCCATCGACTACGCCGAGTGGAATATCCGGTGCGACCCGGTGGCCGCCCAGTTCGTCTACGCCGCCCCCAAGACCGCCCACCGAAGCATCGGCCTGGACGTCACGATGAAATGCCAAATGCTCCCCGACGAAGTAAGGGCCAAGTTCATCGGCGACCCCCTGGCCACCGTCGCCCAGATGGCCGAGCGCTGGTTCCAACACAGCCAAGCCCTCACCTTCCACGACCCCTTGGCCGCCGCCACCATCTTCCGGCCCGATCTCTGCCAATACCAAACCGGCTCCATCACCGCCGACCCCGATACCGCCATGACCACCCTCACCCCCGGCGATGGCTCAGACGAAGCCGCGTCCGCCGTCGACTCCGAAGCCTTCTTCCAAGAATTCTTCTCCGTTTTCTAGGTGGAATCCAAGACCTTCGGTGGTCCTCGGCGGTCCTCAGTGGTTTCATCCCTGGTCAATTTGAAGAAACACCGATGAACGCAGAGAGCCATCGAAGCCAGACCCTTTGCGGACCTTTGTGCCCTTGGTTACTTAGCGGTCAATGAGGGACTCCCCGCTCCGCCCGATGCCGCAATGCCCCTCCCCCCAACGCCTTCCCAAAAATCATCTATACTAACGTCTAGCCCCCATGGATGGTGGGCTAAGGCAGGCTGAATCTAGGAATGAAGGTCACTACCCGGCCATCGTCTGCGGGCAAAGGGCGCGCCGTCGCCAATGCCCCCTCGCACCGTGGGCCCGACATCGTGGGTGTCCTCTTGGTTGCGCTTGGCATCATCACGCTGATCGCCCTCATGATCTCCAACACCGGAGTCCTCGGCGCGGCGCTCAGTGGGTTCTTTATCACGCTCTTTGGCAAGGCTGCCTGGGCGATGCCGTTTTTCCTGATCGTCCTCGGCGCGGGCTATATTTCGGGCAAAAAGGCCATTGGCATCACCAGCCTCACCTGGGGCCTGACCCTGATCTTCCTGTCCGTGGTCGGCATCATCGCCCAGACCGGGCCGCACAACGACTACTTCGACCCCACCGCCATCACCGCCTCCGGCGGCTACCTGGGCGCAATCGTCGGCTGGGCCTTTGGCGGGCTCTTGGGCCAGGCCAAAGTCGTGGGTCTGGTGGCTCTTGGCTTGGTGGGACTGGTCCTGAGCG
>CAZCSP010000018.1:0-75436 GCA_964501275.1 uncultured Fimbriimonadaceae bacterium | reverse complement strand
TTATCATTCCTCTAACCCCTTTCAAAGACGCATCCCGTAAAAGACGCTCGTTACCTTTATACAACAGATTTTGAGAAATGGCAAGAGGTTTTGATTTTTTTTATGAAGCGTGTTTGGGCGATCCCTACTTCACTGGCTCTGAGTACGTGGGCACACGAACGGCGGGCGGCAGGTCCTTGGCCCACTCAGGTAAGCGCAGATTGGCGAAGCAGGCTCCCGGCACGTTGGCGGCATAGCGTACTTGGGTGAGCCCGAGTGCCCGCTCTACATCCAACTTCCGCATGTTCCCGAGTTCAAAGTCGATGGGGTAAGCCGAGGCGAAGACGATTTGGTGGGCATTGGTGTCGGGCGCCGTCCATTGAACGCTCAGCGCCTCTCCCTGCTTCTCCACCATCACCGAGGCATCGCCAAAAACCCGTACCTCGCTGAGAAGCGATTTCGCAAAAGCGTCCTCGTCCACCAGACGCACGTCACGGAAGAAGGCAAAACTTCTCAACGTATCAAGCGGCTCCGGGTACTTAGGTTCATCTTTGCCCTCCCGACGAGACTGCAAAACACCGAGCCCCCTCTCCGCCGCCAACCCCGCCTCAAACATCGCCCCTTGTAGCCGCCGCTCATTTTCCGGGCAAAGGAACCCCGACAGCGCCCCAAACGCCCCCGCCCGCCGAGCCAACAACGGATCATCCACCGCCACCCGCCAGCTATAGGCGTCCCTTCGCCAGGTAACCGAGGTCAAGAGCGAATTCGCCTCAGAACTCGATTGGCTGCTGATGGTAGTCGTCTGCATCAGCAAGGCATGGCAAGCCGCCAAGTCGATACCAACTCCATTGGCGGCATAGGGCAACTGCTGGTTCGTCACCGGTTCCGTCACATAGGTGGTCTCCGACAGGTAGCTGGCGAAGGTCTCCTCAGCAATTTTCAAAGTCGCCAAATCCCGATCCGCCAACAGGTTTTCCAGGGCCAGTTCGGCGATGGATGGGATGTCGATGGGCGAAACAGTGCCTAACGGCGCAATCGTTCGCTTCCCTAATGTTAGGCTTCGCCCCAGGGGGATGCGTCTGATAGGAAACCTAACTTTTAAGATCGGTTCCTCACAAACCGTAATCGGCCCCTCGTCGTCCCATTCGCTGAGACGCCGGATTTTGGACTGGATGCGAATCGGATAGCCGCCAACGTTCGCCAGCGAGATTCCAAGCGGAACTACGGCTCCAGGTCGGTCGAACGTCCAGGATGCCTCCACCGCCGTCGCATCGCCTTTCACCGACAACCCCTTCAAAACCGGAGCGGAGTCGGTCCAGATGGAGACATTTTCGAAGACCCGTTTGGTAAGCCTGCCGAGAGCGGCGGCGCTGTTGGCGGCTACCTCTGCGGTTCCCAGAGGCTGAACCACTCTGATCCACCCCTTGAACGGCTTCTCAGTCTTTAACACCCAGGCTCCAGACTGGCCGGTGAACTGGAAGCTCGCTTCGCCGGATTCCAGGACGAGCAGAATCGGAGGCTGGGCCGTTCGAAAGGAGATCAGAATCCACTTGGTGTCGGGCGTCGGCACCCCTTCCCCAACCGTTCCCTGCCCCCAGGTGAGGTAGGGACAGCCGGTAGCTCCGAGCCGTAGGCGCATCCCTTGCTCAAAATAGAGTGAAAAGCCTGGCTGCCAGAGGTTGTACCGAACCTTCTGCGGCCCTAGAGCTGGGGACTCCAGCATGACAGTTTGCCCCTGCTCGCTGGTTTCCACCGGCTTCCAAATCTTGCCCGCCGCGCCAAAGTAGATCTTGTCGGCGCTTCCTGTTTTGGAGGCAAATCCGTCAATGTCCAAAGTGAAACCAGGTAACACGGGACGGTCGCGGTAGCCGAACCGGCCAAAGCCTTCGGCCATGCCGAGCGAGAAGATCAGCAGCCCAAGGAGGCCGCTAGTTAAAAGTCGCACCGAATACCTGGATTCCAAATCGCTTCGACCGGTGCGACCACGTCAGGCCGATTTCGCGAATGCCCAGTCGATAGGCGATAGTCGCGTTGTAGTCCATATAGGTGTCGGTTAGATACTTGTCGAAAGTGTACGAGCCCAAGATGCGCCAGAGGCCGCTGATCCGGTAGTTGAGGTCGGCATAGTAGCTCATCCGGTCGATGTCCAAGGATCGGGTGCCGAAGAAGTTTAACCCCATCCGGCCGGAGTTATAGAAGGCTTGCAGGCTCAACCGATGCTGTCCCAATAGGCTGGAACTGAATGGGTCTTGAGAGTAGTCGTAGGTAGCCGACAGGGTCGCGGCCTGCCCGATTTGACGCGTCAGGCTGGCGCTTCCCAAGAGGGTTAAGCCCTTGGCCACATTCTGCCCTTCGAGTTGGGCCACAGAGAACGACGCGTTGATCGTGGTGTGCTCATCCAATCGTGTCGGATTCAGCTGAGACCGCAGCCTGAGCCCATAGCCCGTCTGCTCCGACCTTCCGAAGGCTGTGCTGGCCAGCTTATGATCGGCGGTCACTCCGTAGAACAGCCGAACAGGCAGCTTGCCCACCTTCACGGGATCGTGCTCCAGGGTGACGGAATAACTTTGAGTCGAAAACTTGGAGCCCGCAAGCGCCTGACTGGCATTGCCAAAGAAGTTGAGGTTCCAACCATCGAGTTGGCGATTGTAGTTGAGGTTGCCGAAGAGGTTCTTGCCCGCCGGCATCTCAATCATCGCGCTGCCCGTGGACCGAGAGTCGAATCGGTAGAACTGGCGCAAGCCGATGCTCCAATCCTTTCGAGCGATGCTGCTCACCGTGAGACCACCGTCCATCTCGTCGCCCTTATTCCAATTCAGTTCGTAGTCGAGAAACAGGCCCCGAGATACGGAGGTGCCTCTTCCATAGCGTTGCCCGGTTCGGAAGCGGAGAGCGCTAGTTTCGCCCGGCTTCAGAGACAGATAGTACGGGTAGTCGACCGCCAACTGGTTATCGTTGACGTTCACAATCTGATCGGTCACCAAGGTGGCACCGCTCACCAGGCTCACCGAGTACAGAGGCATCCTCATCACCTTGACGCCGCCAACTAAGACTTCCGCCTTCTGGAACTGGACCTCTTTTCGGGGGAAGACCACTGCCTTCTTTGCCGCCACCATCGACATCGAATTGCTCAGATCCGCAAACGCAAAGGTGGTCGCGGAGAGAGGCCGGGCAACTGGCTTCATGCCAAGGGAGCTAAACTCAACCAGACCGTACTTCGGGCGATCTTCTACCACAAACCCGAAGGCGGTGCCGAAACCCTTCAATCCGACGACGGTGGGGGCGATGTAGGTCGTCACACCGAAGCCTTTTCGCGTGTTCAGCTTGATATAGCACTCATCAAAATTCTGTTCGATGTTGCCGAACTTGACCGTGGCCTTCTTGAGCCGCATTTCGTAGGTCGGGATGTTAAGTTGCACATCGTCCGCGTCGATGTCGACGTCACGGTAACGGACATGGACGCTCTTATTTGGGCCCGCCGCACCGATGATTTTCTCATCCATGCTGAACGTCATATAGCCGGGAGCGACGATTTCGATGTACTCCTTGGCAGTTGAGAGCAAGGAGCGATCGCTTAGGAATTCAAATTCGTAAGTGGCGGGCGCTGTGCCAGGGGTTCGGACAGTGATGACGGCGGTTCCAGGGACTCCACCAGCAACCAGGATGGCTTGGGCCCGGCCGCCCTGCGTGGTCACAATCTCATTTCGAAAGCTGCCCAGAGTGGTTGCAAAGGTGACCCGCGTACCGTCGGGAGCCGGACTGCCCTTGCTGTTCACCACGATCGCCGTGATCGTAACGGTGCTTCGGGCATCGGCCACGCTCATGGTGGGAAACGCCGTAATGTTCCTAATCTGCCCATTGTCGGCCTGCGCCTGCGCGGCGAAAAATATCAACGCAAGGGTGGCGAACAGTCCGAGCTTCTTCATGGCGCTACCGTTAAGACGGATCGGGAGAAAGGGAAAGTGCGAGGAGGCGGTATTCCTTCCTCGCACTTTCCAGCGGTCGTGCTATCGAATCACGTTAACCGGCACGATGCGGCGAACGTTGTCTCCATCGGGAGTGGTTGCGATCAGCTCGATCTGATAGGTGCCGGGGGCAACCGACCGATTGGCGTTGTCCTTCAGGTTCCACGTCGCGCTGTTTTCACCGGAGCTATCAGCTCGCCCTCGGGTCACGGTGAAGACCTCCTTTCCATTGGCTCCAAGAACCCGGATGGTGGTGGTTGCGGCGGCGGAGAGCGTGTAGTTGATAACAAACGGAGCCGTGTTACCTACCCGACTGCTACGAGTAACGATCATATTGCCGATCGTCGGAGCGTTCACGATGCCTTCCTCAACCTGAATCTTGAATTCGCGCGTCAGGCCAGCGGTTGCATTGTAGGTGTAACCAGAGCTTCCACGAAGGTCGCGAGAGGTCGACGTTGCCACATCGATCAGTCGGAGGCGGACGTTCTTCGGCAGAGTCGACAAGTTGGGCCAAGTCAGGCTGACTTCGCCGTCCTTCGTCGCATCGACGAAGACCTTGTACTCCTGCTTGCCGCCTGTTTCTCGGAGATTCTGAGCTAGCCGGATTGGCTGGCCGTTGAGTTGTCCTTCGATTGAAAGAGCCACTTCTTGAGTCGGGGCCATCGGCGGCTCCATCATTCGAAGTGTGTTGGCGTTCTCGGCGCTTGCCGCGCGACCGATATAGTTCTGGTCGTCGGCAAACCGGTCGTTTCGCGCGACCAAGTTCAATCGCCACTGTTTATCCGATTGAGTCCAATCGTCAACCGACCGACTAGAACCAGGCAATCCAGGCTCGAATACCGGTGGGAAGCTCAAGGTGAGGTCCGCCGTGGTATTTACAAACACCCAGTAGGCGGTATTCGGGAGCATCTTGTTGGTGGACTGTTGTAGGAACTTATAGGACTGGGTTTGCGCATCCCAATAGGCCAGGAACGAATTCACGACTCCGAGCGAAACGAGCTGAGCCCATGGGCGGCTCGCCTGCGGGCTGGCCGCGGAGACGCCCGTCATATGCCCCACGGTGATGGGGTAGTTATACGGGTTGCCAATCAGGTTCCAGCCAGACTTCAACTGGATAGTAAACCTTCCCGAATTATCGAGAGGCAACGGCGTCGTGTCGGGAGCCGTCGTCGGCCCGCCGCCCAACGGATTAGATTGGGTCACGCCCGTGTTGTTTACGATAAAGGCACCCTGACCACGAATTGAGCTGGTGGAAAGGACGTAGCCCTTGAGTTGGGCATCCCATGCGAATGCCCGGAAATCGGTCGGGTTGCTAAGACCCAATACGGTTTCCCAGGACGAGTCGTTAAAGATGAACGGGGTTGTGATAGCGTTCGCGGTTGGCCCGCCACCGACGGCGTACAGGCGGTATCGCGGGGTCGCCGCAACCTGAACCGTGCCCTTGATCTGCTTGGTACCGCCCGGAGTCGAGGTGATATCGACCTGGTAGGGCAAATCGCCGAATTCGATACCGTCCGCTTCCACCTGGAATGTAACGGATTGAATTTGTCGAGCCTGCACCTGAGTAATCAACTGCTCGCGAGTGCGCACCGAAGGCGAAAATCCGACGAAGTTCAAACCAGTCGGCAAGGTCATCCTCACCTTGACATCGTTCAGGATAAAGCCATCGTCGATGCTGGAGTAGCCGCCGACGTTGTCGATATGCACGACCATGGGGAACGGGTTCTTAAACAGGCCGTTCGCCTCGTTGCTGCCCGAACCATCGTCGCCCGTAGACAACATATTGGGAGCGTCAACTACTGCCGTATAGGGCAGAACATAGTTCGATTGGCCCCATGTGCTTCGGAAGTAGTGCGTGATTACACGGCTACCGCCTGAGTTCACAGACTGCTCAGCAAATTTTTGAATATAAGTCGATCCAGCAAACGTGTCCGGGATAATCACATCCGGGAAGTTATTGTCGCCTCCGCTGGGAGCGCCAAGCAAGAAGTTACGAACACCGAACACAACCTCCGAGGCTTGCGTTGCATCACTCTGCCCGGTCGTTGGATTAGTAGTGGACGGAGTTGGCCCGTTCTCTACCTTCAATCCGTACGGCGAAGTTTGACTGAAATTGAATGCAAACCAACTCGGGAAGTTGGTCGGATCCTGGCTACGAATAAGACGCCGATCCGTAAGCACCGGCTTTTGGCCGGGCAACGTAACATAGGGAAGTTTATCCCCAAAGGCTTCGCCAACGAACTGGGCTCCCGTTGCAGGGTCTGGCGACCCGGCAATCATCTCCAGCCATTGGCCGAACCAGATACCGATCGGGCGAGTGGCCCCTTCGTTCGTCAGCGTCCATTGAATACGAGCAGCATCGCCGATCACGTCGATCCGGCACCGCGCTCTTACCCCATCATTCACCGTCTCGCCATAGATATATCGATGACTTGCGCCAACAAATGCGAGGTTGAGCGCGTTGGCGCCGAACAACGTTTTTGTCCGGGCTCCAGTCGCGGGGTCCAAGACGTTCGTCGTCGCATAACTCCAGGCGCCGCCAGGCGAAAAAGGCATGCCGAAGGACAAGATAAGGTTGTCGTCGAATGGAGTCTGCATCGAACCGGTAGGACCGATCTGAAACCCAATACGGCCCCGCACATTCGCTGTAATCGCAGGGCTGAAACACGGCCCTTGGGATCCACCATAGGTTACGGTTCCCGTGAACCCCATGGTCGCCACCATCAGGTCGTTTGCAACAGAACCGATACCGTATGGGTTGCTATAGGGCGTGTTGTTTTGGGGGTCGATGCAAATTTCCCAGCCGACCTGGGCGTGCGAGGCTACCGAGATGCCTCCCAATAGGAATCCGCCCACGACCTTTCGAAGATTGCTGCTCATTAATTGCTCCTAAATTCAGAGTCCGTCTGAGGGACCAATACACTCAGACGGACATATGGACTAATTGTTCGACGGAGGATCTGGCGGCAGCGTCGGTCTCTTGAAGCTACGCGTGGCGCTGAAGATGTACCTTTCGCCCACCGAATCCTTAGTCGGGCCGGGTTTGTCTGCCGTATTCCTCGCCCCCACTCTCCACCAAATGGTCGCGTTCGGAGTGGTAAAGAAGTCATTCGACACAGTCAAACTGACGGGTCCCGTATCAGTGGAGATCGTCTTACCCAGGGTCCTCGTCGAACTCTTGGGGAAGTTCGGACTAGTGGAAACCTGGACGACATACTCAACGGCAATCGGATCGGTCTGAACAACCGAATTGAAAGTAAAGGTGATCTGATCGAAAATCGGATTACCCGCCTGCGGAGCAGGAACCTGCTCGCCGCTTGTAGGCGACTGCAGATCAGACCGGAACAAAGGCGTCGCGACTCCGCGAGCCGATTCCGGAGCCGTCACGAAGTAGCAATCGACGCCACCATTGGTGGTTCCCGCCGTAGTGCCGGTCGTGGTTCCCGTCGTTGTACCGGTCGTCGTGCTGGTTGTAGTTCCCGTCGTTGTGCTGGTGGTCGTACCCGTTGTGCCTGAGGTAGTACCTGTGCTGCTGGTACCACCTGGCAAATCCAGCGAACTCAGGCGATAAACAAGCTCCACGCGGTAAAGATGCGCCCGCCCCGGAGTCGGCCCATTCACGCCCTCGGCAGTCGCATCCGCCGAATCGGTGAAGTCACAAGTCGTACCGCCGATCCGTCCACCAAAGTCAGAATAGACAACCGTGCGCACACCCGTCGTATCGTAGGCAAAGGTCGTTCCACCAGGAGCCGTCAAGACGGGCGAACCGAACACGTCGTCCCGCCAAAGCTGCCAACGGAAGCGCACCGAGTTGCCCTTTGAAAAGATATTGGGCCTCCAAGAGACCTTAACGGCGGGTTGACCGGAGTTATCAGGGAATAGCGTCGCCTCAGCCGTCACTCCCTCGGTCGCGGATTGGCTACTGCCGTTTCCGCCGGAGAAAAGAAGCAGACCAAGTCCGAGGACCAGCACGACCGAAAGCAAACCAGCGTTATTCCCCCGAGATCGCTCTCGCGGAACGCTGACATCGCCCGTCGGCGTGAGCTTGGGATCCTCAGGAGGCGTGAACACGGCCTCGACTTTATCGCCTGGCCGAATTCCCTTCCAAATCCTCGAAGCCTTGATGAAGGCCTGATCGGCATCCACATCGTTCACTTTCGCGACCGCAACCTGTTCTCGCCCGCGAATAACGATGACTTCTTGTCCCTTCTTGAACCCAGAACGACTGCCCTGGTTGATCAGCGCCTCATTGTCGCTCGATGTGTTCAAGACCGTCGCAACGGGAAGGGTTCGAGCCTGAATTTCTGCAATCGCACGGTTGGCGGCCGTACTGATCGCCTCTGAGATCAACGTCTCGTCGGTAACTTCGCCGGCACGAACCGTCGATTTACCCGCGATAGCCGCGCCATTGACCCCCAAACCGGAGGCCGCATTCACGACAACAACCGTTAATGCAACGGTGGCCTGTCTGCCGCCGCCAACATTTTCAACACGGAAGTCGCTGACCGCACCGCGGATGACCGCCTGGGCGCGCAGGTCTTGCGCCAAGCGCATGATGCTGGTCGTATCGGTCACGGGCGCCTGAAGAGACAGCGTTTCCATGGACCGCTTAACCGTCTCTTGGGGAACGACATCGTATCTGCCGGTCTTGGCAAGCTCGCTCGCCACGGCCTCAGCTGCGACTGTTCCATAATTGCCGCCCTTTTTGTCTACGAAATCAACAACCGCCCACGTTGGGAGCGACTGAAGCTGAGCGTAGGCCTTGCCTACTGACATCAGTGAAAGGGATGGCAACACCAACGACAACACCAAAAGGTGGGCGATGAGCTTCCCAGGTAACGTTTGTATGAACCGCCTCACTATGACGAGTCCTCCTTACTCACAATCCTCTATCTTGTCCGGCCCAAGAATACGGGACCGTACATGCTCGGACCTTTGCGAGCCCGAACATCCCAGTGCCTTGACGTTCGCACGGTGACGTTTCGTTCGGGTCCGACCAAATTTGCCTCACATATACTGCCCAAACCGCAACTCTCGAAGCCGCAGCATGAACCGAATCCGGCTGAGTATAGCACTTGATTCCAAGACGGTCAACTACTTCGCGAATTCTCTTGAAATCGCAGACCGCACAAACTCTCTCACCGATGCCTCTTCGCCAACAGTCCAAACGACCTCGTCGGCAAAGGCGCATTTCACCGGCGTGGGTAGTTGTGTACCAATCATGGACCGTGCATCTTCTACATTTCCAATGCGCGCCATCAGTCTCTCCAACTGAAGTTCCGGCCCGCATGTCGCCACCCAAACTCGTTCGAAAAGCGGATGGAGCGACGTTTCAAAAAGCAGAGGCACCTCGATCCAACGCGCGTTTGATGCGAGGATATGGCGGACGATCGACGGATGCATCACCCGGTTGACCTCTCTGCGCAGAGGAGCGTCCGCCGCGATCCGTTCTCGTAGGAGATGGGGCGCCACTTCCCCCTGAACGCCGAGGAGTTCCGCCAGTTTGGCTTGGATCGATTCCGTGTGGAATACCTCCCGCGCCATGTCGTCGGCCGACGCCGTTTGCTCTCCCCACTCCCGCAGATAGGTCATCACTGTAGACTTGCCCTCTGCGATCCCCCCTGTCACCGCGATCCGCATGACCGATTAAAGCAAAAAAGCCAGACGCGTTGCCGCGTCTGGCCAAACTTTCCTGAAGGGGGAGCTTACTCTTCGCCTTCTTCCTTGGGAGTTTCCTGGACTGGAGCCTCGACTTCGGCCTCGGCTTCCGTATCGGCTTCGACCTCGTCGGCCACGTCTTCGTCCTCGTCGCGACCCAAGAAGCCCTTGAGCATTCCCAATCGCTCTCCGATGGTCGCACCGCCGGTGGCAAAGCCTCGGCGACCGCCCACATCCTCGTAGTCGTCGTATTCGTCTCGACCGCCGCGTCCGCCCTTCTTGCCTTTCTTACCTGGCTTGCCACGCTTGTCGCCGCCTCGGAAGTCGTCGCCTCCGCCGCCGTACTCGGAAGGACCATCGTAGGATGGCAGGCCCCGCTCTTCCTTCAGATTGCCGGTGGCCCTCATGCTGAGCACCATTCGGCGCTCGTCGGCGCGCAGATCGATGATCTGGACTTCTACCTCCTGACCCTCCTCCACTGCGTCTTGCGGGCGCTTCAATCGTCGATAGGACATCTCGCTGACCGGCAGGAATGCTTCCGCTCCCTCAGGCAGCTTCACAAACGCGCCGCTCTGCACCAATCGGCCAATGGTGACGTTCAGTTTCTGGTTGATCGTGTAGTTCTGCTTGATGAGATTCCACGGATCGGGCAGGACCTGGCGGTGGCCAAGAGAAATCTTGCCCGCCCCTTGGTCGAGTCGAAGCACCATGACTTCGATTTTCTGGCCTTCCTTGAACATCTCCTTGGGGTGGTTGATGCGCATCCAGCTCATCTCGGAGATGTGGAGCAGACCGTCCACGCCACCCAAGTCGATGAAGGCGCCGTAGTCGGTTAGCCGACGAACCGTGCCCTCCAAGCGATCTCCGGGGGAGACGTTGGTGAAAATATCTTCCTTCGCTCGAACCCGTCTCTGCTCTTCCGCTTCGCGGTTGGAGAGGACGACCTTCTTGCGCTCGCGGTCGATCTCGATGACCTTGAGTTGCAGGGGTTGGCCGACGTACTTCTCGATGTTACGAAGCTTGCCGCTGCCGACGTGGGTCGCAGGAACGAAGCCCCGGACGCCGACATCGACCACTAGGCCGCCCTTCACCCGGTCGACCACCTGTGCGGTGATCATCTCTTGGGAGCGGAAAGCGCCCTCGATCTTATCCCAAATCTCTTCAAAGTCGGCTCGCTTCTTGGAAACGATTGCGTTCCCTTCGCCACCTTCGGGGCGGATAACGACGACGTTGATCTTGTCGCCCACGCTGAAGTGGTCGTGGGCCGATTCGATGTTTTCGCTGGTCAACTCGTCGAGCGGGACGATGCCCTCCGACTTGGTGCCGAGGTCGACAAAGACTCGGTCCTTGTCAACCTGGATGATCGTCGCCTCGACGCGATCTCCCCTGGACAGTTTCTTAAAGGAAGTGTCGGCTTCGAACCCGTCGCCCGACTCCAGGGCGCTCATGTAGGACTCGAACAAGTCCTCATCCGTCTTCGCCGGTTCTTCGAGGGCCGCGGGAGCGGGAACCTCGCCAACCGGAGCGGGCGGCTCAGGTTGAACAGGTTCAGCCTCGATAGGCGCTTCAACAACGGGCTCGGCAACTGGCTCGGCCTCGACCGGCGCTTCGGCAACTGGCTCCGGTTCGGGAGCGGGCGTGGCTTCTGGCTCGGCTACGGCAACCGTCGTTTCTGCGGCGGGCTCGGGGGCGGGGACGGCTTCGGCCGTCGTGGGTTCGTCTGATGGAATATCCATCGGGGCGGCGTCGGACGCCGGAGTGGCCATTTCTGGCTGCTCCTGGGCTTCTTGCTCGCCCACTGGCGTCTGGTTATCGTCGATCATCATCTGCAATGCTCTTTGTGGGGCTCCAATAAGATTGGGCTAAATCCTACCAGATTCCGACCCACCCCAATACGTTCGGCAGGGCCTAAAAGATTCAAGTATTTGTGGATTCCGCCCATTCTAGCCCACAATCCAGGTTTTAAGACAGGGGTAGAGGTCCAAGTATTTTTTCTGGGCCTGAGAATAGTCGACGCCCGAGGGTTCTATACGGTCTTTAACTTTGACGGTTGCCCGGCAGGCGGTTTGAACATCGGGCCAGAGCCCGATACCGACTCCCGCCAGAACCGCTGCCCCAAATGCTGGGCCCTCATCGGACTCCAGCGTGACGCAGGAAACGCCAAACACATCGGCCAGCATCTGGAGCCAGAAGCGACTCTTTGCGCCGCCGCTGGTGACGCGGATCTCGCCGCTTCGGGCACCAAGTTTTTTAAGGGCGTTGAACCCGTCCAAGAGGCCAAAGCTTACGCCTTCATAGATAGCTCGCGCAAAGTGTTCCGGTCCGTGGGCCAGGGTTGCTCCGCTCCAGGAGGCTCGTGCCAAAGGGTCGTTGTGGGGAGACCGCTCGCCGGTTAAGTAGGGGAGAAAAGTGAGGCCGTCGCAGCCTGGCGGGGCCTCCTGCGCGAGTTGACCGATCTGGTCGTAACTCTTCCCATGGCCAAATAAATCTCGATACCAGCGCAGCGCACCGCCACAAGACAGCATCACGCCCATCGCATGCCAGGCTCCGTTGGCATGGCAGAAAGTGTGGACCGCGCCCGCCGGGTCGTAGTTGGGTTGGTCCAGGGAGGTGAAAACGACTCCGCTGGTGCCCAGGCTCACACTGACGACTCCCGGTTCTACCGCGCCTGTGCCCACGGCTCCCGCCGCTTGGTCGCCGCCTCCCCCGACGATCGGGATGCCATCCTTGGTCTTGCTGGAGACGACGTGCGATTCGAAAACCTCTGGGAATATCCCCTCATCAAGGCCCAGAGTCCCGATCATCTCTTCCGACCACTTGCGGTTTGGAACATCGAATATCCCAGTCCCCGATGCGTCGCTAACCTCCCCTGCCTTGACCCCGCTCAATTTGAATCGTATGTAGTCTTTGGGGAGCAGTAAGGACCGAACCTGGGCGTAGTTTTCTGGTTCCTTGTTTCGGAGCCAGAGGAGTTTGGGGAGTTGAAAGCCAGTCAGGGGCGGGTTGCCGGTGATGGAGCGAACCCTCTCTGCGCCCACCATCTCGTCTATCTGGCGGCATTCCTCGATGGTCCTTTGGTCGTTCCACAGGACGGCGGGGCGGATGACTTCATCTTGGGCGTCCAGAAACACCGCGCCATGCATCTGCCCGCTGAGCCCGATGGCGTCGATGCCTGACTCATCGATGTCGTTGAGGCAAGTCTGGACCCCATGCCACCAGTCCTCGGGGTTCTGCTCGGACCATAGGGGCTGGGGCACGGAGAGCGGGTATTCGGCGGATGCCTGCTTGAGCACCCGGCCAGTCTCGTCGACCAAAAGGGCCTTGCACCCTGAGGTGCCCACGTCGATCCCCAGCAACTTCGCCATGAGGGGATTATGGGCTTTGGGCGTTTGGCTTTGGGCGTGGGATCGGACGAATCTGGCATATCGGTCAAATCTGACCGATCAAAAACTTCTTCTCAGACCCTGTTACCCAAAGCCAAACACTGGACGCCTTGCGCCTACTTGGCTGGCTTCTTGGGAGCCTTGGGGGTGGGGATGCTCCACTCTTTTTTGGCATACTTGGCAGGGGTCGCCTTGAATGCGCCCGGACAGCCGGCGCAGCAGAAGAAGTATCGTCGTCCCTTGTAGTCGGAATACATCTTGGTCTTGGTCGCCTCGGCAATCTTCACCTTCTGAGAGGGCATGACCGGGCAAGGGAGCTCTTTGGGAGCTTTGGTTTGGGCGAAAGCGCCAACGCTGAGCGCGCCGATGGCAAGAACGAGTGCAATCTTCTTCATGGGTTGAAATCTCCTAGTTGCGGCGCGAGCGCCAACTTCTATTCTACTTACAGCTGAAGCGCCAGGAGGCGAGGAAAGTTCCCTTTGAGTTATCTTAACGGATGCCGATGTCCGCCAACTCGATTCGAATCCTCCACACGAACGATCTGCATGGGTCGCTCGATCAGCGCCGATCCGAGGCCTTGAAACTGGCTCGCGAAGGATGCGACCTCTATTTCGACACCGGCGACTGCATCAAGACCGGAAACCTAGGCATCCCGTTGCGTCCAGAGCCGGTGTGGCGATTGTTAGCCGATCTCGACTGCATGGCCAGCGTGCCCGGCAACCGGGAGTCGCATCTGTTAAGATCGGCATTCGAGGCCAAGATCGCGGGGCACCAGCACCCTATCCTCTGCGCCAACCTGTATGACAAATCAGGCCAACGCATCCTTCCCCCTTCCCTCACCCTGGAGGCAAACGGGCTGAGGATCGGGGTGTTTGGAGTGATGGTTCCAATGGTGACGGAACGGATGAAGTCGCAAGCCGTCAGCCAAATGATCTGGACGCAGCCCATTCCCGAGGCGGTGCGGGTCGCTCGCATTTTAAAGCAAAGTTGCGATCTGGTGATCGCGCTGACCCATATCGGGTTCAAGCAGGATCAGGCTTTGGCAGAAGCAACGGACGAGATCGGTCTGATCTTGGGTGGCCACAGCCACACGCTGCTCGATCCCCCTATTCAAATTGGCTCCACATGGGTGTGCCAGGCGGGATCACATGGGCGGTTCTATGGGCGATATGAGTGGGAGCCGGGCTCAGGGTGCTTGTCAGCGGAATTGCTACCTTGGCTTCCCGATACAAAATGAGCCTCTCCTGGAGACCAGGAGAGGCTCGTTGACAGAAGAACCTAAGTCTGCTTAGGCCTTCTTGCGTCGGCGAAGCAGAGCGGCTGCGCCCAGGCCGAGAGCGGCGAGGGTGGCAGGCTCAGGAACGGGCTGAGCATCGTACTGAATCGTCAACATGCCAGAGGTGATGTTCGCGTCGATTGCATCGGCGACGTCATCGAAGGTCTCGAAGACTTGAAACTGAAGTAGGCCATCCGCATCCAAGGCGAAGTCCAGTTCCAAACCAACCAAATCGATGATGCCACCACTGCCGTAGTTGCCAGTGCCGGAATTCTGGTTAGCGGAACCTGGGCGTAACCATACCCCGGCATCCAAAGTGGTGTTCTCAAAAGAGAATGCAATTTCCGACAGCCAACTGGCGCCAACGGTTGCCAGGCCCACGTTGTCCCAGCCGATGCCATTGATCACGAAGCTGGTGTATCCAGGCGTTAGGGCTCCGAAATCAAGAACGGTCGCATAGTTGTTGGGGCTGCCGTAGCCATCCCAACTCGCAAGGCCGGAGACGTCGATCGTCGTGGTAAATGTATCCGCCGCCGCAAACGAGCTTACAGCCAAAGCGGAAGCGAACACAAAAGATTTAATCTTCATAGAGACCTCCAATATTCGACTTCCAGCATCATCGTGGAAGCCAACGAGAACGCAGAGTGTATACTGTACATAGCACCAATAATCAAGTCTCGTTGAGCTAACTCGTACAAATACGAGAAATCTATCTCTTCTTATGTGTTTTTAAAGCTAACTCAAAATAGTGTGTGTTACACGTCCCAAGGCTATGTAGCAACTCTGGATCGTTACCCGTATACTAACGGTAGAGCGATAACAACAGCCCCGTCGTCCGAACCGACTGTTACCGTTCCCAGGCGCGACGCCCTTGTCGCCCAACCAGATAGGAGATAAAGAATGTATCAGGCCCCGCTCCCCACGGAGTACGCCGACCTCTCACCCGAAGAGGCCGATGCCCGCATTGTCGCCGCCAAGCAGAAGCTCGGCAAACGTCTCGTCATCCTCGGCCACCACTATCAGCGCGACGAGATCATCAAACACGCCGACTATCGAGGCGACAGCTACAAGCTCGCCAAGGACGCCAACCTTCATCCTGAAGCCGACACCATCGTCTTTTGCGGAGTCCACTTTATGGCCGAAAGCGCCGACATTCTGACGCCTGATAGTCAGACTGTCATCCTGCCCAATTTGGCGGCGGGGTGTTCCATGGCGGACATGGCGAATCTGTTCCAAGTGCGGAAGTGCTGGGCGGAGTTGGAGAGGGTGTTGGGGGCTAGGCCTTTGGCATTGGGTGTGGGGCAACAGGGGAAGACTATTCGCACCCAGACCCAAACACCGAACGCCCAAAGCCAAACACCCAAAGTTATCCCCGTTACCTACATCAACTCGGCAGCCAATCTGAAGGCGTTCGTTGGGGAGCATGGGGGGACGGTTTGCACTTCAACCAACGCCCCGACTGCCGTTCAGTGGGCCCTGGAGCGGGGGGATAAGGTGCTGTTTTTCCCTGACCAACACCTAGGGCGCAACACCGGCGCGAAGCTGGGCTACGACCCGGAGACTGAGATGGTGGTTTGGGATCCGTTCAAGCCCTTGGGAGGCAATACCGAGGAGGATTTGATCCGGGCCAAGTTTATTTTGTGGAAGGGCCACTGTTCGGTTCACAAGCGGTTCACGGTCGAACAGATCGAACAGGCCCGGCGCGAATACCCCGGCGTTCAGGTTCTGGTTCATCCCGAATGCCCAATCGATGTGGTCCGCGCATCCGACTTCAACGGCTCCACCGAGTTCATCCTGAAGACCGTTCAAGCCTCTGATCCTGGTTCGACTTGGGCGATTGGGACTGAGATCAACCTGGTCAGCCGCCTCGCAAAGGAGAATCCCGACAAGACCATCTTCTGCCTCGACCCCCAAATCTGCCCCTGCTCTACCATGTACCGTATCCACCCCAGCTTCCTTTGTTGGGTTCTAGAGAATCTGGTGGAAGGTAGGGTTGTGAACCAAGTGAAGGTTCCGGAAAAGGTGGCGTATTGGGCGAAGGAAGCGCTCACGCGGATGTTGACGGTTTGCGCGTAGATGGACCGATGGACCGCCGATCTCCAGATCGGCACCGCCAGCCTCGGGTTCTGTAGGGCAAGCTCAAGTGGCTAAGTTCCTCTTCACCGCGAAGAAACGAAGAAGCAAAGAGTCACAAAGGGAAGGCGGCAGGCAGAGAGCGCTTCTTTGCGCCCTTGGTTTTTCTGTTTCTCCGCGGTAATCGTCTTTCCTCTGGTTTTGAGATTGCCTCTGTAGGCGGCGGATGCATTGTGCCGCCGTCTACAGCCGTAACCCCGTAGCCTGGACGTCCACGTCCCGGTCTCCGTGCCTTGGACCTCCAGGGGGCATTCGGCGCGGACGGCGGCACAATGCATCCGCCGCCTACAGGATGTCAGTCAGGCCAAGCAAAGGAGAACTTGCGAGGCAAGTCCTCTTTGGGAACGGGCAGGTCGTGGCCGGATCGATACGTGGACCACTTCTTGGAGCTTTGCTTCCAACTCTCATTTGTCCGATCCCACGTCCAGGTTGAAACGAGCATCCATCGCTGGTCGCCCTTCGCCTGCCTTGCCAGACGCTCGGGAACAGGCTCGAACTTGTCGTAGGTTGTGATCTCCATCAAGCGGCCATTGGTTGCTTTCCAAGAGACGGCGCTGGAATCGCGGCAGGAGAAGGAGAAGACCTTCTTGACGTCGCCGTCAGATGGGGCAAAGATAAGATAGTCTGCCCAGTTCGCCCTCGTCACATAGGCGACGAGTTGCGGCCCGGTTGAATTAGCAACTCGGATCGGAACGAAAAACTTCACCTCTGGCACGAACTCGTGCTCGTACCACTGCGTCCGCTCAGCGCCATAGGTTTCGTTGTGCCAAGTATAGGATGAACTGACGTGGAGTCCGACGCAGGTCTGCTCTCGCCTAACTTTCCACTCAACCTGAACCTTGCCCCAGGTGCGGTCGGTGAAAGAAGTTGCCCCTTGTACTTGGCCAGTTCCGACCAAACCGAAACACACAATGCTGAGGATCATTTTTGTTTTAGCAAGTCTACTGGACGTCCACGTCCGGGCCATCCGTGCCTTGGACCTCCAGGTCCGAGGGGTTTTGTAGCAATCTGGACGGCGGCACAATGCATCCGCCGCCTACAGGAACTCTCAGGAAACCCGGACCTGGAGGTCCAGGGTGCCACGTGCTTACACCTTTCTGCTAGGCTGGAGGCATGGCAATTCTTGGTGAAAGAGTATTGGCCCGTTGGCCGCTGGAGAAGTCGTGGTGGTATCCGGGAGTGATCGTGGGGACCTCTGGCGAGTTGGAGGTTCAGTTTGACGATGGCGGGCGATCCTTTGTCGACCTCGACGAGGTCCGGCCATTGGAGGTTCGCGTGGGAACCGCGATCCAGGCTCGCTGGAAGGGAGGGAACGCCTACTATCCGGGCAAGGTTTCGGCGGTCCATGGCCATGCGCTCCACATCGCCTATGACGACGGCGACCAAGAGGTCACCAGCGTCTGCATGATCCGCATCGACCAGGCCAACATTTAACGGCAAAGCGGCATTACGGCGTATCGGCGTTACGGTAGGAAGTCAGGGTTAACCCTTGGCAAATGGGTCGTGGGCGTAGGCGACTTGTTTGGCTTTGCCATCGGGGATTAGCGCGATGTCCAGGGCCTTGAAGAGGTCGGCGACCAGGTGGACGTCTAGCTCCGCCAGAACCGTAGCGGGCACGTCCTCGAGTTCGATGGCGTTCTCCGAGGGGATGATCACCGTCTTGATTCCCGCCCGATGCGCGGCCAGCACCTTGTCGCGGATGCCGCCCACCGGCAGAACCTTGCCCCGAAGCGTGAGTTCGCCGGTCATCGCCACGTCGTGTCGGACCGCCCTTCCCGAAGCCGCCGACGCCAAGGCCACGCCGATGGTCAGGCCCGCGCTGGGGCCGTCTTTGGGGATGGAGCCCTGGGGAACGTGGACGTGGACGTCGTACTTAAAGGTGCGCCCGATCCCCAGCGCCTCGCTATTGGCTCGCACAAAAGTCAATGCCGCCTGGGCCGACTCTTTCATCACGTCGCCCAGGTTCCCGGTCAGGCTGAGTTCGGTTCGGGCGGCGTGGGGCTCCATCAGGCTGGCCTCGATGCTGATGACATCGCCGCCGTACTCGCTCACCACCAAGCCGGTCGCGCTGCCCACCATGTCCTCGTCGGACCTCGTTTGGCGTCGATAACGGGGCTGGCCAAGGAACTCGGCGAGTCTGACCTGATCGATCACCTGCTTCTTCTTGAACCCTTCGGCAACCTGTCTCGCCGCCTTTCTCGCCACCGCCGCAATGGCGCGCTCCAAGTCGCGCACGCCGGCCTCTCGGGTGTAGTCGCGAATGATCTCTTTCAGCGAGGCCTCGGGAATCTCGATCTGCTCGACATTGATCCCGTGGTCTTCCAGGGTCTTGGGGATGAGGAACGACGTGGCGATTTGGAGCCGCTCTTCGTCGGTGTAGCTGGGGAAGCCGATCACTTCCATGCGGTCGCGCAGGGCGGCCGGGATGTTCTCCAACAGATTCGCGGTGGCTACAAACATGACCTCCGACAAGTCAAAGGGAGCCTCTATATAGTGATCGCTAAATCGGTCGTTCTGTTGGGGGTCGAGAGCTTCCAGCAAAGCCGAAGTCGGGTCTCCCTGGTAGTCGGCGCCCAGCTTGTCGATCTCGTCCAGGACGATGACCGGATTCTTGGAACCGCAGGTTCGCAAGCCCTGGATGATTCGTCCGGGCATGGAGCCGACATAGGTTCGGCGGTGGCCTCTGATCTCGGCTTCGTCCCGCACTCCTCCAAGGGCCAGTTTCACGAATTTGCGCCCCATCGCTTCCGCGATGGATCGGGCGATGGAGGTCTTCCCTACGCCGGGGGGGCCGACGAAGCAAAGGATAGGACCCCTCATGGAACCCTTCAACTGCCTAACGGCCAGGTAGTCCAGGATGCGGGTTTTGACCTTTTCGAGCCCAAAGTGCTGGTCGTCGAGTAGCTCTTTAGCGGACGCGACATCGATCCGGTCTTCTGTGATTTGGTGCCAAGGAAGCTCCACCATGCAATCGAGGTAATTGCGGAGGACCATTCCCTCGGGCGAACTGGCGGGAGTCCGGTCGAGGCGGCGTAACTCGGAGAGCGCCTTCTGTTGGGCAGCCTCGGGCATTCGGCAGGCCTCGATCTTCTGCTTGTACTCCTCGGTTTCGCCGAGACGATGTTCCCTCTGCTGAAGCTCAGTCTGGATGATCTTGAGCTGTTCGCGCAGGAAGAACTCGCGCTGGCCGTCGCCCAGTTCCCGCTCGACCCGCTTGCGGATGTCGGCGTCCAAGTCCAGAATCTGCTCTTCGCGCTTGAGGAGTTCAAAGACTTTCTCCAGGCGTTCCTTGGAATGAACCTGCTCCAGAAGAGTTTGCTTTTCCGAGGGTTTGAGGGGTAGGTGGTGCGCGATAGCATCCGCCAGCTTTCCGGCGCTCTCCATATGGACGACGCTCTGCATGGCCTCTGGGGGAATCTGCTTGTTCATCCCCACGACCCGGCCGAAGGAGTCCACACAGGCCCGCATTACGGCCTCGACCTTCAGGTCGGCATCGTCCGACTCTTCGATCTCCTCGATTTCCGCCCAAAAGGTGCCAGTCTTGGTGATGAGCTTGGTTGCCCGCGCCCGCTTGAGACCTTTCAAGACGACACGGAGGGAGGTATCGGGCATGGGGAGGGCCTGGAGGGTCTCGCTCAGGGTGCCCGTCACATAGAGGTCGTCTACGCGGGGGTCCTCTTGGGACATATCGCGCTGGCTCAACACCAGGACCCGCCGGTCCGTCTCCATGCTCTTGCGGATTGCCCGCACCGACGGCTCGCGAACCACATTGAGCGTGTTGATCAGCGACGGAAAATGGACCGCGTCGCGCGCAGCCAGCACCGGCACCAAAATCTTCTCAACAGTCGCGGCCTTCGCCATGTTTCCTAGCAAGGTACCACCGGTTTTGGGAAATGAGAAGAGACGACTTGTGAAAACAAGCAGGGATGCGGAGTGGAATCAGGCAGTCCAGCGGGGCTGGTCCCTGACCGCTCAGTCCTTCCAGTCGGCCACAAACACGTTCGTTTCTCCCCGAACCTTGCCATAGCGGTTGGAGGCGAAGAGGAGTTTCTTTCCATCGCGGCTGAACATCGGGAAGCCGTCGAAGTCGGGCGTCTTGGTGACCCGCTTCAATCCCGTCCCGTCCACATTAATGATCCAAAGATCGAACTCACGGCCCTGGGGGTCGCCGTAGTTGGTCGCAAAGATGATCCGCTTGCCGTCGGGGTGGAGGAAGGGCGCAAAGGAGGCGCAGCCGAGGTTGGTCACCTGCTTCTTGTTCGACCCGTCGGCATCCATGATCCAAATCTCCAACTTGCTGGGTCTCACCAGGTTCTCAGCCAGCAGCTTCCGATAGTCGTCACGCTCCTGGTCGTTCTCGATCAAGTCGCGGCGGTAGACGATCTTCTTGGAATCCCAACTCACAAACGGCCCGCCATCGTAGCCTTCCTCGGTGGTCAGGCGCTTGACATTCTTCCCGTCCATATCCGCCCGATAGATCTCCAAGTCGCCCTCATGGCTGGCGGTGAAGGTGAAAAACTTGCCATTGGGGGCGATGGTGGTCTCGGCGACATAGCCGGGAAGCTGCAGTACCCGTTGAATCTCCGGCCTCTTGGGATCGGTCGAGCGGCGGTAGATAGCGAACTCGGGGTTCACCATCCAGAAGTAGCCCTTGCTCATATCCAGAGCCTTTTGCGCCCCCTCGTTCTTCTCGTGGGTGCTGCTGAAGTAGAGCCACTTGTTGTCTGGGCTGAAGTAGCTGCACGTACACCGCCCCTTGCCGGTGCTCATCAAGGTCTTGTTCGAGCCGTCGGCGTTCATCGTAAAAATCTGCTCGTCCGGGTACTCGGGCTGGCGGGTCTGATAGGTGATCTTCTTCCCGTCCGCACTCCAATAAGCCTCTGCATTCTGCCCACCAAAAGTGAGTTGGCGCACATTGGCCAGGTTGGTCTCCTCCGGATTGGCTTCAACTTTCAAGGAGTCAGGCACTTGGGTCTGGCTCGCCTGCAAAGTCGCTGCTTGATCGTAGTCGGGAAGGAACGAGGCGCAGGCATGGGTATGAGCTACTGGCTGGATTGCCAGCAACATTAACGCAGAGATCATAGGTTACATTGTTTCGCACTGGCGGCTGCGCGCGTTTGTCCGGCGTGTCGATTTAAGTTGCCTCGTGATGGAAACCGGGAGTTAAGCGCTGTAGAACGCTTGTATCTTCTCGCGGTATTCCGCTCCATAGATCGCCTCTACCCTCGCCCTGGCACCCTTGCCGATTTTCAGCCTGAGCCCCTCATCCTGCCGAAGCTTTTCTATAGCCGCCAAAGCCTGCGCATCTGAGTCCGCCAGTAACACATCGACCCCGTCCGCTATGTTCTCTGCATATCCGTGCCGCGACTCGGCCACTACCGGCAGCCCGGTCGCCATAGCCTCGAAAACCACGCGCCCAAACGTCTCGTACCAGTCGGGATGAGTTCGGTAAAAGAAGCAGTCCAGGCCTTGCAGAAACCGGTCGGCGGGCTCGGCGGCCTCCGGCAGGACTTCGATTCCTTCTCCCGCCAACCCCAAACAGGTAGCTCCCATCAACCTGACCTTTACACCCTGGGCGGCAAGGGCCTGGTAAATTTCGGGGTCGCCGGGGTGGTGTTTGTCATAGACATCTCGGCTCAAGCGGCCAAGCGTAAATCCACCTGAACGGGCTCCTGAAGGCTGAAAACGCTCCAGGTCGATGGGCGATTCTTGGACGGTCCCGGCGATCTCGGGGGTAGATCGGGCGATCCCTTCCGACGCATAGACTACTTCCGGCCGAGGGACATCGATCTGTTGCAGAGCTCTGTAAATCTCCCTAAGGCGCGCGGGCTGGTCCAGGTTGTGGATCAGAATGACCCGGTTGGGGCGAGCCGCCTTGAGCCAACCGCCCATCGAGAAGTAGGTACCCACAAACACAAGATTGCCGCCTTGGGGAAAACTAGCGGGAGGGCCGATCTTGCGGATTGGAACCTGCCCGACAAAGGACAGGTGGGGGTCCTCCTCTGACCAAATTTGCACGTCGCCGACCTCGGCGAGGAGTTCGAAGAGGGAGATCGTGCGGTGTTCGCTGCCGCCCGCCGGGTTTCGCATCGGGTTGATCAGGTGGACTTTGGGCAAGGCAACTCAATTATGGGCGTAAAATCTCCGCCATGTCCCTCGATGGCCTGATGAATCTCTTGCTCGAGTGTCCGTTGGTCGCGTCGGTGCAGGCTAGCGAGGGGTCCCCCGTCGACGATCCGGCTACCTTGCTCAGACTCGCCCAGGCTTCATTGAACGAAGGCGTCCAAGTCCTTCGCCTCCAGGGAGTGGAGAACATCCGGGCGATCACGGGGCAGATCGATGCGCCTGTGATCGGGTTGATCAAACGGCCTTATGCGGACAGCGAAATCTACATCACCCCGACCTTGGCGGAGGTATCGGCCCTGCTTGAACTCGGCTGCGAGGTGATCGCCCTGGATGGAACCGCGCGGAGTCGGCCTTTCGGCCAGTCTTTACCGCAACTGGTTGCTGCCATCCATCAGGGTGGGGCGGTTGCGATGGCGGACTGCGACTCATTCGAATCGGCCCAATACGCCAAGGCCTCCGGCGCGGATCTGCTCGGGACGACACTGGCAGGATACACCTCGGCTCGCCCCGCGACCGACGGTCCCGACCTCGAACTGCTTCGGGCAGTTATCCCGATGGGTCTTCCGGTGATCGCCGAAGGCCGCTACTCCCAGCGTTGGCAGGTCGAGGCGGCGCGACGTATCGGAGCGGTCGGGGTTGTCGTCGGGGGAGCCATCAACGACCCGATCAAGCAAACCCGCGCCCTCCTCCCAGCCCACACCGACCCTTCGGAGAGGATCGGAGCGGTAGACATTGGCGGGACTTGGCTTCGGTTTGGGATATTCACCTCTGGCTGGCAGCTATTGGAGTCCGAACGCACCCCCAACCCGCCCAAACGGGAAGATCGGCTGGCATGGATCAGAGAGATGGCAGCCAAGTATGGGGCAGCGCGGCTGGGTATCGGCACGGGAGGCATCGTCGATCCTCGAACCGGTATTTGCTGGACCGCCAAGGAGTACCTCATGCCCGACCAGATTGGGATTGAGTTCAGCGAGCGAACCCTCGGCCTTCCCACCCACGCCCACGGAGATGGCCATGCCACCGCATGGGGCCATGCCTGCCTGCCCCAATTCGCGGGTCGTCGGGTAGCGACGCTGGCTCTGGGCACCGGGGTCGGGTGCGGTTTTGTTCAGGATGGACAGATCTGGATGGGACGCCGGGGAGAATATCCCCGCATCAACGACCTCCCCACCTCCGACGGACGGACCTATGAAGATGTTTTGGGCGGCATCAACCTGACCCGCGAACCTTCCGAGGAGCAGAAACGGGTCGGCATCCAGGCTCTGGAAGACTCACTGTTCTCCATTCAAAATCTCTACTTCCCCGACGACGTGGTGATCGCCGGCTCGGTCGGGTTAAGTTCCTGGATGAGACCCCACTTATCGCGGCTCGGGGTCCACGAGAGCCCATTCGGGACCGAGGCAGGCCTCTACGGGGCCGCCGCTCTCGCCATCTTCGCCTAGCATTGAGCACCCTCAGGCGTCCCTCCGTCGCTTGTTGGTTTCCATCAGCCGCACGTTTAAAAAATACGAAGGACTACCCGGAGGGTGGCAATGTCTATCTGATTTGAATCACTCGACTGGCAATCTCCTGCATCTTGGTTTCTTGCAACGTAGGAGATACCGGTAATTCAGCTTGAATTACCTGCAACAAATACCTTAAATAGGCTTCATCTGCCACCAGGGGCATCTTTATTGAACTATGATGCCTACCCATGATGAGTCAAAGACGTTCTACTTGCATTATTGTGATTGCGTGTCTTGGTCTGTGTCAGGCGAATGCCCAGCATGTGCTCAACTCACACACCTACAGTGAAAACTTCAACTCCCTTGCAAGCCAACCTGGCAATGGCAACCATGATTGGGTCCAGAATTCGACGCTTCTCAATTGGGAGGTATATCGGAAACAAAATGATGGTACACCTTGGGTGGCAGCTACGACGTACGGAGCAAACTCTGGCAGTGGCCTGACTTATGGTCTCTACAGCTTCGGGAGTGATTCACTTGATCGCAGCTTAGGAGCGCGTCCTCACAGCAATGTTGACAGCGGATCTTTTCGATATGGCACCGGGTTTCTAAACAACCTAGGCGAAGCGATTGTTTCAGCCACCATAAATTTTCGGGCGGAAGTATGGTGGAAGGGAGCATCAAAATCTCTCCAAACCCTGCGATTTCAGTACAGCACCACGGCCGAAGGAATCAACAGTGAGATCGGGTGGTTAGACTGCCCCGATCTTAATTTCAGTTGGTCACATGATGGAAGCGAGTCTACAACAACCAACCACATAGATGGCAACCAAGTAGGAGCCAACCTGACCGCTACACTGGATGGTTTGGCACTTCAACAGGGACAGAAACTGTGGATTAGGTGGGTCGATATAGATGATCAAACCGTTGACCACGGTATGGGTATCGACGACCTGTCTATCACCTTCCATACCGCAAGCGTCACTCCGGTTCCAGAGCCGGCAACCATGGTCCTGGCCGGACTGGCGGCGGTCGGCGCGGTGCGACGGAAGCTCAGGCAACGGAACTAGATCAGTGCGCAGGTGGAGGCTTCCGTTTACAAGGATAAGCGGTCAGCCCCCACAATCTGCCTACCGCCTTTTATGGATTTGTTTGAGGTCTTTTCACTAACCACCTGAAACTTGCCCACAATGCGGGGCGGCCCGAGCGCTATGGAATTGGTTGAGCGCCTGAAGACCGCGAAGTCCCACCATCTCAACCGCTTGTAAAGTGGGATCGTAGGCACCCTAGGCTCACGACGAGCGAGTTCTGTAGTTACAGGCTTAACAGCGGCTCGCTCGGTGGCTTGTCAAGCTTCATTTGTCATTCTCTCAAATGTCACAGTTTTGGGCAGTTCGCGCTTCATCCCGAAGGGATCATGCTCGACAGCGAAGGGTCAGGCGAAGCCGCCACCCTGGTACTGGCCACCCGGTTCCCCTCAGCCCCAACGGGGCTGCACTCTAAAAGCTTATATCGGTGCAACCCTTTCAGGGTAGGGGATGTTTGGAGGGCGTTTACCAGGGTTGACCAGAGCCAACAACCCGAAAAGACGACAAATGAAGCTTGACTAACTACTCAGGATGATAGCCGCGCTTCGAGAGTTATGGAAGTCTGTACAATAGCTCATGCGCCGCTTTCTCAGCCTCCTTTGTTTGGCCGCTCCCGTCTCCGTCTTTGCAATCTGGCCGATGCCGGAGTCGGTGCCGGTCGAGCGATTGTTGAGGAACACCAAACTGGCGGTAGCCAAGCATCCCAAGGATGCGAAGCTCCGCTACTTTAACGCCAGGGTCAACAGTTTGGCGTTCGCCTTGGATGCCAAGACCATCGACCTGTACAAGGACGATAAAGGGAGCAAAGCTGGCTACCACTTTCCAACCTACGCAAATATCCAGCAGGCTCGGCAGAAGGCGAACAAGAAGCTAACCAGCCGCGAACTTCAGTTCCTGCTCACCTCGCTCAACGAATACTACGAGGCCCAGCGATTGGACCCTGCCAACCCTCTGGCAAAAGTGGGTTTTGCCTGGATGCACGAGGAAGGTGCTCCGTATGCCTCGCAGATCGGAAAACTGCGTTGGATTTCCGCAAGCACACTCACGCCTCAAGCCATGAGGAACAAGGCGGCGGAGATTTACCGCACGGTTTACCGCTCGCAAAAAGCGCAGGAGTTGGCGAACGTGACGATGGACTTGCCCTCGAACAAGCCAGGAGCCGAGGCGGGGCGGTCGTTGCTTCGCTTGTTTGAGATGGGGGTGAAGGCGAGTCCTGGGGAGGTTGCGGAGATTAAAGCGACGATCAAGAAGATCGATGGACGGCCCGGCTTCATCACCCCGATCATCTTCCCCATTAGTGGCGGAGCCGATCTATTCCGCCCCGACGCCAAAGTGGCCTTCGATCTCAAAGGCGATGGGACGAAGCAACGGTGGTCTTGGGTTAGCCGACAGGCCGCCTTCCTGGCTTGGGATCCCAAGGGGACCGGGCGGATCGCGTCGGGCCAACAGCTATTCGGATCGCGCACCTTCTGGATGTTCTTTGCCAATGGCTACGACGCCCTCGCTTCTCTCGACGACAACCTCGACGGCTGGCTGAAGGGCAAGGAACTCCAAGGCATCGTGGTATGGCACGACGCCAATGAGAACGGCGTTTCCGATCCAGGAGAGGTCGCTTCGCTTGAGAATTGGGGCATCGTCGCTATTCGGACAAAGCTCGATGCCTATAGCAACGGCATGCCCACCGCCAGCCGGGGAATCATCTTCTCCAATGGTGTCGCCGCTCCAACCATCGACTGGATTGCGGAAGGTGGCTAGGCTGGATTACTCATGATAGGATCAAACCACGTGCAGACTGGTCAAACCTAGGCTATCGGAGTGGGGCACATGCCTTCGGTGGTCCTCTGTGCCTTTCGGTGGTTCTTTCAATTGCCGGGAGATACCACAGAGGGCCGCCGAGGACCACCGAAGGGCTATCTGCTGTTTCGAAAGACGTTCATGAACTTTCCTGGCTAGGCGTCGAAGCCTTCGCTCCAGTTGCCAAAGCTGTCGAACGAGGCTCGGACCAGCATTAGGCTGGCCTGGTAAGCCTCGAACTGGGTGCTGAGTTTCTTCAGGGTCTTCGCATCGGCGGTGTGGGGCGGGTGGTCGAAGGTGGAGGCGATGTGGTAGCTCTCCTTGGCCTGCCCATTCACGTCCAAGAGGAGATCGCGGGTGTCGCGGAGGCGAAGCTCTTGCAGGAACTCGGGGAAGAGGCCGGATGAGAAGAGGAGGAAGTCGCCGATGTGGCGATGGACCTCGCGCTCCCGGTCGAACGAGTTGGCGTGGAAGCGGATGTCGCCTTCCATAAGCATCTCGGCGATGGAGTCCACCGGACGGCCCGTTCGATCCTTGATCGCGAACAGGTGGTCCTTGTGTAAGAACTCCACGAGGAGCCCGGTCACATAGACTTCCACGTCGTCGTCGCTCATCCCGACGGTCTCCACCATTGCCCGGTGGACCGCCTGTCCAAAATACATCCAGATCGGATGCTCGCCGCTGATTTCTTCTTTCATCTAGATCGTCCTCCGACCGAGAATCCCTACTGTTAAGAGTCGTCCCGCACAAAGGCTTTCCACCATAAGTGTTCTTGCCAGGTTTACGTTAAGGCTTCACAAGACTGGTTTACCGATCTGACGTCTGGAGTCGGGAAATTGTTTGCGGGGACGGGATTTCGGCATGGCGGCGATAGGGCCTTGGGGAATTCCTGGATTGCGGAAGAGACTTGTAAATGTGCGGTCCGAGCCCCCTTGAGGGGGTTGGGGGTGGCGCATGGCTCTCCGCGTGTAACGATTGAACTACCTAGGCTTAGGTTTCTTGAATACAAATGGAGAACCTGACCACACCCCCAACCCCCTCAAGGGGCTCGGACCGCCAGCAACCCAACTTCTGCGCATTAGCCAGATTTACTGGATTCACCCCAATGCCGCAATGCCGCTATGCCGCTATGCCGTCCCCCAATTTCGCATTTTTCTGCCCCGTGAGTGCAAGCGCTCGGGCATATCGGACGATAATAGGGGTTGGGCATGAATGGTCTTCGTGTCTGGAGCGTCTAAACGTTATGTTTTGTCCTAAGTGCGGAAAGCCATCGGCGGCGGGTGCGGCCTTCTGTATGCATTGTGGACAGAGGTTCGCCCCGGCGACCCCGGCGACGGCACCCCAGGTCCCTCAAGGAGCGGCGCCCGCCTTTCCCAACCCGCAAGCCAACTCCAAGAAGACCGCTTGGATCGCCGCGGGCACGGCGATGGCGATGCTACTGGCGCTCTTTTTCGGCCTCCGCGCGACCGGCCTGCTTCAGTTGGGAGCCAAGAATCCGCAGATCGATGCGCTCAAAGCGGAGGGCCAGAATCCCCAGATTCCATTGCTCCGTGCCGAGGGAAGCCAACCCCCGCCCTCGCTGAGCCAAGGCGCGGAACGCATCGAGATGCCCGCCGATATCCGCCGTTGGCTGGAGCATTTGGAGGCGATCGAGAAGCGGAAGAACGACCTCTCCATGAAGCAGCTTTCCCAGATGGCAGTCCTGATGCAACAGATGAAGATACTGGGCGCGGGGATGGGTGTCTTCAACGAGGAAGAGGTGGGCTTCGGCGGAGATACCGGGCCATCAGAATCGGCCAAAACCAGCTTCGACGCGATGCGCCCGGAATGGAACCAGCTGATCCAGGACTTCCACAGCTATCCACCGCCCGCCGAATGCAAGCCGATCGCCGATGACTACACCCGCGCGATCACCGAAATTCCCGGCATGAATTCAGACTTGGCCGATATCCTGGCAAACGTCTCCAGCGATCCCGCCGCAGCCTTGGAACGGGTGATGAAGATTCAAAACACCAGTTCAGGCGTGATCGATAAATTTCTAGGTTCCACTGACTCCAAGGTGGGGGACATCTGCCGCAGGTATGAAACGCGGAAGTGGTTCGACATCAAGACCGACGTGGGTGGCGGTTTGCTGGGTAAGTTTGGTTTGTGACCATCCGACCTGCCGAACCCCGAGACTGTCAAACCATCGTCGAATTGATTCGTGAACTCGCCGTTTATGAGCGGTTGGATGACCGAATGGTGGCCACAGCTGCCGACTATGAGCGCGATCTATTTGGTCCGAACCCAGTCATTCGCGTGCTGATCGCCGAGTCGAACGAGCCCGTCGGCTATGCGCTCTTCTTCCGCTCCTACTCTACATTCCTGGGGCGACCCGGAATCTACCTGGAAGATGTCTATGTCCGCGAGGCGTACCGAGGCCAAGGCATTGGAAAGGCGTTGTTGGCGGCAGTGTCTCAAATCGCGGTTGAAGAGGGGGCGGGCAGGTTGGAGTGGTCCGTCCTAAACTGGAACGAACCTGCGATCGGATTCTATAAGCGGCTCGGGGCGGAGTTGATGGACGGCTGGACGACCTGTCGGTTGGAACCGCCCCATATCCAGTGATTGGGGAACTTCGCCAAGTGGTCCACATTGAGAGATACCGCCACTAACATGAGGAAGGATTGGAGGAGTCTTCCCCCAATCCTTTTCCTTTTAGCCTCCGATCCTCTAACGAGGCCGGATGTTCAGCTTTAATGCCGCGTAGCCGTTGATTTCGAAGTGTTCGACCCTCAGTTTGTGCTTGCCACCAAGCTTTACGTTCGCGGTGTACTGGGTGGGGCCTTGGTACTTCCAAGCGCCGGTGATGATCTCTTTGCCGTCCAGCCAGACTCGGGAACCGTCGTCTGTGGTGAGCTCGACCACATAGTCGCCGGGGGCAATGTCCAATTCGCCTTCGGCGATCGTCGCGAACTTGTCGTTCGGCAGCCCGGCCTCGAAGGCTCCGCCAGAAGCGTAGTCCAACTTGTCGGATTTAACCGTCTTCAAAGGGACGCCCTCGAAGATCTTTCGGAGGTCGGCTTCAACCGGGTTGGAGGTCGCAACCGACGGATCGACCTGGTTCTCCCATTGGTAGAACTTGATCGTCCACTCGATGGGGATTCGGAACTGGCTGTGGCCGAACTGGACCGGCTTGCCCTTCGGAGTCACGATGCCTCGGTAGTCGGTGGTGGCTTCGCCGATATACTCCAGCACCAGATCGGTCTTATTTGGCTGCTTGCCAGCGATGGTCGCTTCGAGGAAGCCGGGAACCGTGCCTTCGGTCGCGGAGACCGAGGTGTAGCCCGTCTTGGAGACCAGCCGCCACTTGCCCTTGGGCCCCAAAACCTCGAACTTCTGCGTCTTGGTCGGGGTGCCGGTGACCTGGTTACCCTGGGCATCCACCCCAACCCCGCCGCCTAGCGCCGTAGCTTCTCGGGGCCACAGTAGCGGCGATTTGAAGTCGTAGGGGCCCCAGTGATCGACCAGCATGTATCGCCAGCCGCGAAGCTGGTCCTTCTTCAGGAACGGATTCATGCCGCCTACCATCGGGGCAACGTTGAACGCCTGGGCTTCCTTGGGAACGCTGGCCTTGGCGTCGCTGTTCCAGGGGGCTTTGACACTTGGGTGGGGGAGCCAGGACAGGTTGAACCGCTTGGCGTAGTCGGAGACGTCGCCCTGGTTGAGAGAGCTTGCCGGAGGAAGCGGGGCTCGACCGGCGTTGATGGTGTTGTTCGAAGAGTTGACTCCCGTAGGAATCTCGGCCCCCATCGATTGGACACTGATGCGGTTCTTGGTGAGGTTGAGATTCGCGGACCGGGGACCGGTCAGATTGAGAAGTCGCCCAGGATTGAGGATCTGGTTGTCCGAGACGTCTATGTTCAGGGTGTTGTTCAAGCGGAGTGCGCTGGCGAACGTGTCTTCGAACAGGTTGCCCGTGATCTTGTAGTCCCGGCTGCGGGTGTCCCGATGCTTGGGGTAGCCCCAGTTGGGGTCCTGCGGACGGTCGTTGAACCAGAGATAGATCGCATCGTTGTCGCGATAGAACCGGTTGGCGCTGATGACGTTATCTTGGCCGTGCTCGATGGCGATGCCTTCAGTGTTGTAGCCGAAGACGTTGCCGATAATCTTGTTCTCGTAGCTGTACCCACCCCAGATTCCGTGCCAGCACTCCATGATGAGGTTGTTGACAAAGTTGTTTCGGCTGAAGGTGGACTCGATTCCGTTGGTGGGAGCGTGGCTCCAATCGTTGCCGTAGAGCAGGTTGTCGTTGCATCCGCCCTTGCCGGTGTCCATGGTGGTCTGGCCCGCCCAAAGGAAGAAGCCGTCGCCGCCGTGGGTCACCGAGTTGTAGGCGAAGACGTTGCGGTGGGACTGCTCGTAGATGAGGATTCCCGCCGAGTCTTGGCCTCGATTGTAGACGCCATAGGAAAATCCGCGCAGGCACCAGTCCACCCGGTTGTGCATGATGCGGTTGTCGCTGCTCAGGTACATCCCGATTCCCAGGGAGCTGAGGAACGAGAAATTGTTGTTCCAAACCTTGCCCTTGTCGGACTCCATAATCATGAGCCCGTTTTGACCGCCGACCGCCGTGCAGCCCTTGACCTCAAATCCGTCGCAGTCGCGGAGGTAGATTGCCGCTCCATAGCGGAGCCACTGGTCGTTCTCGTTCTGGTGATAGCTCATCCAGTCGGCAGTATCTTCCTTGTCCAAGGTGCTGAGAAGCCGCTGCTTCCAGTTGTAAGAGAAGTCGCTGTTGATGATCTTCAGGCCCGGAGCTTGGCGGGCGTGGAGGCCGATCTTGTAGCCGTGGATTTTGGCGTTGAGAATCGTGACGTTCTTGCCCGTCACAAAGACGCCCGTGCCTTTGCGCTCGTTGGGCTCAGTGGTCGCGGGCGTGCCCCGAAGGACCGCGCCCTGGAAGTCGATCACCAGGTTGTCGCCCTTGATGTGGATCGAGGCATCCCGCTTATCATTGTAGGGCTGAGGGGTGGGGAGGGCGTATTCGGCCTTCTTGATTCGCCCACTGGTGGTGATCGTCCGCTGCGTTTGCAGGTCGATCGTGCGTGGAGTTTGAAGCGCCGCGACGGCGAGGACGGAACAAACAAATAGGCTCATGTTCTTAACTTACAGGCTACCAAACCAAACGACCCGAAGTTCCATCCTGGTGAATTGAGACCATTACTCGTTAAGCATGAGCGCCTCGCGAAGTTGAACCAAGGCTAGTTGGGTGCATCGCTGGCGTATATCGTTCCGTGCTCCCCGCAGCCGGTGCTCCTTGATATCGACGCCCCTTGGCCCCGCTAGGCCGATGTAAACCAGACCAACGGGTTTGCCGTCTACGTCCGCCGTGGGACCTGCGTTTCCGGTAAGGGAGACGCCATAGGTTGCCTTCAGCATCTCGCGAACGTTCTTGGCCATCTCGGTCGCGGTTTCCTCCGACACGGGACCGTGCTGTTCGAGCGTTTCCGTCTTCACGCCCAGGAGGTTCTCCTTGACGCCAAGGTCATAGGTGATCATTCCACCCAAAAACGCCTCGCCGGAACCCGAAACGGCGGTCAGCCTTTGTCCAAGCCACCCACCGGTGAGGCTCTCTGCCACCGCTACGGTCTCTTCCCGCTCGGTAAGCAGTTGGATGACGGCCTCTTCCAGGGTGGTGTCGTTGGTTCCATAGACCGCGTTGCCCAGGATCCTGCGGATTTGCCAGTCCACCGGATCGATCAGGTCGTCGGCCTCCTCCCGAGCCTCGGCGCGGGCGGTGAGGCGCAGGTGGACTTCGGAAGGGTGGGCATAGGGGGCGACGGTGGGGTTTTCATTTTGGAGAAGGCTCGCGATCTGGTCTTCGACGTAGCTCTCGCCCAACCCGCAGATGCGCAGAATCCGAGAGTGGATCACCTGTCCTCCCTGGACGGTCTCTAGGAACGCGCGAACCGGGCCGTCGGCCATGGGGTTGAATTCGTTCCGAGGGCCGGGGAGGGCGATGACGACTTTGCCTTCTTTTTGGCAGATCAGTCCGGGCGCGGTGCCATTGGGGTTGTCGATAAAGCGAGCGGAGGTCGGGCGCATCGCCTGCTTGCGGTTGGACTCCACCCAGGTAAACCGCCGGGTACTGAATATCTCTTTGAGCGTCTCCTCGTAGGCCGGGTCCAGGACCAAGTCCTCCCGCAACGCCGCCGCGATCCCATCCCGAGTGATGTCGTCCTGGGTGGGGCCAAGGCCGCCGATGCAGACCACGATATCGACCCGGTTAAGGGCGAGGCGCAGGGACTCGACTAGGCGCTCAAGGTTGTCCCCCACCGTCTGGCGGCGCACACACCCAATCCCGCAGTCGGCGAGGATGCGGGCCATATAGGGAGCATGGGTGTCCACAATCTGCCCCAGCAAATGCTCCGTCCCCACAGAAACAATCTCGGCGGTCATGAGGAGATTGTGGCAGGGGGCGGGGGACGGCGTTGGGTGTTGGGTGTGGGGCATTGGGTGTGGGGCATTGGGCTTTGGGCTTTTTAACACTCGTAGTAAGGCGTCATAGTGAGCGAGAGCGGCCCGAACGTTTTTTTGTAGAGCGTTCTATGCCGCGAAGTCGAAACACGTCACCCGCATGTAAGTAAGGATGAAGCTACAGGCGGGTGAGGTCCTTCGACTCGCGACGAGCAATCGGCTCAACACAAGCTCCTTCTGGCTCGCTCAGGATGACGCCGTACTTAAGGGGACCCATTATGAAGAGGCTTCCCCCCTAACACCCAACACCCAACACCCAACGCCCTCCCCCTACCTGTCCTTCAATATCTTCAAACTCAAAATCCACCCGAAGGTGACGCAGACGAAGCAGCCGACGAACGGGGAGTAGCGGCCCATGGACGCGCCCAGGCCTACCTCTATGCCGACTCGCTGAAGCTTGTCGTACATCAGAGAGCCAATGGGCGCTCCAATTATGGCCCCAAGACCTTGGGCGGTCATGACGGCTCCCAGATTGACGCCGCGCTTCTTACAATCGATATCCGCCACGCTCGCCATCCAGGCGGGGATCGCCAGAAGAAAACCGACTCCTACGGGCAAGCCCCCAATCGCCAAAATCCACGGGCTTCGCATCCAGGGGACGAACGCGCCCACCGCGATGAGGGCCAAGCCGATGGAGCAGAGGCCCATTCCCAAGTGGACCGCCCGAGCCCGGCCAACCCTCTCGCCGTACCTCGACATCGGGACGCTGGCAATACCCATCGCGATGGCGCCGGGGAAGATCAGGAAGCCGATCTTGGTCTCGCTCATCCCAAACTCCTGGATGGGAAAGAGCTTGAAGATCGCCATGGGGAAACCGATCCCGGTAAAGGTGACCACCGCGATCAACAGGTAGGAAGGAATCTGGCGGCAGGACTCGATGAATTCGCCCAACTTGAATCCAGTTGGCTCCTCTTCGCTCTCTTGGGAATGGTGTTCACTGGGTACCAACTTCCACACGCCCAGGGTGACGGCGGTGAACAGGACCGTGGCAAGAATCAGGCCTGCCCACTTGACCCCGGCGAGGTCGTTCGCGATGCCGCCAATAGGCAGGGCCAGGGCGATGCCGAGCATGTAGCAGAGATTCAGCAGGGACATTGCTTGTTGCCGCTGCTTGTCGTCGACCGCATCCCCCATCGCCGAGAACGCCGCCGGCCAGAGCATGGCGGCGCCCAGACCATCGATGGCCCGGAGGAGAACGAAGCACAGAACCTCGAACCAGCCTCCACCGTGGGGGACGAAGAGGCTGAGGATCGAGGTGCCGATGGACAGCGCCGGACCAAAGATCATCAGCCGTTTCGGCCCAACCCGGTCGGCCAAGTGCCCCATCGGCCCCTTGAAGATCGCCTCACTGAGAAGGAAAGCCACCAGGACCAGACCAACAATGGCTTCGCCAAAGCCTCGTCCACTGGGCAGGAATGCACCGTCTTTGGGGTCTGTCCACGACAGGTACACGGGCATCGTGGATAGATTCATCACCCCATAGGCGATTTCAGCGAGGAGGGCGATGATGAGGAGCCGGTAGACGGCGGGTTTGCGAATAGGAGATTGCGCGACGGTTGGTTGCTCGGCGGACGAGGGGTTGGTGACCATTAAGCGCGACATCCTCAAGCTTGGATCATCCCAAGCCAGATCAGTTTACATAAGGCAACCGGGATACACCAGGCCCGATTTTCTAGGACGCGATCCGAGGGGCGTTTATCCTCTGAGAAAAACTTTCCCCGGCGGAAGTTCGCCGGCAAGAACTTGACTGATCCTTTCCGGGGTCGTGGTTACCTTTCGAGCAGGCATCACCAACTTCGTCATATTTGCGGCTTTCATCGCCTCAAGCATCCGCTCGAGCCGCTCTCTCGAATTCAACGATGCATAGTTCCGCGCGATCAGTAGTTCGATGATGTCGGCGCGCCATTTGCCAGTGGGATCTTTCCTCGCTATGACGGTCCGCGTTATTGGCTTCGACGCCTCTTTAGAGTGAAAAGTGACGTCAAGCCAGGCCTCATTGTTTGGGTCGAACGATTGCATGCTGATGCTGCCAGGCGGCGGAGGGGGATCTTGACGGATTTTGGTCGTTACCTTCCAGTCCTCCAAGCCACGCGTGAGTGTACTGGCAAAGGCCGTAAAAGTCGCCTCCGTCCACCCGTTTACTTGCCTGGTATTGTCATCGACGCGATCATACAGATCGCGCCAATTGCTCGCCTGCAGAGCCTCAACGCTATGCAGGGCAACTTGATTCCCATCCTCTCTTGGGTAGATCAAGTATCCAACTGCGATCAGAAGTATGACCGCAGCCGTGATTGCTAAAGCTCTCCCCAACAGTATCCGTCCTCACAAGGAAGTCCCAGTTCTATGCCTGTCGATGCGATGTTTCCTGAGCCTTCACATTCACCACAGTCAATATACCTGCATGCTCTCTGACAGCAGACTCCAGGCAACGTATTGCAACAGGCATACAGCGAGCCAAATTCAAGCTCGCAACCTGTGCCAATGCATGTAACGCTTTGCGACTGATCGCAGGGTATAGCAATGGCAAGCTGTACTCCAAACACAAGTAGCAGGGCAAAGACGGCTCCAATCTGAGCAGCAATCCACATTGCTATCGTTCGTTTCATTTTCATTGTTTACCTCATATACTAGTTTGTAAAAAGCTTCATCCTAGGTTCATCGAATCGGCCTTTTTTTACACTACCGTTCATTAAAAGATGGATCATAAATGGCTTCGCAAAGACCGGATTAATTGTCGATTCACGGGGCGCGTAGAACATCTCATCGTGAACGCCACAGCTTATGATAGGAGTTGAGGTGCCCATCTCTTTGTATTGTTTCAGGAAAGCAAGCGTGCTTGGTCGTATGGGAATGTCTACAAAATTCTGCATAATCGAATATGCGTACGTAGACGCAAACCTATCGCGCATTCGTTGTGTCGAGTCTGGACAGTAGATGATTTGCTTATCTTTGATGTACGGACTCAAAGCTTTGGTAGCGCCACCAGGAATGAACGCCAAGCCATCTAAGCCGTTTACCGATCCATCGCCGTTGTCGCCCGAGTAGAGCGTGACCGCCACATACAACTGCTTGAGGTTGTTAATGCAGCTTGATTGCCTGCTTGATTCCCTTGCGGGGGCGCTCACCACAAACATAATGCCCGCCAACAGCGAAACGATGAGAACGACAATGAGAACCTCGAGAATCGTGAAGGCTCTTCTCATAGCTGACACCCCTCCGATTGAGGCATGGGTTGAACCGGGTGAATGAAGGACCGTAGACTACTGCCCACCTGTCCCAAGCCCGGCTCGCGCGCAAGGCCAAATGCCCAGACGCCCACGGTGAGCCAAAACAGGCAGAATACCAACCAACCTCTTGACATCTTCGCCATACCTGCATTATAGAGCATGTTTCTGAATTTTGCCAAATTATTTTTTGGGAGCAGGCATCATTGAACTTAACAGGTTCACGCGGGTGGAGAGCCAACCTGCGGGTGGCTGTTGTTGAAGGAACGTTGCGAAAGCAGAGGAGGCCATGAACGATCCATTATTTTCACTCTGCCATGTTCCACCTAAACTCTAACTTCCGTCCACTCCTTCCCCACCCCAGGTAGGTGGCGCAACAAAAATGGGACCGCCGAATCTGTTCGGCGGCCCCATCAGCACGACCGGGACGGTCGTGGAAACCTTGGGCGGGACGCCCAAGCCACGTTGCTCTTAACGCTTAACGAACTGGAAGCCGCGTCGCGCCTTCTTGCGACCGTACTTCTTGCTTTCCTTGATCCGCGAGTCGCGGGTCATGAAGCCGCCAGCTCGTAGCTCTTTTCGCAGAGTCTCGTCGTACTCCACCAGGGCTCGGGCGATGCCGAGTTTGACGGCGCCGGCCTGGCCGGTAATGCCGCCGCCCTTGGCGGTCGCCTTCACATCCCAGCGGCCATCCATACCAAGATGGACCAGGGGACTCTTGACGAGAATCTCGAGGACGGGTCGGCCCAGGTACTGGTCGAACTTGCGTCCGTTGATGGTGATGTTTCCTTCGCCCGGCACCAGCCAGACTCGCGCGATCGCCCGCTTGCGGCGACCGGTTCCGTAATTGCTTTGAGTTGCTGCCATTAAATTCGTTAGTCCTTCTTGATGTTCAGGGGCGTGGGGTTTTGGGCCTCATGAGGATGCTCGGAGCCAGCGTAAACCTTCAGCTTCTTAAAGAGCGCCTTGCCCAGCTTGGTCTTGGGGGTCATGCCCCAGACGGCCTTTTCGACGAGCTTGACGGGATCGTCTTCCAGCATTTTGCCTCGGGAGACGTTCTTGAGTCCGCCCGGCCAGCCGGTGTGCCAGTAGATGAGCTCGTCTTTCTTGCCGCCGGTCAGGACGACCTTGTCGGCGTTGATGATGATGACGAAGTCGCCGCAGTCGGCGTTATAGGTGAAGGTGGGCTTATGCTTGCCGCGAAGCACTTGGGCCACTTGGCCCGCAAGGCGACCGACTGGTATGCCCGCTGCGTCGACCACATGCCATTTGCGGTCGATCGTTCCTTCCTTTGGTGTATAGGTTCTGTTCATTTTCTTTCGGTCGATGCGGCATAGCCGAATCGTTGGGTCGTTGACAACGCGGGCGCTGTCGGTCTGCCGAGTCTTTCGACTCGCTTCCGGCTTTCCCCTAATGGGAATAGGCCAAATCTCGAAGCTGTGATGTAGCATGGGCATCCTGCACATGTGTCCCACGACCTTCCAGGTCGTGGATGCTTGTAGTTACCTGGGGACTAGGGAATAAGGGAAGCATTCCTTCATTCCCTAACTCCCTGATTCCCTACTCTTCTCCCCAAGGCTGCTTTCGCGCGTCGTATCCGTCCACCGAATAGTTCACCCTCATCAGGGTCAAACCTTTGGCGGGGAGCACTACCGGCCACTGCATCTGATTTCGTTCTTCAGTCAGCAAGCGGGCGCAATCCTCAATCGGTCGGTGTCCCCTCCCAATTTCAAAGAGCATTCCCGCCATTCGGCGCATCATGCCTCTGAGGAAGGCGATTCCGTCTACCTCGAAGTGGATTTCATCCTCCACCCGAGTCAGATCGACTCGATAGAGGATTCGACGGGTGTTTAGCACCTCTGGTCCAACCTCTTCGGTGTATCCCCGGAAGTCGTGTTCTCCCAAAAGAGCCTTGGCCGCCTCCTGCATCGCATCCAAGTCCAGGTCCTTCCAATAGGCGTGCGCATAGCGACGGCGGAAGGGGTCGAACTCGTTGAGCAGGAATCGGTAGCGGTAGACCCGGCTGGTGGCGCTGAATCGGGCGTGGAACTCGGGAGAAACCTCCTCCGACTCCACAATCCGGCAGTCCTCGTCGAGGGCTTTGTTCAGCACCAGACGCCATGTCCCCACGGGCATCGGGTTGGCGGTGTCGAAGTGGGCGGACGCGCCATAGGCATGGGCTCCGCCATCCGTTCGACTCCCGCCGACGATCTCTACATCCTCGCCGGTTGCCCGGCGAACAGCTTCTGTCAATGTTCCGTGAACAGTTCTCTGGTCACGCTGCGGGGCGAACCCGCAGAAATCGGTTCCATCGTAGGCTATGGTGAGCCTAACTCTTCTCATTTCCTTTGCCTGACCATACGCTCAGGCTTGATACAATCCTCAAAGCCTGACCTGGCAGGTCAGGCGACGCATGGGCTGGCAGCCCATGCCACAGCTTTAGTCAACCAACTCCAAGACGGCAGTTGGGGCCGCGTCGCCGCGGCGATAGCCGGTCTTGGTCAGTCGGGTATAGCCGCCGTTTCGATCCTTGAATCGGGGGCCGATGTTGTCGAACAGGTGCTTGACCAGGTCTTCCCCGTTGAGCAGGCTCTTATTGGCGAGAATCTGGGTCTTCTCAAAGTCGGTCTTGCCTGCCAGCTCCTTCGCGTTCTTGGGGCTGCTGGAAGAGTGGCCGACGAGGACCTTTCGAGCCTGACGTCGTGCGTTCAACGAGTCCTCTCGGGCGTAGGTGATCAGCTTTTCGACGAGTCTCTGAAGCTCCTTTGCCCGACCCAAGGTGGTGTGAACGTACCCGTGGCGGATGAACTGCCGCTGAAGGTTCGTCAAGAGGGCCCGGCGCTGGTCGCTTGGCAACCCAAGTTTTCTTCTATCTACAAGGTGTCTCATGGTTGTTTAGAAATCGTCGTCGTCGTCATCGAGAAGATCGACGGATCGGAAGCCGCCCTTCGGTGGCTTCAATTCGATGCCGTGCTCGGCCAGCTTGTCGCGAACCTCGAACAGCGACTTCTTGCCGAAGCCGCGAATGCTGGTGAGGTCGCTCTCGGTGGTGGTAGCCAACGCCCGCAACGTGAGCAAACCGGCGCGGCGCAGACAGTTGAACGTGCGCTGAGAGAAATCAAGCTCTTCAATGCGGAGATCCGGGATGTGGGATACATCGCCGATCGACTCATCGTTGATGTCGATATCCGACTCGAATCCGGCGGCGCCGAGGTCGAAGAACATTCGGAAATACTTGTCGAGAATGTGGGCAGCCTGACTGAGCGCGTCGTTCGGCTTGGTCGCGCCGTTGGTCCAGATGTCGAGGACCAGTCGCTCGTAGTCGGTGCGCATCCCCACGCGGGTAGATTCGACGGTGTAGTTGACCTTTCGAACCGGGGTGTACTGCGATCCGGTGGGGATCACGCCGATCATGCCTCGGTACCGCTCCTGCTTTTCAGGAAGAAGGTAACCGCTGCCCCAGCCGATGTAAAGCTCCATATTCAGGCTGGCTTTCTCGTCGCTGAGGGTAGCAATATAAACCTCGGGGTTCACGATCTCGACGCCTTCGGGGCAAACGACGTCCGCGCCGGTCACTCGGCCCGGCCCCTGCACGTCGATGCGCAGAACCGGATCTTCTGTTGGCATCCCGGCATCGGTGTCGATGGAGATGGCCAGGTCCTTCAGGTTCAAAAGCAGTTCGGTGGTATCTTCCTTGGCGCCGGGAATCGGGGCGAACTCATGGAAAACCTTGTCGATGCGGACGGCGGATACCGCCGCGCCTTGGATGGAGCTGAGGAGAACTCGGCGAAGGGCGTTGCCGATGGTCTGCCCATAGCCCTTTTCTAGAGGCTCGAGAATGAACTTGCCGTAGTCGGTGGTGAGATCAGATGCGGAAATAGTTGGCATTTTTTGTAGCCTGGACCTCCAGGTCTGGGGTGGTTAAACTCTTCGTCGCTTGGGCGGGCGGCACCCGTTGTGGGGAACCGGGGTCACGTCGGTGATACTGGTCACTTCCAAGCCCGAAGCCTGAAGGGATCGAATGGCTGTCTCGCGTCCGCTTCCGGGGCCGGAAACCTTCACGTCGATCTTTCGCAGGCCATGCTCCTGCGCCAGTCGGGATGCCTTGTCGGCGGCGACCTGGGCGGCGAACGGAGTGCCCTTTCGGCTTCCCTTGAAGTTCGCATTGCCTGCGCTGGACCAGGAGATCACGTTGCCCTGCGGGTCGGTGATCGTGATCAGCGTATTGTTGAATGAGGCGTTAATGAAGGCCATCCCGGTGGGAATGTTCTTCTTCTCTTTCGCCTTGCCCTTCGTGACTGCTTTTCTTGCCATTGTTTTTGGGTGTTGGGTGTTGGGTGTCGGGTGCTAGGCATTCGGTATTGGGCTTTGGGTTTTCCTAAGACCCAACACCGAATGCCTAAGCCCTATTTCTTCGCCTTCTTCTTACCGGCGACCGTCTTCTTCGGTCCCTTTCGAGTTCGGGCGGCGGCTCGGGTGTTCTGACCCCGGGTCGGGAGTCCGCGTCGATGTCGGAGCCCTCGATAGGAGCCGATCTCGATCAGGCGGCGGATGTTGCCATTGACTTCTCGGCGCAGGTCTCCCTCGACTTGGAAGTCTCGATCAAGAACTTCGCGAAGGTGGGCGATCTCGGTCTCGGTGAGGTCGCGGACCTTCTTTCGGGGGTCGACGCCCGCTTTCTCAAGAAGCTGGACTACATTGTGCTTGCCGATGCCGTAGATCAGAGGAAGCGCATATTGCGCCGCCTTGTCTCGGGGGAGGTCGATACCTGCGATACGTGCCATCTAGTTCGTTCTTTCTCCGTCAGCCCTTAGCCCTGTCGCTGCTTGTGCTTCTTGTTCTCGCAAATCACCCGCACGACGCCTTCGCGCTTGATGATCTTGCACTTGTCGCAAATCTTTTTGACACTGGCTCTGACTTTCATTTCTTGTTCTTCTGATCCCTCAACACACCCCGTCTAGAGGGTATTGGTCCGAGTCGCGAATCCTTTCTGGATTCAGGTCCGTCTGAATGATGAGTAGACACGCCAGAGGCGCGCCGCGCTTTCAGTCGGCTGACGCAAGAAGGGATTATACCTACGCAATCTTCGTCTGCGCTAGGTCTTTGAGATCGGATTTGTTTGGAAAAGCAGAGATGCTTTCTGATCTTGCTTCAACGCCCGGACTCCTATGACAAAAGAGATGGTCGCAAGCACTAGGCTAGCGATTAGTAGTCCAGTTGCTTGTTGCACGGTGGCTGAACTTAGGGCAAACGCGCGGTGTTTCCATAGAACGAACCCCGGGATGGCGATAAGCAGAGACATTGCAAGGACGAACAGCCGGGGGCCAACCGATCCACGTGTTTGGATATAGAACGTTCCGCTGGCCAAGTTCATGCTCATGCCGAGCATGGTAAGTCCTCCTGTGTTGCTAAAGGGCTCAAGTCCTCCAAGCAACAAGCACCCCCAGATCCACAAGCCGATGGCACCAAAATTAATCCATGCCGAAAGAAAAGCGGCTCGCTTCAAGCCTTTGCTCATCGGAGTCATCGCAGATAGATTCTATCGCAAAAATCAAAGGGACGACATTCCCGCCGTTACCCCTGCGCCTTCCTGCGTTCAGCGACGGTTCCCTCCAACGTCCAGAAACCACCAAGGGCACCAAGAAACCCCAAACCATGAAGAGCCTGAAGACAGCCTTCGCGCTCTTTGTTTCTTGGTTTCTTCGTGGTGGAGAAAAGCCTGAATGATGGCGACCTACAACCCAAACCCGAACCCGCCAAGGGTCCCCAAATTCCCGAGGCCGCTGATCTGGCTCATCACATTGTCTGGGAGCCTCACCTCTTTTAGCCGCCACTTGGTGGTCGGGATGACCAGCCACTCGGTCGCGGACTCTTTGGCGAAGACCAGGGTCACGTCTTGGATGGTCTGGTCGAAAGCCGAGCCGTTGCCAATGGGCAACTTCAACTTCAGACGAACGGGCGACGTGATCTGGGCCTCCTCGCCCATCACCACCGGATCCTGTTGCAAGACCTCGACGTCCGGCTTCATGTCCCGGATCACGTCGAAGATTTGCCCCTTGCGGAACTGCTCGTTGTTGACGGTCAGCTTGTCAGAAATCTTATCCATCACCCCGCCGGGGCGGCCTTCTTTGCTGGCCAGGATGGATTCGGCGAGAGCCTCGCGGATCAGCTTCTTGTCATCCGCCCCACCCATGCTCATGATCACGCGGATGCCGACGAGCAGAACGAGAATACCGGCGACGATGAGAATGGGCTTCTTCATAAGGTTCTAGACGTTAACGGAAAGCAATGTCGTTTGCAACCATGGCGACGTCCTGGGCCATCTGGTCTTTCAGGGCGTCGAGCGAATCGAATTTCTCTTCATCTCTTAGTCGCCGATGGAACGCCAAATCTACCGAGGAGCCGTAAATCTCCGTTCCGGGATAGTCCAGGAGATAGGCCTCTACCGTGCGATGGTTGCCATCGACGGTTGGCCTCAGCCCGACGCTGATGGCCGCCTTAAAGACGCCTTGGCTCGTCTCGGCCATGCCCGCATAGATTCCGTCGCGCGGCAGGACGCCATCGTAAGATCGGGCGAGGTTGATGGTGGGGTAGCCGAGTTGACGACCCAGCCGCTGCCCGCCGACCACAACCCCCATCAGGCTGAAAGATCTGCCCAAGAGTTTGTTGGCCTTCTCCATCTGCCCGGTCTCAATCGCCATCCGAATTTCGCTGCTGCTGACCCGGTGCCCGTCGATCTCAAAAGGGGGGATGACCTCGGTCTCGATCCGGGGGCGTAGCCATTCCGCGTTCCCTTCCCGACCCCTGCCAAAGGCGAAATCGTGCCCGACTATCAGCATCTCTGCCTTTGCTTCGCCAATCAGAACGTGGTCGAGGAAGGTTTGGGCGGTGGTTTCGCTCAGTTCTCGGGTGAAGGGCAGGATGAGGGCAACCGAAACTCCCTGCGACTCGAAGGCTTTGATATTGGAGGCAAGCGGGGCGATGGCTTTGGGGCAGCGCTCGGGCGCGAGGGTGGCGGCGGGGTGGCGGTCAAAGGTGACGAGCACACAGGGAAGACCGCGCTCTTTGGCCCGCTCGACGGCGGTTCCGATGACCTGGCAATGGCCCCGATGCACCCCATCGAAGGTGCCCAGACACGCCACCGCCCGGGTCCACTCCGCGCGGATCAGTTCTTCGCCGAAATGAACCTGCATTATGTCGAGTCTACACTTTGGGAAGGGGTCCTCGCGTTGACGATCGCCGCCATCGTCATCACCACGAATTGGGCCGCCGGAAACCAGATCATATCCTTCAACTCAAACAGATTCGCAAACCGCCGAAAAACCTCCAACGTAGGCTCCAAGGGGCTTCCCATTCTCCAGGACAGATAGGCCACGACCACTGTCCAAGCCGAATAGACGATGGGCAAGGTGATGTTCAAGGGGAACACAAGTTGTCCAGGTGCGACCAAGGAGGGGACGAGGATGCCAGAGCAGACGAACACCATGTTGGCGATCAAAATGATCGCGCTCCCAATGGCGACGTTGACGAGACTCAACCCCTGGTTGAAGCCAAGCAGAACCACCAGCACGAAGAAGCTACTGATGACCAACAAATTGGAGGCCACGGCGATAGGTCGATAACGTTCGCGAAGGTTCATGACGTAGCAAGCCGACGCGAAGCGTGTAGCCGTGGGCAGGGACCCGCGAACCCAGTTTGTAGATAACAACAAGTTTGCCGACGAGATACAAGTCTCATCGCGGGTCCCTGCCCACGGCTACACGCTTCGCGTACGTTAGCCTTCCGGAATATCCTCCAACCGTACATTGGCCGCGCTCTTATTTTCTTCCTGAATCTGCTCGTAAATCTCTTTACGATGGACGGTGACGTCTTTGGGCGCCTTGATGCCCAGGCGAACTTGTTCGCCGCGGACCTCAAGCACAACGACCTCGATTTGGTCTCCGATGACGATGCTCTGATGTAGTTTTCTAGTGAGCACCAGCATGCTCGATAGCCCTCCATGGCCGGTAACGATAGATCGAACGCTGTGTTAGGCGGCTACCTTTTCAGCGATCCGCTCCGTCGTCGCGAATACCCGGTGCTTAACAGTATACGCTTCGTCGGTCAAGATCACCTGCTTTGCCTGCATGGTTGCGCCGTTGATAATGATCGGACCAAGCAGATTCGTGGTCATCTCCTCGGGTCTGCCGGGGGGAATGGTGACCGTAGTCAGCACCATTTGCGGCGTTTCTTCGGTCAACTCAAGTTCTTGGGCAATCGAGTTCTCGATCTCGGGAGCGTATCCCGGGGCGATGACTTCGGGGAACGCCACTAGAAAGGCCAGCCCCGAGTCCTCGATGCTTTGAAGCCAGCGGAACGGGGTGTTCGGCTTGTGGTTCAACAGCAGAAATTGGGTGTTGTTCGGGAATCCGATCACGCCGTCGGCAAAGGTGATGATGTCGTCGGCGGAGTATTCGATCTCGCCGAATCGGGTGTTAGAAAGGGTCATGTGGATAGATCAACCTTGGATAAAGTCCATCAGGCTCAAGCGGAAGCCCTGGCTGGCGACTCGGAGAGACGCCTCATAGGCCGTTTGAGCGAGCTGATAGCTCGTGAGCGCTTGGGCAATATCGACGTCCTCTATGTCGGATATCCCCTTAGTTAGGTCGTCCACCCTCCTGGTGTACTGTTGTGTGTATTCCTCGACCTGGCGGAGCTTGGCGCCCACCTGGCCGCGTTCGGCGTTGACGGTCGTCATCGCCGCCTGCATATCGTTGATGCCCACCCCGCTGATCGCGCCAACGTTGCCCCCCAGAAGGTCGTTCTTCAGGGTTTCCAGTTGGCTGTAGATGTTGCTGAACATCGGTTCGCCCAGCGAGTTGACCTGCATGGTCTCGTTGGGACCGGCTTCAACCACCACCGGGTTGGAGTCGCCCGCGAAGACGAGGGCGTTGCCCGCAACCGTGTAGGGCATCGTGCTGTTGCTCTGTCCGGCAAAGATGTATTGGCCCGAGGGACCCCGCGTGTTGGCGATCTGGAGCAGGCGATCTTGGATCTCCTTAATCTCCTGGGCCATCGCATTGCGCCCGGTCTGATCCGTCGCGCCGTTGGCGCCTTGAACGGCCAGCGTGTAGGCTCGCTTAATCCCTTCGTGCAGACTCCCAAGAGCCTCTTCGGTATAGCCCAGAGTGCCCTTGGCGGTATGCAGATTCTTGGCATACTGCTCGGTGGCGGCCCGATAGCTGCGCATACTCAGGACGCGAGCCGTGCCCAGGGGATCGTCGCTCGGACGCTCCAGGCGTTTGCCGGAAGAAACCTGTCGCCCGGCGATCGCCAGACGCTCTTGCGCCTTCCGCATATCGGAGCTGTACGTTTCAAACTGGTAGGCGGTGCTGATTCTCATGCTCTAGCCTTCGCGCTATCGGCGAACCATGTTGATTAAATCCTCGGTTACTTGGTCGAAGATGGTGAGGGCGCGGGCGGCGGCTTGGTAGCTTCTTTGGAATCGAAGCATGTTCGCCATCTCGTCATCGAGCGAAACCCCGCTAACGCTCTGAATCTGCCGGTCGATCTGGTCGTTCATCGCAAGCTGGGTTCTTGCCTGGGCCTCGTAGTATTCGGTCTTGCGGCCAACATCGGACACCACGTTGTCGAAGTACCGGCTCATCGTGACCCCGCCAAGGGCGGCCGAAGCCTCGTCGCGCAGTCGGCTGATGGACAGGGCAAGGCCGCCATCTCCCGCGCTTCCCGTAACGCTGCTGACAATCGCCTGAGGGTCGGCGGCGATGGCCGGATCGAGGTTGAAGTCGATGGCCCCGCTTTGCGGGATGGAGTCGTTGAAAAAGTTAACTCCGGTATTGCCCAAGGGGTTCGTGCCGGTGGAGTGGATCGCGTTGACCTGGGTCCTCAACTCATTGGCGAGGGCGTCCAGGTTCCCCTGATAGGTCTTGATCTGCTCCGCCGCTTCGAAGAGCGCCCGCAATTTGCCGCTTCGCACGTCGAACGTGCCGCTGGAGTCCGAGATCGTGCCAAGCACGGTGTCGAAGGTCATGGGCGTGGGAACTGCGCCTGCATTGTCGACCAGCGTGAGCTGGTTCATGAAGACGTTGACCGTCCCATCCATCTGCTCGTATGTGTGGATGTCCACCAACTGCCCGAGGTCGCGAACGGCCTGGTCGCGCATGTCCATCAGGTCGTTCGGCATCATGCCTTCCGCCTGCTTCTGGCGAATCTGCCCGTTCAACTCCGCGATATGCTGAGACAGGTTTTGAACTTGGTTCAGCGTGTCGGTGATCGCCTGGTTGGTGTAGGTGAGCTGATCGTTGAGCGCGCCATAGGTGGTGCGTACGCGGTTGGCCAGCGTCGCGCCCGCCTGTTGGACCTGCATCCGGGCTGTGGGCTCGTTTGGGTTGGACGACAGCGCCGACCACGCATTGTAGAACTTGTCCATGGCGTCGGCGATGCCGCTCCCGCCGGGCTCCAGAAAAAGAGACTCGACGTTGCGCAGGCTGTCTGCCAGTTGCAGGTACTTGCCAGTGTCGCCAGTGGCGTACAGCTTTCTCTGCTCCAAGAATGCGTCTCGAATCCGATTGACGGACCCAATGGTGACGCCGTTGCCAAGCGCGTGGACGCCGCCCATCCAGAACTTGGTGGGGTCGTTGTCTCGGAATTCGACGACCTGCCGCGTGTAGCCGCGGGTATCGACGTTCGAGATGTTGTGGCCCGTGACGTCCAGAGCGCGTTGGAACGCGCGAAGGGCGTTGGAGGCCATGCTGATTCCATGAAAGGCGCCGGGCATTGTTTTCTCCTAAGCGGCTTGATCCACTAATACAGCATCGGCATTTGTACCGGAAAATGGACCCTGGGCTTGGACGGCGGCCTTCGCGATGAGCGTGACGGACCCATTGATATAGGTCATCTCGTTCTCGATCAGGGCGCGGTTCTTCTTGAGCACGTCCTGAACGTTGCGAGCGGCGACGGTGACGCGGTTTCCGAGACCTTGGAGGGCTTGTGCTTCGGCTTTTTCAAGCACGCTTACCAAACTTCGGAGGTTCGGCTCAACGCCAAACTCCCCGGCCAGCTTATGGGCAAGCGCCACGGCCTCGTTGTCCAGTTCTCGAAGCTTCGCCATCATCTGATCCAACTCGGGCTGGATGCGTTCGACGCGGGCGACGTCCCGCAGCGTGAGGGCGGCGGTCTGTTCATAGAGAGATCGGAGGAGCCGCTCGGAAGTCCCGAGCCAGTCCCACCACAGTTGTTGCAGTTCTCGTGTTTTCATGGTTTTGGTGTGGCATCGACATCTTGTCGATGCGTCGCGCGACCATCCTGGTCGTGCAGTACAGATTTGGAGATGGAATCAGAATCTACTGATAGAGCCGGAGCCTCAACCTGGAAGGTTGAGGGACGCATCTGCGGCGTGGCATAGGCATCCTGCCCATGTGTCGCACGACCTTCCAGGTCGTGCACTCCAGGCTTGGAGATGGAGTCAGAATCCACCGATGGAGCCGGAGCCTCGACCTGGAAGGTTGAGGGACGCATCGGCTGGAAGCCGATGCTACGCACCACTTTGGGAGCCATCTGGCGGTAGAGCAGGTCGCCCATCCCCAGCGTCTTCGACTTGGCGGCGGCATTGGCCAACGCCTCATCGAACATATCGTTGTAAATCTCCTTGCCAAAGGTCTGCCCAAACTGGGTCTCCTTCACGGAGGACCGCATCTGGCTGAAGAGCTTCTTCAGAAAGACCGCCTCGAACCCGTCGGTCGCCTTCTTCAGCTTCGCCAGTTCCGGCTCGGCCTTCTTGATGGCGTCCATCGTCGTCATCGCGCTTCTCAAATTGACGTTCATTGCGAGATGATCCTTGCCTTGAGGGCGCCTTGGGTGCGGAGAGCCCGCAGGATGGAGATGATGTCCTTCGGCTTCAGTTGAAGCGCCTGGAACATCTTGGCGAGGTCCTGGACCGTCGTATTCGGGGCCACGGTCGCGATCTGGGCCGTCTGCTCGTCCACCGTGATGGTGGAGGTGGGCACGATCACGGTCTGCCCGTTGGAAAATGGCTTGGGCTGGCTCACGTCGAATACCGTGTCGATCCGCACGTTCAGGCTTCCCTGAGCAATCGCCGCCGGACCGACCTTGACGTTGGCCCCAAAAACGATGGTGCCCGTCTTCTCGTCGATCACAATCGTCGCCTGGGCGTCGCTCATCACCCGGACCTGCTCGATCTGGCTGAACGCCTGGATGGGCGACTGACCGGCGGGTAGGGTCATGGAGATGGTGCCCGCGTTATCGGCATGGGCCAAATACTGTGGGAAGGTCTCGTTGAGCTTGGTGGCGACTCGCTGGGCGGTGGTGATATCCGGCTCATCGAGGTCTAGGTACATCCGATTCTCAAAGACGAACTTGGCAGGCAGGGACTTCTCGACAATCGCGCCGCTGGGAACAGTCCCCGCCGTCACGTGGCCCTTGCTGGAGGAGCTTCCTCCCCCGCTGACATCGAACCCGCCAACCGTCACTTGGCCTTGGGCGGCGGCATAGACGTTCTCTTTGTCGCCCACCAGGTAGAGGAACGACTGCACCAGAGTCCCCCCGACAAGGCTCTTTGCATCGCCGATGGTCTCCACGCTGATGTCCAGATACTGGCCGCTGGCGGCAAAGGGCGGAAGCTCAGCCGTGATCATGACGGCGGCGACGTTCTTATTGTCCACGTCCTTCGCGTCGATCTTGATGCCGAGGTCCTTGAAATAGTTGGCAAACAGTTCGCGAGTGACCGCCGACTTCTTGGTGTCGCCCGTCCCGGCGAGGCCGATGACCAGGCCCACGCCCTTCAACTGCTGGGCGCGGATGCCTCGGAAGCGGGCGATGTCCTTCAGGCGAACTTCCACCCCGTTCCGCTCGGCATCGAGAATGCGCTGCTGCTTGTCGCCGAGCGTCTTTACTTCCCGTTCACTGATCTTCACCTGGCCAGTGGTCGTGTTGCCGTTGCCGTTCTGCTTTCCGGCGGGCTGCTGGGCTTGGGCGACTGCGGCCAGAAGACAGACCGCGAGCCCAATCTCCGCAAATCGTCGTGAACCAGTTGGGATTATTGCGGTCCGAGCCCCCTTGAGGGGATTGGGAGTGTGGCCAGGTTCCCCATTTGCGTTCAAGGAGCCCAAGCCACGGTGGATCAAGCCAACAAACGGAGAACTGAGCGACACCCCCAATCCCCTCAAGGGGGCTAGGACCGCTAAATCTGCAAATCGCTCCGCAATCCGCAATCCGAAATCCGAAATCTTGAGTGTTTTCATGTTGCTTTCTTGCCTCCTAGAACAGCCAGTCCAGAATCCTCGTCAGGATGCCGCGGCGTTGGCGGTCGGCGGCGAGGCCTTTGCCCAGGTTGGTGATGCGGGCTTCGGCCACGCGCTCGCTGAGAACCGTGTTGTCGGCCCGAACGTCGTCCTCCCGGACGATCCCGGTGAAGGTGATCTGCTGCTCCTCCTTGTTCACCTTGATCATCCGCACGCCCTCGATGACCATGTTTCCGTTGGGCAGGACCTGCTTCACGGTAACGGTCACACGGGCAGTCAGCTTGCCGGATTGCGTGGTGGAGCCAGTGCCGCTGTTCGAGGAGTTCGCCCCGGTCGAGAGGCCGCCCAGAAGCTGGTCCAGGAGCGGAATCTTGAGCGAGCTGATGAACGGCAGGACCGCGGAGGCCACGCTGTTATCGTCCTTCTTCGCGGCGGTGGTCGAGACGCTGTAGTTGGCAGTAGAGGTCTCGCTCACCACGATCGTCAGGATGTCGCCGATGTTCTTGGCGGTTCGGCTCAGGTAGGGATTCTTCATCCCCTTGTTGAACAAGGAACCTGCGTCTTGATCGCTCTGCGCAGACGCCAAGGCCACAAACAGGCCACAAGCCACAATCCACATTGCTTTCATAACTTGACCTCCACTTCGGAGCCGGAGACGACGATGCCCTGATGGACCGATCCGGTGCTGGAAACGACGGTGATCTGTTGGCCGGCAAACCCACTGGTTCGGGCCCGACCCGTAACTTCGATAGAGGCTCCGGCGCTTCGCAGGTAGATGCGGACGGCATCGCCCGCCTTGATCGCGGCAGACGCGGAGGCGGCATCGACCTGCAGGTTGATGACCCGCGAGTTGACCTTCTTGCCCGCCACGAAGACTGAGACCAAGACCGAGTAGCCCTTTGGGCTCTTGGTCGGTCGTCCCGCTTCCAACTGGACTTCTCCCATGGGAGCCACGAAGTCGGGAAAGGTTTGGCTATTCGTTAAGGACACTTGTGGGCCAACTACGGCGGAGACGGCCTCTTTGGCGACTTCCAGAAACCGGTCTAGTTCGATGGTCTGGACCTTCAGCGCGACCTTGGCGTCGGGGGCGATGCGAACGTCGAACTCCTTCGCTTTTAGTCCGGCGACCATCAGCACGGACTGGATTCGGGAGACGACGATGGGACGCGGAATGCCCGCCACCGGGGCGGCGCCCATATCGATCTGCTCCAGCTTGGTCTTTAGCTCCTCGGGAGCCACGATCTCGGCGATGTCGCCGAGCGTGTAGCGGGGTCCATCGACATCGCTGATGGCCCTGACGAGCACGGTGGCTTTGACGCCCGCCGCCTGCTTCGTGGGAGACGCTGGGGGATAGACCTTCACCTGCGCCGAGGCGAGGCTGGCAAGGCAGATCAGGAGTAGGCTGAGGTGTTTCATTAGCGCTTCAATTGGTTAAGCTGGCTGAGCATGTCGTCGGCGGTTTGGATGGCCTTGGAGTTGATCTCATAGGCGCGTTGGGCCATGATCATGCGGACCATCTCTTCGACCACCTGCACGTTCGAGCCTTCGAGGAATCGGGATTGCAGCTCCCCTGCACCCGTTTCGCCAGGATTGGAGACGGTTGCTTCCCCGCTTGCCCCACCCGACAGATAGAGGTTTTGTCCGATTCGGGTCATGCCGGCTGGGTTGCTGAAGGTTGCAAGTTGAATCACCCCCAACTCGGCCGGTTCGTTCGTTCCGGGCAAAACAGCAGTCACGCTGCCGTTGCTGGCGATATTGATAGCGATTGCCCCTTCGGGAATCGTAATTTCTGGCACGACCGGGTAGCCATCGCTCGAGACCAGCAAACCGTTCGCATCTCTCTTAAAACTTCCATCCCGGGTATAGGCAAGTGTCCCATCAGCTTTCTGAACCTGGAAGAACCCTTCGCCATTAATCGCCACATCAAGGGCGTTTCCCGTGGCTTGAAGGGGACCCGCGCCGAAGTTAATGGCGTTCGAACTGAAGGCGGAGCCCAGTCCGACCTGGAGGGACGTCGGGTTGACGGTGGCATTTCCAGTCGTGACGCCCGAGGCCTTGAAGGTCTGGTACATCAGGTCCTGGAACTCGGCCCGCTGTTGTTTGAAGGACGTCGTGTTGATGTTCGCCAGGTTGTTGGCGATAACGTCCAGGTTGTATTGCTGGGCCACCATTCCGGTGCCGGCGGTATTCAAAGATCGCATCATGAGGGTGTTAGGTTTTGGGCTTTAGGCTTTGGGTATTGGGCTTTAGGTATTGGGATTCCAAACCTAAAACCAAAAACCGAAAACCAAAAACCCGGTGTCCGTTGCCTTCCATGAGCGATGTTTCGCGAGGATCGATCCTTCACCTCGCGTTGCCTCCCTTCCCGATCCTTCGGGGCAGGGGCCGGCTTATTACTCGTTCAGGCTACTAATGAGTCGTTGCAGAAGCTCGTCCTGGCTTTGGATGTTCTTCTGCGAGAGTTCGAAGAGGCGGCCGATCTTGATCATGTCGAGCATCGACTCGACCGCGTTGACGTTGGAAGACTCCAGGGAGGAAGCCACAATCGGGCTCTCGTCCATGGGAGTGACGCCGTTGGTGGCGCTAAAAAGATTGCTGCCTTCCTTGATGAAGGCGCTGTTCGGATTCAGATCGAAGACGCCTATCTGCCCAATCGGGGCTCCGGCGGCCATGATCCGGCCTCCGTTATCTACCTCGACCTTCCCGGCGGGAATAGTGATCTCGTCGCCATTGGGGTCCAGCACTGGGTGTCCGGACTTGGTGACCAGACGGCGTTGCTCGTCCAGAACGAACGCGCCATCCCGGGTGTACTTGATCTGATTGCCGACCTTGACGGCGAACATCCCGTTCGGCGTGGTGATCGCCATGTCGAGCGGATTGCTGGTGAGGGTGATCGCCCCGTTCTCGCGGATGGTGTACTCCTCCACCGCCTGGGCTCCAGCCCCGAGTTTGCCGATCGATTGGCCAAGGCCGCCGTTAGCGAACATCTCGCGCTGCAGGGTGTCCTGAAAGATGAGCCCGTCTCGCTTGAAACCAGTCGTGGAGGCGTTTGCCAGGTTATTGGCGGTTACGTCCATCCCGCGCTGGAGTGCGCTCATTCCCAAACTGGTGGTGTAAATTCCACGGTTCATCCCACCATCAGTTGTTGGCAGGCAACATTACCGGCATTAGGGCGGAAACCTTGCAATCTACTTTAGGTTTTGTTGATTTGAACCAAAAGGGCGGCCTGGTGACACTCACTTTTTAAGATGCGCACGTTCGTGGTTTTCGCTTTGCTGCTTCTCGGATTGACTTCCGTTCTGGCCGACGGCAAGTTCTTCCGACAGCGCCTGATCGAAGCCGAGCCAACCATTCCGTTCCAACGAGCGGTGCTGAAGTTCGACGGGAAAGAGCAGGTGATGATGGTCGAATCGAACCTGAGTGGCCCTCAGGGCGCCTACGGCTGGGTGATCCCTTTGCCTGCCAAACCAAGCTATGTGAAAGCGGTAAACCCGGCATATCTGGAAGGGAGTTTCAACTTGGTCAAGCCCAGGATTCAGGGAAGCCGCGAGATCGATCCCGCTTCCGTCGTCGGCCCCATCATCTTCACCCTGATCGTCCTGACCGCGGGCCTGCGGTATCGCAAGCATGGCCTCGGCATGCGCATCTTCTACTTCGCCCTGGAACTTGCGGCGATGTTTATCGCCTTTATGGTGCTCTTCCCCGTTTTCGCCAACGCCGAATCGGGCCGTAGGGCCGCGAGTGCGGCGGCGATGGACAGAGCGGTGGTTCAGAGTTTGGGACAGGTCGGAGCGTATCAGGTCTCGGTCGTCTCCGGCGAAAGTGGAAAGGAGATTTTAACGTGGCTGAAAGAACGCGACCTGGCATCCGACGACTCCGCCCAGTCCGTGATCGACGCCTATGCAAAAGAAGGATGGTGCTTTCTCGCCGCCGAGATTCGCAAGAGTATCGACGGCCCCTATCCGCCCCACCCCCTCAAAGTCGTCTTCCCCACCGACCACCTGATCTATCCCATGCGCCTGACCGGCTTGCAAGACGAGCCCTTGCAGTTGGAACTGCTGGTGGTCTCCAACAAGGAAGCCCAGGTTCCGGGAATGCAAGTCTGGGCCTGCGACAATCGCCCACTCGCCATCCCCATCGGCATCGACTCTCGGCAGGACAAAGAGATTTTCTCGGATTGGCGAAGCGGGCAGTACGCCATGGCCAAGCACGGCATGGTCTGGACCTACCTGCGAGGCAAATTCAAACCCGAAGCCATGAAGACCGACTTCGGAGTGGATTGGAAGCCGATGTCGAAGTTCCAAAGGGAAGTCTGGGATCGGGAAGGGGCGCAGCGGGAGGCAACCAAAAAAGGCCTGCTGTACCTATGCCTCTCCGCGGCGGTAGTCGGTTTGGTCCTCTGCTGCTGGAACGGCGTGACCGATCGGATTTTCGGAATCGGGGCCTTGATTGCTGTGCTGTTTGCCTTCTTCTGCGCGGCGACTTGGTATCAATCGGTTGAGAAGGTGGAGAGCCGGGTGGACACCAGCCACGATCCCTATGGGCGGCCATATCGGTAGCTGGATCGTCGTTACCTTGTGCAAGATCAGCCGAACGAACTGACGGCGAAGGATCGCCAACGCATCTGGATCGAAGTCTGCCTGCTCCTGGCGCTCGTCGCCCTGCCACTTTGGGTCGGTCTTGCGGTTCCGTCATACCAGCCACTGACGCTCTTCCAGGATGGGTTGGTGAGGCTCAGCCACTACCTTCCAATCTGCGGCCTTGTCCTGTACCTGGTGTGGCAGTCGGGGCGCGGCTGGAGCCACTATGGCCTCGGCAAAAACCATGACTTCCTCGGAGTGTTGTCTTTTGTTGGAGGCCTGGTAGCGGTCGGACTGTTTATGATTTGGACCTCCGATACAATCCGGCAGGCCTTTGACCCCCGCTCGATGCCGCAAGAACTGACGGCTTACGGACCCGTGCCACGCTCCGTTTCGGAGTGGCTGACCATGTGGCCGGTCCTGCTGATCGGCGCGGCGTTCGAGGAGTTGGTCTTTAGGGGATTCATAACGGCAAGACTGCACGACGCAACCCAAAGCAAATGGATCGCCATCCTGCTACCCTCCTTGGTCTTTGGCAGTTATCACATCTACCAGGGCATCTACGAGATGATCGGCGCCATGGTCTACGGAATTCTGTTCAGTTGGATGTTCCTGGAATGGCGTCGCCTAAAAGCCCTCATCCTCGCCCACTTCGCCTTCAACGCCTGGGCGTTCGCAGTTTATGCGTTCTAACCTCAGCCTTTTTGAAAACCACAGCGACACTTGTTGAGCATCCGTTGTGCCGCTGTGCCGTTGTGGTTTTATCCACTCGTCCGCAACTTGCTACACTGAAGACGATGGCTCTGAATGACGACCTGTGGGCTTATATCGCGAACGCCGACGAAAACGGGATTCGGTTAGAGATGGTAATGGGAACTCCCTACTGGGAGGCGATGCCTGGCACTCGGCATCAGGTGGCTCTTCAACGTTTGGAGAGGTCCATCGATGAGCGTATTGCAGAGTCTGGCAATGAACTAACGACATACCGGAACCTGTACATTGGGTTCCCAGACGGATCATTTAAAAGGCCTGACTTGTCGATCTTTCGTGGCGACCTTCCCGAGACCGACGGACCAGCCACCGAGATTCCTTCTGCCGTCGTCGAAGTTCTCAGTAAAGGCTCGGAAACCAAGGATCTGCAGATTGGACCGCCCTTCTATCTGTCTCGAGGGGTTCTCGACGTGGTTGTGTTCAATCCAAATACCCTCGCTATATCCCACTTTACAAAGACGGGAACCGCAACCCTGATCTCTCCGGCTGAAATCCAACTCCAATGCGGATGCCAGGTGATGGTCTAAATGTCCCCCACTGAACGCCTCGCCCAACTGGAACGCGGTGAGAACCCCGCTCTCATCGCCAAACTCGCCAGCGGGTTCGCGGTGATGGGGGATTCTCAATTCCTGCCCGGCTATTGCCTCCTCCTGGCCTATCCCCAGGTGGGCAAACTGAACGACCTTCAAGGGACGGAGAGAACGCAGTTCGTGGAGGACATGGCCCGGCTGGGGGACGCCATCCTTGGCGCGACCGATGCGATCCGTATCAACTACAGCATCTACGGCAACCTCGATCCGTTCCTCCATGCGCACCTTTTCCCAAGGTACGCATGGGAAGATTCGGATTACGCAACCAAGCCGCCCATGTCCATTCCCGCTGAGGTTCGGGATCAGGCCGAATACGCCTTCGATCCCCAAAAACACGCCGACTTAATGCAGGCGATTCGCGACCGACTGTGAGCCCTTCTTGACGAAACGCCACTGCTTGGCATCCACGCCCTCGAATTGCGCGATCAGCCGGCCTCCCTCGACTCGGTATTGCGAGGGCAAAAGTTCCGAGCCTTGCAGAAACACATGGCTGTCGCCCGCCTGCCAAGAACCGGAGATCTCCAAGTTGCCGATCTTCGCGTGGAACTTACCACCGGGATCGAGTTGCAAACTGCCTGCCGCAGCTTGCTGGTCAGAGGTCAAGGAGTAGTTGCCGGAAACGTCGAGGTCCCGCCCGCATCCAAAGATCGCCAGGCAGAGAACGCTGAAAAAGAGGGTTCGTAAAGTAAACATAGCCGCAAACCAACCTAGGGCTTGCGGCTATGCAGAGATTTCGCGATGGCTTACAGAGAGGTCTTTTTGCTTACCTTCTGAACCTTGCCGACCTTCTTGTGTTGGGCCAACAGTTCCTTTCGCCCCTCGGCGGCGCTGTCCTCGCAACCGAAGAACTTGTAGCCGACTCCGCCCACATAGACCTTGAACAGGGCGGGTTCGCCCTTGGCGTTGCAGCAGCCCTCGCCCCCCTTCTCCACCTTCTTCTCGGCGGTGGTTTGGCAACAGGCCTTCTTGCCTTCGGCAGCGATTTCCATCTCGCGGGCCATCTTCAAGAAAGCGTCCTCTTGGCTGGGCTTCTTCTCAGCCTGGCAACAGGGTCCCTGGGCCATGGAGATGGCGGCGGCGATGGAGAGAATAGCGGTCAGAAAAATCCTCATGATGTTGCTAAGGATACCAAACGGTCCGAAGTTCCCAGGAGGTCAAAAAACAGGACAGGTATAATTCGGACTTACGTGGCGGGTATAGCTCAGGGGTTAGAGCGCCTCTCTGTGGAAGAGGAGGCCGCGGGTTCGAGACCCGCTATCCGCCCCAAGCCTTCATGATCCAGCCCCCTGACTAAGTCCGATCGGAGAGACGTCTTCGGATTTCCACCAGACCTCGGATAGTCATGAGGGAGCCCACCAGAGAGGCGATTAGGAGAAAGGGCGCGGCGATGAAGAGCAGGGGCATGCTCTCGACGACTTGGATATAGCGGGCGACCAAGAATACGATCACCAGCAGAATAACTCCGTTCATGCCCTTCAAAACCACCTGCCCCATCGATTCGGGAGTGTCGGCGTCTTCTACTCGCTTGGCCAGATTAGCGTCCTCGGAAGCGGTCTTGACGATCCACATCGCGAACTCCCGGCTACAACCTCTTTCCATCAGCCGATCCTCGATGGTGATCGGGTCGATCCGATAGTAGTGAAGCATCGCAGCGACCCGGCGGAATCGGTGGTATTGCAACCGGCCAACTCGCTTCAACTCGGTTTGGAATTCTTGGGGCGTCTCGACCATCGTTCTTATTTTACGAATTTAACGCACCCAGCGATTTTGCGCTGGTCCGATATGCCTCCATTCCGGTACCTTGACGGGGATGGACGAAGGGCATATTGGGGTGGATGAGAGCGGGAAAGGGGACTTTTTCGGTCCCTTGGTGATCGCCGCCTGTTATGTCGGGCCGGAGCACTTGGCGGAGTTGGAGGGCGTGAAGGATTCCAAAAAGCTGACCGACCCGATTGCGATGCGATTGGCGGACAAGATCAAGGCGACCTGCCCCCATTCGGTGATCTCGATTGGGCCAGCCAAGTACAACGAGCTTTATGCGAAGTTTCGCAATCTGAACTCCTTGCTGGCCTGGGGTCATGCCCGAGCCATTGAGAACGTACTGGAGCAGACCTCAGCGACGAGAGTGATCTCGGATGAGTTCGCGAAGGGCGGATTTGCGGTGAAGAAGGCGCTCTTTGAGAAAGGTAAGTCCCTGGAGTTCATCTCGGCCGTAAGGGCGGAGCAGGATATCGCGGTGGCGGCGGCCTCGATCTTGGCGAGGGCGGAGTTCTTGCGGCGGCTGAAGCGGCTGGGCGACGAGTATGGGGTGACCTTGCCCAAAGGGGCGTCGGCGGTGATCGAACCGGGGGTGAGGTTTGTGAAAGCGCAGGGCGCGGAAAAGCTGAGCCAGGTAGCGAAAATGCACTTCAAGACGTCGGCGCAGGTTTTGGAGAGGGCGTCGGGGCAGTAGGCGTTTGGCATTGGGTATTGGGCTACAAACGTCTTGCTTGGACAAGCGTTGGCCGATCTGGAGATCGGCGGTCCATGGAAAACCATTCAAACTAAGAAACGATGAACGTCGTGGACCTGATTGGCATCAAGCGGGATGGGGAGAGGCACAGCTATGAGGAGTTATCCTTCCTGGCCCAAGGCGCGGCGCAGGGGACAATTCCCGACTATCAACTCAGCGCCTGGCTGATGGCGGCCTATCTGAATCCGCTCGACGAGCAGGAAACGGCATGGCTGACCAAGGCGATGGCGGAGAGCGGGGAGCGGATCGATTTGACGGGATTGCCCAAGCCCTGGGTGGACAAGCACAGTACCGGGGGCGTGGGGGATAAGACGACCTTGGTTCTCCTTCCCATGCTGGCGGCCTGCGGCTTGACCGTCGTGAAGATGAGCGGGCGCGGACTGGGGATCACGGGCGGCACCATCGACAAACTGGGCTCCATCCCTGGATTCAGGCTAGATTTGACGCCGAACGAGATGAAGGCTCAGGCCGCCCAGATCGGATTGGCTCTGACCGGACAATCGCCCAATCTGGCGCCCGCCGACAAGGCGCTCTATGCGCTCCGGGACGTGACCGGGACGGTGGGGTCGATTCCGCTCATTGTGAGCAGCATTCTCAGCAAAAAGATCGCGGGCGGGGCGGAGACGATTGTGCTGGATGTGAAGTGCGGCTCCGGGGCGTTTATGGAGACCTTGCCCCAGGCTCAGGAGTTGAGTCGGGCTTTGGTGCGAACCGGGAGTTTATTGGGATTGAGCGTCAAGGCGTCCATCTCCGACATGGATCAGCCGTTGGGAGCGATGGTGGGGAATGCGTTGGAAGTGCGGGAGGCATACGACGTTCTGAACGGACAGGCCCCCAACGCCCGGTTCCGGGAGCTTTGCGTGTACTACGCCGGAGAAACTCTGGAGGCTTGCGGGAAGGCAGCGTCCATTGAGGAGGGCAAGGCTTTGGCGGAGGAGGTGCTGGAGTCTGGGAAGGCTCTGGCCAAGTTCAAAGAGTGGGTTCGATCCCAGGGTGGAGATGCGTTTTGGGAGACGGACTCGTTGCCGGTCGCCAGAGTAGCGGAGCCTCTGCGATTGGATGGAGCAGGTGGCTATGTGATGCAAATCGACGCCCGGACGATTGGCCTGGCGGTGATCGAACTGGGCGGGGGCCGAAAGCGGAAGGACGACGATATCGATCCGTCGGTGGGAGTGGAGATACTTGTGGGCGTAGGAGACTGGGTTGAGCCAGGGGCCGACTTGGCGAGGGTTCATGCGCGGTCAAGAGAGGATGCGGTGTCGGTGGGAGCCTCGGTAGCGAAGGCGTTCAACCTTACACATGAGCCGGTCCCGAAGCCGCCTTTGATCTTGGATTCTTTTTAGGGAGTTGAGCTTTTTGAAGTAGCGACAGGCTTTATTCACCGCTAAGAAACAAAGAAGCCAAGGACGCGAAGGGCCATGTGGCAACGAGAAGACCTCGGACCTGGACCTCCGATGCACGGAGACCCGGACGCGGACGTCCAGGCTACTTTTGGGGGGCTACTTGGGGTTGGCCTTGGGTGGCTCAAACCGGCCCAGCGGGCGGGTGAGATACTGCCCCTGCTGATTGCGGCCCACGACCAGTTCTAGCTCGACGGGCTTTTGGGGCTTGGGAAACACCCACATGCCAAAGGAGTTAGCCATTACCCCGGTGCTTGTTCCCAACATCTCGGGAACGATACGCACCAATATCGTCTTGCCTTTGGCATCCACGTCCGCGACAGAGTAACCCGCCACGCCCTGGGTTTGGCCGGCGAAGTAGGCGATCACCACGTTCTTTTGGAAGTCAACTTTCGGGACCTGTGCTTCGATCACCATCGCACCGGATAGCGTCGGCGGGTCGCCAAAGATCTCCTTGTGCTGACGCCAAAGCTGGACAAAGTCTCTCTCCGTATTCACCATTGTCGAAAACGACCGCTCTATCGCGCTGTCCGCGCCAGACAACTCTCCAAGAGGTTTGAAGTCCTTTTGCTCAGCCTGTTGGGCCAGCAGCGCCAAAACCATGGCGATTCCTTTTCTGAGGTGGAGGATCATTCCTTTTCTATGACGCCTCGAACAGGGTCCGGGTTCTTGGGATTGTTTCAAGATGTTCGCCGAATTCCGATAAGTCGGAGTCCTATTAATATGAGGGGAACAAACACGAGCACGCTTCGACGTGCCTGCTTTATAGGGAATCACACGCCTCGCCAATGCGGTATCGCAACCTTTACCGCCGATTTGGCAGACTCGGTGCGGGCTCACGGGGCCCAAGCTGATGTGGTCGCGATCAACGACCGGGCCAAAGGGTACGAGTATCCGTCACAGGTGGTCTATCAAATCGCGGAGCGCAGACTATGCTCCTACACCACCTGCGCCGACTATCTGAACTTCAACGAGTACGACGTCGCCTGTCTTCAGCACGAGTACGGCATCTTCGGCGGAACGGCGGGAAGCCATGTGCTTTCTCTCTTGAGGAATCTTAGAATGCCGCTGGTCACCACGCTGCACACCCTCTTGGAAACCCCCAGCCCCGAGCAGCATAAGGTTTTGGAGGAGATCGTTCAGCTCTCCCAGCGGGTGGTGGTGATGAGCCAGCGCGCGAAGGAGATGGTCGTTCGTCAATTCGGACTCAACGAGGCTCGCGTCGATCTCATTCAACACGGCACCCCCGACGTTCCGCTGATCTGCCCTCGCGAAGCTCGAGAGACCTATGGATTCCGCCCCAACCCAACCATCCTCACCTTCGGCCTGCTCTCGCCCGATAAGGGCGTCGAGTACCTGATCCAAGCCCTGCCCAAGCTGGTCGAGCGACATCCCGACCTGCTCTATGTGGTGCTGGGCGCCACCCACCCAAACATTCGGAAGCAGACCAACGACTCCTATCGGCGCTCGCTAATGGCTTTGGCAAAGGACCTGGGAGTGGCGGACCATGTCCAGTTCGAGGATCGGTACGTCAGCTTGGACGAGCTGAAGCGCTACCTGCAGGCCGCCGACATCTACGCCACGCCTTATCTGAAGCCGCACCAGATCACCTCGGGCACGCTGGCTTATGCGTTTGCCTGCGGCAAGCCGATCGTCTCGACCCCCTATTGGCATGCGGAAGAGCTGTTGGCGAACGACCGGGGAATTCTGACTCCGTTCAAGGATTCGAAGGCGCTGGGCGAGGCTTTGGACTTGCTATTATCCAACCCCTCTCGGATGCTGGAGATGGCGCAAGCCGCCCACGCCGCCGGACGTGAGACCACTTGGGCCAATACAGGCCTAAAGTATCTCAAGACGTTTGAGCAGGCCCGACAGGAGAGCCGCTCCTCCAGCCTGGGCTTTCACGTTACTCAGACCGCAGGAACGGACGCAGCCGACAAGTCGCGCATCAACCTGTCCCACCTGGGAACGCTCACGGACGACACCGGCATAGCCCAACACGCCGCTGGCCCGATCCCGAATCGGCACGAAGGCTACTGCGTGGACGATAATGCCCGTGCCCTCATTATCTGTTCCCGGCTAAAGAGGCTAGGAGTCGCCAACAAGACGCTGGATCGGATGGCCAGCACTTACCTGTCGTTCGTCCACCACAGCCTGAACCCCGACAATGGGCGGTTTAGAAACTTTATGTCCTACGACCGGCGATGGCTGGAGGACGCCGGATCGGAAGACTCGCATGGGCGGTCGATCTGGGGACTGGGGGAGTGGGTGACCAGCCCTGGCCCCCTGGAGATGAGATCGGTTGCGCTTGCCCTTTTGGAAAAGGCGATGCCGCAGGTCGCGTCGTTGACCAGTCCCAGGGCGTGGGCCTACTCCATGCTGGGCCTATGCTGCGAGACTTGCCCGATATCCGGCAAGACCGAAGCTCGCAAGCTGATGCGGGATTTGGCGGATCGGCTCAAGACACTCTATGCTCAAAACGCCTCGCCCACTTGGAAGTGGTTCGAGCCCTATGCCTCCTATGACAATGCCCGCATTTCGCAGGCCGTCCTGGTGGCGGGGCAGACTTTCGACGACTCTGAACTGATTCAGATCGGGCTTGAATCCCTCGACTGGCTGCACCACGCCCAGACCGGCTCGGCCAGTGTCTTCTCGCCCATCGGCAGCGACGAAGTGTGGCATCGGGGCAAACCCAAGCCCCAGTTCGACCAGCAGCCCCTGGAGGCCTGGGGGATGGTGGATGCCTGTCTGGTCGCCTCCCGGATGGATAGTTCCAGACCTTGGGCGGACCGAGCCCAGATGGCCTTGGACTGGTTCTTCGGTAAAAACGACCGGTCGTTGGCCCTGGCCAACCCGGCCAATGGAGGCTGCTACGATGGCCTACAGCAAGATCGAATCAACGAAAACCAGGGGGCGGAGTCCACGCTTGCCTACCTGGGAGCGATCAGTGAGCACCTGCACTTTGGGCAGGAAGAGAACTGGAGTCTGGCGGGGGTCTCAAGGTGAACCTGAGGCACTTGGAAAGCAACGGCGCTTTTGCCGATCTCTTTCGCCGCCACGACGCCAACCCGATCCTTACCGCGCAGGATTGGCCCTATGCTGTCCACAGCGTCTTCAACCCCGGGGCGGTGCGGCTTGCGGATGGCAGCACCCTGCTCATGTGCCGTTGCGAGGATCGACGGGGTTTCAGTCACCTCACTGTCGCTCGGTCGGACAACGGGGTGGACGGTTGGAAGATCGACAAAAAGCCAACCTTTGAAGCCAACCCTGACAAGTATCCCGAAGAGCTATGGGGGGTCGAAGACCCGCGCATTACGTATATGCCGGAGTCGAAGGACTATGTGATCGCCTATACGGCATTCAGCAAAGATGGCCCGGGCGTAAGCCTGATGAAGACCAAGGACTTCAAACGCTTCACCCGCCTCGGTTTTGTGATGCAGCCCGACGACAAAGACGCCGCGCTCTTTCCCCGGAAGATTGATGGCTCTTATGTGCTGATCCACCGCCCGATGAGCGACATCTCGGCGAATATGTGGATATCCTACTCGCCCGACCTCAAGAGTTGGGGAAACCACAAGATGTTGCTTCCAGCCCGACGCGGAGCTTGGTGGGATGCGAACAAGATTGGACTGAACGCGCCTCCGATCGAGACCAAGGAGGGTTGGCTGGTGATCTACCACGGCGTCCGCCGGCATGCCTCGGGGAGCCTATACCGACTGGGACTGGCTCTATTCGATTTAGAACAGCCGGATATCTGCATCCGTCGAGGCCAACCCTGGTTCATGGCCCCGGATACCATCTACGAAAGAGAGGGTGACGTACCAAACGTCGTCTTCCCTTGCGGAGTGACCATCGCCAACGACGGCGACACGGTTCGGCTCTACTACGGCGCCGCCGACAGTTGCATCTGCCTGGCGGTGGGGAGCATCAAAGAGATGCTGGCCTGGCTGGAGGAGAACGGCACCAGCATGGTCGGGGTTGCGGGGATTCCGGCGGAGAAGATTCAGTTGGCGACGACGTTTTAGCCGGGAGGTTTTTGGAGATATCTTAAGCACAACTCGGGGACTTCACTTATACGCCGATAAACGGATTTGTCCCTCTTTGGCTTGGGCTTGAGTAGCACATACTCCATAAACTTGTGTTCAACCAATATCCAACCCTTATCATTGATGCTGATAGCCATACTTTGAAAAGAGTCCTTTAAGAGCGGGACCTTCTCTGTTAGGTCCACGGGCTTGCCATCTACCCACAAACATGCCTTTCTTCCTCCTTCCGTATAGGTTGAAGCGCCTGCGACGACGCCCAGATTATTGATGTCGTTTGCCTCGCTTTTTGAGCCAAACTGTCCGCCCTCGAATGCATCCAAAACCTGCATACGTTTGTCCTTCCAAATCCATGCCCAACTACGGCCAGTTCCGCCCGTGTCGCCTTTACCTACGGCCACACCATGGTCGTTTATTGAAGCGGGGTATAGCGACCAAAATTCGTCAGACATCTTGTAGAATTGGCCTGCTTCCCATATGTATGGCTTCCAATGCGCGTTGACCAAAACCTGATTCTTGTTGTTGATATCAACTGCAACCCCCTGATACCGTAGCTCTTCCGACAGGAACCAGAAGGTCTTCTTTTGGGTATCAACCATAATCGGGCACATAGCATAGTCGGTACCTCTGCCACTACCAACTGCCACGCCCAAGTCGTTTATAGCGTAGAGACTCGTATGGTTTCCATCCACATTTTTTGGAGGCCAAGGCGTGTCCTCAATGTCAAGCAGAGTTGAATCACTCCATACGCAAGGAATAGAGGGATGGCTTTGGTCGCTTTTTCTGCCATACATTCCGACTACCTGGCCCTTTGTATTCACGGCATAGGCGCTAGAGTACACATCAGCCCAGCCATCGCGGTGCTCTTTCATTGCGCCCAAAGCCGAAAGCTTTTCGCCTGATACGACGGGCAAAAGCCGGACCTTTCCGTTTTCCCATATGCAAGCAATGGATCGTAAATCCTTTGAGATCGAACCAGCAACTTGACCGTTATTGTTGATCTTGGTTGCCAATTCAAGCTCTGGCAAAGGGATCACATCATACTCTTGACTCGCCTGCTCCCAAGTCAATATACAGGCCAATGCGACGACGGCAACCATGGGCTAAGCATACACCTCCCATATCACTAAAACAAGCTTCCCTGAGGCTCTGCCTCCAGTTCCACCTGAGCCTGAGGCACGGGCTCGCCTTGGTCATTCAGGTGCAAGTACTCGACGCCTCGCTCAACCAAACCCGGCCCCAAGAGTCGGGAGCGGTGGCAGCGGTGGGGGCGGAGACAGCCGCACATCAGGACGATCTTGCGGCTGGGATCGGAGGTGGCGTCTATGAGTTTGTTCAATCCAAGCTCCAGCTTCGGCTCGCGCAGGAGCGGCTCCAAGTCCACGGAACCTGGGTCTTTGCACAACACCGGGCTATTCTCCACCCCGCCCAAGGTATCGCCCATGTAGACGTACTTGATCTCCGTCTGGGAGAGAAGATAAACCAACCGCTCCCGACGAAAATCCTCCCAGTAACTGGATTGCGGCACCGACCGAACATCCACAAGGTGCGTGAACTGGTAGCGGCGCAAGAGGTCCAGAAAAGCCTCATAGCCTCGGTTGCCGTAGCCGACGGAGTAGATGGTCATACGTTGCGTTTCCCTGCGATTGCGAGAAGTCGTTCATAGGTGATAGCTATCTTCTCGACAGGCTCTGGAGCCAGATGCCCTTCAACGATGAAACTGATATCGGGAAGACCGACCAAGGCGCCGATTTGATCTTCCAGGAACTCTTGCAGTTCAGCCTCGGAGTTGGCAACCTCTTCGACAAGCGTTGCCCGTCCACATACGACGTACATTAAGTCTTCCAAGTCGTGGCTGGCGAGTGCATCTCCTTTACCCCGGTCAAGGTAGGCCTCCAATTTGGTCGCGATGAAGTATGGCGCGGTCGCATGGCGGATGCTCACTCCATTCAAATCAGATTCCCCGCCGTGTTTAACCAGGGCCGGATACCAACGATTGCCAAACCCAAGAATTCGGCTATCAGTCGGCATAAAGTCGAGAATCATCCCCATCTTCGTATAACGACACCTGACCTCGGGAACGGGTTGAAATCCCCTCTCGATCAGTTTCTGCTCGGCAACTGAAAACTGTGGCGCATTGATGACGCCGACTACAACGTCAACATCGTTCGTAACCCGAGGGTCGTTTACCTCGTTGGAATCCACCAAGAGGGAGGTGATGGAGCCGCCTACAAAAACGACATTCTCCGTGAGGTCGCCAAGTTCCAAGGCCATCTGCCTGATCATGGCCAGGTTCCGATTCCACTTCATGCCGCAGCTTCCAGTTTCTGAACCAAGAGGTTCTTTGCATTCAAAACTTCTCTCGCTCCACCTGATCGAAGAGCATCCACAATGGCCATGTAGGCGTAAAGATCCGGGTCCTCCAAAGCCAATGTAGGCGCGTTCTTTACCAGAGGTTCGAGCCGGGCGCCAACTACAGTGCCATGAGCATAGGGCCAAACGGGTGGCATTGCGTTTCCTTGAACGAACACGCCAGAAAAAACCGGAGCGGCATACCCCGTAGGCAAACCTCTCACCGCCGCACCCTCGCGGGCGGGGACAAGGAACCGCAGACTATGCAAAAGCAGGTCCTTGGTCCAACTCTGATTAACAATCAATCGGTCGCCTGAGAGAGAGTTCCCTACCAGCCGCACATACCGCAGTCTTTCCACAGCCTCGTGTAGCGTGGAATAGTTCATCTTCAAAGCTCTGGACAGCTTGAGCATATTCCACTTCTCCTCGGGATGGGCGAGGAGCTTGAGGAGGATCACGATGTCTTGGCCTTTCAACATGTCCCTATTATCGCATATCGCGATAATAGATAACAGGTTTCTCGGTCAACTCCCGCCGCAATGCCGTCCCTGTGCCGATCTGGAGATCGGCGGTCACTTCCCGCCAGTCATCACAATGCCCTTTACAAACGCCTTCTGACCGATCAGGAACAGGACGATCAGAGGGACCATGACCAGGACGGAGCCAGCCATGAGGAGGTTCCACTGCTCGTTGTTCAACGACCGGTAGGTCTGCAGGCCAAGTTCTAGCGTCTGCTTGTCCGGCGAGTTCAGGTAGATGAGTGGCCCCTGGAAATCCCTCCAGGTGTAGATGAAACAGAAGATGCCAACCGTCGCCAAAGCTGGTTTCGATAGCGGCAAAATGATCTTCCAAAAAACGGTGGCATAGGATGCCCCATCCAAAAGCGCAGCCTCGTCCAATTCACGCGGGATGCCCATAAAGAACTGCCGCAAGAGGAAGATATTGAACGCGCCTCCACCAAACCAAGCGGGCACCCACAAGGGAAGGAAGGTGTCGATCCAATGGAGGTGCTTGTACAGCAGGTAGGTGGGAATCATGGTGACGATCCCCGGGAGCATCATCGTGCTCAGGAGCAGGATAAAGAGGCGGTCGCGCCCCCGGAACTTCAGCCGCGCAAAGGCAAAGCCCACCAGCGACGACGACACAAGGACTCCCAGAGTCGACAGAGTGGCGATGGTGAGCGTGTTCTTGAAGAACAGTTGGAAGCTCACGTTCGGGTTGCTGAGAACCAGCCCGAAGTTCTCCCAAGTCAGGTCCTTCGGCCAAGCCCAGGCTGAGGTCGTGGCGATCTCGTTGGGTGTCTTCAGCGCCATCACCATCATGATGTAGAAAGGCACCATGAAGGCGGTGCTGCCAAGGACCAGGGCGAGCCAAGTGAATGCTTGCACGACTTTCGCCGAGAACTCCGCCCTCTTTGCCGAAGACGTGTACAAAGCTAAATCAGCGGCGATGCGTGAATTTTCGAGAGCCTTCTTTTCCGGTTCGATTTGGGGTTGTTGCGTCAAGCTCATTTCGCCTCCGCTTCATAATGGACCCACTTGCTGAGTCTCATCTGCATCATGGTGAAGATGAGAATCACCAGGAACAGCACCCAGGCCAAGGCGGCGGCGTATCCCATCCTCAGAGTCACAAAGGCCGCCGAGTAAATGCTCATCATCTGCACCAGCATCGAGTTGTTCGGCCCTCCGCCCGCTCCGTTGGTAATGATGTAGACCTCGGTAAAGGTTTGGAACGCGGCGATGAAACCGGTAACCAAGCAGAAGAAGAGGGCCGGGGTGAGGAGGGGCAGGGTGATCGCCTTCATTCGCTGAAAGGCGTTCGCCCCGTCCACCGTCGCCGCCTCGTAGTAGTACTGCGGAATCCCCTGGAGCCCCGCCAAGAGAATGATCATCGAGCCGCCAACGCTCAGCAGGCTCAAGATGATGAGAGACGGCATCGCCGTGTGCTCGTTACCGAACCAGTTCACCATCTCGTTCGGCGTCCCGGCCCATGCGCTGATCGCGTCGCCGATCGGCTTGAAGACGGGACTATAGAGAACGAGGTTGACCAAACCGCCTTCAGGAGCAAACAGCTTTCTGGCCACCAGAGCCATCGCCACCGTCGAGGCGATGGTGGGGATATAGAAGAGAGTGCGGAAGATGGGCACGCCACGCACCTTCTGGTTGAGCAACATGGCCAGCATCAGGGCGCAGATAATGCCCAGCGGCGTCCCGACCAAGGTTCGGATGGTGGTGACTTTGAGGGAGACCCAGAAGCGCGAGTCCTCCATGATCGCCTCCCGGAAGTTTCCTGCTCCCCGCCACTGCGCCTCCCGAATCATGTCCCAGTTCATGGTGGACATGAGCAGAGAGAGGACCATTGGACCGAGGGTGAAGACGCAGAGGCCGATCAGCCAGGGCATTAGGAAGCGATATGCCGAGCGGTTCTCCAGTTTTTGGCGATGCGTGTACTTGACCTTGCGCTCGGGCAGATAGATCGCCGCGAGCACCAGCCCGATGATCCCCGCCATCACCGAAATCCCCAACCCCCAGTTGAACGGCGGGTTTGCTTCCTCTCTCAAGAGCTGATCCATCCGCTGTTGGGCTTCCTTCGTCCCAATGGTCAGCGCCTCTTTGGGGGTCATCAGGGCGTTGTAGACGCTGTCCCGGCGGCCATTGATCAACCCCACCACCTCAGGCCAATACTCGGCGGTGACGTCGAAGTGAACGAACGGCACGGCCTGGTCGGTGACGATCCGACTGGCGGGATACTGTTGCTCGATCGGCGTGTTGGGGCCGGGGAGCCACACGTCGGGGGTCAAGGCAAGCTTGCGAATGGCGGGCTGGGCAATGCCCGCCTTGGCCATCGCCGTCATCCCGGGCGCACCCGACATGAACGTCACCAGCTTCCACGCCTCTTCAGGATGCTTGGTGGTGGAGAAGATGGAGTATCCCGAGCCGCCGGTAGGAAATGAGCGTCTTCGTTTGCCGGTGACGTCGCGAGCGCAGGCGGGATAAAGGGCGATGTCCCACTCGAAGAACCCCTTTTCTCCGGGTTTCAACATCTTTCGCATGTTCGGCACCTCCCAGATGCCGTTCTGAAACATGGCGACTTTCTGCTGGACGAAGAGTTGTTGGGTCGTGGATTGGAGGACGCTGCTGACCTCCTGGTTGCTGGGCATCCACTTCTTCTTGGTCGTGAGATCCATGTAGAACTCGTAGATCCTCACCATGTCTGGCAGGTTGTAGTAGATCTTGGTTGGGTGGGCGTAGTCGTCCACGTAGTCCAGGCCGTAGCCGAACATGAAGGTATCAACCGCCTGGGCGGGCCAGCCGGCGGTGAATCCGTACTGGGTCGGCTTCCCATCCTCCCCAAACTTGGTGAGCTGTTGCATCACCCAGAGGAAGTCCTTCTCCCGGAGCTCGGGCCGAACCTGGAAATCCCAAGTCCACGAGCCGTCAGGGTAGGGAATTCCCGCCTCGTCGAAGAGCTTCTTGTTGTAGTAGATCAGGCCTTGCGGCGCGATGTCGCGGGGGAGGACGTAGCAGATACCGTTCAGCGAGTGCGCATCGACGATCGGCTTGTAGAACTCGCCGATATCGAATCCCGGCGTTTTCTCAAAGAAACCATTCAGTGGGAGAATCGCTTTGCGGTTGGCAAGGGCCTGGAAGTGGCCCATATCCATCATCGCCACGTCCGGGGCCGCATTCCCGGCGTACTGCACCAGCATCTTCTGGTGGTACAGGTTGTAGTCGCTGAAATTCTCCAGCCTCACCTTGATGCCGGGGTTCTCCTTCTCAAATTGGCGACAGAGGTCTCTCAGAATCCGCAGAGATTCGTCGCCATCCCAGACGGTAAAGCGGAGCGTAACGTCCTTTGCTTGGGCGAGTCCAATCAGGCAGAGGAACAGGAGGACGAAGTTCGTTCTTCTAGGCACCATAACGGGTTCCGCGCGGCACCTAGATTCTAACCCAGATTGATTTACGGGTCAATCGCTTGTGGCAGGAAATATGAGATTGATGGTCGACATTGAGGGAATGCCCTCCAATGCGCCTTCTCGCTTTAGGCCCGCGCTTTCTCTCTTACCGCGCCAACCGGCACCGGCTCGGGGCGATCCATTTCTCGCTTGCCACGCTCGATGGTGGTCGCAACCTTCCCAACCACGCCTTCCAGCTGGGTCAGCACATCCAGCGCGTACTTCTCCGCACCGCGCCGCATCCCGACCGCTTCCCGATCCGCCGCGTTGCGAATCTCTTCGCTTTGCGCCTTGGACAACTTGAGGATTTCGCTCTCGCCGACCATCTGCTGCTGCTGCAGCTTCGCCTGCTCCAGGATTCTTTCTGCCTCGGTCCGCGCCTCAACGAGGAGCCGCTCGGCTTCCTTCTTGGCGCTCTCCATCGTCATCGTGGCGTCCTCTTTGGCCGACTCCACAATCCGGTCGCTCTCGCGAACAATTGCGGCCCCTGCCTTGACATCGTTGGGAAGCGACGCCCTCACCTTGGCGATCTGCATACTGATCTCATCCTTATTGAGGCCCCAAACGATGGGACCGAGGCTTCTGGGCGAGTCAACGGCGAGTTCGTGAAGATGATCGAGCAGTCTGAGAATATCCATGGCGCTCCGAGGGAAAGGACGGGACTAAGGCTTTCATTGTGGCACGGCGAGTCCATAAACAGGTCTAAAACTTATCCACTATGTTTCCGCAACGCCCGGTGGATAACTTCCGCGACTGGGGCCGGGACCATCCCCGAGTAGTCGCCGCCCAGGTTCGCCACCTCTCGGACGATGCTGCTGCTCAGGTAGCTGTACTCCCATTTGGTCATCAGGAAAACCGTGTCGATCTCGCTGTCCAGCCGCCGGTTGACCATCGCCATCTGGAACTCATACTCGAAATCGGCCGTCGCCCGGAGTCCGCGCACTACCGAGCGGGCGTTCTTGGATTTCACGTAGTCCACCAACAGGCCGGAGAAGCTCTCTACTCGAACGTTCGGCAGGTGCTGGACGCTTGCCGCCAAAGCCGCCACCCGATCTTCCCCGCTCAGTAGAGGCGTCTTCGACGAATTCACCCCCACCCCCACAATGATCTCATCGAAGAGCTTGGAAGCCCGTTCGATGACATCGAGGTGGCCCAGCGTAGGCGGGTCGAACGAGCCGGGGTAGATAGCGAGCCGTTGCATTTGGAGCATAGGATACTGCGAGTGGCACGTGAGGAGATGGCATTGTGTAGAATTGCGCCGTGACTTACCGCGATGTCGTGGAGAGGTTAAAGAAAGACGGCTGGACCCTGATCAGACAGGAGGGAAGCCACCAGGTTTGGAGTAGAGAAGGAAAGGGGCGTATCGTCATCGCACCGCACTCGTTGTCGGCGCATGTGCCGAAGGGTACGCTATCCACTATTAGGAAGCAAGCAGGATGGAACTAAGACGATACACCGTGGTTTTCGAGAATGCCGGCTCAGACGGCTGGGGAGCCTATGTGCCAGACCTTCCGGGTTGCACCGCTGGTGGAGCTACGTTTGAGGAGGCAGTTCAGTCCATTCAGACCAGTATCGAATTGTGGCTGAAACACGCTGGGGAATCCGGGGAACTCATCCCTCCTCCCGCAACTCAGGCGCTGTCTCTTTCCGTGGCAGTCTGAGAGACCTCCCTATCTGCGTAAATCTGTGTTTCCAAAAGAGCTTGCCACGCTTCCCGGAACATGACCGGGACGGTCATGGAAACCATGGGCGGGACGCCCATGCCACCGCTATACTAACCCCATGCTCCCGCCCGGCGTCTACCCTGCATCCGTCACCCCCATGACCCCCGACGGTAAGATGGACCTGCCGTCCATCGCCCGATTGCTGGCCCACTTCAGAGCCTCCGGCTGCCAGGGGGTGGTCTTGGCGGGGACCAATGGGGAGGGGCCTTCTTTGAGCGCGGTGGAGAAGCGGGATTTGGTGCGGGTTGCCGTGCCCATCTATCCCGAACTCAAGATCATCGCCGGGATCGCCACACCCAGTTTGGAGGAAGCCATCTGGCTGGCCAACCAGGCTTACAAAGCAGGCGCGGTGGCGGGGCTTGTGATGCCTCCCGGCTACTTTCGGGAAGCCAGCGAAGACGCCATCGGGCGGTGGTTTGAGAAGCTGTTCGCAGAAACCGAGCTTCCCATCTTGGTCTACAACTTCCCACAAAGAACGGGAATGGAGATCAGTTCCAGTCTCATCAAGCGTCTCGCGCAACACTCTCGCATGATTGGGCTGAAGGACAGCAGTGGGAACGAAGCGAACATCGAAAACTACGTCAAAGCCGCCAAGGGCAAGAATATGTTTGTAGGGAATGAGGCGTTGCTGTGGCGCTGTCTGGAGGCAGGATGGACCGGGACGATCAGCGGAGCCGCGAACTGCATCCCGGGGTGGCTAGCCGTGGTCGTCAAGGAGTTCTTTGAGGGCAACCGGGAGTCGGCTCAGGCCAAGTTCCAGTTTGCCCTCCGAGGGATAGAGGCGTTGCGCGGCGTTCCCCAGCCCGCGACCAATAAGGCGGTGCTACACCGCACCGGGATCATCCCCTGCCCCGACGTCCGTTTACCCCTGGAGAACCTCTCACCCGACCTCCTCGATGCGACCATGGATCGCCTCCAAGGGCTCCTCAGCTAGCAGGTTTTCCCGGAACCCAAGCATTATGAGTCGGCAAAGTGCCGGGAGTTCTCACGTATTGTATAGTAGACATATGTTGCTATCCGACCGATTGATCGACTCTTGGCGTCGCCAGTGCGACTGCATCGACAACCTGGCGAGTCTCCTCAACGATGAATTGTTGTATGTGAAGCCTTCGGAGGATGGCTGGGAGTTAGCGGACCATCTGCGCCACCTCCATAAATCCCGTCTCTACTGGCTGGGCATGGCCAGCGGAAAGCAATGGGAAGACTTGGCCTACCTGTTCGAAGATTCGACCCCGCCCGTTAACGATCTTCCTCTGCTTCGAAGCAATCTTGAGCAGAGTCGGGATGCGCTGTCGGCTTGGCTAAAAGAGAATCTGGACAAGGAAGGAAGCGCCGGAGCCTATGACCATCCCGTCCTCTTCCTCCAACATATGATGTGGCATGAAGGCTGGCACGCCGGGCTTATCATGTTGGGCCTCCGACTGGCAGGCCATGAGCCTCCAGAAGAGTGGGAAGACCCCAACATCTGGGGCAAGTGGCGGAACTATGGGTAGGCGAACTCCCCTTCCTCCCCAAAGGTTGGGGAGGAAGGGGCCGGGGGATGGAGGGGTTTGAGCTGGTAGCGAGAAGGAGCTTGTAGGCGGCGGATGCATTTTGCCGCCGTCCTGCTGAGGGCTTGGAGTTAATGTGATACAAGCTTCGCGGCGACTACAAGCGAAACCTCTTCCCCCCGGCCCTCTCCCCATTTTCGATATGAGTGGTCGAGGGCTGAGTCTGTTCATGCCACAAGGCCTAACTGTATTTGGTCGTTTGAACCTGGAAAGGTACAATTCTTGGCAGATTTCCCCACCCTAATCCGGCCTACAAACCAGCAGGCCGTAAGATGTAACTGGACATGACGAAGACGAACGGCGAAACGAAGATCGACAACGCGAAGAAGACCTGGCGAGAGAAGGTTGGCCTGGCAGAGATGCTCAAGGGCGGCGTGATTATGGACGTGGTGAACGTGACCCACGCCCGCATCGCCGAGGACGCCGGAGCAGTCGCCGTCATGGCCTTGGAGCGCGTTCCTGCCGACATCCGGCGCGATGGCGGCGTCTCCCGCATGAGCGACCCGGAAATGATCCAGTCCATCCAAGCCGCGGTTTCCATCCCGGTCATGGCCAAGTGCCGTATTGGCCACTTTGCCGAGGCTCAGATTCTGGAGGCCTTGGAGGTGGACTTCATCGACGAGAGCGAAGTCCTGACCCCGGCCGATGAGGAGAATCACGTCGACAAACACGCCTTCACGGTCCCGTTCGTCTGCGGCGCGCGCAACCTGGGTGAGGCCCTTCGACGCTGTGCGGAAGGCGCGGCGATGATCCGCACCAAGGGCGAAGCGGGGACCGGCGACGTGGTTGAGGCCGTTCGCCACATGCGCACCATCATGTCGGATATCCGCCGAGTCCAGAATGCCCGTGAGGACGAGCTGTACGTCTTGGCCAAGGAGCATCAGGCGCCTTTAGAATTGGTCCGCATCGTCCATGAGACCGGCAAGCTTCCCGTTCCGAACTTCTCGGCGGGCGGCATTGCGACTCCGGCAGATGCTTCCCTCATGATGCAACTCGGCGCGGAGACGGTGTTTGTAGGCTCCGGCATCTTCAAGTCGGCTCCTTCTTCCTCGCCTGAGGATCAGGAAAAGGCCTGGGAGCGACGGGCCAAGGCAATCGTGGAGTCGGTGCTGTTCTACAAAGAGCCTAAGAAGCTGGCCGAAATCAGCAAAGGCCTTGGCGAGCCAATGGTTGGGATCAACGTCTCCAGTTTGTTGGAGAATGAAAAGCTGGCCGTTAGGGGTTGGTAGTCCCCCGATGGACCGCCGATCTCCAGATCGGCATAGCGAGCTTGTACTTGGGCACAGATTCTCGGCTTGACGGCGGCACAATGCATCCGCCGCCTACAGCATCTGATCGGCTTATAATGTCGTCATGCGAATCTACGGGGCTTTGGTTTGCTTGCTTTTGACGACATACGCAAATGCCACGCTTGTCGTGGTTGGGCTTGGGCCTGAGCGCGACTTCGCAGCCAAGTTTCTGAAGTCCGGCCGCGAACCCGCAGAGAGAAAGTGCCTTCTGCAAATCCGCGTCGAGGCTATCGAAGACGACCGAATGATCGAAGCCATCCGTGAGGGCGCAAAGCGAGGGCCTGTCTATCTTCTTGTCGACAGACCCACCGAGCATCTGTTCGCCCTGTTGGCTTCTGCTCCTACGGACCTGAAGATTCGCTGGGCCATCCCGTCATCGTTCGGATCGACGGCTGGTGAAAAGTGGGAATGCTCAGCCGCCCGGATAGTTGGAAAGGTCTATACGGCTTGGTATGGCCCAAGCGTCTGGCATAAAGGCAACTACCGAAAAGACGCCTCACTGGTACTTGAAAGCGGCTTGGCTCCCTGGCAGCAATCCCCACAGGACGCCGAAGATTTCTTCAAGGAGTTCAAACGAGCAACTCCCCTCATTGGCGGATGATAGACAACCAAAGCTTGACGGCGGCACAATGCATCCGCCGCCTACAGGGCCCATGTCAAGACCAACGAAAACGCTTTTAACCGCGAAGAAACGAAGAAGCAAAGGGCGCAAAGGGTTTAAGTTCCAGCCTCCAAACCGCATTCAGGAGCCCCGGCACGAACGGAGCTGTTGCATTGTGTCGTCTATCGCCCAGTCCTCCGCGGCTCTTTGCGATCTTTGCGAC
>CAZCSP010000017.1:0-80416 GCA_964501275.1 uncultured Fimbriimonadaceae bacterium | reverse complement strand
CAGCGACTTCTTCGGCATGATCCGCTCCTGGCACAACCGCCGCGCCGCCCGGGCCGAGGAGACGTGGAACCGCTTCACCGTCGCCCTAGCCTACGCCACCGAGGCCCACCTCTTCATCAGCGACCTCAACCAGTCTCCGTTCAACGTCGGGACTCGCCTGGAGTTGGCCGATTTCAACGCCGCCCAGTTGGCCGACCTCAACGCTCGCTACGGAGACCCCCTGAAGAGCCCCACCGACCTAGAGAGATTCCGCGCCCTCGTCGGCGGGCAGCCCTATCTCACGCGGCGGGGGTTGGATGAGATGGTCCGGCACAGCCGGACCTTGGACGACCTGGAAGCGCAAGCCGCTGGCGACGAGGGCCCCTTTGGCGACCACCTGCGCAGGCTCCTGGTCGCGCTGTCCAACGATCCGGCGATACTGGAGGAGGTCAGAGGTTTCCTGACTGGCCGCCCCTTGGCAAGCGAAGAGGCATTCCTGAGACTGCGCTCGGGCGGGCTGCTGAAAGGCCATACCAGGGCCGAGGCCGCCTTCCGCTGCGGCATCTATGCAGACTATCTGAGAAGGTTCTTGTGACGTGAAAATCCCGAGCCGGGGTAGGTCTTTCTCAAGAACGTAGCAACGATACAGGCTAAGATGCGTCCTAATAGGTAGTGAACGCCATGCGTATCCTCTTTATAGCGTTGTTGGGAGTCTTGATGGCGGCGAGTGGCTTTGGCCAGGCCCAGGGCGATATTCCGTTCAAGGTGATCGAGCGGGGCGCGAACATCGGCGAGAAGGAGCAAGGCCTCAAGGTTTTGCGCACGGATCGCGCTTTCGAGGAGTTTCTGAAGGACAAGGGCGAGGAGCACGTCAAGAAACTCGCCAAGCAAGTCGATTGGCAGACCGAGCAGGTGGTCGTGATCTTTGGCGGACAGCACCCGACCGGGGGGTTCAGCGTGGATGTGAAGCGGATCGCCAAAGTAGATGTGCAGCGTCTGATCGTTGAGGCGATTCTGAATAAGCCCAAGCCTGGGCAAGGTGTGACGATGGCCTTCACGACGCCTTACATCATCATCAAGATGCCCCGCGAAGTGGCCGCGATCAAGGTCAAGTTCTTGGATTCGAGCGGGTAGCGGCAGGGCGGTGGGCGGGCGTGCTTCAGTCAACCAGGGCGGGATACCCCTGACCACCCATTCCCTCGCTCCCTTATTCCCTTGACGACGGCAGCGCTCGTCAGGCCCGCTCGATTTACGCTTTTCCGACCTCCAATCACCGCGGGAACTTTGAATTGAATGAAACCCTTACCCCTTGCATTCGTTATGAGAAGCATGAGACTTTTGCATGGATTGGTATGCCTGGCGATGTTGTTCGCCATGGCAGGTTGTGGTGGGGGAGGAACGGGCTCCGGGGTGAAAGGAGAGGTTTCAGGACTCATCTTGGACTACAACGGCGACGCCGTTCGGGGAGCGAAGGTGTGGATTGACGGAAGCGGCGAGACGCTTTCCAACTCTGCCGGAACCTTTCTGCTGCATGACGTCCGTCCAGGAGATCGTCGGGTTCGCGCCGAGATCGTCCAGGATGGCCTCACCTATCGGGGCGAGAACATGGTCCGCGTCTTTGAGGGGGAGCGCAGCAAGAGCGTCCAAGTTACGGTCATGCGTCCCAACCAGATGGCGAGAGTCTATGGCGTCGTGATTGATAATCAGGGTTTCAACCTGGAGGGGGCCCGTGTTTATGCGATCCCGACCACCACCGGAGGCGTCTTCGGCAGCAGTTTGGAGCTAACCAACTCGAACGGCCGGTTCGACTTTGATTCGCTAATGGGAGGCGAGGAGTACAAGATCATCGCCAGCGGCGTGGGCTATAACTCAGACGCCGACTTTGTGACCGTGCCCGCGGGTGGTGAAACCGAGTTGGTGCTGACTCTAAAGAACCCGACGGATCCTCTCCTGCCCGCGCCCACTGGGCTTGAGGCTGTGACTTGGACCACCCCCAGGGAGGTCACGCGGTCGCCGCAATCGGAGAGCGCTTACCAGAATATCAAACGCTTGTACGATCCACGTACTCCGGTGAAGTCGATCACTCGCAATACCATTGACGGGAACTGGATCGAGGCCGATCTTTTCTGGGACTCCTATCCCGACCACGCTGCCCATATTGGTTTTGGCATTTATCGGCGCACGGGAGGCTCCGGCTCGTTCACGGCCATCGACTTCTTGCGGGATACCGAGGCAGAGAGCTTCATCGACATGGATGAAGACCTGATCGAGTTCCAGACTTACCAGTACTACATCTCCGCCGTGAACACCAGCGATCCATCGAACAATAGCGAGAGCGATCCGTCCAATACTGCGCAGGTGCAGACGTTGGGCGACCTTTACCCGATGTCTCCGTTGCAGGGGCCGCTCCGGTTCCGGTGGGAGTCGGGGTCTGGCGCGGAAAACTATGTCGTCTATATGTTCGATGAGTATCCAGGGATCGGAGTTGGCCCGTGGTGGACCAGTTCCACCGTTACCGGAACGCAAGTCACTTACAGTGGCGGCGCTTTGCAGTCGGGACGGCGCTACTACTACGTGGTGGTCGGATCGGCAAATGCGAACCAAAGCCGAACGATCAGCCGTGTGGAGAGCTTCATCGCGAACTAACCTCCAGGGACACTCCGTCCCTGGGATAGATACATCTTTCGACGGCTCCGATCTCGCAGCAACTGGAGCCGTCCTTTTTTTGCCCTGCCGACCTGTCAAGATAACTTGCACTGCGATTTACGAAAGGTGGACCTTTGAAGCTCTCAGCTAGATTCTCTCTTCTCATTTTGGGGCTATCCGCCCTTTCCCAGGCTCAGACCATCGAGGTCGAGGTGGGCCAGACTCGGTCGCGCGACGTCGCGTTTTCCAAGGTGAATGAGGCGGTCAACCTCCTCAATGGAAACTTGGCCAAGATCATCGCCCGACAAGGTGCGGTAAATCGGGGCAGATTTGCGCACAAGGGGAAAGGGCAAGATCTATTTCCTGTCACCGTTTGGCTGACGTCTAACGGCCAGCGGCTGCCGGCCCCCACAAGAATGCCCTCTCGGGGCAGCGCCCCTTTGAACCTTGTTTTCGATACCAGCGGCCCAGGAGCGTTCTCGGTGGAATTGAGGACATACCTGCAGGAGGTTTACACCAAGGCTCAGCCCTTCCTGGACACCCTCTTCGGCGCGCCGTCGGTGGGAGGAGATGTGGCGGTGAAGAACGCAGATGGCGTAGTCCCGCCGATTGGCAATCGGGAAGATCAAATGGGCGGTTACTATGTGCCCAACGCACCGGGAACGCCCGAGATCCACTTCCCACCCTACCAGTTGGAGGATCGCCGGGAAGTCGCCGCGATCAACTTCATCCACTGCCTGCTGCTGGCATACATTGGTCCGAACCAGTATGGATACGACGCCTTCAATGCGGGTTTGGCCAGAGCGGTGACGCAACGGATCGCCCGAACTCCCGCGGCGATGATCTCCGGACTGGATTCGGAGTTGATCGAGAGCGTGCTGATCCAGACCTACGACATCGAGGCGTTCTACGATTGGTACAACCAGCGGGCGCTGGGCGGCGAGAAGTTCATCGCCCCGAACCTGCGCTATGTGCCGCTGCCGGATGCCGGCTCGGTTGGCGGGCTTTTCAAGATGCGGTTCAAGATGTCGGCGGCGGCTTGGATCAAGGTTCTGTCTGAGCATCCGGGTTTCGTGGCAGCCTACAACACCGGGTTCTATGCCCAGCCTAGTATTGCGAACGATGTGAACGCCCTAATCGCCTTGGGGCAGACGACTTTAAACGCGTTGAGGCCCAGCGATCCGACCATCGAGGGCCGGTCGTTTGCGGACTGGTTCAAGCGGCAGTACGCATTGGAGACCAAGACGACCCTCGGACCCAAACTCCTGGTGGAGCCGACTCCGGTCTTGGGCGGGTTGAGCGGAAGCGACTTTGGTCCGTTCTACCTGGTAGCCCACTGGTTTGAGACAATGGCCGGGGGCAACGAGACCTTGCTGAGCGGGACGAGCTATCCGATCATCTGGGAGGGCAATGCCACGTTCAACCGCACTTTCCCGACTACCGCGGACGCCGAGCGAATGAACATCGCGGCGGGCTACGGAGCGGTGGTTCCCAATATCCGGGACCTATACGGCGGGTCGCCCTACCGGGCGGCAGTGGAAGTGCCGATCCAAGATCAGATTGAGCGGGTGTATCTGCCCATCGGTTCCATCGCGACCCCCTCGCAATCCACGCCGCGCGACTTCTATGGAACGGTGGCGGGCGCGAATCTGCTGGTCGGAGACACGCTTCGGCTGCAAGTGACGATCAACGGCAGCGCGATCCCGGACGTTCCGGTCAACCGAAACGCCTTTGGCATCCTGATCAACACCCCTACCTATCTGGGCAACGCCCGGTTGGTGGTGAATGTGGTTCGGAATCGTTCCGGTAGCGACACGACACTTCTCAGCCGAAAGGTGAACAAGGGGCCGGGTTCGCTGGCGCTGGACTTGCGGATGGACGACGAGGCGACCTTCGCCCCCGCCGGTGGATTGCCAAAGGGGATTTCCTTCTTCGGCTTCCCCATCGATCCGTTTGCCAGCCTGAATAGCCAGGTCTTGAGTCTCGCCCCCAGCCAGACGCTGGCAGCCCGCTATAACTCCTTTAGGGGACGCTATGAGTTGTTTCCGGAGGTGGAGCCGTTTAAAGTGGGGCACGGGTATTTCGTAAGACTTGATGTGGCCCAGCCTAGCTTCTCCGTGGGCGGTCGGATTCACCGGAACATCGAGGCCAGCGTGGCGCTGAAACCAGGCTGGAACATGGTGAGCGCGCCGATTGCGGAAGCGGTGACTACAGGACGTGTCCGAGTGACGCGAACCACCCTATTCCCTACCAGTTGGAATGAAGCCGTAGGTACGGATATCGGGTTGAACTTCTTCCAGTTCGTTCCCGGGCCAGCCGACTCCGCAACCGGGGTTCCAGAGACCGGAACCTTTGTCGAGGCGAGCCAGTTTGAGTTGGGCAAGGCTTACTTTGTACAGGTGCTGGCGCCCGAAGGCGTCACCCTCTCTTTCCAGCCTGCGGTGATCTCGGGTGGACTTGCTCCGACCTTCATGGCAACCGCCACCCCGACAGGGTGGCGGTTGGGCATCCAGATGAAGCTCAACAACCAGGCCGCCAAAGTAGTGATCGGGCAGAGTGCGACCGCGACCCGGTCCTTTGACCCGAAAGAGGACAGCGGGATGCCGCCGGGAATCGGCGGGTTCCAGGTGATCGTCGAGGACTATGAGCAGCTCTATAAGGATATTCGCGGGATGCAGGCGGGCGAGACGTACACGTTGCGGTTGCAGGGATTGAGCCCGAACAAGCTCCATCGGTTCGAATTCACCAAGCTGCTGGGCAACATTCCTTCGCTGAAGTTGATTGACCCCAAGGGTAAGTCTTGGATTGTTAAGCCGGGATTTGTGTACAACCACTTGGCGAAGAATCCGGTCGAGTACATCAAGATCGTGGCAGGAGGTTCGAATTGAAACGGGCAGCAACTATCTCCATCGTGGCTTTCCTGGCCGTCCTTTTGGGATGCGGCGGCGGCGGAGGGGGCGGAGGGGGGAATACCCTGATTGGACGCGTCCTGAGCGTGGTCAGCGGCGGCCCTCTTAACCCGGCGGGCGTGGTGCAGCAACCTGGCGGAAGCCCTACTGCCACCACCGACCTCTCCGACGGCTCGTTCTCGCTGGGCGGCGTCTCGGCGGGCTCGACTCAGACGGAGGTTGTGACCAACCAGACAGGCTGGCCCACCTTCCTGTTCAACCACCGCCCGGCGAACGGCCAGACGGTGATCGGCGACCTTTGGGTGGGACCGGAGCAAGTGACCTTGCGCGGACGCACGATCAGCGCCACCACCTCCGACCCGATCTCGAATGCCGAGGTCTCTTTTGGCGGGCAAGTTGGTTTGACGGATGCGGATGGCGTCTTCAACTTGACGGGAGTCGGTTACTCCAGCGATACCCAGACCGCCTTTTGGGGGATTCTGGGTTCGGCCGTGAAGCAGGGTCAATTCTTGCGGACCGACTTTACGGCGGCTCCGTTTGTAAAGGATGGCGCGAACGTAGTGGATATAGGCGACGTGCTTTTAACGCCATTGGATGATCCAAACCCGCCTGGCCAGCCGTACAATATAACAGGCAGGGTGTTGCCGGTCGGAGGATCGATTGGAACGATTGTGAGGCTAAAGCAGGGTTCCACCGATCTGAGGATCTACAACGTTGGGAACGACGGGCGATACTTCTTCTGGATCACGCCGGGAAGCTATGAGATCACCTATGAACGGGGATCGCAGACCGCACCGACGCAGAATGTGGAACTCACCCAGCCGAATCAGACGGTTACGGTGCCCGATGTCACACTCAACTAAGAAGAGTTTCCTCAAACGAACCCTCTCGGTCTTGGCGATTGCCGCGGCCGGAGTGGGTTCGATTATCTATATCCAGGAGTTCGCCAAGATCGATCCCCTGGTGAACATGAGGAAGCGAAACCTGATCTCGCCCGACCAACTCGGCATGACGCTCGGGAAGGTGCATCTGGTGCAATATCGCGGCGACAAACGGGTGACTGAAGCGTCGGTGGACAAAGTGTTTATCCCCTCCAATCGCTCTCAATATCGATTGGAGGGCGTCTCCCAGGGAACCTACACTGCCGAAGACGAAACCAGGGTCCACTTCGCTGCACCGACGGCGCTCTGGAACGCATCGGGGCGGATATTGACGGCAGATAACGCCAGAGTCTGGAACAAAGACATCGACCTCAAAACCCCCCAAATCTCCATCGACGAGCGAACCCAGGCACTACGTGCGCCGGGGACGATTCGCGGGAAGTTCTATAAGGGGCAGATTGAAGCCAAGGGCCTTCTCTATGCCATGAACGACCAGGTGGCAACGCTCGGGCCGATGCATTGGGCGGGCCACATCGCCCTTGATCTGCAGGAAGAGCAGGGGCAGTCCCTCAAGCGATGGGAGTTTGAAACCGAGGGAAACGCGAACTTAAACATCAAGAACGGCGTTCGATCATGGGATAAGGGCACGGCGACGGACGGCGATATCATCGTGAAGGCCGACCACTTCGAGCACAACGAGAAGACCGACGTCGTGACCGCCACCGGCAACGTGCGTTACTTCTCCGCCAAAGCCAATTTAACCTGTGCGAAGGCGGTCATTTACCGCAAGGACAAGCGAGCCGTCTTGACGGGTGCGGTGGATATGCTGGTGAAGCCGAAAGCGAAGCAGGCCAAAGCGGTGGTGGAAGAGATTCCCCCATTCCGCCCGATGGTTCCTGAGGATATTGCCAAGGAGAGACCCGCGGCCCCTCCCGTCCAAAAGAGCGAGCAGGAGAAGAAACTAGATCAGGATCTGCAAAGTCCCAAGTCGATTCGCGACTATCCCGTGGCAATCACCGCCGCAAAGATCGAGTATTGGTACGGGCGTGGCAGCCGTCGAGCCACCATCACGGGCGAGCCGCAGGCGAGACAAGAACTTCCGGGTGGACGGTGGCGGCACATCTCGGCGAACCAGGCCTTTTACGACGGCGAAAAAGACACCCTTAAAATGGTCAGCCGCGCTGGCCAAGCCGATACGCGACTCCGAACCTCGATTGGCGACGATATCCTGGCGCAACAGGTGATCGTCTCGACGAAAGAGGACGACGAGGACTTGGAGGCCAATGGTGTGAAAGGCAAGATCTACGGCGCCTCGGACGACGACGGCCCCGGTCCCAAAGGCCCTGACCCGATCCGACCTGGGAATGGCGGTTTACAGGGGCCAATTGGCGGAGGTAGGCGGGGTTCTCGGTAACGCCAAACTTGCAGTCTGCCGACCCGAAGGTGATGAGTTCTCGAACTACACCGAAAGGTATTCCGAGATCGCCTGTCGGATGTTCTCCAACGCTTCGATTTCCGTCGCACCTTGGGACCAGCATCCAGGGAGGGCCGGACACCAGACGGCGTAGGTTCTCTCTTCCTCATCAAAAAGCAGTCGCACCGTGTAGCTCATGAGTTATTGTACGCCGCCATTGCTGGCTCCCACCCCGGCACGAACCATCCGGGGTCTACGGCCTCCATCACCTTACTGCGGCGCGATCGGGCTGGCTTGCCTTAGCGGCATCATCCGACGTCCGGGCTTCTCCACTAACCCTTCCGACTTGCCGTACAGGTCATAAGCCTCGGCCTTGTCCACAGCCACATCCACGATCTGGCCTAGGGCCGCGTTGCCTTGGAAGAAGATCAACCCGTCAATTTCGGGGGCGTCTCGGTGTGATCTTCCGATCCACCAGTCGCCTTGCCGATCCTCGACCAACACCTTCAGAGATCGTCCCACCCAACTCTGGTTGACCTCCAGCGAAATCTTCTGCTGGGTCCGCATTAGCTTGTCGTACCGCTCCTGCTTGACCTTGGCGGAGACCTGGTCTTCCATGTCGTGGGAAGGCGTGCCGGGCTCTCTTGAGAACACGAACGCCCCCACCCGATCCAGCCTCGATTCCCGGACGAAATCAAGCAGATACTTGAACTCATCCTCGGTCTCGCCGGGGAAGCCGACGATGAAGGTGGTGCGGATGGCGACCTCGGGCATGGCGGCCCGGACTTTCTCAAAAAGGCGTAGATAACGCTCCCCGTCCCAGGGCCTCTTCATTCGGCGGAGGGTGTCGGGGTGCGCGTGTTGGAGGGGGATGTCAATGTAGGGGAGGACCTTCTGCGAGTTCGCCATCGCGTCAATCACGTCGTCGGTCAGGCGGTTGGGATAGAAGTAGAGGATGCGCACCCAGTCGATCCCGTCTACCTGGTTCAGCTCCCTCAGCAGGCGCGGAAGGGTGAACTCCCGGTACAGGTCGTAGCCATACTGGGTCACGTCCTGGGCAATCAGGTTGATCTCCCGCGTTCCCTGCTTGGCCAAGTGGTTGGCCTCCGCCAGAACCCGCTCCATCGGCTTGGACTGGTGACCTCCCCGGAAGCTGGGGATAGTGCAGAAGGTGCATTTGTGGTCGCACCCTTCGCTGACTTTTAAGTAGGCGCTCCAGGGACGCCCGCTCCGGGCGCGGGTTGGCACGTCGGCCCAACGGTGGTGGGGGGCGCTGACCTGAATCTTCTCGTCTCGACTCAGCCGAGGCGTCTCGCGAACGATCTGGTCGAACCTTCCCATCTGGCCGACGCCGACATACAAATCTGCACCGGGCGCAAGCTCCGCCAATTCGGCGCCCATGCGTTGGGCCAGACAGCCCGCCACGATGACTTTCTCGGTCTTCCCGGCCCGCTTCTCGCGCACCGCTTCTTTAATGGCCCGGATCGACTCCGCCTTGGCGGCCTCCAGGAAGCCGCAGGTGTTGATAACGGTGACGCCGACCTTCTTGGCCACGCCGTCGATCTCATAGCCCGCCTGGCCCAGAACGCCCGCGATCTCCTCGCTGTCCACCTCGTTCTTGGCGCAGCCGAGGGTAACGATCCGAACCTTCTGGCTTTTATCCATTCAGCAGTTGGCGCAAGACGTATTGCAGGATGCCGCCGTTCCGGTAGTACAGGATCTCTTGGGGCGTGTCGATGCGGACCTTGACTTGGAAAACCTTCTCATCGGCCCTCATGGTAAGGACTTTGCCGTCCGCAAAGCCGGAAGCCAAGGCATCCGAGAAACCAACCAGGTCGAATACCTCATGCCCGGTCAGGCCAAGCGACTCCCGATTCTCCCCGTTGACGAACTCAAGCGGCACGATGCCCATACCGACCAAGTTCGACCGGTGGATGCGTTCAAAACTCTCCGCCAGAACGATCTTGATCCCCAGCAAATTGGTGCCCTTCGCCGCCCAGTCGCGACTGGAACCGGAACCATACTCCTTGCCTGCGACGACGATGAGGGGAGTTTCGGAGAGCTTGTACTGGACGCTGGCCCCGTAGATGGTCGTCACTTCTCCAGTTGGCAAATAGGTGGTGAAGCCGCCCTCTGTACCCGGAGCAAGCTGGTTGCGAAGGCGGACGTTGGCAAAGGTGCCGCGCACCATGACTTCGTCGTGGCCTCGCCGAGCGCCGTAGGAGTTGAACATCTTCGCCTCCACCCCTCGATCCGTCAGGTACTTGCCCGCAGGAGAGCTGAGCTTGATGGCGCCCGCAGGGCTGATGTGGTCGGTGGTGATGCTGTCGCCCAGGACCGCCAACGCCCTCAACCCATGCAGGTCAGGGACGCGATCTGGGGCCTGGCGGGGCATATCTTGGAAGTAGGGGGGATTCTTGATATAGGTGGAGGAATCCTCCCACTCAAACAACTCGCCCGCCGGAGCGTCGATCTCGGCCCACTTCTCGTCGCCTTTGAAGACGTCGGCGTAGGAGCGGGTGAAGAGGTCGCGGTCGATGCTGGTTTCGATGTACCCGGCAACCTCGGCCTGGGTCGGCCAGATGTCCTTCAGGTACACGTCGTTGTTGTCTCGATCCTTGCCGATCGGGTCGTTTTGCAGGTCGATCTCCATCGTGCCCGCCAGCGCATAGGCGACGACGAGCGGCGGCGACATCAGATAGTTGGCCTTTACGTCCTGCTGGATGCGACCCTCGAAGTTCCGGTTGCCGCTGAGGACGCTGCACACCACCAAGTCGTTCTCCTGCACCTTCTTGGCGACCGCATCGGGAAGCGGACCGGAGTTGCCGATGCAGGTGGTGCAGCCATACCCGACCACGTTGAAGCCGATCTGGTTGAGGTCGTCCAAGAGGCCGCTCTTTTGGAGATATTCGGTGACGACCTTGGAGCCGGGGGCCATGGAGGTCTTCACCCACTCCTTGGGCTGCAAGCCTCGCTCCGCTGCCTTTCGCGCCAAGACGCCCGCCGCCACCATCACGCTCGGGTTGGAGGTGTTGGTGCAACTGGTGATCGCGGCGATGACGACGCTGCCGTTCGTGAGTTCGCTCCGGGTCGTCGTAGCCACCCCCCCTGTCGCCAACTGGGGGAAAGCGCCGTGCAACGAGGTGCGGGCTTGGCTGAGGGCAACCCGATCCTGGGGCCGCTTGGGACCAGCCACGCTGGGTTCGACGGTGCTCAGGTCGAGTTCCAGGGTGTCGGTGTATTGGGCCTCGGGCGAGTTCTCATCCCAGAACATCCCTTGCGCCTTCATGTAGTCCTCCACCAACTGGACCTGCCACTCGGGGCGACCAGTGAGGCGGAGATAGGCAAGAGTGGTGTCGCTGATCGGGAAGATGCCGCAGGTCGCGCCGTACTCAGGGGCCATGTTGCCGATGGTCGCGCGGTCGGCCAAGGGAAGGCTGAGCGCGCCGTGGCCGTAGAACTCCACGAATTTACCGACCACGCCCTTCTTGCGAAGCATCTCGGTGACGCGGAGGACCAGGTCGGTCGAGGTCGCGCCCTCTCGCAGTTTGCCGGTCAGCTTGAAGCCAATGACTTGAGGAATGAGCATCGAGACTGGCTGGCCCAGCATTGCGGCCTCCGCCTCGATCCCACCGACGCCCCAACCCAAAACGCCGAGACCGTTGATCATGGTGGTGTGGCTGTCGGTTCCCACCAGGGTGTCGGGATAGGCTTCGCCTGTCTCTTCGTTCACAAAGACGCCCCTGGCCAGATACTCCAGATTGACCTGGTGGCAGATGCCGGTGTTAGGAGGAACCACCTTGAAGTTCTTCAGCGCGTTCTGACCCCATTTGAGGAACTTGTACCGCTCCTCATTCCGCTCGAACTCCAAGTCGCGGTTGATAAGCAGCGCCGCATCGGACCCATAGGCGTCAACCTGGACCGAGTGGTCGATGACGAGTTCGACGGGTTGGAGGGGGTTGATCTTGCGAGGATCGCCGCCCAGAGCCTTCATCGCGTCCCGCATCGCGGCGAGGTCCACCACGCAGGGAACGCCGGTGAAGTCTTGAAGAAGAACGCGGGCGGGGGAGTAGGCGATTTCGTGGGTGGGTTCGGCGTTGGGGTCCCAATTGAGAAGGTTCTCGATGTCCTTCTTCATGACCGATCCCTGCCCCTCGGTTCTCAGGAGGTTTTCAAGCAGAATGCGGAGCGAATAGGGGAGTCTTTCGGAGCCAGGAAGAGCCTTTAGGCTGTAGATGGTGTAGGTCTTGCCGCCGCTGGCAAGAGTCGTCTTTGCTCCAAAACTGTTCAATATCGCCTCCAATGTACGCACGCGCTGCCCTGCGCGGCGAAATAACATTTTCGGAGGCAAGGAGTCGTTCTTCTAGGTTAAATATACCTTTCCCCAGGCTGATAGCCTGGGACGGCTATTGGCAATGCCGATGCAACAGGGCTACAATGCGGTTGAAAGGCGATGAATATCTTACTGTCTCTTTTGGCCACCGTTTCGATATCCGCCCAGGATATGAACAAGATCGTCTCTGCGGAGGTGAGAGCGGCTTCGGCCCCGGCAGCCATTGCCGAACTCTCCAAACAGGTGGGCTACCCATTGGAGGCCATGCCCGCCACGAAAGACGACATCCTCATCATCAAGGTGACGGACGTACCACTAAACATTCTCCTGCAGAAGATCGCCTCGGCCACGAACACAGAATGGGAGCAGACTGCCAACGGAATGAGGCTGATCCGAACCGACCCTATTCGGCGCAAAGAGGCAAATGAAGAGTACGCCAAGCTGGTCGGGCAGATTCAGGCTTCCTTGGACAAGACCCATAAAACGACGGCGGAAGAGGGTGAATTCACCGACCGCAACGCCCAACTGACTGCCGACCGACTGGTGAACATGCAAGAGCGCCAGCAGTCCGGGCAGATGGTTACGGATTGGCAAGAGCAACAACGGTTGACCCTTGAGGGGCCGGCGTACCGATTGATGAGAAAGGTCAGTGTTTTGCTCGACGCGAAAACGATCGCCGCTGTCCCCGAAGGGCGTAACGTGGTTTACTCCAATATGCCGAACCGGATGCAGCATCAACTGCCAGGCAATATTCAACCGCTGGTTCAAACCTATATCAAGGAACAGGCGATTTGGGCCAAGGCTGTTAAGGCGGCTCGGGATCGTCGCGGTGGGCAGCAGAATTGGTATTTCGAGAACATGTCCGATCCGTCCAACCGCAAGATTGGGAAAGTGCTTCTGAGTCTCAATCGTAGCCGACAGAGCCGGGGAGTCCAGCTTCGTTTGATCGTCTCTGATGAGAAGGGGCGGCTCATCGGTTCGGCCAACCACGTTCTCGGGTGGGACTGGGAGGCGTATACGACGCAAGCGCAACAAGCCGCAAAGACCTCGGCCAGCAAGGAAGAGGATATTCGATTCTCGAGAACAAGCCAGCTTATCCAAGAAGCGTTTGTCGCGCTTAGAACGGCGTCGGAAAGGAACGCCCAGACGAATGTGTCGGCCAATCCTGAAGTCCGAGAGATCCTGATCAACCCAGATAAGTTTGAGCCACTATCCATCATTGCCACCGACTGCGTTTTCGAAACGGCTCGCATCAAGAATGTGGATATAGTCTGCTCGGCTCCCGACATGATCTTCTATACAGGAGCCGTCATGGGCGGGCAGAACCTAAAGCCAACCACTTATCTCAACAACCTCAATTACCTGATGGATGTTGAGACGAGCAATGGCTGGTTGGTGATGAAGCCGGTGGTGCCATCTTCGGCAAGGCGACAGCGGGCCGACCGGGTCCTGCTCGGCCAGTTCGTTCGCCAAGCGATTAAAGAGGGGCGAGTCAGCTTAGACAATCGGGCCAGTTATGCCTTCAAAAGCGGCATGGAAGAGGAGACCTATTTTCCCACCTACATCCTTTCCCTGGTCGGAATCGTCCCGCAAGATGAATTTGGGGGTGAGTGGAATACGCTTCGCCTGTACGGCTCCCTAACAGCCAACCAACGTCAAGCGGCCAAGGCAAGCCAACCGATACCCTTCCGGTCTCTGCAACCTGCCCAGTTGGAGATTCTCCGCAACGTCGTTTTCGACAGCCCTTGGGCGCGGCTCCAAGTTTCCTATCAGCAAGAGGACTTTGCGGATATGCAGAACGAGAATGGGGTCATCATGGGTGGCGGGTTGGAATCAGAGGCGACCGAGGTATTGCCCAACGGCTTTATCGGGAACGAGACGCTTACCATTACCGACAAGACGGACGCTCGGCTTTTTTCCAAGCCGGAGAGCGAGAACGGCGGCCCTCAATATTGGGGGGAAAGCGCTTATGATGCGAACTCCCTTGCCCATGAGATTTTCCAGTCGGAACGCCCCGAACTATTCCCTTGGCGAGACCAACCAGGATATCCACGGGGGAAGGTAACTAAGGTTAGACCAGGAACCCAGAGGCAAATCAACTTCCGAACCCAGTTCACCCCCCGTGTGTCGTTGAACCTGGCCTTGTCGGAAAACTCCTATAGCAGCGAGGCGGTCGCCATCGACAAACTGCCCCCCGATATCAAAAAGCAAATCCAGGACGCTTTGGCGAGAATACGCGAACAGTACAAGAACGCCAAACCGCCAACTTGGGACTATGGAGGTCGAGGCGGCAGTACTCCTCCACCCCCCGCTCCTACCCGGTAGGCTAGCGCGTATACCACTCTAACCTTTGGTATACATGGCGATGAACATCAAGAACCCGCAGGCCTACCGCTTGGCCCAGGAACTTGCAAAGCTCATGGGGACGAGCCTCACTGACGCGATTATCCAGGCGTTGCGAGAGAAGTGGGGGAAGAACCGAGTCGCCCTAGGCGCGCTTGGAAGTGATGGAACGAATCGCGCGTGATTTTGCCGCGCTCCTCATCCCCGAGCAAAAGGCGGTCAACGTAGATGAGTTGCTCTATGATCAACTAGGGTTGCCAAAGTGATCGTAGACTCATCGGCGATTGTGGCAATCCTTCGCCAGGAAGAGGAACGTGCCGCCTTCGTTAAGCTTATTAATAACTCAAAAGGCAGCCTAGCGAGGTCTGACGCTACGTGGCTTGAATGTGCGATTCTCATCGACTCTTTCAAAGACTCAGTAAAAAATCGCTACTTCGATGAATTCATCGCAAAGGCTCGGGGCACCCCGTTCGGCTGAACTTCGGCGACTGTTTCGCCTACACCTTGGCCAAGGAGAAAAACGAACCCTTGCTGTTCAAAGGACGCGACTTCGGCGAGACGGACGTGCGAGTTGCGACCGTAGAACCCTAAAACGCCGCTCTCTCCTGCAGGACGAACATATTGCTCAAGCCACGTCCCGTGCCGACGACCATCTTGCCACGGTAGTAGAGGCAAGTCGAACCGCCGCCGTCCATGCTGATGGCGTTCACGACGCCTCGGGAGACCATGGCTTTGCCGAGTTCGCTCAGGGTTACTTGGTTCTTGGTGGCAACCAGGAGTAGCTTCCCCTTTTTGTCCAAACCTATGGCCGTGCGCGCGGCGCGGCCCCAGATGCGCTTGTCGCGAAACTTCTGGGCTTTGGGATTGGGATTGACTTTGCCATTGGAAACGATCCGCACCGCCCCGCGAATCCCGAAGCGGTATTGGCTCCAGTCGAACTCCTTGCTGTACCGGGTGTCGAAGATCTTCACCCCGCCAAAGTGGTCGACCCCAATAGCGGAGCCACGGAACCCTTTTACTTTCAGATTGCCATCCACCAGCACATCGCCGACCGGGTGCCCATTACGGGGTGCAAAGAAGGTTCCCGTGATGCCGACCGTTGCATTGCTCCCAACCACCAGGTTCCAACTGGATGTAAGGCCGCGGTGGTACACAGTGGTGGGATTCACTCGACCAGTCGAGAGATCAGCCTTGACGACGTGAAAAACGGCTTTGTCTCGCTTGAAGTACTCATAGCCGATCGGGCGCGCCGCAGGGCGAACCGGAGTGGCCGTGGCAGTTGCCGCCAACGCGATGCCAACGAAGATCATCATCGTGTCACTTCCATCTCTGAAAGAAGGGAAGACCGCTTATATTCCACACGGGAGAGTCCAATTCCTCCATGAATGTCTCACCAGTATGGCAATAAATGCGTCCTCAGAACGACATTGTCCAACGATTCGACGCTTCATGCGACGTTTCGCTGATCACAGAATCGTCCATTCTTGAGATTTTAACGAGCGGCAAACCTGCGAGGTTTGTCGTTTTCTCGCAAATCTGCCTGCCGTGGGTTTCCTTACGTAAACACCCCAGGGTTCCGTTGCTCGTACTGATCGGCCATGTCCTTTGCGTCGCGGAGATCGAGGCTCAAACGTTCCCGGAGCTCCTTGATCGCCTCGATCTTGCTGATCTCGCCCGCCGCCGTGATCTCGTCCAGCACCGGGATCGAACGGTCGCCCATCTGTTCCGAGCCCATCGCCTTGCGATGCCGCCTCCGCTTCCACCTTTGGAATTTGGTTTCATCCTTGTTGAGGAACGTGGCGATAAAATCGGTCACGACGCCGATGCCCCAACAAAGAAGAACCCACTTGGGCCAGAAGTAGTTGGTCGGCGTCATCCACCAGATGCCGATCAGGCCTGCGTTCACGCCGATGTAGCTGTAGAGGTCGGCCATGAAGTTGCCGCGCCTCTCTCTCTCAAACTGCTTGCGAAGCTCAGTGTCTTCCTGCTCTACGCGCTCGGCTTCGCGCTTCAGCACGAGTTGCTCTTCGGCCTTGGTGATGGCTTCGGGTGGAATGCCCAGCTCGGCGGCGGTTTCCACCAGGCGATCCCGCGTCATTCCCCCCATGCCCGCATCTCGGGAAGCGATGCGTAGAATCTCTTCGGCGTCCTGTTCGCTGTATTGGCGATCGTTATTCATCGGCAAGTCATTCTATTCTAGTGCCATCGCCGGAATTGACAATAGGCGTCGATTCAGAATAGGTCCTCTTTAGGAAGACGATCAGACGTCTGGCATATGCGCCTGGTCCGATATGATCTCGCGAACATGGACGACTTTGCCATCCCGCAATTTGTATTGCAGCAGGCCCGAAATGCGGTAGCGCGTTCCGGTGGTGTGGATGAGCCCGGTCTCTTCGGCATGGATGTCCACCGTGTCCCCCTGAGCCACCACGCTAGTGACCACGGGAACCTGCTCCGCCAGGACGCCAAAGTTCTGCCGCACCGCCGCCAAGACCTCTTCCGTTCCTTTCGCATGGCGAATCCAGGGGAAGAAGTCGGGGCAGTGGATGTCCAGTTCCATCTCGGGATCGATCTCTTGCGCAAAGCCCTCCAAGTCTCCCCCGGAGAGCGCTGTCAGGAGTCGTTGCACGGTCTCGATGTTGCGCTGCTCGTCCGTCTTCGTACCGGCGAATGGGTCGCGTTTCCTAAACTCTTCAACTAGGGATTCGGGGGCGAACGGAAACTGTGGTTGCGACATGACTTTAATCGCTATTAAGGCACTGATGCCGCTTCGCTTGCTAGGGTTGGATGACCTTAAAATAGGTATTTTCACGCCCTACCGTCCGATGACTATGTCCTGCGAATGGCGCAGTAGTGCAACCGATCACTTTTGTGGCGAGGTGGGTTGAGGGTGTAGCTGTGGAACGCCCGAATCTTCTCAAATCCCGCGTTCTCCAGCATGGCAACCAAAGTTTCATGGTCATAGGCGCGTTGGCGATGGACCTCGGTGAACTCGTTTCCGCTCTTCCAGAAGTTCATCGTCACCGTAATGATGCTCGTCTCCGGATCCCAGTCGCCTCGCCAGTGGTAGCGCAGAGCGTTGCCCTTCTTGAGATTCTCCTGGTCGAACAGCTCGGTCTCAAAGGCGTAGGCGGTGTTGACGTCGAAGATAAACGACCCGCCAGGCTTGATGTGCTTGGCTATCTGCTTGAAGGCTCGTTGCAGGTGGTCGGCGTCCAGGATGTTGTTCAGGCTGTCGAAGAAGCTGAACGCGGCGTCGTAGGTGTCTCCCATCTCAAACTCCGCCGCGTCGCCGACTTCGTAGCGGATGTCCTGCCGATTCCTTCCCGCCTTCTTTCTGGCCTGCCGGATCATCTCGGGCGACAGGTCTACTCCCGCCATCTCGAATCCTTCTTGCTCCAGCAGTTCGCACATCGACCCTGTCCCGCAACAAACGTCCAGGATGCGCTTGGGTTGGAGGTTTTGGTGGGAGAGGAGCAGCAGGTAGTAGCCCACCCACATCCGATAGGGCACCTGGCTCATCAGCTCGTCGTAGTACGGGGCGACGCGGGTGAAGGACTCTTCGTGCTGTAGGGGTTCGGAACTCTCGGCGTCGGGATTCATCTGCTGCATCTACATGCCGGCCCGGCGAACCACCGCACTCATCAGCATGAACAACATATCGAAGTCGAGAAGAGCCGGTTGGATCTGGTCGTGGGAGAGATAGCGGCGCTCCTTGGCATACAGGAGCCAATACTTCGCCTCCACCGCCTCGCCGAAACTGATGCCCAAGCGGCCCAGAAACCGGGCTTTATCCTCGCGATAAGCCGAGGCCCCGGCAAGGGTGGCGCAGGATACGCGGCAGGATCGTCGAAGCTGGGCCGCCAGCTGCGCCTGGTCAGGGGGCAGTTGCTTGGAGAGATTAAAGGTCTTGGCCGCCAGCAGAACTCCTCGCTGGCGGGCCTGTCTCAGAGAGTTGGTATCGATCATCATCGCCTTCGCCAACCAAGCTTACACAACTTACGGTGTCTGTTTGGGCTTCGGCACCAGCTTTGAGTTGTCCTTCACGGCCGCCTCGGTGTACTTGTTGCTTGCGTTCCAGAGCAGATACTCCTCATAGCCAAGCTCTTTGGCGGCCTTGATCTGGGCCTTCACCGAGGCGGCGGTGTAGCCAAAGAAGTCTTGCAGCCAAGGCCGGATGTGGGCGTCGGGGAGGCGCTTCTTGTAGTCGGCCAAGCTCTTGCTTACGATGGCATAAGGCTGGGTGTTAGGGTCCTTGATGCCGTACTCGCCCTTGGCGTAGTGCGAGGGGTAGACCATCGGGCAGATAAGGTCGAACGGCTCCGCCACCTTCTCCAAAGTCTGCCCGATCCCCTGGTCGCTCTTGCCCGAGGAGATGATGCCAAAGATATCCGCCGAGTACACGCCTCCGCGATCCCGGACCTTCTGGCCGATGAACTCACTGAACTCCGCGATCACGTCGTCTGGCCGGGCGTTGCCATCCCCGTAGGACTTTTTGGCGGGGAAGACCTGGGTGGAGGCTTTGCCTTCGCTGGGGAAGCGAACGTAGTCGAGTTGGATTTCGGGGAAGCCTTGGTCCAAGGCGAACTCCACTGTCTCGGCGATGTAGTCCCAGTTCTTCTTGTTGTACGGATCGAGCCAGGTGTGCCCGCTTCGATCTTTCCAGAGTCCGCCAGTGGAGAGTTTGACCGCCAAATCGGGGCGCTTCTTCGGCACATGCACGTCCCGGAAGCAGGCGATGCGGGCGATGGGATAGATGCCCGCCGCGTGGAAGTCGGACATGACCTTCTCGGGATTCAGGATGGCGATGCGATCGGCGTTCGCTTCTTTGGCCAAGGGGATCTCCGTTTTCCAGTACATGTTCCCGCTGTCCCGAACGTCGATCACCACCGCGTTGAGTTCGGTGCGCTTGATCATCGCGATGGTGTTGGCTCGCTTGGTCTTGCCCCCGGCCGACCAGGCGGTTAGGTAGATGCCTCGGACGTGCTCGGGTTTTTCAAACTTGAGGCGCGGACTCTTTTCCTCCTCGACCGGTTTTTCTACCGCCGGAGGCGTGTCGATTGAGCCGATCGTAGGCGAGATGGCCGACGGATCGGGTTTATTGGAGGAGCATCCCGCCAGCGCGAGGAGTCCAAGAACAGACCAATGCCAAAGCTTTCCTTTCATATCGTTTGTGCCGTGGCAATTGCCCTCGGCGGGTTGGGGTGTGGCAAAAGCGAACCGGTCGTCGGCAAGGCGGAGGAAAAGGTCGAAGCCCCCGCAAACCCGCCTGCTTCTGCTCCTGATAAGGTACCGCTAAAAAGGGTCTCGCATCGCCCTGCAAATCCAAATGGCGTCGTTTTTGTCGCGGAATACCACCACATCCGGGAAGGCAAGACCACGATGGAACGCTCCCCGGCTCTGATGAAGCGCGATCTGGAGCGGCTATACAAGCTGGGCTTCCGCCCGATAAACGTTACCGAGTATCTCTCGGGCGAGTTCAATCTGCCTCCCGGCGCTTCTCCTGTCATTCTCACCTTTGACGACGCCAACCCTACGCAGGTCGTCTTTGGCCCCGATGGCGAACTCGATCCCAACTGTGGGCTGGGCATTCTGAAGGCATTCTCGGAAAAGCACCCCGACTTCCCGGCTAAAGCCGTCTTCTTCGTCCTCCCCCAACTCTGGGGCCAGCCGGAGCATCGGGCGAAGAAGATCGAGCTGATTAAGTCCTGGGGCGGCGAGGTTGCCAACCACACGATCAGCCACCCCAACCTCAGCAAGTTGATGGACGAGAAGGTGAAAGAGGAGTTGGCGGGGTCCTTTAAGCTCTTGGAGCCCTATGGCGGCAATCCCGAGTACCTGGCCCTGCCTCTGGGTATCTCTCCTAAGAACCGGTCGCTCCTGAAGTCCTTTACCTACCAGGGCAAGGAGTATCAGATGAAGGCGTCATTCCTAGTAGGAGCCAACCCCGCCCCGCCGCCCAACTCAGAAAAGTTCGACCCCACCCGCATTCCCAGAATCCAGGCCTGCGAGGGTCCGTTTGGGTTGGATGATTGGCTGGACAAGCTGGAAAAGGGCCAAGTCAAGCCATGGGTTGCGCCTTAAATGTGGATTGTGGTCTGTGCTTTTGTGAGGCAAGCGACACAATCCACATCTCACAAGCTACATTCCCCAGAGAGGGTATGGGCCATCCTAGCCTCAGCGCCCGCCAATCCTTTGGCCAATGTTCAGGACGGCCTTGATTTGCTAAAAGCCGCAGGTTTTTCTGCGCATTGATTTTCCCTGCTCATCTGATGCGCTTAAACCACAGATGACGCTGAGATTCACAGATGGATGCGAAAACCGCAGAAGCTGCGGCGATGGGTAACGCTTTCGGTGGTCCTCTGCGGCCCTCGGTGGTTTCATCTCTGGCCAATTGGAAAAACCACCGAAAGACACAGAGGGCCACCGAAAGGGCTCGATGGAAGTCCGAGAAAGTCGGGACCCGCAGACGCTCTGGCTGAACCAACCATCTCAGTAAACTCCTCATTCGCTTATGGCAGAAACGACGCAATCCCCATCCCAACCGGCGGTCGTCCTCGGCCTGACTTTTCTGCTCATCGGCCTGACGTTTGCGCTACCCTTCCAACTGGTGCCGGAGGCGCACAGCGGGGAGTTTTCTCCCGAGGTGGCGAACGTTTACGCCTGTGTGGCGTGGGCAGGGTGGGCTCATTTTTTGTTTGCGTTTCGGGGCCAAGGGAGTGCCTTGGCGCGGATTCGGGATGGGCATCGGAACGGGCGGCTCCTTGCCTATGGAGCCTGCCTTCTGCTGACTATCTCGGTGTTGGTCGGTTTGCAATGGGTCAGTGGGGTGGCTGCGTTTGGCGCGGTAGTGTGGGTCTATTTCATCGACCACTTTATCAAGGCGGAGCAGTCGTTTGAGGGCAAGCGAGGCTCTCCCGCATCGACCCTGGTCCGGTGGCTCTCCTCCTATCAGCCTCTTCTGACCTTCGGCTGGCTGAGCGTGGTCCTGATGAACGTCGGCGACATCAATTCAAGCTCCTGGGCGCTGTGGGGAACTTCATTGGCGCTGGGGGCGGTGGTGCTGGTGTTCGGGGGCTGGAAGAGCCTGGCGACGGGCAACGTTCGGAACCCGTTGCTGTCCCTGTTCTTTGTGGCGGAGGCGATGGTGTGGGGAACCTACAGCCGCTACGCCGGTCCCCAATTCCTGACCGGCGTCTATGTCTTTCACATCGCGGCGGGGAGTTACTTCCACTATCTGGGAAGCTACTTCTTCGCCCGAAGCCGGTCAAAGGATGGGCTATTAACTCCCCTCGCGATCTTGGCGGTGAACCTGGTGATAGTGGCTTGCGGCTATGCCGTGGCGCACCAGTCGTCGCTCCGGTGGCTAACTCCCGTTCTGGGAATCCAATGGTTCACCTTGTGGGTGGCGGTGCATCTGGTGGCCAGCGACCTGTTTCCGGTGGTGAGGGGCTGGAGATTGTAAATTGGAACAGAACAAAAAAAGTCCCTCCCCCTTGATGGGGCGAGGGATTTAGGGTGGGGGTGAACGTATGGGGAGTGCGTGGACCTCAAAGTAGAGGTGCAAGACAGGCTATAAGCCTCAGTTTGCTGTATGCGCACCTTGAGGTAGAGAGCCAATATCTGGTCACTTGACCATGGTCAGAGCTCTATGGCGTAATCACGATTGACGTGATAGGGGACATTGAGACAGGGATACTGTGTCCTGAATCGGACCTAACAGAACCCAAGCTGCGTCCAGTTCCGCCCATGTTTGTAGATATCTCAAGCCCTGTGCTCAACCGGACAACGGCATTGCTTGGAAGTCCAACCCTCTTCAGGTAATCGGCGATATTGGGAAATCGCTCGGCTATCTCAGAGGCCAATAGCTGCTTTCCGTTTGTAAAGTCTTCAGCATTGAGCCCCCCTATCTTATGGGCTTTGAATAAACTACTGACAATCTGAGAGATCAATTCTTTCTTGGTTTCTGCATGGCTGTTAGCATCAAATTTTTCTGTAACCGGGACGACCGTTGTTAAATGCTTCAGGACGGTTCTGCATGAGTTTAGCGACATTTGACCGCTCGCAAAAACAATGCGATCTGAAACTCGTGAGTCTAAAACGAATGGTCGGTTGAAAGCGCTGGTTGCCCTTTTTGCAAATTCGCCTAATGTGAGACAGCTTCCTTCGCCGAAATCTAAAGGACTGGAAATCGCCACCCCATTTTGCCTTCTGGCTTTGGCGACAACAGGCTTTGGGGGTTCAATACGTGGTATTTCACTAAGCAGGGGTATAGTTTTACGAGAACCATTTGCCGGATCTATGTATGTGATTCGGGGATACATCGAGATATGAATTGCCTGCTTATTGGTACCTTGGAGTGCAGCTCCCAGCAAGTCTGGTCTTGAGCGTAGAATCTCCGAGTAGAATGTCTCTTTTATATCCTCGGGGAGGTTCTTGGAATCGATCTTGACTTGTCCAGGAGTGATAGGCTTTGTTAGCGTTTGAAGCCAGTTCAGTAAGGCTTCCTGACGCTGGGCTAGTTGGCTAGCTGTCGGTGGTTGCCTAAAAAAGCCTACTATTTCAGCTATTTTTTCATATTCTGTCCGCGAGGCAGCCGCAACCAACCAGAGATCATCCTCACCCAGCTGATTACTACCTATGGTCGGCGGATTGAGTTTCAGGTCGACTTCAAAGACAATTCTGCCACCTAGTTGAATACTTAGTTGCTTTAGTGATTTATTCCAAATTTCAATCCTTGCCTCAGTGTCGACTTTTTGGGGCGAGTGTTTTTTGATGATAACCTGTTGTGGCATAGCAACAATCCCCAACAGGCCCAAGGCTAGAATGGTCATCTTGTGCAACCTCCACAATTCGCTTCTGTTTCTGGCTCCTCTGGTTCAGCGCAAGGGATAGTGTGAAGTCTGATTTCGTAGTGCGTGCCTGGGAAGAAGCCTGTTGGACAATGTGAATCTTCCGTGCAGATGACTATCGGTGCGTCCGTCTTCATATGAACTGTAACTCCATCGACGCAATGATTCGCAGGAACAATAATGACGAACTCTTCATCCGTTGAGCCCACAGGTATAAATTCACACCCAGAAGATGTGCAGTTGCCTGTGAACTGAATACCTGTTGGTAACGTGAACTCAACTTCAACCTCCTCATCAACGCCATCGCAAGCGCAGAAACTTACTGGCTGGCTTGACACGACCACATCCTTTGGCCAGAAATCAGGTTGTGTTGACACTGGGGGGAGTTGAGTAACCATTTCAGTAGGCGACTTCACGGCCGCTAGCGCGAATCCAAGCACAAATGGGGCAAGAGCAGATACTGGCAAAATCAACGAGCGAGCTTAGTTAACCATAGCAATCGTATCTTATCACATTGTTTCTGATTTGTGGACTTTTTTTTGAACCGTTGCGTGAATCATTAATCCACCAGCATGCGCTTTGGCTTTTTGAACCTAAACTGGTGATGGGAAATTACACTGACAATCTCTTATTGCTCGGCGGTTGCAGGGCGAAGAGGGTTTCAGTCTGCCTCAGGGCGCGTTTGCCACGAATCTTCGCCTGCCGCAGGTTGCCAGCCCTGAGGCTAGCTCTCTACCCGCCGGCCTATACCTCAATCTTCAACCCATCATAACCCGGCGCGACGCCCAACGGCTTCATCGCCTCCGTCAACTCTTCATGGGAGCCGCCGAGGTGGCTGTGGTGGGTGGTGAAGATGGGGGTGTTTGAGTTCACGGTGCCTATCTGGTGCAACTTCTCAAGCACCTTCTCCAACTCCCAGAGCGCCAGGTGGCCGTCGTAGCCGCTGTCTACCAGTCCGTCGGTGCATTCGATCACCATCGCGTCCAATTTCACACCTTCCAAATACTCCCAAGTAAGGTCGGGCCACCAGCCTGTGTCGGTCATGTAGCCCAGGGTTTTGCCTTCCTTCTCGAAGATCAGGTTCTGGCATTCCTCGGGCTCGGCGTGTTTGGCTCTCACGGGGGTCATGCGGTAGTCGCCGATGGAGATGGTTTCGTAGAGCTTGGTCTGGATCAGTTCCAGGGGCCAATCGGGATAGCGGGACTCGATGAGCATCTTCACCGTGGGGTTGGAATAGATGGTGAAGGGAGCGTATTCGTTGGGGTTGAAGGGGTAGAGCGCGTATTGGATTTCGCTGGCGGTGAAGTGGTCTTCGTGGCTGTGGGTGAAGATAATGGCGTCCCAAAGCGTGGGGTCGATGGAGAACCGCTGGTTCTGGGCCATGGTGTCGGGGCCCAGGTCGATCTTGAGGCGCCCGTCGATGAGGGCGGCGGCCCGGGTTCGGTAGTCCCGGCTGTCGGGACCGAACGACCGGTCGCCAAGGCGGTTCGCCGTAAACATCGGCGGAACGCCATCGGCGGCACCCGTTCCCAGAAGTTGTATGGTCATAGACTAGAAGTCGTTCAGGCTCCAGAGCACCAGCCCGCTCAGAATCTTGGGGAAGTAGTAGGTGCTCTTCTGCGGCATTTTCTCTCCGGCCAACGCAATCCGCCGCATGTCGTCCACCGTAGGCGGCGTCATCAGGAACCCCGCCTTGTCCCCCTCGTTCACCCAGGTCGTCGCCTGGTGGGAGTCGCGGGTGTACTTGATGGAGTCCAAACCGGGAATCGCCAGAAGCTGGTCGAAGATGACGCTGTGGAGGATGGTCACATCCAGCTTGCGAAGGTCGTCACTGTGGGTTCCGGGCACCATCGCATACAGTCGCTCGGGATCTTTGGCCTCCAGAACATAGCCATCGCCACCTTCCAGAGCCAAGCCGAAAGCCAGCCGACCGCTCTGTTTTTCCGCCTCGATGGCCTCCATCAAGCGGGAGTTGTGGGTCCCACGCATATGGAACAGTTCGCCCAGGCGCGACATCATGGTGGGCTCGTCGACGGGGATGTCGGTCAGCACTCGGTGGGTCGGCAGCAGCACGAGCCCAGGGTCGGACATCGAGCTAAGGGCGATCATCATAAAGTCTTCGGCGACCAAACCGTCCCGTTCGCCCAAATTTTCGCGGAAAGTCCTAGCGGTTTCGTAGCGATGGTGCCCGTCGGCGATCCAGACTTTGCGATCCCCCAACAAGCCGACTAGATGGTTGACGGTGGAGGGGTCGGTGATCGCTTCCAGCTTTTGGGTCGTGCCGTCGTCGCTGATCGTCTCTACGGCGCCTTCGGCAGGCGACTTCAGGATCGCGCTGTGGATATGCCCATCCGGGTCTTCAAAGAGGCCAAAGATGCTCTCCAAGTGGGCGCGCGTGGCTTCCAGAATCCGGAGGCGGTCTTCCTTGTGCTTGGGAAACGTCTGCTCGTGGGGAAGAACGACGCCGCTCTCATAGGGCTCGGTCTTGATGAGGGCGATGATCGAGGTTCGGGTGAGATCGCCAAAGTGGGGCAGATTGAATCTCTGCTCATAGCGATAGATCGCGGGCTTGTCCTCCAGGAGCAGAGTCCCGTCGCGCCGCCACTCCGCCAAGTCCGCTGCGCTCCGCGCGTATTTCACAAACTTACTCCGGTCGTCGGCCTTCTGCTCGGGAAGGGTCAGGTGGACGATGTTGTGCGGACTTCTCTCCAGAAAACTGATCCGCTCATCTTCGTTGATAACATCGTAGGGAGGTGCGGTTAGGATTCCTAACGACCCTGCCTCAGCACTGTAGCGCAACCCTTGAAAAGGACGAATGACCGCCATTTGGACAGGATACCAAGAACCCGATTTTTCCGCTGGTAGACTCCAGACGGTGTCCTTCCCACTGCAACTAAAGGCCTACGCGGAACCCGTCGATGCACGGCTCCGGCAACTCCTTCCTTCCGTCGAGCTTCCGCCCACCGATTTGCATGCGGCGATGCGCTACTCGTGTTTATCTCCGGGGAAGCGTCTCCGGCCGATTTTATGTCTGGCCTCGGCAGAGGCGCTGGGGGCTTCGGCAGAGTCGGTTTTGGATGCGGCCTGCGCCTTGGAAATGGTCCACTGCTTCTCCTTGATCCACGACGACCTGCCCGCCATCGACAATGACGACCTGCGGCGAGGGGTCCCGACGCTTCACGTGAAGTATGGCGAGGCCCTGGCGATCTTGGCCGGCGATGCCCTCTTCTCCCTGGCCTTCCAATCCCTGGCCGCATCTTCCCATCCGGCTGACCAAGTGGTAGAGGCCGTGCTTTGCCTAACCAAAGCCTCTGGCTCGGGCGGGTTGGTGGGGGGAGAGGTGGTGGATGTGCAGTCGGAGGGCAAGGCGGCGGATGCGGAGACGCTGGAGTTCATCCACAGCCATAAAACCGGCGCACTGATTGCGGCAAGTTGCGAGATCGGAGGCATCTTGGGCGGGGGGACGCGAGCCCAGGTGGACGCTCTGCGGGTCTATGGCCAAAAGATCGGACTGGCCTTCCAGATTGCGGACGACATTCTGAACGAAACCTCCACTCCCGAGCAGTTGGGGAAGGCGGCAGGGAGCGATCGGGAAAGGCAGAAGGCCACTTATCCTTCGCTGTACGGGGTCCCAGAGAGCCGGCGTCGAGCGGATCAGGCGGTGGCAGATGCGGTTTCTGCGCTTCGGGATGCGGGAATTGAGAGCCAGATGCTGGAGATGCTGGCGGCCTTTGCGGTAGAGAGGCTGCACTAGGGGGAGTCAACAGAAAGCCTCCTTGAGGGGGTTGGGGGTGTGGCCAAGTTCACCGCTCTTATCCAGCTATCTATCACCGCCGATGGGTTGTAAGTAACCACAGATTTCCGCAGATGTTCGCAGAATAGGCTCTGCCGCCTCCGAAGATTGTCGTGCTCGCAGTTGGCGTCTGATTGAAAACGGCATCGGATTAGATACTACAGGCTGAGAACTAGGCGTCACCCCCAACCCCCTCAAGGGGGCTCTTATCCGCTCATTCCCTATCCTTCCTTCTCCACCAACTTCAACGCCGCCGCCCAAGCCTTGGCGATATCCGCCACCAGCAACGAGTACCCCCCGTCGTCGCCTTGGGCGTTTTGTTGGCGGAGGATGTAGGAGGGGTGGAGGGTGGCAATGGCGGTTTTGGCGAACTCGCAGGGGAAGTAGAGGCCCCGCTCGCGGGTGATTTTGAAGTCCTTTTTAATCAGGTTCTTCGCGCTGGGAGCGCCGACGCAGAGGATCACTTTGGGGGCGATGAAACCGAGTTGAGGGATGAGCCATTGGCGGCAGGCGAGTGTCTCTTCGTCGGTGGGTGGGCGGTTCATCGGCTTGCCGGTGCTCCAGTCGGCGGCGCGGCATTTGACGGTGTTGCCGATGTAGACCTTGGTGCGGTCGAGGTTATTGTCGGCGAGGGCTTTGTCCAATAGCTGTCCAGCGCGACCCACAAAGGGCCGCCCGGTTTTGTCCTCCTGGTCCCCCGGCCCCTCGCCCACCAGGACCAGGGGGGATTGGGGATTGCCTTCTCCAAAAACCACATTGGTTCGCCGCTCAGCCAGGGGGCAGGATTGGCAGTTCAGGGCGGCGGCGCGGAGTTCATCAAGCGTCTGCATCGGCGATCTGCTTCAGTCGGTCGTAGCTGTCTTCCAGGGTCTGGGGAAGGACCCTTACCTCGCCGACGGTGGTCATGAAGTTGGTGTCCCCACTCCAGCGAGGGACGATGTGCCAATGGATGTGATTGGGAATCCCTGCCCCTGCGGCGCGGCCCATATTAATGCCGATATTGAACCCGTCGGGCCGATAGGCCCGCCTCACCCAACGGACCCCCTTGGCCAGAAGCTGGTTGATCTCCAGCAGTTCGTCGTCGTTCAGCTCGTCCAAGTCGGGAGTTTGGCGATAGGGGGCGACGAGCAGGTGGCCGTTGGTGTAGGGGAAGGCGTTGAGCATGAGGAAGGCGGTCTGGCCCCGGTAAAGGATCAGGTTCTTCCGATCGTCGTTCTCGGCGGGCAGAGAGACAAAGATATCGATCTCCCCGGTCCCGGTGGAAGGCTGCTCGATGTAGGTCATCCGCCAAGGAGCCCATAGCCGTTCGGACATGGGTTGATTATGACCGGACGGGGTTGCGGAGTTACGGTGCTTCGGCATTGCGGCATTACGGTTTGCGGTGTTCCGGCATTGCGGCTTTGCAGACAGACGCCGCCAACATTCGTGGATTTTCTCCAAAGCCGTAGATCCGTAATGCCGCAATCCCGATACACCGCAACACCGCTTCCTGTGCTAACGTTCAAAGCGTGTTGCCCGGTCGATATGTGCGGCGGCTGTTTTTGGGGTCTCAGGATCCGGTTAAGGCGTTGCTGCAGCGCGTCTTGCTGGTGGTCGTCATCATTGGGCTGGCTTGGCTGATGCTCTGGGTGGAGCGGGATGGGTTGGCGGACAGTCGGAATCTGCCGGTTGGCCCCTTCGACGTTCTCTACTTCGCCATCGTCACCCTCACCACGCTGGGCTACGGCGACATCGTGCCGGTTTCGCCTGAAGCCAGGGCGATCATCTCTTTTGGCATCACCCCGCTTCGCATCATGGTGTGGGTGATCCTGCTGTCCACCGCCTATGAGTTGGTGTTGCGTCGATCTATCGAGAAATATGAAATGGAAAAGCTGAAGCGATCTCTGAAAAACCATGTGATCATCTGCGGATTCGGCGTCAAAGGCCGGTCGGCAGTGAAGGAGCTTGCCGAGAGGGGGACTCCTCTGGATCAGATCATCGTCATCGACCGCGACCAGAAGACGGTGGACGAGGCGACGCGGCTGGGGGCGACCTTCATCTATGGCAATGCGGCCAGCGAGCAGATATTGCGGGATGCGGCGGTGGAAAAGGCGGCAGAGGCCATCGTGGTCCCCAATAACGACGAAGCCTGCGTCCTCATCTGCCTGACGATCAAAGAACTGGCCCCCAACATTAAAATCCGAGCGGCGGCAAGGGAGGATGAGAACGTGAAGCTGATCCGTCGTAGCGGGGCGGACACCGTCATTGCTCCCTCGGTGAGTAGCGGCAGACTCTTGGCTTCCGCCACCTCCTCACCCTACTCCACCGAGCTTTTGGAGGAGTTGTTCGAGCATGGCCGCGGGGCGGATATCGTCGACGTTCAGGTCGCGGCGGAAGACTTGGGCAAGAAGCCGGGAGAATTGGCGAGGCTGGAGGGCAAGTTGGTCTTGGGCGTCCACACCGTCGAGGGCAAGATCATCCCATTCCGCAAGGCCGCCTCCAGGCCATTGGAGAAAGGGGACGTGGTGATTGTCTACTCTGACCCGGTCGGCTAGTTGGAGGGGGATTGCCCCCCTCACGACCGAACCTAGATGAGGCGCCTACTATTAAACGCCTGCCGTCTCTCTGGCTGGAATCTTCGCCAACGCCTGCTCGATATCCTCGATCAGGTCCTCCACGTCCTCGATGCCTACGCTCAGGCGGATGAGGGTAGGGGGAATGCCTTTTGCGATCCGCTGCTCCTCAGTCATGGTGGCGTGAGACATGAGAGGGGGGTATCCAATCAGCGACTCGACACCCCCTAGAGACTCAGCCAATAGGAAGACATTACAACCTTCGGAGAAGGTGCACGCGTCCTCTCCGGTGCCATTGACCTCGAACGAGACCATCCCGCCGAAACCCTTCATCTGCTTGGCGGCCAATGCATGGTCGGGGTGGGAGGGGAGACCGGGGTAGTAGACCTTGGCGACCTTGGGATGCCCTTCCAGATATTGGGCCACCGCCAGCGCGTTCTCGCAGTGTTGCTTCATCCGCACCGCCAAGGTCTTGACGCCGCGAACCGTCAGCCAGCAGTCGAACGGGCTAGGCACCGCGCCAACAGTCTTGCTGTACTCGAAAACCTGGTCAGCGATCTCTTGGCTGTTGGTGATGAGCGCCCCGCCGATCACGTCGCTGTGGCCGCTGATGTACTTGGTAGTGGAATGGACCACGATGTCGATACCCAAGTCGAGGGGGGTCTGGAGGTAAGGCGAGGCAAAGGTGTTGTCGAAGACGCTAACCAGCCCATTGCGCTTGGCGACCTCGGCGATCCCGGCGATGTCCATGATGCGCAGGTTCGGGTTCGTTGGCCCCTCGAAGATGATCATCTTTGAGTTGGGCCGAATGTGGGCCTCGATCTCGCTCGGGTTGCTGGTGTCGATATCCGACACCTGGATGCCGTAGCGGGGCAACAACTTCTCCGCGACTCGGAAGGTTCCGCCATAGATGTCGCTCGCCACCAGCACATGGTCGCCCGCCTGCAGGAGGCTGAACGCGCCCATGATCGCCGCCATACCGCTGGCAAAGACCGTGCAATGCTGGCCATTCTCCAGGGAGGCAATGATCTGCTCCAGAGTCTGGCGGTTCGGGTTCTGGCACCGAGTGTAGTCGATCTTCGGCACATCGTCCAGACTGTTCCAACCGAAAGTCGCCGACTGATAGAGCGGCTGGATAACGGCGCGATGGTCTTGGTCGAGTTCTTGACCGACGCGAATAGGCTTCGTGGCGAAACGCATAACGATTCATGATGAGCCCTGAAAGCCGCGTCTGTACCTGGAATCTGGAGCGAAGCCTTAGGTTATTCGGAAGAAAGTCGCCGCAGGCTAACAGCGTTAAGGGCGGGAATGCGTCAAGGGGAGAGCAATCCGCATCGATCCGCCCTGAACATAAGACGGCACAACCGCTTAAGCGGTTTACTAATCCAGCAATTTTGCTAGGGTAGGCCTCCGGCCCACAGCCAGATTTCCGGATGTCTTCCCTGTCAGCCAAAAAGCCTACAGGTTCGATTTGCGCTTTGGCATTGCTGTGCTGTACCTTATACACGTCGCTCGCGAAGCGGCACGCAAAAACGAAGATCTTAGGGCCCACCGACCATCCACAAGGGGAGAGCAACTCGCACGACACGGCGAACACTGCTCGGTTGGGGGCCCATTTTTTTTGAAACGGTGTTGGGGCATTGCGGCTTTGGGCATCCCGGCCTGTCGGACTATCGCGCAAACACCTTGTCCAACCCCGGCACGATCCGAATCTTCTCCGTCCGAACTCCCTTCAACTTCTCAATCATCTGCGCCTCTGAATCCGCAAACGGATTCAGGGGATCGACTGGTCCGGGGGCGGAGTAAATGCCCCATTGGCCCATCGGGCCACCGGGAGCGATGGTCTTGAAGGTCCAGAGCGCCCAGTTGAGATTGGCTTTGTCCAACTCGCCCAGATACTCCTTCAGCACCTGCGGGTTGCCGTGGGGCTCCAGGTTGAATTCGCCGATGTAGACCGGGGCGTTGCGATAGCCCTGAAGCTCCTTCACTTTGGGCAAACCCTCCCGCAGCTTCTGCGGATGGTCGGCGGAAGTCTTGGCTTCGAAGTGATAGAAATGGAGGGAGTAGGCGGTTTGAGCCCAGCCGCCGATGTTGGCGTGGGGCGTGGTCTCAAAGCCTTTGTAGCCGTCGTCGATAATGACCGGCTTGTTCTTGTCCACCGTGCGGACGGCGGTGATGAGGCGGTGATAGACGATCGCGAGCATCGCGGCGTTCGGCGCGCCCATCGGTTCGTTGATGAGGTCATAGGCGGCAATCACGGGCTCGTCGCGGAACTCGCGGGCGATCCGCTTCCAGTACTCCTCCGTCTTGCCGATGTTCTCGACCTCCGACCAAAGCTTGTTCTGCCCGTCTTCCCCGGTATGGTGCTCGCCCGACTGCCCACCGGGAACGCCGTGCATGTCCAAGACGACATAGAGGCCGTTCTGTTTAGCCCAACGGACTGCCTTCTTCAGCCAATCCATCCCGTTCGGTTCGTCGATCAGGTGGTAGAGGAAAGGCACCCGGACATGGTTCAACCCCAGGTCCTTTACCCGCTTGAAGTCGGCCTCGGTGATCCAGTTGTCGCGCCAAGCTTGGCGGACTCGTAGCATGGCATCCCGGCCCAATCGCTTCTCCACCGTTCCCCAAAGGCTCTTGTGGTCTTTGACCTCCGAAAACCCGCTTCCCTCCGGAGCTTCGCGCTTAACTGGAGTCATCCAAATCTCCTCCACCAACCACCCGCCAAAGTTGACGCCCCGGAGTTGGACCTGCTTGCCCGCCGAATCCACGAAGTTGTGGCCTTCGAGCCTGAGGGGAGAGAGAGTTGCCTGACTGAGAAGAAGGGTGGTTGCCAAAGCGGTGATCATAGGTTCCTTGTAAATGGAAAGGCGGCAAAGGCAAGAGCCTTTGCCGCGATGAGCAACGACTAGTAGATGCCTGGGAAGCCCCAGCCGTCGAGGTAGTCGTAGTTTCGGAAATTGACTCTCCGACGGTCTACCCAGATGTTCTGGAACCACTTGATCGCACCTTTCTTGATCGCCTTGGCGTGTCCGTCTACAAAAACCATCGGCGCGGTTTTGGTGAATCGGTATCGCGCATGAGCCGCGCACTCCCAGTTGCCTGAGGTTGCAGGGCCACAGTCGGAATCAAACTGAGGCGCATAAACCGAAGTCCCTGGAGTGTAAACCTCAACGCCATCCCGCTGAACCGTAGATGGATCGCCCGCCGTCCCGCAAATGTTGCCGATCCACATTCGTTGCCAGTCCATGAACCACGGGTAGTTCCAGCCTGTACCGGGCGCATTCGTGCCCTTCTCCATCATCATGACTTTGTCAGCAACTTGGTCTACCACACTCGCCGAAACGCCTGGGTTGGGTTGCCCCATCGACGGCAGGTATCCATAGTTGTCCACAAAAAGGCTATGGTGGACTCCGTAACTGAACGCGCCCTCGCTGTTGCCCGTGGTTACTTCCGCTCTTGGATTGCCAGGGCTTCTATATAAGCCACTGGCTGCGTAAGATCTCTGGACACCGGTGACACTGGCTCTCAGGTCGCCGTTCTTAATGTAGGGATAGATTGCCGCCGCCCATGAGACATAGTTGTCGTCTCCGGCGCCCCCTCCTCCATACTCGGATTGGGGAAACATATCGTCATAGTCGCCCATATACATGATGGAACCAAGGCCGATCTGTTTGGTGTTGTTCAGCGATTGGGTCTTTTTGGCGGCTTCTTTCGCTTGCGCGAAAACAGGGAATAGGATCGCCGCCAGAATGGCGATGATCGCGATAACGACGAGTAGCTCGATGAGCGTAAACGCGGCTTTGCGCTTCATAGGTTATGCCTCCACCTTCAATGGGGGTGCGGTCGAGTCCCGCACGTCGAGCGTGCAGGGGAACGAGAACGACAATTGCGGCGGGGTTTGCCCCGCGATCATGGTAAGTAAAGTCTTTGCGGCGTGGCCCGCCATTTCTGCGATCGGCTGCCTGACGGCAGTCAATCGCGGCTTGGTGGTCTCGCAGTATTGGGTCGAGTCGAACCCCACAACGCTCAGTTCGCGAGGAACCGAGATGCCCAAGTCGGAGGCTCGCTTCAGAATCTGTGCGCCCGAACGTTCGCTCCAAGCGAGGATGGCGGTGTGTCGATTCGGCAGGACGGCCCAATCGTCCATTTGGTCGAACCGCCAATCCCAGGTCGCCACGTCCTCCTTCGAGATCGGAGCTCCACGCCGACGCATCGCCTCCGCAAAGCCATTTAGCCGAGCGATGCAGTCGGGCGTGGGGATCTCCTCCTCTTCGCGGACGAACAGAATCTTGCGGTGCCCCAACTTCCAAAGATGATCGACTGCCAGCTCGATCCCACCCTCGTTGTCGCAGGAGACGAACACCGCTTCGGTGGGTTCCACCGGCGCGGGCGTGTTCATCGCAACGATAGGAATCGGGCACTCGTGAATGAGTCGGACCACTTCGTCGTCGCGAGCCAGTTTGCACCAGATGACCCCTTCCAGCTGGCCATCTCCCAAAGAGCCTAGCATGTCGTCGTGGTCGATCTCGGGAAGGATCGTGATGCGGAAGTGCTGGGGGAACAGGACCCGGGCGGCACCGTCCAGGAGGTGCGTGTAGTAAAGCGGTCCGTCGGAGATGCCGTAAAAGTTCTCGAAGATGAGGCCCACGGTGTGGGTCCGGCTGGAGCGCAACTGGCGGGCCAGCGCGTTCGGGCGGTACTGGAGGTCTTGGGCGATCTGCTTGATGATCGCCGCTTTCTCCGAACTCACGCGAACACTTTTGCCCCGGCCATGCAAGACCTTGGAAACGGCGGCCGTAGAGACCCCCGCCTGCTTCGCGACTTCCCGAAGGGTGATCGCCATGCCTATCGCCCTTTGCTGCTCCCAGACAATCCCATCGCTTCTTTCATCTTCTGTTTTTGCTCAGGCGTGAAAGTGGGATCGTTGTCGATAGCAGCGGCGCGAGCATCATTCGCCTTCTTGACATCGGCAGCGCTGGGCTCATTGGTCGGGTTGCCGGAACATCCGATGAGGACGGCGGCAAGGCAAGCAATAGTGATTAATGGTTTTATCATCATTGATTAACGGTTTAATCTACAATAGATTTTGCGCCAGTGCAAGGGGTTTTTTGAAAAAAATCTGGGGTGACGCAAAAAACGAATGAGACGCTGCCCTCCCATTGCAGGCCGTGAGAGTCGGTCGGGTTTGATAAACCTGAGCCTGTTTGCCTGTCTGCTGTCCTAAACTCAAACTAACCGGATATTCCAAACTTCCTCGGAATCGCGTAGGATAGGTGGCAGTGTTCCGTGTTGCCGTCCTGCTCGTTACTCTCCTCGCGCTCGGCTGTGGCGGCCCGAAGGATGGGCGCATCCAGCTTCGGTATATGGCGTGGGGGAATGTGCAGCAGTTGGCCATCGAGCAGCGGATCGTGGATGAGTTTAACCGGCTCAATCCCGATGTCAACGTGCGCCTCTTCAAGGTTCCGGGCTCGGCTTATCGGAACAAGATGATTGTGATGTTCGCCTCGCGCACGGCTCCCGATGTGGTGCGGGTGGACCACTACGACTTTCCCCAGCTTGCCGAGCGCAACTACTTCATGGACCTGGAGGAGATCATCGCCCAGGACCCGGAGTACAAGCTGAGCGACTTCTATCCCCTCTCGGTCGAGGAGTGTCGGGTCAATGGGCGGCTGCAGGGGGTGAATGTCCTTTTTGGCGGCGGGATCATGTTCTACAACAAGAAGATTCTCGCCGAGGAGGGATTGGAGGACCCCTACGAGCTTTGGAAGCGGGGCGTGTGGACTTACGACAAGGTGCTGGAGTACGCCAAGAAATGCACCAAGTTCGACAGCTCGGGCCGTCCCACCCAGTTTGGGATCAATATGCCGCCGATGCCGTTCTACATCGGGGTTCTCCAGGCGTTTGGGGGGAAGCTGCTGAACGACTCGTTGGACAAATGCGAACTGGACAGCCCCGAATCCATCCAGGCGATGCAGTGGATATCCGATCTGCGGTGGCGGCACAAGTGCTCTCCTACGCCTTCCCAGGGCGCGAACTCAGCCTTCAGCTTTGAGACCGGCAAGCTGGCGATGGCGTTCGACTACGTGGGGATGTCGTCGCGCTACCGCGAGATGATCGACCGCTTCGAGTGGGACATCTGCCCGATGCCGATGGGGCCTAAGGGCGACTCGTTCTTTGTGAAGGGGAACCAGTTGGTGATGGCCCGCGAGACCAAGCACCCGGATGCGGCGTGGCGATTCATGAAGTTTGTGAATGGCCCGATCGCGGAGCGGATTCTGTATATCGAAGAGCGTCGGCAGTCGCCGACGAGGGTTGCATTGGCGGAGTCGGACGACTTCCTGAAACCTCAGGAGCGGCCGTTCAACATGGACGCGGTGGCGCTGACGGTTGCCAAAGGCAAAATCCTCCCCATCGGCCCCCGCTGGCCTGAGGTGATGCAGACCCTCAGCCCTCAGTTGGACAACCTCTTTGCGGGTCGGGAGAAGGATGCGGCAACGGCGATGCGGCGGGCTTCGCAAGCGGTGAATGAGATGCTGGCGGAGGACCCGGGGCTTTGAGGGTTGCTGGAGGCAATGGCGCTTTGAACCGCCAAGGCATAAAGGCACAAAGGTCGGACGCTGGCCTTTCTTTGTGTCTTCGTGCCTTGGTGGTTAGCTCTTCCGCTCCTCACCTTCGTTGGGAGTCTGGTGCCGAGAGCTTGCGGAAAGTACAAGCGAGCCATGACCTGGCAGGTCATGGGACGCATGGGCAGGCTGCCCATGCCACATCCAGGAGTCCCCAATGAAGCGTTCCACTGCCGGGTTCCTTTTCACCCTGCCCTGGCTCATCGGTTTCCTGATCTTTACGGCGGGGCCAATGTTGACTTCGCTTTATCTCAGCTTCACCAAATACGACCTCAGCAAGATGGAGTGGGTCGGGACGAAGAATTATGAGCGGCTGCTGACCCAGGAGCCGCTGTTTTGGAAGTCGCTCCAGGTCACCTTCACCTATGCGGTCTTTGCGGTTCCCCTGGGGATCATCGGCTCGTTGGCCTTGGCGATCTTGCTGAACCAGAAGGTTCGGGGACAGCGGGTCTTTCGCACGCTTTTCTACCTTCCCTCCCTGGTTCCCGCCGCCGCCAGCGCCCTTTTGTGGCAGTGGATTTTCAACAACGACTATGGGCTTTTGAACTACGGCCTCGGGCTATTTGGAATTGGCGGGGCGGAGTGGCTGGCGGATGAGAAGTACACGCTTTGGGCGTTTATCGTCATGTCGCTTTGGGGTATCGGCGGGGGGCGGATGGTGATCTTCCTTGCCGGGCTGCAAGGCATCTCCGAGAGCTACTATGAGGCCGCAAGGATCGATGGGGCCTCGCCTTGGCAGCAGTTCCGGTTCATCACCGTCCCGCAACTGTCGCCCGTGATCTTCTTCAATCTGATCCTGGGGTTCATCGGGAGTTTCCAAGTGTTCACCCAGGCTTACATCATGACGGGCGGCGGGCCGAACAACTCGACCCTGTTCTATGCGCTGAGCCTGTTCCGAAACGCCTTTGAGTACTTCAAACTCGGCAAGGCCAGCGCGATGGCCTGGCTCCTCTTCCTGATTCTGCTTGCCATCACCGCGATCCAGTTTTGGAGCAGCAAGCGGTGGGTCCACTATGAAGCGGAGGCGAAATGAGATCCTATAGAGTGCGGCAATTTATTGCCGCTTTCTGCCCCGTCGCCTCGGATCGCCAAGATCGCGTTTTGAAAGAGGCAATAGATTGCCGCACTCTATATTTGGGAGGGAGCGCTCTGTGAACCGTTGGCGCGCAAAAAGCGGCAATAAATTGCCGCACTCTACATGGATCGTCTACTTCCTGCTGTTCAGCCTAGGCGTGCTGTTCTTCATCCCCTTCCTGTGGACTGTCAGCACGGCGCTTAAGGATAACCAGGACGCCTTCAAGTATCCGCCCCAATGGATTCCCAATCCGCCGCTGTGGGAAAACTTCGCCAAAGCCTGGACCGCCCTTCCCTTTACAAAGTGGGTGGGGAATACGCTCTTCATCACCGTCACCACTACGGTCGTCGGGGTGATCTCCTGCTCATTGGTGGCCTATGGCTTCGCCCGCTTTAACTTCCGGGGTCGGAATCTGATGTTCTACACGATGCTCGCGACCATGATGCTGCCGGGCCAGGTGACGATGATTCCGGTCTTCATGATCTGGCGGGAACTGGGGGCGATTGATACCTTCTATCCGCTCATCGTCCCGTCGTTGTTCGGGGGCGGAGCGTTCAGCATCTTCCTGATGCGCCAGTTCTTCCTGACGATTCCGAAGGAGTTCGACGAGGCGGCGATGCTGGATGGGGCCGGGTTTTTCCGCATCTGGTGGAAGATACTTCTCCCCTTGTCCGGCCCGGTCATCGCCACCGTCGCCGTACTGAGTTTTATCGGCCACTGGGACGACTTTAACGGCCCGCTGATCTACCTGAATTCGCCGGAGAAGTACACGGTGTCGCTGGGGCTGAGGATGTTCCAGGACAGCTATGGGTCGGAGACCAACCAATTGATGGCCGCGTCCCTCATCCACATCCTGCCGATGATCGTGCTGTTCTTCTGCGCGCAACGTTACTTCATGAAGGGGATCAACTTGAGCGGGCTGGGGGGAAGGTAGAGCCAGGTGGCTGGAATCGCCAACCTAGTTCTGCCGCACTTGCAAGTCGCCCTAAACCAGCAGGTTGTCGCACTGACGCTGGAAGATCGCATGGACGTATTCGGCGATGCAGAGGCGGTCGGCGTGGGTTTCCGGGATGAAGCGCATGCCGGAGGTGTAGAGATCGCTAGATTCCATGAGGGTGCAGTGGCGCACCTCTGCTCGGAGGCCGATCGGCTCGCCGTCGGCACTGCCAACTCGGATCATGCAGATCGCTCCCACAGGAAGGGGCTGTTTGGAGCGAAGTTGGACGCCGCCGAGGCTGATATCCGCAATCACCGTGTTGACGCCCTGGCTTTCGCCCGCCACCGATACTACGGCATAGTCAAGAATCTCGTATCTCAGGTAACGGCGCTTATCAGGTCGGACTTTCTCGCTCAAGTGTATTGCCTCTTTACTAGGCGGTGCGACTCTGCTCCTTGGCTCCGAGTACACCATTCCCAAATACAATTTCGGCAAGAATCGCCGTAAGCTCAGGGTCTAGCTTTCCGCTACTCAACCCTCACTGCATCCTAAAACGACAACGGGGCAACACATCGATGTTGCCCCGTTGGATGGTTTTTCGTTTGTACCGGCTACTTCATCGGGGTGATGAGCACGTGCCCGGTCTCGGGATCGAACTCGATATTCACCTTCAGCGTCTCCTGGATGAAGCTCAACGGGACGATGGTGCGGCCTCGCTCGATGAACGGGGCGACCTCCATCTCTACCTTGTTGCCATCCACCTGGGCGTCCTTATTGCCGATCCAGATGAATATCTCGCGACCGTCGGCCTTGGCCTCGACCGCCTTTTCGAACTCCTTCCACTTGACTTCGCCGCCCGCCTTCTCAAGCAGGTGTCGGATCGGGGTCAGGGGAATGCCGTTCTCTACACGGGGAGCCACATCGAAATTCACGATGGACTTGTCGTAGGAGAGAACCAGGGAGGACATGTTCGGAAGCCGCTGCCCCTTGGTGATGGCGACCTTGCTCGCCACGTTCTTCACAGCGTTCGTCGTCGCAACCGTGCCCACGTTCTTCTGAGGGGCGAGTGCCAGTCGGGTTCCGGTTGGAGTCAAGTGCTTCGGCCCAGTCGCGCTGCTGGTGGACTTGGCAGTCGGCTTCGTCCCATTCATTCCTCCCAACGTGTTCTTGACGGGGTTCATGGAGAGGGCGAGCGGAATCGCAGGAGTCGCTTGAACAACCTTGTCATCGCTTGCGGCGGTCGTGGAAGATGCCTTGGTGGGCTTGATGCTCGATGCTCCGGCGAGGGTCGGGTTGGAAGGGTTGGCCTTGGGAGCAACCTCTGCCACACGATTCGTCCGTCCACCGGGATTGTTCACAAGGACGCGGACCTTGCGGGTCTTCATGGTCTTGCTGGATTCATCTACCACCCAGGCCTCTAGCTCGTGCCAGCCGTTGGTCTCCTTCTCGGTATCCCAAATGTAGTTGAAGGGAGGCACGTTCATCAACGCCTTGAACTGGTTGTCGATGAAGAAGCTCACGTAGGTGTTCTTCAACTCTCGGCCAAAACCGACCTTGATCTCAACCGGCCCTTGCACGGTGGCGCCGAACTTGGGTCCCTGGAGGAAGACGGGACTGTTATTCCCGCTATCGGCGGCCACGTTGGACTTTTCGGTCCCGACGAGCTTGCCATTCTTATCGAAGAGGGATACCTCGACGACGTTATCCCCATCGTTCAGGGTCGAGAGGTCGAGCGTAAAATTGGTCTCGCCATTGGCCCTGCCCGAGTTAACGGTGCGAGTCCCCAAACTCACTCCGTTCAACTTCAGTTCGACAAGGGCCACATTGGCTCCCGAGTAGCGAACAGTCAGCGTTGGGCTGTTCAATGCGCGATCGATCGCGATTTTGACGTCGAACGTAAAGGCATTCGCCGCCACGCTTAAAATCGCCAATCCGGCAAGGATGCATACCTTGCGAAGGCTTCTTCTGGTCATAGACATATCCACCGTACCCACATGATCCCGACTCGCGGGAAAGTCAGACTATTCTTACACGCTTGAAACTCTTTGTCAAGTCGTAACGTACAGACCTGAATCTGTGCCCGGTTCGTTCAAGCGAATTGCTGGCAAAATAACCGACATGCTATCGCTGATTTGCAGCCTCGTCTTAACCCCCGCCGCGCCCCAGGAACTTCAGGACTTCCTCGCCAAGAAGGACCCATCGGTTTCCTGGCGTGTTCTTCGCGAGGATCAGGGGCAGACGGAAATCGAGTTAACCAGCCAAACTTGGCAAGGTGTGGTTTGGAAGCACGGCGTCTTAATCCAACAGCCGCCGAAGGTCGAGTTCAAGGGAACCGGCGTCCTCTACATCACCGGCGATGGTCCGCGAGACGGCGATAGGATGCAGATCAGACTCCTGAGTTCGGCGACCGGAATGCCAGTGGCGATGCTCTTCGGCGTCCCCAACCAGCCTATCTGGGATATGCGCGAGGACGACCTGATCGCCCACACCTTTGAGAAGTACCTCGCCACCCGAGACGCCAGTTGGCCCCTGCTCTTCCCCATGACCAAGAGCGCGATCCGGGCGATGGACGCGGTGGAGGATGTCACCAAGAAGTCTGATAACCCGCTCAAGAAGTTTCTCGTCACCGGGGCCAGTAAGCGAGGTTGGACTACCTGGCTGGTCGGAGCATCCGGGGATAAGCGTGTCGCCGGGATCGCGCCGATGGTCTACGACAACCTGAACATTCCTGTGCAGATGAAGCATCAGATCGACTCCTGGGGCGAATACAGTCTGCAAATCCAAGACTACACCCGGCGCGGCTTGCAGGCCAAGCTGGATACCGCGCAGGGTAAGAAGCTGTCGGCGATGGTCGATCCCTACTCGTACCGAGACCGCATCAAAGTCCCCACCCTTATCGTCAACGGCGGCAACGACCCCTATTGGACGGTTGATGCGCTCAGTAAATACTGGGGCGACCTCAAGCAGCCCAAATGGGCCCGAATCATCCCTAACGTCAGCCACGACCTCGGCGGCGGGATATTGGCGATCGAGACGATCGGAATGTTTGGCAGGTCCCTGGCGGGAGCGTTCCCGATGCCCAAGTGGAGCGCCAGGACCTGGAAGGATGCCGGAAGCTTTACCACTCAGTTCGATATCTCGTCGCCCGGATTCGTCTCGGGAAAGGTCTGGATGAATACTTCATCCAACTTGGATTTCCGAGATTCGAAGTGGGAAAAGCTGGCCGAAGTATCGCAGGCAACGCCTTCCGACGCAAAGGGAGTCAAACCGGTTCTTCGATACACGTCCTCGTCCACGGGCAATCAGGCCATCCTTGCCGAAGCCCGCTTCCGCGTCGGCGGACGGGAATTCAGCCTGACCCAGCCGGTTCAGGTGTTCAAGCGGTAGCTTCGCACCATGCTCCCAACACCCATCCTGGAGAAGCTGAAAGAATCACAGGCCAACCGCCGCCTCGTAGCTTTTCACAAATGGGACGACGATCCGTCAATTTTTTGTGTCGGGTTTGTGAAGCAGATCAACGGAGACTCGATCCTTTTCGAGGAGGTGGGAGTTTGCGGGAGGCCCGACGAGGATCAGCTGGTCCCGATGGGTGAGATTGTGTGGCTGGACTTTGAGACCGACTACCTCAAGGGTCTGGAAATTCTGCATCCCATCTACCAAGACCTGATCGGGGAAAAGCCTGCCGCCGGCGTCAAGGCGACCAACACCCAGGCTATTACCCGCGCTTTGAAAACCGCCGCCGGGCAAGGCGAGGCGATCACCTTTCGGGTGGATAAGGAGAACGTCGATGCTGTTGTAAACGCCGTGGACGGCGACTACTTCAGTTATACGGAGATTGAGGACGGCGGGCACCCAAACGGCGTCTGCTGGATTCGAATTGATGTGGTGAAGGAGGTCAAAAGAAAAACCGACCGGCAGATTGCCGATCTGTACCTCTACCAACTGCGTAGACTGCCGCAGTAGCCACACCCCGTAGCCTTCGATCAGACTTGCGGTTTTCTTGAGAAAGATGTAGACTGATATCTACAAATGCTTACCGCTGCCTTGCGTGAGTCTGCGACGAATCATCTGTCCGAGGCTTTTGGGCCAGGGGCGGGGTTTCGGGATGGGCAGTGGGAGGCAATCGAGCCGATCTTGTCGCCGGGGGCGCGGGAGTTGGTGGTCCAGCGGACGGGGTGGGGAAAGAGTCTGGTGTACTTCCTGGCGACCCGGCTTCTGCGCTCCCAGGGTGCGGGGCCGACTCTGCTGGTGAGCCCGCTTCTCTCCCTGATGCGCAACCAGACCGACTTGGCCGCGCGGTTCAAACTGAATGCCGTTAGCATCAACTCGACCAACCGGGACGAGTGGGCGCTGGTGGAGTACGACTTGGATCAGGATGGCATCGACCTGCTCCTGGTCTCGCCTGAGCGTCTGGGCAATCCCGACTTCAAATCCCGCCTGCTTCCCGGCTTGGAAAAGCGGACTCGGCTCTTGGTGATCGACGAGGCCCACTGTATCAGCGACTGGGGCCACGACTTCCGGCCCGACTATCGGCGGATTCTGGAGTCGGTTGGGAGGCTGAACCCGGAGGCGGCGATCCTTGCGACGACTGCCACGGCCAACGACCGAGTCATCGAGGACATTCGGGAGCAACTGGGGGAGTCTTTGCGCATCCAACGTGGGCCTCTGATGCGAGAGAGCCTGCGGCTAAGGGTGCAGATTCTAAAGGATCAGTCGGAGAGGCTGGCTTGGCTGGCCCAATTCCTGCCAAAAGTGCCGGGGTCGGGGATCGTCTACACCTTGACGGTCCACGACGCCAAGCGGGTGGCGGAGTGGTTGCAGAGCCAGGGGATCGACGCCCAGCCCTACTACGCCCAGTTGCCGACCGAGGAGCGGATCGAGGTCGAGCGGCGTTTCCAGGACAACCAGATCAAGGTGCTGTGCGCCACGACCGCGCTTGGGATGGGCTATGACAAGGCGGATGTCTCCTTCATCGTCCATTTCCAGAGGCCGGGATCGGTCATCAGCTACTACCAGCAGATCGGGCGGGCCGGGCGCGCGTTGGATCGGGCGGAGGTGGTGTTGTTGGAGGGCTCGGAGGACGACGAGATCACCCAATATTTCATCGACTCGGCGTTCCCTGGTGCGGATGCATTCGACCTGGTACGTCCCCTTTTGGAGGCGGGCACGATGCCCACCATCGACGCCGTGACCGCGAAGACCAACCTGCGGCGATCCAAAGTCGAGAAGGCGTTGAAGCTGTTGGAGGTGGAAGGGGCCGTCGCCCATGACCGGGACGGGTATCGGTGGATCGATCCGGCTTGGAACTACGCGAAGCTGAGGTCGGAGGAGATCACCAGCCAGCGGATGCAGGAGTTGGAGCAGATGCGGGAGTTCGCCCGGACCAGCCAATGTCGGATGGAGTTCTTGGCCAAGGCGCTGGACGACCCCGAGGCCAAGCCTTGCGGCAAGTGCGACAACTGCCGGGAGTTGAAGCACCCCTATCCCAGCCAGGAGTTGATCTTGGCGGCGATCAAGTTCCTTCAGCACGACGAGCATATCATTTCGCCGCCCACCTTCTTCCCGCCCGGTTTTGCCGATCCTCAGCGGCGCAAGAAGATTCCCAGTGAAGACCTGCACGAGCCCGGCTTGGCCCTGAGCGTCTACAACGACGCGGGCTGGGGGAAGCTTGTGCGGGCGGGGAAGTATGAGGAGGGTGGATTCAGCGATGAGCTGCTGGCGCCCTGTCTGGAGGCGATTGGGAAGCTGGGAACCAAGCCGGAGTGGCTGACCTGGGTGCCCAATCATCGTCGGGGACCGGTGGAGAACTTTGCCCGGAGGCTGGCGGCGAAGCTGGGGATTCCGGCGGCGGAGGCGGTCCTCAAGCCTCGGCCCAATGAAGAACAAAAGATGATGCAGAACTCGACGAGACAATTACAGAACGTGTGGGACGCCTTCGAGGTCGATCCCCAGAAGATTCGGCGGGGGCCTTGCCTGCTATTCGACGACATCGTGGATTCGGGCTGGACCCTGGTCGCGATCGCGATCAAGCTCAGGCGGGCGGGGGTTTCGCAAGTGGTGCCCTTTACGTTAGCGACGGCAAGGCCGAGGAGCGACTCTTGAAGCCCCTGGTTGTCGCCGCCCTCACCAGCCAACTCCTGCCGGACTTGGACCCGATGCCGGGGGCGGCTTGGCGAGCGATCAAGCAGTTGCCGGAATCGGAAATCCTCCCCACCGCCCGGGTCCGCTTGCCGGGAGTCGATGCGGAGTTGATCCAAAAGCGGCTGGATCGGATGGAGGAGTTTGAGGAGAAGGTGGCCCGTTTGAGCGAGGCCGGGATCACGCTGGTCACCGAGTTTGAACCGGATTTCCCGCAGTTATGGATCGAGCGTCTGGGGGATAAGACGGCCAGCCATCTGTTTGTGGCCGGGAATGCGAACTTGCTGAACGCTTCCTCCATTGGCGTCGTGGGGTCGAGGGAGGTGGATTCGGCGGGGATGGGCTTTAGTCGGGATGTGGCTTCCGAAGCGGTGCGACTGGGCCATGCTGTGATCTCGGGCGGGGCGAAAGGAGTGGACGAGATCGCGATGCAGGCGGCCTTGGAAGTCGGAGGTTCGGCGGTTGGGATTTTGGCGGAGTCGTTGGTGAAGCATATGCGGAAGTGGGATGTGGAGTCGGGCCAAATCTGCCTCGCCACCCCCTTTGCCCCGGACATTGGCTTCCTGGTGGGCAACGCGATGGCTCGGAACAAGCTGATTTATGCGGGGTCGCTCGGGACGGTCGTGGTGTCCTCGGCGTCCGAGTCAGGCGGCACTTGGTCTGGGGCGACCGAAGCCCTGCGGCAGAGCCTCTGCCCTGTTCTGGTTCGGGATGTTTCCATAGAGGGGAACCAGGGGTTGCTTGCCAAGGGTGGAGTCTCGATCAAGAAAGCCGAGGACCTGGAGGGCCTTTTGGAGACGGCAGGGCCGGTGCAGGGGAGTTTGTTGTAGAGAGGGCACTAGGCGTTGGGTGTTAGGTTTTGGGCATGCGCCACGAGCCTGATGCCTCACACCTAACACCTAATGCCCCTCTTTTGGCCTATTTCCAATAAACAAATGCCCCCGCTATCCCGTCCTACGTCCTAGTTGCCGATGATAGGCATATTGGAATCCTAAGGATCGGGGTCTTTTTATATCTGTGGAGTCGTTGAATATTCTCTTTGTTTCGGCGGAGGTGTCCCCTTTTGCCAAAGTGGGCGGGTTGGCGGATGTCGCCGGGTCTTTGCCCAAAGCTTTGCGAGCGTTGGGCCACGACGTTACCGTCGTGATGCCCGCTTACCAGATGGTCCTGGACGATCCGCGCTGGTCGATCTCGGATGTCGGTAGCGACATATCGGTCTCGATCAACCCTGACTGGCAAGTGGATGCCTGGGTAAAGGAGACCTCGATGGACGGGGTGCGGGTTTTGTTGGTGGGTGGGGCCGATTTCTTTATTCAAGCCACCTCCAGCGAGCGCATCTATCTGCCGGGGGTGGATCAGTATCTGTTCTTCTCTGAGGCCGTGCTCCAGATCGCCAAGGCCCTCGACCTGCGGCCGGATGTGGTGCATTGCAACGACTGGCAGACGGGCTTCATCCCGGTCTTGATGCGCGAGAAATACGCCCCGAGTTGGAGCCGAGTCGCCAGCATCTTCACCATCCACAATTTGGCGTACCAGGGCGAATTCGACCTTTATGTGCTGGACCAGTTACGCCTTTCCCGACGACTGTTCAACTCTGAACAGCTTGAGACTTGGGGGCGGGTGAACTTTTTGAAAGCGGGGTGCGTGTATTCGGACCAGGTCAACACGGTGAGCCCACGTTATGCCGAGGAGATTCAGACTCCCAGGTTTGGTTGCACTTTGGAGGGCCTGATGGTCCACTTGGCAAAGGGAGGCTGTCTGCATGGGATTCTAAACGGTCTGGATTTGGACGCTTTCAACCCCGAAATCGACCCCGCCCTTCCCGCCAACTTCTCCTGCGAGGACGTGTCGGGCAAGATCACTTGCAAGGCGAGGCTTCAGAGCGAATTGGACCTGCCGGTCAAGCCGAATGTGCCGCTATTGGGAATCGTCAGCCGCCTGAGCAATCAGAAGGGGCTCGATCTGGTTTTGGAGGTCATTCCCCAGCTAGCCGAGTTGCCTGCCCAGTTGGTGGTGCAGGGCTTGGGCGACCCCGCCATCGCCAACCGTCTGAGAGAGTTTGCAAAGGTGTTCCCGGACTGCCTGCGGTTCGTGGAGGAGTTCGACGCGGAATTGGCCCAACGCGTCTATGCCGGGTGCGATATGTTCCTCATGCCCAGCGCCTTCGAGCCCTGTGGCCTGGGGCAAATGATCGCGATGCGCTATGGCACGGTGCCGGTGGTGCGAAAGACAGGTGGCCTGGCGGATACGGTGTTCGAGGGAGACAACGGGTTTGTGTTCGAAAACTCCACCCCCGAAGACCTTTGGGCTGCGATCTCCCGAGCCAGCGAGGCCTTCGCTGACCGAACCCAATGGGGCCTCTATGTAGAGGCGGGGATGGCGGCGGACTTCTCCTGGGACAAGAGCGCGGTCGAGTATGCGGACCTCTATCGGCAGGCGGTTGGGGCGAGGTCGGTGGTTTTCGAAGCGGCGGCGAGCTGAGGGACGGCGTTAGGGCATCGCGGCGTTAGACACTAGGGGCGGTGGTAAAACGGCCTCAGGATCATGAGTCGTGGGCCGTTGGTGGAATCGGGGAAGATTGTCGGCTTGGCAATCGCCGCCAGTGTGGGCTATGGCCTCATTCATGACCAGATCACGGTTCGCCTTTCCCCGGCTTACTTCACCGAGTGGCAAGTCCACGCCGACTTCTTCCAGCATCCCAACCTCACGGTCGTTGCCCTCTTTTGGGGAGTGGTCGCCACCTGGTGGGTTGGGCTGATCTTGGGGATCCTCCTGTCTTGCGCCTCTGTGCTTGGCAAAGGAAGCCATTGGATATGGCGAGACTTGGTTCGTCCGCTCTTGTTTGTGATGGGCGTGACAGGAGCGCTTGCCGCACTTGGCTATGTAATCAGCCGGGCTGCCGGTTTTCAGGTTTCACCGAACACGGTCGGTTTCTGGATAGAGGATCCGGAAGAATACGCCAGGTTCTCGTCGGTATGGGTGGCGCACACGCTTTCCTACCTGGGAGCAGGGATCGGAGGCTTTGGGCTATGCGTTCACATCCTGCGGAAACGTCGCCACGTCCCCTCCTGATTGAGCGACAATAGAGGATGGCTATGACGACCGTTCTTGCCCTGACGATCCTGTTCGCGCCGATCAAGGTTGCCTGCGTGGGGGACTCTCTTACCGAGGGGCGCGGCGGGATGAATGGGTATCCGGCCCAACTCCAGCAGTTGCTGGGCAGTCGATACCAGGTGCGGAATTTTGGGAAAACCAGCGCGAGCGTCTTGCCCGGTCCGCTCCAATATCACAAGCTTCAGGAGTGCGAGGAGGCCATCGCCTATCAGCCAAACCTGGTCCTGATGATGCTGGGAACCAACGACTCTCCAGGACTGAATTGGCGAGAGCGGGGGGACCGTTTTCGCAGTTCCTACCTGAGCCTAGTCCGTGGCTTCCAGGCTCTCAAGTCGAAGCCAAAAGTCGTCGTGATGCTCCCGCCGCCGATGTTCTTCCCGGATGCCGACTGGCGGCCCAAGAATCTGGCCTATGAGATCATCCCGATCCTGGAAGAGTTGGCCCGAGAGAACGACTGCCAAACCTACGATGCCTTCTCGCTCTTCCGCCACACGCCCGAGATGTTTCCCGACAAACTGCATCCCAGCAATGCGGGATTCCAGGTCATGGCGCAGGACATCGCCGAGAAGCTGTTTGGGAGGAAACCCGCTAAAGTGAAGACCATCGACTGGGCAAGGCACCGGAAGCGGCAGGTCACGGTGGATCAAGAGGAGGGGCAATACCTGGGCCACGTCTCGACCACCCTCCTCGCCGACAACCGAACCATCCTCGCCGTCTACCCCAAGGGACACGGGAAAGGGGCGATCATCATGAAACGGTCGGAAGATGGCGGCAAAACCTGGAGCGACCGTCTTCCCGTTCCCGAAAACTGGGCGACCTCTTTGGAGACACCGACCATCCATCGGGTGGGGCCGAAGCGGCTCATCCTGTGGTCCGGCCTCTACCCGGCCCGAATCGCCACGAGCGACGACGAGGGCAAGACCTGGACCCCGTTGCGGCAGGTCGGGGACTGGGGCGGGATCGTGGTGATGGGCTTTGTGGAGCCGACCCGCGATGGACGCCTGATCGCGATGTTCCACGACGATGGGCGTTTCTTCGCGCGGGAAGGCAAGGCGGGTGGAACCTTCACACTCTACCAAACGGAGTCCGCCGACCTCGGCGAAACCTGGTCCGCCCCTCGCGCCCTGCAAAGCTCCAGTGAAGTCCACCTCTGCGAGCCAGGGCAGATTCGGAGCGACGACGGGCGGCAGATCGCGGTCCTATTGCGAGAGAACCGCCGCCAAAAACCTTCGCACCTGATGGTCTCGACGGATGAAGGCAAAACCTGGGGCGCGCCCCGCCCAATGCACCCGAACCTCACCGGAGACCGCCACACTCTCCGCCGCCTCCCGGATGGGCGGATCGTCGCCGTCTTTCGAGACATGATGGAAGGTCCGTGGAAGGGTGACTTCGTGGCCTGGGTGGGGACCTATAGCGATCTCCTGATGGGTAAGGAGGGGCAGTTGAGGATTCGCTTGCTCGACAACCAGGATTCCTGGGACTGCGGCTACCCCGGCCTAGAACTCCTCCCGGATGGGACGCTTGTGGCGACGACCTATGGCTACTGGGAGAAAGGCAAGCCGCCATTCATCAAGGCGGTTCGCTTCAAAGCATCGGACCTCAAGTAGCCACGCCCCCAAAACTTAAAACCCAACGCCTTCACAAAACCTTGATCTCGATATTCCGAAACTCCACCGGGTGGCTCTCCGACTGCAATGAGATAGAGCCGCCGCTGATGGCCAACTTGCCGTCCTTGATCAGCGGCTTGGCGTCGTTGTCTTGAGGATCAAGCTGGATTTCTGAGTAGCTCAGGACCTCTTTGCCATTGATTCGATGAATGACCTTACCGTGGCCGTGGACCTCGATTTCCAGCTTCACCCACTGGTCCCCGCGGAAGGTTTCGGAGGTGGAGTTGGTGCAGTGTTGGGTGATCAGTTTGTCGGTCATCACCACGTTGGTGCCCGGGGTGCAAAGGTTGCCGGTGGGGCGGTTGCCGGTTTCCGCTCCGCCCAATAGCTGGACCTCGGCTGAAACGGGGAACTCCTGGTTGCGGTTCATCGACTGGGGCGTTTGGCCGTGGATCATGACGCCGCTGTTGCGCCACGCCCACCCCGGCCCCTCCTTCGCCTGCTCACCGGTGAAGCGGTACTCCAAGCGGAGGATGTAGTTGGAGCGCGGAGTCTCGTGGAAGAGGTGGCCGAAGCGCCCGTCGAACTTGTCATAGGCCTCATACCCCACCTGGATCACGCCGTCCTTCACCCGGAACGTGTTGCCAAAGTTATCCCCCAACGGATACCCCTTGATCTTGGGCGTCCATCCGGTGAGGTCCTTGCCATTGAACAGCTTCACCCATTCCTGGTTCGTTTGCTGGTGGCTGAACCCGGCAACAGAGAACCCGGTGGCAAAGAGGATCGGACCAAGGAGCAGATGAAATCGACGCATACCTTGATAATACGCGTTAGAATGAAGATCATGCGCACGGTCGACAAAGCAGCCTCGGTAGCGGCCGCTATTGGCCTCGCCTGGGGTGCTGCCTTGGCCACCAAGCCGTCCTACAGCGTCCTCATGCGCGACTTCCAAACCCTGGAGGGATTGGAGCCCAAAGACAAGTGTGGCACCGGTGGTTTGCTCTGGGTTTATGAGGTCCCCAATCCCTCGACCTTCCAAGCTGAATTGCTGGACAAGGGTTGGCGGAGGACTCTGGAAGGCGACCGGGAGGTTTTCCAAAGGTCGTTTGGTTGGCTTCTGAAGGCCAAAGGCTACGCCGTTGTCTCTCCTTCGCAGCCGGGAAGATCGAGAATCTCAATCAGCTTCAGCTAAGGCTAAGGGAAATTTAGAGGTGTGCGCTTGCATCCGAAGGATTCAGAATGTCGATCCCTTGAAACGGGTGCAACTCTAGAAGGTCCTTATCGCCCGTGATGATCATGTTGGCAGGAGCTGATAGTGCCAGTTCCAGGATGTGGTTGTCACGAGGGTCCCGGCAAATATCCACAGCGATGGTGATGGGGACAATGTCCGCTCGCGAAAGATACGCCGCAAGCAAAATTTGCCTCCTCTCCCGGGACACATATCGGTCGAGTTTGGGTCTCAAGAGAACGGAATGCAATTCTGCAATCAGTGGCACCGAGACTAGGGGTTGGACACGAAGTCGAGACTGAAACACCAGTGACCCCGGCACAGAGTCTGGAAACAGGATGGCGCTGATAATGACATTGACGTCAAAAACTACGCGGAATCTAGGCTTCATCTAGAATCTTGGCTAGTTCTTCCTCTGTAAGCCCCTTCGCCGTTGCTTCCTTATTGGCCGCTTCCGCCAGTTTCCTGAATTGGCTCAGACTGGTTCGCTTCCTGGGGGCAAAGAGGAGTTCCAATAAGTCTTCAGCCGCCCGCTTCTTTGACTCGGGAGAAGAGAGATACGCCTTCGCGGTTTCTTCGGACACCCGGATGGTGATGGACTGTGGCTGCATGTTCAAATTATACAGGCCGAAGCTTTCAGACTGGGTTCCTCACCTACCCAGCACCCTCCCAAACAGCCGGGTCAATGTAGGACTTTCGGCAAATCGCGGGGGTGTTGCCCAGGGTGTCGGCGACTTCGGAGACGATCTGTTTGACCTCTCGCTTGGTGGAGGGCTTCCTTTTCCGGACCAGGCGGGTGGCCATTTGGGTGGCCCTTAGCGTGCGGAAGTCTTTGGCGGTGAGGTCGGGGCCGCCGATCTCTTGCAGGTATCGATTGACGTCATCGGCTTTGACGGGCCGAGCCTTGCCGGATTCGTCCAGATACTGGAAAAGCCTCGCCCCTTTGAGCGCCTTCAGCTTGCCGAGAAGGAGGGCCAGGGAGCGGTCGACGAGCCGGACTTCATGCTCCTTCCCGCTTTTCCCCTTGAACTTGAAAGTGATCCGGTTGCCGGCGATCTCGACGTGGCGGTTGCGGAGGGTGGTTAGGCCATAGGAGCCGTTCTCGTCGGCGTACCGGTCGTTGCCCACCCGGATGAGGCTCAGGTCCAGCAGCTTCACCACCGAGGCGAACACCTTGGCTTTGGAGAGGCCCGACCGCTTGAGGTGGCGCTGCACCCCTTTTCGGGCTCGGGCAATCGCCCGCGATACCTTTCCGAGTCGGGAGTACTTCTTGCATTCCCGATGCTCGGCCCAGTCGAGATGGTAGATCGACTGCTTGCGCCCCTTCTCATCCCGCCCGGTCGCCTGGACGTAGGCTTTGGAATCGGGGCTGATCCAGACGTCGGACCAAGCCGGGGGAATCGCCAGTTTGCGAATCCTTGCCAAGGTCGCAACATCCTGAATGCGCTCACCTTTGGCGTTGCAATAGGAAAAGCCTCGTCCTTTACGTTGGCGGGATAGGCCGGGCGCGCCAGGCTTTACCTGGCGGAGGCCAAGGGTGGAGAGTTCTTTGATCGAAGGAGACGCAGGCATAGGTTTGGTCTTTTGTTGGACTGCTTTTGTGGGGGATGTGGTTGATTCGAGAAGCAAGGCCTTGCCTTCTTTAGTCCGATTTTAAGCCCGTAGAGGATAACCTAGTCAGCATCATGCCGAAGAAGATCGATCGCCGGGAGTTCTTGACCGTAGCAGGCGCTGCCAGCGCCGCTCTTGCCACCAATGCCATGGCCCTGGAACAAAAGCTCCAACTCAACAAGCGCGCCCCAAGGGGCGCCAAGTCTGCCGCCGAACTCGTCGTCCCCAAGATGGACCGGGTCCGGGTCGGCTTTATCGGCGTCGGGGCTCGGGGGGGAGGGCATGTCTCCCAGATGCTGGCGATCGAAGGGGTGGACGTGATCGCCATCTGCGACAACCACGCCCCCACCGCCGCCCGAAGTATCAAGCGGGTGAAGGATCGCACCGGCAAGGAGCCCGCCGCCTATACCAATGGCGACACCGACTATAAGCGGATGCTGGATCGGGAGGACATCGATATCGTCATCATCAGCACCCCCTGGGACTGGCACGCGCGGATGGCGGTCGATACGATGAAGGCCGGAAAGCACGCCTTCCTGGAGGTCCCCGCCGCGCTCACCATCGACGAGTGCTGGCAACTGGTGGACACCGCCGAGGTCACCCAGAAGCACTGCATGATGATGGAGAACGTCAACTACGGTCGCGAGGAGCTGATGGTCCTCAATATGTGCCGACTGGGCGTCTTTGGCGAGCTTCTGCACGGCGAGGCGGCCTATATCCATGATCTGCGCGGACAGATGCACGAGGTCGAGAGGGGCACCGGCTCTTGGCGCACCTATGAGTACGTCAAGCACAACGGCAACCTGTATCCCACCCACGGCCTCGGTCCGGTGGCGCAGTACATGGACATCAATCGGGGGGATCGGCTGGATTATATGTCGTCGGTCTCGTCCCCATCCCGAGCCCGCGAACTCTACGCCAAGGCCAACTTCCCGCCCGACCACAAGTGGAACAAGGTGAAGTTCCAGTGCGGCGACATCAGCACCACCATCGCCAAGACGGTCAACGGCAAGACCCTGATGATCCAATGGGACGAGCAACTCCCCCGCCCCTACACCCGCCACAACCTGATCCAGGGCACCAAGGGCATCTGGGCCGGTTTCCCGGATCGGGTGGTGATCGAAGGCAAAACCAAGAGCACCCACGACTGGACCGAAGGCTCCGCGCTGGCCGATTTCTACAAGGAGTACGACCATCCGCTCTGGAAGCGAGTCGGTGAGGAAGCGAAGCGCCAAGGCGGCCACGGAGGTATGGATTTCGTCATGCTCTGGCGGATCGTCTACTGCCTGCGAAACGGGTTGCCGCTGGATCAGGACGTGTACGACGCAGCGACTTGGTCGGTGATCACGCCATTGAGCGAATGGTCGGTGAAGAATCGAGGGCAGTCTATCGACGTGCCTGACTTCACGCGCGGGAAGTGGAAGACCATGAAGCCACTGGGGATTGTGGAGTAGGCGAGGGTTGCTTTAACCTGAGCCAAGTTTCATAACTCAAGTCTGGGCGTTTTCGTCTACTGACACAGTAGCGGCGACACCACGGTTTCCTTCTCACCGCCAAGAAACAAAGAAACGAAGGAACGCAAAGAGCCTGTTGAGAACCTTTGCGTCCTTGATTTCTTGGCGGTAAAGGAGTTTTGAAATAACCTGTAGAGCCATTTTCCAACCTCAGCCCAAGACTTAACCACGGCGGCACGGCGGACGCGGCGTTTCACGGTGGATTCTCTGTGCCCTCACTGTGTTCACCGCTACACCGTGGTTCCAAAAAGTGGGTTTGCTCCCCAGATACAAGCCGGATCCAGCTACAAGCAGGCCGATCTGGAGATCAGCGGTCCATTTGTAGCCTGGACGTCTACGTCCGGGTTCTCCGTGGGTTGGACCTCCAGGTCCGACCGTTGCCTCCTAGATCGTTGGTCAGCTACGGATTCGTAGGTTCAAATTTTCGAAAAACGCGACCGAACTCAGGTTCAAAAATCCGTAGCTGGCTCAAGTTCAAATGAACCGGGATTTTCGTGCTTTTTTTACTGCAAGTCACACATGGGACGGTTTTTCGGCGTTTCGGCATTGCGGTTTTGCGATGCTTATCTACAGGTTGGTTATGGCTTCCGATCTGCTTTTGAACCACCAAGACGCCAAGGCACAAAGGGGTAGGAGAGTTCATACCACAACGGCACAGCGACCCAACGGGGGAGGGAACCCCAGATGATCCTTGTGCGACTCTTTGCGGCCATCCTAGGCTCTTTTGGTCCAGACTGCTTGAACCGCAGAATACACAGAAAGACGCAGAACGGCCTTCGATTCCCCGATTGAGGCGACGATCTGAGATCATCTTCGATTTCCGATTTCCGTGCTCCCTACTTATATAGGGCGGGAAAGCGGGTTTTGTCAACCAACGATTTTTTGGGAAATATCGATTGCTGGATTGCTGGACTAGAACCACTGACCCGAGTAGACCAGCTCCGCCGTACCCTGGATGGTGATGGGTTGGTTCCAGGCGGGCATGGAAACCTGGATGTCGCCGCCGGGATTTCGGACTAGGACGGTTCCATTGCCGCCCTTTCGACGCAGGTAGTCGGCAGCGGCGGCGGAGCTTCCGGTGCCGCAGCCTAGTGTCTCGCCGACTCCTCGCTCCCAGATGCGGATGCGGAGGTCCATGGGGGCGGATTCCTGGACAAAGATCACGCTGGTGCGGTCGGGGAAGAGGGGGAGGTATTCCAACTCGGGTCCCCAGGTGGTGATCTCTTGGTCGGTTGGCAGGGTCTCGACCGGGATCACGGTGTGGGTGCTTCCGGTGGTTAGCGAACTGCCTCGGAACTCGACTCCTCCGATCACCCCGACCAGGTCGTCGAAGAGTTCGGTTGGGCGGTCGATGGGGACGATAAAGGGCTCATAGGAGGCGACTCCGATAGTCGTCAAAATCTGCCCGTCGGTCCGCACTTCGGAAGGCACCTCTTGCCCTCGATGCACCAGGGTAAAAGAGCGGCCAACCCAACCCTGGTCAAAGGCATGGCGAGCGGCGATCCGGAGGCCGTTGCCGCAGAAGTCCTCGGTGCCGTCGGGGTTGAACATCCTGAGTTCTGCGCGATCCGGCCCTAGAGGACGCATAACCAAGAGGCCGTCGCCGCCGATGCCGAACTTCCGATCCGCGGTCTGAATGGCAAATTCCGAAAGATCGACTCCGCTCAGGTCGTCGGCATGGAAGAGGGGGAAGTCGTTGCCGATGGCCTGGAGCTTCCAGAACTTGGTGTGGCTTGTGGCTTGTGGGGTGTGTACTGTACTCATTGGCAAATTGGGTTTTCCGAAAAGTCTTTGCAACGAGCTACAGATGGGTGAGGTCCTTCGACTCGCGACCAGCATTCGGCCTCACTACAAGTTTCAGTTGGCTCGCTCAGGATGACGCCGTATCACAATCAATTATGAAAGGCTCTTGACCTCCAAACTCTCAACTCCAAACTCAAGACAGCGGCTCCAAATAGCATTCCGCCGAATCCACCGTCTCGCGGAACCAGAGGCCGTCGGGGCAGACTAGCGGGAACCACCAGGCGCTGGGGCGGAGGTTGGCGTTTTGGAGGCCTCGGGATGAGATGACGGCGTGGCGGATGAGGCGCAGTCTCTTCAACTCAGCCTCCAGCTCAATACTCCGGCGACGATCATGAACCTTGATGACCTCGGGCGCTTGGGCCAGGTTCCGCTGGCGACGGCCTCGGTCCTTCATCTGGCGTCGAGCCGATTCGATCTCGTGGATCACGTCCTCGATCTCCTTTTCAAGGCCGATGCGGCGGTCGAGTTCGGCAAGGTCGGGGGACTTCTCAAAAATCTTCGCCCGAAAATGCTCGCCTTTGGCCCGCTCAAGCTCCACGCGCTTTGCTTTCAACGATTTGATCTGAGCGTAGAAAGCATGGCGTTCGGCGGTGAGGGCGTCCACATCCTGCTTGAGGCGCTCCAAGTCGGTGTGCAGCCCTTCATACTCGCGGGCCAGACAGCTCCAGCTTCCGCCGACCTCGGACTCCAGGAAGCGGATGAGGTCGATGGGCCGCTTCAGGTCGCCAAGCTTGCCCAGAAGCTTCGCCTGCTCCTCTGCCACCGCTTTCCAGCGTCCGGCAAAGCTGGGGGAGCAGAGTTCCTCGGTGCCAAAGGGGCCTTGGAACGGCTCGGGGAGTTGAATCCAGGAACAGGCCACCTGCAAGCCGTCCCATGCCTGGTAGCGGACCCGCAGGATTGGGTTCATCTTGAGGTCCAGGCCGTTGGCGATGAGAGTTTGGTGGAGCTTGCGGCTGTACTTGACGTAGCTGCTGGCGCCCTCGTGGAAGACAAAGACGAACTCGCGGGCCAGCATCCCGATCAGGCTTACCGCCTTGCCCACCAACGTACACTCCGGCCCAAACTTGCGCTCAATCACTTCGGCCAACTCGGCAACGCTCTCGATCGGCTTCTTCAGGCTGGCAAAGAGCGGCTGGCGGGTCATGACGACCATCCCCCGATTCCCCAGCCGAATCGTCCCGCGCCCCTTGCCCGGCACCACCAGGTCGAACGGGATCGCGCCGGTACCGAATCGCTTGAGGTCATAGAGGCCGGAGCCATGGATCGCCTCGTCGTAGGCGTTGGCGGCCACCCCTTTGGTCTTGGGATTTATAAAGGCGTCGAGGAGTTGGAAGCGGGGAAGGTGGGCGGTGGATCGGTTGAAGCGGAGCAGTTCGGTGGTGGAGGCGACGTCCAGATCGACATGGGCTCCGGCGGCGAAGTCGTAGAACTCGGGAAGCAGATGCTTGTAGAAGCTGGAGAGGGTGGGCTTGGGCTCGGCTTCTAAGGCGTCGCACAGCTTGCTCCTCAGCTCGTCGGCAAGCTCCTCGGCCTGGGCTTTCGACTCTCCCGTAAGGCTGGAAAGGGTGTGGTCCAGCGCCCAGTCGAAGGTGGCGCGGAGTTCCTGGAAAACCGGATTGAGGGGCATCTCGGCACTGACGGGGGGCGCTTCGTCCAGGCTGACGATCCCCCGCCATCCCCAGGCCTCGGTCGCCTCGTCGAGCAGATCGGGGCGCGCTTTGCGAAGCTTCTCGATCTTGAGGCCGGCATGGATCAGCGTCTCCCGGCTGACGACGGTCTCGGAGCCGAACAGGGTCGAGAACTCGCCCGCCGCGCTCCAGAGGCCCTTAGTGGTGGTGTCGTTGTGGGTGAAGGCTTTGAATTTTCCGGGCTGTCGGCGCCCGCTGGGGAGCTTGGCGAAGTAGTCGGTATCGTGTACGCCCGCCACAAACCGCCGACTGTATCCCTGCCGTTTGGAGGCGAGGGCGATTCCGGCTTTCATCGGCTCATCCCAGAAGATGGTCTGGCCCAGGGCCAGGAACGGCGCATCAGGCGCAACTTCCTCAAGTTGCCGTAGTGCTTCTTTCACATCCAACACAGAATTCCCCATGCGCCCCATCCATGATACGGCGTAGACGGGGCGAACTGTTTGGGGGGCCTACAGGATTGGCATCGTGACCGCCCTTTTTCAGCCGATATGGTAATATGGGTCATGAAGACGACGGTCGAGATTTCGGATTCTCTTTTTAAGAAGCTGAAGCAAACCGCTCTCCAGCGCGGCGTTACGATGCGCGAAATCATCGAGGAGGGCCTCCGCCTGGCGATCAACGGCAAACCCAAGAACGCCTACAAACTCCCCGACCTCTCACGGGATATGGGTGGGTTGGTCGATCCGAACATGACCCAAGAGCAGATGTGGGAAATCGTCTACGGTGATCGGTATTGACAAGCGTCGATACCAACATCCTGGTCTATGCGAAGATGGCGGAGTCGCCCTTCAATCCTCGCGCTAAGGAAGTGATGGCTTCTCTGGCCCAAGGCGATGCTCCATGGGCCATTCCCTACCAGTGCCTGGTGGAGTTCTACGGCAAAATCACCCATCCAAGAATTTTCGCCTCCCCCGCGACGCCTCAAGAGGCTTTGCTTCAAATTGAGGCGTGGACCGCTTCACCATCTTGCGAGGTGCACACTGAGACTTCCACAACATGGAGCATCTTCCAGCAACTCCTCGAAGGGGCGAAAATCGTGGGCTCCCAAGTCCACGATGCCCGGATCGCGGCGGTGTGCCTCAGTCATGGTGTGAGCGAACTACTTTCGGTCGACCGGGATTTCAGCAGGTTTCCCCGGCTGAAAGTGCGAAATCCTCTGGTCTGAAGTCGTCAAATACGTGATCACCAGTCGAGTGGGCTCGTGTTGTTGTGATAGAGGGGGAGGGACTTTTTAGTCTGTCAGATACTTGCGAATCGACAGCGGTTTTGAGCATCCGTGACTACCGGGGCGGGCCTTACTCCAACCGCTCAAACAAAGCCGGATCGCGTTCCAATAGCTCCCTCATGAATGGAGGGATGGACATGGCGCTTCTCGTCTCTGGGCTCATAACGACGTGCCAGGTGTGGCCTTCGGTGGCGACTTTGCCGGTTGTCTGGTTCACGACCTCGTAGTCGAAGCGGATCGCCGCTCGCTTCACTTCCGAGGTCCAAATGCGGACGGTGATCCAGTCGTCGTACTTCACTTCGCCTCGATACCGCAGGTGGGCTTCCACCACTGGGAGGAGGATGCCTTGCTCCTCCAGCGATTTGTAGGTGAACCCTCGGTCGCGGCACCAGGCGCCTCGGGCTTGCTCGAACCAATAGAGGTAGTTGGCGTAGTAGGCGTGGCCCATCTGGTCGGTCTCGCCGTAGCGGACCCGTATGCGCTCTTCGGTAACGGCTTGGAGCATTCCGCCAGTAAACCCGGCGGAATGCGGTTTAGGCCGCTTGGGCCTGGGGCTCGACGGGCTCTTCCTTCTTGATGCCGAAGGCGAGTTCCAGCCTTTCGGCCAGATGCCCGGCGTCGTCGTAGAGTTTGGCCCTGGCGCCGAGAGCCTTGGCGACATCCAGTACGTCGCGGGACGCTTTCAGCTTGGGATCGGCCAGAACGAATGGCTGGCGGAGGCGGACCCACTGCACGATCTCTGGGTCCTGGCGGACCGAGCCGAGGTAGGTGAGGTTTGCATCCAGAAAGTGGCTGGCGACGTCGTTCAGCTTGCGATAGATCGCCTCGCCCTGCCGCTCCGACTCCACCTGGTTCATCAGAACCTGGATATTGGCGTCCTTCTGATTCCTCATCAGGACTTTGATCGTCGCGTAGGCGTCGGTCACCGAGGCGGGGTCTGGGGTGACGACTAGCACCACCTCGTCGGCGGCGCGCAAGAACGTGAGAACGCGCTGATCGACGCCGGCACCGGTATCGAAGATCAAAACGTCGGTCGATTCCTCAAGCTGGGTCAGTTCCATCAGGAAGTTCTGGAGTCGCTTCCTGCTCACGTTGATCAGCTTCGAGATGCCCGATCCGCCGCTGACGAACCGAATCCCGCCCGGCCCGTTGGCGATGACTTCCGCCAGGCAGAGGTTGCCATCCAGGGCGTGGTGGAGGGAGTATTCGGCGCTGGTGCCCAGGACGACGTCGAGGTTGGCGAGGCCAAGGTCGGCGTCGAAGACGAGGACGCGGTAGCCAAACTGGGCTAGGGAGATGCCGAGGTTGGCGCTCAGGTTGGTCTTGCCGACCCCACCCTTTCCGCTGGTGACAGAGATAATCCTCATTAACTTGCCCTCCTCATCGAATGGTCGAGGTTCAACTCAAAATTGATGGCTTCCAAGAGCATCACGCGGTCGCGTTGGAGGATGGACTCCGGCTGAGGCGGGCGTTTCCGACCCTTGCTCACTTTGGGAATCGGCAGGCCATAGGCAACGCGAATCGCATGCTGGAGCGCGACGCGCCCGGCCAAGGTGAAGGACACCGGCTTGCGAACGATTGCGGCCATCGTATCCGATATCTCGACGTTCAGCGGATCGGAGATCACGCACGTAAAGTGGTCTCCATCCGACACGGGCAAGACTCCCCACTTCAGGGCGTACTCTGGGGTCAGCTTTTTCAGGGCTTCTGCATCAGGCTGAATCGTTTCCAACTCGGCAAAAGTAAATCCGTATTGTTCGGCGAGGCACTTGGAGACGATCTCTTCCGAGGCGTAGCCGAGGTCGACTAGAACGTCGCCAAGCCTGCGTTTCGAGTCGTGGGCAACCTGTAGTCCGCGCTTCAACTTCCGGGGCGTCAATACCCCTTCGTGGAGAAGCATGTCGCCGAGCCTTAGATATCGCTCTCCGTGATTCATACCATTTGACCTTCTCTTAAGATCATCGGCGTTTGCGTGAAAAAGCGCAGATACCCTTGCTAGCGATATTGCGTGGAAATTGCGGGATGCTGGTCGATATGGGCTTGGATTTCCGCGACCGTTGGCACATCGGTGGTCGCTCCCAGCGAACGGCAGTTCAGGCATCCGGCGGCGGAGGCGAATTGGAGGCACTGGTGGACAGGCCAGCCCTGGTCGAGACCAAAGAGCATCCCGGCCCGAAACACGTCTCCGGCTCCGGTGGTGTCCACAATCGACGGAGCCGGGAAGGGCGGATAGGCGCGCACCGGATGGCTCGGCGATCCCGCCACAAAGCCGTTCGGGCCGTCGCTGAGGATGGCGAAGCAACCCGTCTTGTCCACCCAATCCTGAACCCAGGCGACGTTTTTTTGGGTATTGCCCCTGGTTCCTATCCAGTCGGTGCTGCACTGCCAAAACGAGCCAGGCGGAATCGGTTCGTTCTCTCCGATGAAGTCCATCAGGTAGATGCTCATTCCTGCTTTGTAGGCTAGCCGGGCCGCTTCTCGCGAGAGCGTCGCCATGTTTGGCTCCGCCGTGAACCAGTCGGCTTTGGGCAGGCTGGAGAGGTCGGTCTCCATGATGCTGAAGTTCTTGCCGAACATGGTTCGGTCACCGTCCGGCGTGACATAAACGTCGCAGACAGGAGCGGAGTTCTGCGTCTCCTGGGGTTCGATTTGGAGGCCTTTCTCGGTGACCAGCTGCCGCAAGAGATCGCCATCTGCTCCTGAGCCCAAGGCATTCCCATGAAGCGTCACTGCCGCTCCCCAAGATTGGAGGGCGACCGCTGTGTTGGCGGCTTCGCCGCCCAAAAGGTCGATCTCTTCCGTTATCTCCACATAGCCACCTACAGGCGGTAAGTGGGGGACCCGGCGGATGCGGTCGATGCAGACGGTGCCGAAGACGAGAATCATGGGAGTGCTTGATTGCTGGAATGCTGGATTGCTAGATTGGCGGAAATCGGAAATCGGAAGTCGAAATCAACCCTCCGCGAATCCAGCATTCCAGCAATCAAGCAATTACGGTACCCTCCGTTTCATGATCTGGGTCCAGGGGTTGATTTGTTTTGCCTTGTGGATTGCCTATGGGCTGATCCAGTCTCGGCGGTCCGACTTCATTCGACAGAAGCTGTCCCGTATCTCGCGCCAAGCCCGAGCAGTTGGGGGAGCGGTGGCGATGTTGGGGGGAGCGACTGTTCTGTTTGCGGCCCTGATCGCCTCGCATTCCCTCGGCGGATTCACTGCCAATGGGATGACACCCTTGGCTTTCCTTTCCATCGCTGGTGCCGGTTTGGCGTTCGTCCATGCGCAGACCATGGCAATGGCGATGTTGGTAACTTTGATGTTCGATGGAGTAGTAACATCTAGAAACTCCGGGCCGTCTGATCCACAGGAGCCAGACGTGGCCCCCCAGTGAAAACTATGAAGCGCTTCTTAATCGTCCTCAGCGTCGTCCTCGCCATTGCGGGGGCCGCCTTTGCCCAACCGACCTCGGAGAAAGCCAAGCAGTCCACCGCAACGCTGGAGAAGATGCGGCAGATCGACCTGCTAAACCACCTGCTGCCTTTGGTGATGACCAAGGAGCAGATCCGCAAGATCCTCCCCATTATCGAAAAGGCACGGCGGGATGTGCGGACCCAAGAGGATTTAGAAGCCAAGATTCTTGGCCAGTATGCAGCCAAGGTGAACAAGGCCGTTCAGGATGGGATTGAGAAGGGCGACGTTCCCGATAAGGAATTGCTCAGGGAGTTGAACGCGGTTATCCGAACTTTCACCATGCAGCGCGCGGCGATCGCCAGCGACAATACCAAAATGGTTCTGGAGATTGTGAAAACCACCTTGAACGCGGGGCAGATGAAAGCGGCGGGCAACTCTCTTGATTTCAAGCTTTATAACCCAAATATCAAGCCCGAGGAGATCAAGGACGAAGATCGCCTCAATCTGTTCATCCAAGAAATCCTCCTCGATCCCCTTGCTTACGACCTACTTGTAAAGATGCAGGCAGGACAGAGAGGGTAGAAACGGTGGTTGCGTGAGATCGTGAAGGCGTGAGGAAACTCACGGGATCACTCTCTTACGTCTTCACGCCTCACTTTTTCACCCCTCCCACAATTCTGGGTACCCTGGCAATCCAAGGATGAAGCGGCGTACCAAGATCGTCTGCACGCTCGGGCCGGCGGTGGATAGTCGGGAGAAGGTCAAGGAGTTGATCGATGCCGGGATGAATGTGGCCCGGCTCAATTGCAGCCACGGCGATTGGGAAACCAAGCGCCGGTGGGTGGAGTGGGTACGAGAACTTAGCCCTCAGATCGGCGCCGTCGCAATTCTTGCCGACCTCCAGGGCCCTAAGTTTCGCATTGGTATGCTTCCAGAAGGGGGCCTCCACCTGGTCCAGGGGCAGACGATCACCATTGGCCCTGCACCAGGCGCAACCATGCCGGTCACCCAGACAGACATCGTGAACGCCTTTGCCCTGGGATGTCGCGCCTTGCTCGGTGATGGACATGTCGAACTGAAGTTGGGCGAGAAAGTAGGCGACAACTACGCCGCGACCGTGATGTGCGACGGCTTGGTGAAGAGCCGCCAGGGAATCACGTTGGTGAACAAGGTCTTCGACACCCCGGCTATGACCGACAAGGATCGGGAAGACATCGGCTACGCCTGTGCGGCGGGGGTGGACTACATCGCGCTCAGCTATGTCAAAGAAGCCGACGATATCGTTCAGCTTCGCCGCGAAGTGGACAAACTCGACCCCAGCATCGGGCTCTGCGCGAAGATCGAAACGCGAGAGGCGATCCAGGACTTGGGCAATATCCTCAAGGTGGTGGACCTGGTGATGGTGGCGCGAGGGGACTTGGGCCTGCAGATGGACATCGAGGACGTGCCCATCATGCAGAAGAAGATCATCGACATGTGTACCTGGGTGGGCAAGCCAGTGATTACGGCAACCCAAATGCTGGAGAGCATGATGACCTACCCCCGCCCCACCCGCGCCGAGGCGACCGACATCGCGAATGCGGTACTCGACGGCACCGATGCGATCATGCTCAGCGGGGAGACCGCCAGCGGGGAGTATCCCATCGAGTGCGTGAAGACGATGGTGCGCATTTCGGAGAAGGCGGAGGCCCTCTTCGACCGGAGCCGCATCGAGCAGAAGTTCCAGGAGAGCGCCCGAATCCACATCGGCCACCAGGAGGCGATTGCCCACTCTGTCGCAGACTTGGCCTCCCTTCTGAAGCCGGCCGCCGTCGTCTCCACCACCGTCAGCGGAAACACCGCTAGATTGGTGAGCAAGTACCGGCCCAAAGCCCCGCTCCTCTGCGCGACCTATGACGAGCGCACCCAGGCCCGACTTGGCGTATGCTGGGGGGTGGATGCGATTCGTCTGCCGACACCTCAGTCCACGGAGGAAGGGGTGCGGAATGCGATCAACGCTTTTGTCAAATACAAACGTCTTAAAAAAGGAAGCTTGGTTCTAATCACGGCGGGAGTGCCCTTTGGCGAGGGGAACACCAACCTGATCCTGACCCAGGTGGTGGAATCATGAAGCTAGGATGGCAACTTTTCATCGTTTTTTCGGCGATCTGTCTTGGACTGTATCTCAGCCAAAAACCTTGGCAGGTCTATAAAGTGCAGCAGCGTAAGGCGGACGGCATCTCGTTAGAGATGCGGGAAGCGGAACTTAAACGCGAGCAGCTGGTCAAAGACAAAATGAAAGCCAGCAACCCTTTGGGCAGAGAGCAGAAGATTCGAGACAAGAACTGGACGCGCCCGGGGGAAACGGTTTTGGATGGCCAGTAATGTTGAGCCTTCTTGCCGCCGCTGTCCTCCTCCAACAGACGCCCGATACGTCGCTCAAACTCCTGCCCGGAGACCAGTGGACGTCGGAGTTCTCCTACCACTTTGAAGGGGAGGATATCGACTTGATCAACGTCGAATCGACGGCCTGCTCCGTTGCGAAGGAGGGTAACCGAACCGTGCTCACCGCCCAATGGAAGCTGGTGCAGTCCAAGATTGACGGCCAGATCGCCCCCGCTCCCAAAGGAATCGAGCCGATCGTACTGAAAGTGGGTTTGAATGGAGAGAGCCTGACGAAGCGGATCAACGAGGACGTGGCGCGGCACCGGATCGAGCGGGTCCTGCAAATCGACCGCAAGGGGACTCTCAGCGAGCCTGCCTTCTTCCCGCCCCCGCCTAATGTGCGGATGGTTGGGTTGGAAAAGACGGGCGGGTTGGCGCCTCGGTCCAAGGAAGTCATTGCCCTCTCCGCCTGGGAAAACGCGGGGACACACCCCATTCAAGCCACCGGGCACTACACCCTGGACCCGACAAGCGGCATTCTGAACTCCGGCATGTGGACAATTGAGAACAGCCCCATCCCTGGCGGAGACTCGCTCTGTCGACTGACGGTCACCCTCAAGGTCAAAGACCAGAAGTGGGCTCCGAGAGGATAGCAGTTGGAGCTTGCCTTTTAAGATCGCAAGCACCACCAAGGAACAAAGAAACAAAGGACGCGGAGCAGACATGTGTCATCGTTCACCTCGACTTTCTAGATGTACGGCGTCATGGTGAGCGGAGCGGCCCGAGCGTTTTGTTGCCAAGAGCGTCCTATGCCGCGAAGTCGAACCACCTCAACCGGTTGTAGGTTGAGAAGAGACTACAGAAGGGTGAGGTCCTTCGACTCGCGACCAGCTATCGGCTCAACACAAACTCCTTCAGGCTCGCTCAGTAGGCCGTCAACCTTCATTTGATGTCATCGTTTTGGTGCGAGGCTTGAAAGCGCTTCTCCACGCCGAAGGCGTCATACTCGACAGCGAAGGGTCAGGCGAAGCCGCCACCCTGGTACTGGCCACCCGGTTCCCCTGAGCCCCAACGGGGCTGCACTCTAAAAGCCTGTATCGGTGCAACCCTTTCAGGGTAGGGGATATTTGGAGGGCGTTTACCAGGGTAGCGCGGCCCTGGTTTTGAGGAATGAGAACCTCTGATGTAAACGGGCCGCGCAACCCTTCGCTATCGGGCTGAACCCCTTCGGGGTTGACCGGGACCAAGAGCCCCAAAAGACGACAAATGAAGCTTGACAAGCGACTCAGGATGACGCCGTGGCAAGCGGTTGAACTTCGATATAATCTCCCAGGGGCCTTCTTTGCGTTCCTTTGTGTCCTTTGTTTCTTGGCGGTTCAAAGTGACTTGGAAATCGAATGGGCCTCCTCCTGTTACGGAAGCTTTGTCAGCGCCTCCGGCTTCCGGTTGGTGGGGGTGCGGGAAAACTCATCGGCGTACTTGATCCCGTTGTCCTCGAATCCTCCGTTTTGCAGAAAGAAGCCTTGGCGGAGAGCACCGGCCGCGTAGTCGAATCGGTCGGCGCGACCGGTTGGATCGCAGGTGAAGCGGGCTTTGGTCAGCTCGGTCCACGTCCCATCTTCCGTCTGGATCCACTGGTTCTTGTACTCGGCCCGGCGCTTCAAGTGCCCGTTCGTTCCCCAGAAATTCTCGTTGAACGAGTGCAGGCCGCGCAGGTAGCCGCCATCCTTGGGGGCGCGGAAGCTGGAGATGAGGCCCCAGGCGTTCTTCTCGTGGAACCAGAAATAGGAGGTGTAGGTGGTGGTCGTTCCTTCCGGCTTGGCGGTCACCAGGAACCGGAACGTCTGCCCCATCTTCCAAGGGTATTTCAAATGGCTGTGTCCGCCCGTCCCCTCGTTGCCAAAGTCGCTGGCGTAGACGTTTTCGCCTTTGGCCAGCAGTTTCACCCGATCCTCGTCGGCGACCTTGTTCCGGTCGATGGCTTCATTGCCGGAGTCCCAGATGGAGAAGATGATTCGCCGCTCAGTCGGGCTGTTGACCTGCATCCCAAAGTAGCCGCGTCGGAATCCGCAGGCCATGTAGAAGCTGTGCGTCGGGTCGGTCTTGGGATCGACTTCGCAGTAGAAGGCGGTGATCTTGGCGTCGGGCGCGGTGGGGTAGCCGAGGTGGACGGAGGCGGCGTTTCGGCGGGGCTGCAGGTTGAACTGCGCGCCCTCGGCGGCATCGCCGGTGAGGATCAGAGCCAAAGGAACTCCAAGGGCATCGCCTGACTTGCCGACTGCTTCCAACTCGAACGACTGGTAGCCCGGCTTGCGAATATCGAATTCGCCGAAGCTGAACATGCCGATATTGTCGGATTTCCCCTGCCGAGTCACGCCGTTCAGCTTCAGCTTGAATCCGCTTACCATAGGTTGGGAAGCATCCAGTTTGACGGTTACGGCCAATTTGCCCGAACGGACGACCTTTCCGTACCACACGACCTTGGTTTTGGGATCGTTCCACCCTTGGACTCCGGACCGCTCCTGCACACGAAAGGCGTCTGGATTGGGACTGAGATACACGGTCGATCCGGGAATCTCAAGGTTGGCCTGGTTGAGCGTGGCGGCAAGGAGCAGAGCGATCATAGCCACATTGTAAGTCGAATGACTAAACCTCGTCTAATTGTTTCGACCAGGCCCGGATATCCAGGCTATGCGGCCATGCGTGAGCCGGTGACAGGCGATACCGGTGGCCTCCTCAGGACTCCAACTCCGGAATCTGGCGGGGGCGGATCTTTAGGCGGAGTGGGATCAGAGCCGATTCGGTTCAACCAATCAAAGTAAATCCACTTAAACAGAAACAGGCCAAGGCTCAACCCTGCAACGACGATTCCGATTCGTGCCCAGTGATAGATGTTTGCCGGCCAACCTGAGCCTACGACCAGCAGTCCAAAGGAAAGCGCCAGCAGGCACCCTGAGATGCGCCACCAGGACACATAAGTCCGTTTTAACGGTAGATCGAACTCAAAATAGAACCGCACCATGCAAAGCCCGAAGGTACAGAGTGCCAGCATGGGCAGCGCGACCAGAGAGAAGAACCCGAGTCCACTCCAACCTACGATCTCCACTTCGTCCCAAACGGCGAGGCTGAGCAGGCGCTCCAGACCAAGCATCGGCAACCCGAAAAGCGCGATGGGCAGAGCTTGCCGCAGACTGTATTCGATTCGGAACTCCATGCTCGATTATCCCTCGGTTTCTGGGCTCTATTCGTCTTCGTTCGCCCGGCGATTCATGAACTCCATGTAGAGCACGATGGTCTTCTCTACCAGGCCGTTGGCATACTCACTGGCGGGGCCATTTTTCTCCAGGTCTCTCAAGGAGGCGATGACCGCTTGATAGGCAGCATCCCCTTTCTGGTGCAGGAGGAAGGCGAGGTCCTTCAATCTCATGGTGTGCTCGGCCAAAACTTCAGGGGTGAGCAACCTTTTACGCGCCTCCAATCCTGCCACCTTCACGGCCTTCGACTGCGTTTCCTCATCGGCGTCCCGCACCGTTTCGTTGGCCTGATACATTGCCTCTATCAGAGGGGTTGCCGCGCCCAGCTCCAGCCGCCAAGTGAACGTTGCGTCCATCAACAGCACATTGCCATCATCCTCCCCGATCTTTGCCTCTCCGGGGTTCAGAGAGTCGGCGGGATGAGGGACCTCCTCGGCGCGATCGATCACCGATCTCCAAAGGGCGATGGAGGACGGGATGGTTCCAGGTTTGTTCCTGGCCAAGCCCCGCTTGATCCTCCAGAGCGCAAAATCAGGATCGATCGGTGCGGAAACAAAGGGCGGTTTACTCGCCACCTGGAGCACTTCAATCCTTTGCCGAGCCTCCTCTACCGACATGGTGTCATCTGAGGCTCGCCTCAGACCGGCGGTGTCGTGAACGTAGGCAGTCAGCCACCGGAACTTGCCGCCCGTCTCGTATCCGTAAGTGATCGGGGTATCGCCGAGAACGTCGGCCGACATCATGAACGAGGCTCGCAAAGGCGGAAGCGGCTCAGCCTCCGGTTCAGGGGTTTCTTGGGGCCGGTAGCCTTCTTTCTCCAGTATCCAAAGCAGCTTCTTCAGGGCCTTCTTATCCGGCTTATCGACCGCGCCGTCGGCAAGTTTGGCCAGAGTGTCGCAAAGCTCTTGGCTAGGCTCCCACTTGATCAACCGTTCGAACTCGTCCCACCGGCGATTATCCGCCGCATCTTGCCATTCCCGTCTCATCCCGCAGATTATGACGGCTGGCGGCGTTTCTCGTGAGGATGGGAACGTAGTTCTAATGGTAAACGTCATCAAGAAGATCGCCTGCCGAGCGGTATGATCCTATGGCAAGCGAACAACCAACATGGATTCCCTACCAACAGGACATCGCCCTGCTATTTTGGCGATCGAGGACGACGCGGCCATCCGCCGTTTGCTTCGATCCTCGCTCGATGCCGATGAGTTTAAGCTGCTAGAAGCGGAGACCGCGCAGGATGGGATCGACCAGATCACCAAACGCAACCCCGACGTGGTACTGCTCGATCTCGGCCTGCCCGACAAGGATGGTCTGAGCGTCGTGGAGACCGTTCGCGGGTGGAGCCAGGTGCCGATTATCATCCTCTCGGGCCAAGGTCAAGAGGCGGTAAAGGTGCGCTGTCTGGAAGCGGGCGCCGACGACTATGTGACCAAGCCGTTCGGCGTCTCGGAACTCCTTGCCCGCATCAAGGTCGCTCTGCGTAGAACCTCCCTCGCGCCATCGGCGGGCGAGGACCCTATCTTTGAGGCGGCGCAGATCAAGTTGGATCGTGCCAACCGGAAGGTTTGGGTTCACGATGAGGAAGTCCACCTGACGCCCATCGAGTACAAGCTCCTCTGCGTCCTGGTCCAACACGCGGGCAAGGTCGTCACCCATCGCCAACTCTTGGCCGAGGTCTGGGGCAACGAGTATTCGGAAGACTCCCAATACCTGCGCGTCTACATCGGATACCTGCGCCGCAAGTTGGAGCCGAACAAGGACTCCGAGAAGCTGCTGGTCAACGAGCCAAGAGTGGGATACCGCCTCGCGGTCTGATTCTTACGGAATTTTGACGAGAGCCGTGCCCGTCTTCTCGCGCCTTTAACGGCGCTTCCTCCAATCTGATAGTCAGAAAACACAGCCCACAAGGGTCGGAGGAGAAAATGAAAAAGGCATCCCGTATCGAAACCTATCGGCAGAGAATGCAGGCCATTATCGCGAAGACGCTTTGTCAAGAACAGGCGATCGACTGCGGATACGCGGCTTTGGCCGCAGCCATCGAGGGACGCGCTTGGCAACGGCACCGATACATCAACCTGATGCGTCGATTTGCATCTTGTTCCCGCTTGCTGGAAGCGTGGACTCAAGAGAGGACGAAGCCTTCCGCCAAACGATGACGCTCTCGACTCTGATTCTGATGGTCGCCGCGATCCTTGCTGGATTCCTGGGATTTGGATATCTGCAAGGATCGCTGGCAGATTGGACCCAGTTCAGCTTCTTCGCTCTCCTGATCGCGTCTCTGGCAAGCCTGGTCTTCGACCGCCGCCGCCCGATCTAGAGATCGCTGGTCCTCACTTCCAGTACCGCCCGCACCAAGTCGTCGGGCTCTACTGGTTTGGTCAGGTAGAGGTTGAACCCTGCCTCAAACGCTTTGAGTCGGTCTTCGCTACCGGCAAAAGCGGTGAGTGCAAGGGCAGGGATCGCGCTGGCTTCATTGGTGCCGGAACTACGAATACTCCGCATCAACTGGTAGCCATCCTCGTCGGGGAGCCCGATATCGCTCACCAGAACATCGGGGTTCGTCTCCTTGAGCAGGCGACGGGCGATCGATGCGGAGTCGGCTCCGACGACCATTGCCCCCTCCAGTTCGAGGATTCGCTTGAGAACATCGCGAGAGGATGAATCGTCTTCCACCAGCAGGATGCACACGTCCACCAAACGACGGGCGTCCTCGGACTCGGACGCGATCGGGCGCACCTTTTGGCGGTGCGGGGCAAAAGGCGCTTCGGCGAGGGGGATCGTCACGGTAAAGGTACATCCCATGTTGGTTCCCTTGCTGTCCACGTCGATGTTGCCGCCATGCAGTTCGGATAGTTGCTTGGCAATGGCCAAGCCAAGGCCCAGCCCGCCATGCCGACGAGAGAGACTGGCATCAGCCTGACGGAACCGATCGAAGACGTGCTCAAGGAAGGAAGGCTCAATGCCGATCCCGGAATCCACGACTTTAACAAACGCGTCGCCGCTTTCCCGGCCAACCTCCACAGTGACATTTCCACTGGATGGCGTGAACTTGATGGCGTTCGACAGGAGATTCCAGATGATCTGGGTAAAGCGGTCGGGATCGATGCGGACGATGATCGGCTCCTCGGGCTCGATCAGGGTAATCGGAATACCCTTGTCCGCGGCTGAGTTCTGGACCATGTCCACCACCGACTGAACAGCATCCAACAGGTCCGCATACTCGAACTCCAAGTTGATCTTGCCGATGCTGATGCGGCTCATATCCAGCAGGTCGTTGATGAGTTGGAGTTGAAGTTTGCTGCTCTTTTGGATCACCTCGAGGCCGTCCATCAGTTCCGCCTCGCGAATCTTCGGCTTCATCAGCAGTTCAGTCCAGCCGAGCATAGTGGTGAGGGGTGTTCTCAGTTCATGGGAGAGACCGGCGAGGAACTCGTCTTTGAGACGATTCGCTTTCTCCGCGTCGCTGCGGGCTGCGCGTTCGTTGGCCAGACTCTTGCGCAGGTTCTCCTCCATGTTGATGCGATCGGTTACATCCAGGCTGGACATCAGATAGTTGATGACCCGGCCGTCGGAGTCTTGAACGGGATTGGCTTTGAGGTGGATCCAGCGATACTCGTTATCGGCATCTGGCACTCGGAACTCCAAGGCAAACGGCTCGCCCGCCGCAAAGGCCGCTTTCTGCATCTCCTTGGCCCAAGGTTCGTCCTCGGCGTGGATGTTGGCAAAGCACCCTTCCTCGATGGCGGCATCCAGGGACAGGCCACGAAAGTCGAGCCAAGGCTTGTTGAACCAATTCGCACTGCCATCTGGATTGCAGACCCAGATCATCATCGGAGAGTTGTCGGTGAGGTTTCGGAACCGGAATTCGCTTTGCCGTAGACGGTCTTCAATCTGCTTTCTGTGAGTGATGTCGATGACGATCGCGCCCACCGACGCCACTTGTCCGTGGCTGTCCTTCACGGGATAGAAGCCAGTGTGCCAGTGCCGAGGAACCCCCGGTTCCTTCAAGGTCGCTCCGGTGATCTCGAACTGATCGATCGCCTCGCCGGTTTGAAAGACTTGATCGATTACCGACTTCACTACCGGAGCATTGACGAGCAGGATGTCGCTGACGCTCTTTCCTATATGGTCGGGAATAGAGACTCCATGGATTTCGGCGAGATGGTTGTTGATTCGTTGGTAGCGATGATCCCGGTCGAAGAATCCGAACCCCAACGGGGCGTGGGTAAGCAAGGAGTCCAGAAGGGCGTTGGCTCTCTCCTGGTCCTCCATCAGACTGGTAATGGCGTCGTTCGTCTGGATTCGTTGCGTGATGTTGTGGAAGTAGATAAGCAGGCCATCGGGATTTGGAAACGTCCGAACTTCATAAGCTTGTCCAAACTTACGGTCCCGCACTTCGATGCTGATCGGTTCATTGAGTTCGAGAGTTCGTTGAAGGGGAATGCGCAGAGCCTCCTCGATGTCTTGAGGTAGAATCTTGTCCAATCCAAGCCCAACATCCTCGCTCTTGATCCCCCAGCGGGCGGCAGCCGCAGAATTGAAGCGGATGAGTTTGAAATCTCGGGCAACCACCAGGACCTTGTCGGTAATGCTATTAAAGAGAGCGTCAAGCTTATCCCTGGCGTCGCGCTCCTGCTTGATGCTTCGCTCGGACTCAATCTCGCTGCTTCGCAGGGCTCCGCAAATAAGGCTGATGCAGCAGCAAACCGTGATCTGGGCCCCCATGACGATCCTTAGCTTAACGTCCGACAGGATGGATCCCGCCGAGGGCTCCATGAAGAGGGTAACGCCGGCCACTGTCGTGATGAGTGTAGCTAAGAGGCCTGGCCAGAGCCCCCCGATGAACGCCGAAATCAAAACCGCCAGGGAGGCAAGGAAGAACGGCCCTGTGTCGCCGAGAATGGGAGTAAGGGTGTATCGCAGCCCCACAACTAGTCCGGCCAATACAACCGGAATCACAAAGTGGGTCCAACGCGGAAGGCGTATACGGGAACGACGACTCATGGACAGGCCCTTCAAGGGTACATGAAGCGAGTCGTCCCTGGAGGCACTTGTCCGTATGAATTCTGCAAGAAATCTGAAAACTGGCAATCTAGGCAAGGGTTTGCTTGGCCAAGTTTGCCGAGTTAGCGAGGATGCTCGTCTCAACGATCCGGAAGTGACGATTCGACACAAACCACATTTCGTCGCGATCGTTCTTCAAGATGAGAAATGCCTCGGCGGATTCAGAGGCGGTATGGATGCCCAAGACTCGGTAAACGCGGTCCTCGCTGAATCCACTGGATAAGGGCAAAGGCTGAGGCGCTCTCTCGCCCTTAAACTGCTCGACGCGGACATAGACTTCGGGTTGTATATAAATGCTCATAGAGACTCCTGTCAGATGTCAGGCGGCTGGCGACCCTCTGCAAAGAGTAAAGAGAATGGTCGCATCTATAAGAAACTTATAAGAATCAGATACAGTTAGAGCCTTCTTACAAGTTTTTTATGAAAGCGATAGCGACATTTACACCCATCTTCCAATCACCAGCAGACAATGTATCCATTAGCGGTCAATCGACTGCGGAGGAATGGATATGAAAGAACAGACTTGTGTGGATGCGATCCTAATCGAACGAAGTCAACTTGGCGACCCTTATGCGATCGACGAACTGCTTACGAAGTATCACAATACCGCTTTCATGTATGCGCTCAAAATGACCAAGCATGTAGAAGAGGCCGCCGACGTGGTGTCGGAAGGGTTTATCCGAGTTCACCGTGCTATTGGACGATTCCAAGCCAACTCTTCTTTCTCCACTTGGATGTTCAAGATTTTGAGAAACTGCTTTTTGGATATTCGAAAGAAACGCAGAGTAAAAGTGGTAGCCAGTTTGGACAATGCGATGGAGACCGAGGAGGGGTCAGTCTTCATGCAGCCTATCGACGAGAGCGATTCGCCCTTCGAATCCAGCGCCAAGTCGGAGTTTGCCGACAAGGTCCGAACGGCTCTGGATAAGCTTCCGGTTCACCAGCGTGAATTGCTTCTGATGTACCACGAAGACGAGTTGACCTACGAGGAGATTGCCCGAAAGCTCTCTACCCCGGCCGGAACGATCAAGAGTCGTCTCCATCGGGCTCGCTTGAATCTCCAAGACGTCATCAAGAGCGATCCTCACCTATTGGCGATCACAGCGGCGGTTTAACAAACCGCTAGGTTTGGGCCGAAATCGTGGATGTTAAAAACATCCACGATTTCGCCGTTAGGAGGAAGCGGCTTTCCAGCGGACCCGCAACCGATCCGTGATCCATTGCGAGACTTCCCAGATATCTGCCAATGGTTGGCCGGTTTTGGGGTCGGTCCACTGGTAGTTGGGAGGACCGAATTCGGGATCGACGGTCAGGTATCGGGCGTTCCGCTTCTCATTGGCCGCCTTGATCCGATCCCACATCGCCTCGAACGCGTTCACATAACCCTCCCACTGCTTCACCCGCGGATCGGGAACTTGAGGCCCTTCCTCGAAGCCGACTCGCGTATGGATGTGCCGCGTCCGTTGGATCGCCAACTCTAGTTGGTCCTTGAACCCGCCCAACATGCTCTCGGTAACGCAGGTCCAGTGGCTGAGGTCGGCGCAGAGATAGAGGTCGGGGAGGGCTTTGAGATACTCGTAGGTTGAGTTTGGTTCGTAGAGGAGGCGGCCTCGGTGGGTTTCAAAGTTGACGGGGATGGAGACCTGCTTGGTGATCTCTACCAGCTTGCCTAAGTGGTCCATGCCCTGTTGGAAAGTCATCGACGCCGAGCCGCAATGGACGGTGGCCTGCATCGCCCCGGCATCGACCAACTCCCCGAGGTCCCGCTTGAACTTCTCCGGATCATCCCCCGCAACCATGCCGATGTACCGCACGCCATGCTTGGCAATAAGCGGGCTGAGTTCAAAATGCGGCTTCACCCAATCCTCCAAGCCGTCATAGCCCGCCGCCTTGATCTTGGCGATTTGCTGGTCGAGCGAACCCGGAATGCCCCAGGTGGTCCGAATGTGGAGAATCTGCATTTTCCCCACGATACCGGAGAAACTTTTGAACGATGTCGCTGTTTTGATGCACTATAAGGCTATGCGACGCGCTCTTTCTGGCTTTGTTGCTTTTAGCCTGCTTGGCAGCCAGGCTCTTCCCTGTTGCATCGTGAGTTCGGGCAAGGCAGTCCTGATGACCCACGAGAATGTGGTGATCGTCTGGGATGAGAAATCGCAGACTCAGCACTTTATCCGCCAAGCCAACTTCGACAGTAAGGCCAAGGAGTTTGGATTCATTGTGCCGACTCCCAGCGAACCTGATTTCTCGGTAGCCAAGGAAGAGGCATTCAGCAGACTGCAGAGTCTGATCCCGCCTCCAAGGTCGTTTGGTTGCGCGGCTAAGAGCGAGGAAGATTCCGTCACAGCGGCAGGTGGCGTCCAAGTCTTGAAAACCGAGCAGGTCGGCGACTACGAGGCGACGGTCGTCAAGGCCGCCGACGGCGCAGTCCTCAACGCGTGGCTCAAAGACAACGGCTTCGTCTCCCGACCCGCCATGACCGAGTGGCTGGACGGCTATGCCAAGAAGCAGTGGGTGTTCACCGCTCTCAAATACAAGGCTAGCGAGAGATCGGCGACCAAGACCAAGGCCATCCGTATCTCCTTCAAAACCGACCGCCCCCACTACCCCTACAAGATGCCCAAGGACACCTGGCCGGAGGGGCACAACCGTCCATTGAAGCTGTACTTCGTGGCGGCCCAGGCCATCGACGCCAAGTATGTGGGCACCAACGACCACTGGGAGGCGATGAAGGAGTGGTCGGGGCCGTTGCCGGAGGGCCAGCGCGCAGGTTTGGCCGAGGAGCTGGGCCTCAAAGAGTCGGACCTGCCCGAGAACGCCCAGGTCACGATCTTTGAGAACGGGCGAAACAAGCACGGCTACGACCACGACCTGACCTTCGCCGCTTCCACCAACTCCGGCCCCTACCTCGGAGGCGGGATCGTCGTAGTCTTGGTAGCCGGGTGGCTCATGATCCAGCGCAATCGGCGTCGATTCGTAGCACATCCAGCCTGACGAGTCCCTTCCATTGATCAGTATTGCGGTTTCCAGAGTAAGGCGGGCATTCGGCATAAAGCCCGTGTGTAGCACGGACGGACGTATCCAGCTCTTCGTGCCCGTAACTTTCCTATCTGGAGATCGGCGGTCCATCGGTAGGTCATTCGGTGTAAAGTAATTGCATGGGGCTGTTGATGCCGTATCTTGTCGAAGAGTTGATGGAGAAGGACCGGATGGAGTTGAAGACCATCCGTGCCAAGCTATTCCTCCGCAACAAGTTCCGCGGGAAGTCGCATGAGTTCCACGAGGCTCTGCTGGACTTCTGCCAGATGTTCACCATCATCCAGGACCTCCGCGACTGGCGCGGCCTCTCGGAGCCGGGGATCGCGGGGCTGATGGTGGGCGACGACGACGTGGACGATGTCTCCCTGGAGCAAGCCCGCGAGATCGACCGCAACTCTATCGAGACACATGATGAGATCGCCGCGGAGTTTGAGGAGTTGGGCGGGAAGAAGGAGTTTCAACGCCGCATCGACCGCCTCAACCAGATCGCCCAGAACGAAGGCGTAGAACCCAGCGCCGACCGCGCCTACTACGACCGCGAAGACTTCGACCAGGAGGACCTCGACGACGATTGGGACGAAGACGAGGGCGAGGGTGAAGGTGAGGGGTCGGAGATTGAGTGGTAGGGCGCGGCCGCCTCTGCCATACTTAGCCCGATGTTGGGCGTCTCGGGCCTGGGGAAGCGGTATGGGGCTCGGTGGCTCTTTCGCAACCTGGAGTTTGAGCTTGGGAAGGGGGACTGCCTGGTGGTCTTGGGGGCGAATGGGGCCGGGAAATCGACCTTGCTCAAGACGCTGGTCGGCTTGGTGGAGCCTTCGGAGGGCCAGGTCCGCGCCCCACACTCACTCGGCTACTCCGCCCTGGACCTCTCGATCTACCCCGCCCTGACCGCGCGCGAACACCTGGAACTGAGCGGCGACTTGCGGGGAATCCCATCCGATGCCGACGCCCTGCTCGACCGCGTGGGCCTCTCGCGGGCGGCGGATCAGGAAGCGCAGGAGTTTTCGACCGGGATGCGGGCCCGTCTGAAGATCGCCATCGCCCTGCAAGCCAAGCCCGAACTCCTTATCCTGGACGAGCCGGGCGCGGGGTTGGACGAGATCGGGCGGGAGCTGATTGCGGACGTGGTGAGCCGCCAACTCCAAGCCGGTGCGGTGGTCTTGGCGACCAACGATCCCAGCGAGCGGCGCTTCGCTACTTTTGAGTTGGAGGTGGGCCGGTGAGGCGGGGATGGGTCGCGATCTTTCGGAAGGAGGTGCGGAGCGAGCTGCGCCAAAAGAGCGGCCTCGTTACCACTCTGTTGTTCGGGATTTTCACCGTCGTCACCATCTCCTTCGCCACGTTCGACCTGAAGATCAGTCCGCAACTCGGAGCGGGGCTACTGGGAGTGGCGTTGCTTTTCGCCGCCATCGTGGGCTTGCCGAGGGTGGTGCTGATTGAGGAGGAGCAGGGGACGGGGGACCTCCTGCGCCTTTTGGCCAAGCCTGAGGATGTTTTCTGGGGCAAAGCGCTTTACAATCTTGCCTTCATGGCGAGCACGACTCTGGTGGTGAGCATCCTCTTCTTTGGCTTTACCCACCAGGGGATCGCAAACCTGCCGCTTTTGATTCTTTGCCTGGCAGGATCGTGCATGACTTACGCCGGGACGGTAACCTTATGCGGAGCCTTGGTCACCCACGCATCCAACCGATCCACCCTCGCCGGCGTCCTCGCCGTCCCGCTTCTGCTTCCGCTGAGCTTTATGGCGGTGGCCGGTTTGCGCGTGGCGCTAGATGTGGAGGGAGCTTTTAACGTTTCCCGAGGCATGATCTCGGGGTTGGGACTGGCTCTCTACGGTCTCGCCTCGCTCTCGGTCGGCTCTTACCTCTTCGCGGCGGTGTGGAAGCGATGAGATACCTGTTTGCGGTCGCGGTGGCGGCGGTTACGGTTTGGACCTTTCTCCTGCCGAATGGAGCGGGCTTTGCGCGACCGGAGTTGGCCAAGCTCCTGATGTGGCACCTCCCCTGCCCATTCCTGGCGGTGATCCTGTTGGGGCAGGGGGCTTGGTTCAGCTTTCGGGCGATTCGCAGTCGGAGTCTGGAGTGGGATGTCAGGGCGGTGGCCAGTATGGAGTTGGGCTACCTGTTCTGCATCCTGACCATGCTCACGGGGATTCTGTTCTCCGGCGCGCAGTGGGGAGATTGGTGGAGCAACGACCCGCGCCAGACCTCGTTCCTGCTGGTCCTGTTGATCTATGCGGCTTACTTTGCGCTTCGGGGCGCTCTGAAGGATGAACGGAAGCGGGCGAACCATAGCGGAGCCTATGCCCTGGCGGCGCTTTTACCCGCGCTGTTCCTGGTCTTCGTGTTCCCAAGATTGCCCCAACTGGCCGGCCTGCACCCCAACGACACGATTTCCGGAGGCAATCTCAAGGGGCCGTTCCTTTACTGCTTCTTGGCGATGATGACGATTTTGAGCGTGCTCACAGCCTGGCTCTACCGAATCCGGGTGCGGGCCGGGCTGCTTGAATTAAAAATAGAGGAGGTAGGAGATGGATTGGAGACTCATCCTGGCGATTCCCCCCATCCTGATGTGGTTCGCCCTGTTCGCGTATCTCGCGAAGGTTGACGCGCGGTTGAAGCGAGCGGAAGGGAAGTTGGCGGATAGACGGTAGGCGTTGCAGAATCCGCGATCCGAGCCCCCTTGAGGGGGTTGGGGGTGGCGCGCAGTTCTCCGTCTGTAGGTTTAAACCTTGCCTTGTCTATGCTCCCTTGATACACATGGGGAACCTGGCCGCACCCCCAACCCCCTCAAGGGGCCTCGGACCTCAGCCCCTAAACAACAGCTTATCCAACCCCACCACAAACCCCTGCAGGCTACGGACTTCTCGGGCCGCCAAGGCGACGCCTTGCATGAACGAGGCTCGGTCCATGGAGTCGTGGCGGAGGGTGAGAATCTCGCCCGACCTTCCAAAGATCACCTCTTGGTGGGCGATGTAGCCGGGGAGGCGGATGGAGTGGATGGTCACGTCCTTGTAGGTTCCTCCTCTTGCACCTTCCACCTTGATCGTGGGTCTTGGCTTGCGGGTGGGGGCGTCTTCGCGGGCGTCTTGGATCAGTTCTGCGGTTCGCATGGCGGTGCCGCTGGGGGCATCCTCTTTGCGGTCGTGGTGGAGCTCGATGATCTCGCAGTCGGGCATCCACTTGGCCGCCATTTCGGCGAACTTCATCATCAGAACTGCGCCGATGGCGAAGTTCGGGACATACATCCCCGGAACTCCGGTCTCCTTGCAACGCAACGTGATCTCTCTCAGGTCGCCATCGCTGAGGCCGGTCGCGCCGATGACGGGCGAAACGCCGCGCTTTACCGCTGAATCGGCGTGCTGGGCCGCGCCGCTGCCGTGGCTGAAGTCGATGAGCACATCGACTTTGGTGCTGTCCAGGGCCGCGCCCAATTTGTCCAAAATCTGAATGTCGGGGGCACGGCCTCCGGCGAACTCGCGACAGTTCTCGCCCACCCTCTCCCGATCCACCGCCAGGACGATCTCGATTCCTGGCGCTTGGTTGACGGTGCGCAGCACCTCGGTCCCCATTCGCCCCGCCGCCCCGACGACACCTACTCGAACAACGCTACTCTCTTCCATGTCTCCCGAAAGTCTACTTCGCCCAGACCCAACTCTTCAGTGAGTTCACAAACTTGGCATTGTCTGAATCGAATGTGGTCTTCAGGGCGGAAAAGGTGATAAGCACGGCTTTGCCCTTGTGAACGCCCACGACCTGATGCTGCTTGACCGTCACCCCGCTCAAGTTACGGACGCTCACCAAGCTATAGGCCGGCTTCCCGCCCAATTTCACCTCCTTGCCGACAATCTCGGAAACCTCCTTATCGGTCTGTTTCATATGGGCAGCGCCATCTTTGCCGATTTTGCTGGGCGTAGAGCCTCCGGCATTGGCCAAGGTGATCCTCACGTTTGCCGAATAGCCGGACTTGACCGGAGCGAAAAAGCTGACCCGACCCTGGGGATTACGCGAATCTTCGCGCTTGTAGCCAGTCGGGGCGGTGTACTGGTACAACCCAGCGACCTCGTACTTGTCTTGCGGGAAGCCCAAGGCAACAACGACAAACAACAGGCATCCCACCAGCAAGCGCATCTCAGCCTTTCTCCCGCTTCAGATAGGCGTAGGCGTTGTGATCGTGGATCGATTCGTGGTTCTCGACCTCGATTTCATAGGCGCGGATACGGTCGTCCTTGTCAAAAGCCAGCGCTACCTCGCGCACCATATCCTCCACAAACCGGGGATTCTCGTAGGCTTGCTCGGTCACAAACTTCTCGTCCGGGCGCTTAAGGACCGGATAGAGCGGGGCGGAGCCGCAGGCTTCGATCATGTCGATCACATCCTCCAGCCAGAGGGTGCCGCCGTTTGGTTTGATGCGGACGCTGACGTAGCCCCGCTGGTTGTGGGCCCCAAAGGCGCTGATCTCCTTGCTACAGGGGCAGAGGGTGGTGACGGGGACGGTGAGGAGGATTTCAAAGCAGTCCCGCGCCCCGCCCCAGGCCGAGAAGCCGCAGTCGTAGGCCATCATCCCAACCTTTCCGGTCACCGGCGCGGCCTTTTCGCGGAACAGTTTGAAGGTGACCTCCAGGTGGGCGGTGTCGGCGTTGAGCTTTTCCCGGAGTTTGGCGAGCACGTCGGGGATGGTCTCCACGCTCAGGTCCCGATTGTGCTCCCCCAAGACCTCCAGGAACCGGCTCATATGGGTTCCCTTGAATTCGCGTGGCAGGTCGACGGTGAGGGTAAAGACGCCGTGCGTGTACTGCGGCCCGTTGTCCCGCTCGCGAACGTACATCGGATACTTCACATTCCGAACCCCCACCCGGTCGATCGGGATATTCCGCTCGTCCTGGGAGCTTTGGATATCGACGAGCTTGGCTGGCTGGGATTCACTCATGGGTTCCTCTAGTTTCCCCTATTTGGACGAGGGGAGGCCGGAAGCGCATTGCCTCATATGAAATCCGACCGGAGATAGTCCGTTGCCTCAAAA
>CAZCSP010000016.1:0-80886 GCA_964501275.1 uncultured Fimbriimonadaceae bacterium | reverse complement strand
ACCAAGGCCTATGAGGGCGTGGTGAAGATTCCGGTTACTCTGACGGCTCCGGCCAAGATCGGCGTCAAGGACCTGAAGGTGGTCGTAAGCTACCAGCAGTGCGACGAGACCACCTGCTTCCCTCCCGGCGAAGTCAGCGCGACGGTGAAGGTGAACGTCGTCAAGAAGGTCGGAAAGGGTTGAAGGTCCGAGACCTGGAGATCGGGCCCGAACGTCTGACCCTTATCGCCGGTCCCTGCCTCGCTGAGTCCAGGGACCTTTGCTTTGAGGTGGCGGAGACGGTGCGGGATATCGCCCAGGACCTCGGCCTGAACTACATCTTCAAGGCCTCTTTCGACAAGGCGAACCGCACCTCGGCCAACACCACGCGGGGTGATGGGATGGAGGCGGGGTTGGCGATTCTTCGCGATGTCTCTAAAGAACTGGGCTTGCCTACCACCACCGACGTGCACCTGCCGGAGCAGGCTAGTCCGGTTGCAGAGGTCGTCGATCTCCTCCAAGTCCCCGCTTTTCTCTGCCGCCAAAGCGACCTCCTGGAAGCCTGCGCGGCTACCGGCAAGGCGGTGAACGTCAAGAAGGGCCAATTCCTGGCTCCCCAGGACACCAAGAACATCGTCGAGAAGCTCCGGGGCTATCACGCCAACGGCATCATGCTGACCGAGCGGGGCACGACTTTTGGCTACAACATGCTGGTGGTGGATATGCCCGGCCTGGAGATCATGCGGTCGTTTGGCGTCCCGGTCTGCTTTGACGCCACGCATTCGGCGCAACGTCCGGGGGCGGGGGGCACCAGTAGCGGCGGGAATCGAGATCAGATTCCGGCTTTAGCCCGGGCGGCGGTTGCGGTGGGCGTGGATGCGCTCTTCATGGAGATCCACCCCAACCCCGAGAAAGCCCTCTCGGATTCAGCGACTCAATGGCCCCTGGCCAAGGCCAGAGAGTTGTTGGAGAGTTTGGTAGCGATTGATCAGACTCGCCGGTAGCATAGGCATCCTGCCTATGCGTCCCAAGACCTTCCAGGTCTTGGGACGTGTCGTTGCTACCTAGCCTGTATCTGATCTGGAGATTGGTAGCGACTACTAACCTGTATGCCGATCTGGAGATCGGCGGTCCATTGGGGTCCATCTACCGGCTTGCGACCGACGAGACCTTGGCCTTCCCATCCTGCAGGAACTTCACGAATTCGTCCTTGTTATCGGTCGATCCGGGGAATTGGCTGACGACCTCGCCGTTCGGCTTCAACACCACATAGACCGGCAAGGTCACGCTGCCCGTCAGTTTCTGCTGGAGTTGCTGGTTGTCTTTGTGGACCTTCTGCTTGCCATCGGTGTAAAGCTCCACGATCACCATGTCGTCCAGTTCTTTCCTCACCTCGGGGCGGGGGAACATGTTTTGCTCCATGTCCCGGCAGTTGGTGCAGGTGTAGCCGGTGAAGTTGATGAAGATCGGCTTGCCCGACTCCTTTGCTTTCTCCAGACCTTCTTCAAAGGTCTCGTTCCAGGCCAAGAGTCCGCCCTTCCTCATCTCCTTGTTCTTATAGGGATAAGGATCGGGCGGCAGCAGAGCGCCGATTTTGCCCAGGCTATAGCCCTCCATCGCCGCCAGGCAGAGGAATCCCGCGAAGAGAGTTGCCGCGCCAAAGCCCATTCTCAGGAATCCGACCTTGGGTTTGGCCTCTTCGTTGCCAAGCTTCAGCCATCCCAGCAGGTAGGTGCCCGCCAAGACCGCCAGCGTAAACCAGATACCAAGCGCAACTGGCTTCGTGATGAGGCCCCACTGGTAGACCACGTCGATGTTCGAGAGAAACTTCACCGCAAAGGCCAACTCGAAGAAGCCCATGAAGACCTTCACTGTGTTCATCCAGGTGCCCGACTTTGGCAGTTTGCTCAGGTAGCTGGGGAACAGGGCCAACAGGAAGAACGGCAAAGAGAACGCGGTGCTGAAAGCCAGCATCCCAACCATCGGCCGCCAGATATCGCCCTTGGCCGCGCTCACCAAAAGAGTTCCCACTATCGGGACCGTGCAGGTGAAGCTGGTCAAGGTGAAGGTTAGGCCCATCAGAATCGGGCCGACGATGCCGCCCACCCGAGACTTCGCGCTGATCTTGTTCACCATGCCGCTTGGCAAGGCGATATTGAAGAGGCCGAACAGTGACAAGCCGAGGGCAACGAAGATGAAGAACATCAGGGCGTTGATCCACGGGTTGGTGGCAAGGTCCTGAATGCCAGTCGCGCCGAACAGAATCGTCACCAGTAGCCCGAGACCCGTGAAGGTGCTGATGATGCCCAGGCAGTAGGCGATCGGCCCGGTGTAGTTCAGCTTCTTCTCTTCGCCTGCTTTTTGCTTGCTAAAGAAGCTCACCGTGATCGGGATCATCGGGAAGACGCAAGGGAGGAGCAAAGACGCGATCCCGGCTCCAAAGCAGAAGAGGAGGTACGCACCCAGCGACATCTCGTCGGTCTTGGCGGCCCCTTCTGCTGGGGCCTGGTTGACTGGCTCGACCGCTTCAGGAGCCTGTTGGGCAGGTTGATTGGGTAGCGCCGTCATGGCGGCAAGGCGCGGCTCTCTCGCTTCGCCAGGCTGGACATCGAAAGTTACGGATAACTCTTTGCCGTCTCTTGGAATATCGCAGAGGCCCTTTTTGCAAACCTGATAGCCATAGAAGATCTCGACCTTCTGGCTACCGGAGACTCCTTCCTTCACTTTGATAGGAAGCGCAAAGACAACCACTTTCTCGTAGTATTCGACGTTGAGGTCGCCAAAATTCTTGTCGATCCGTTCCAGAGGCTTGGGGGTGACCAAGTCGCCGTTCTGTTCGATATTCGAATTGGGCTTTAATTGGATACTGGCGCTCTTGGGCGAGCCGATGATCGGGTCGGCGTCGGTGTACTCCTTGGTGCCATACATATACCAAGGCTCGTCGATCTCCACCCGGATCAGAATGCGGCCAGATTCTCCAGCCCGGATGTCGCTGGGCTCAAAGGTAGCTGTCCACTTGGTGAACTCCTGGCCTTGCCCCAACGCGCCTGCCACCAAGGCAAGCATGGCTGCCAACATCAAAAGAAACCGCGACTTCACTCTCATTCCTTCGTTCGTTCTAAAGCTATTCGTTCCCTATCTGGTTCCCCAAGGTCCCAAATCTAACCTAAGACCTTCCGATACACCGTCTCGATGCGCTCCGCCATTTTGGGGATGGTGTACTCAGCCTGCTGAACTTCTCTTCCCCGCTCCCCCATTGTGGCAAGGCTTTCCAAATCGTTGCTCAAATCGCGCAGGACCATCGCCAACCCTTCGGCGTCTCCTCGGTCGAAGAGGCGTCCAGTTACGCCATCCTGCACTACCTCGGGTAACCCTCCGACCCGAGAAGCAACCACGGCACGGGCCATCGCCATCGCTTCCAGGATGGAATAGGGAAATGCCTCGTCCCAAGTGCTGGGCACGCAGACGCAGTGGACCTGGTTCATCGCCCCCGCCACGTCAGGCACAAAGCCGTGGAAGGTCGCTCGATCCCCCAAGCCAAGCTCCTGCGCCAACGCCCGCAACTCCTCCTCCGCAGGACCGTTCCCATAAATGTCCGCCTGAATATTGGAGACCTGGGAGGTTGCCCTCAACAGCACGTCCACGCCCTTCTCCTTCACCAATCGACCAAAGGAACCCACCCGCAAAGGGCCACCCCTCATTGGCTGAGGAATCGACGAGAGATCGGGAACCCCGGCCTTGGCCACCGTCATCATGTCGCGAGGCACTCCGGATTCCGCCAACTTCCGCGCCACCGCCTCCGAGACCGGGATGATGTGGTCGAAGAGCCCGGTGTACCGCTTCACCTTCGGCGGAGACCAGGGCAAGACCAGGTGGCGAGTCATCACGATCTTGGCGTTTGTCGCCTGCCGCAGGGCCAGGGCGGGCATCACAAAGTCCGGGCTGAAGTGGATGTGGGCGATGTCCGGGTGGGTCTGTCGACAAATTCGACGAAAGGCCAGATAGGTTCGGATAGAGAACTGGCTTCGGTTCGCAAAGGGAATCTTCTGTGGCGACTTCTCGGCAAGTGGCGAACCTGGCGGGCACACAACTTTAACCTCGTGCCCTCTCCCCGTCAGCCCCTCGTCCAGGTACCGAACGTACCGCTCGATCCCGCCCCAATCATAAAGGGAACTGGCGACCTGGACGACCTTCATCCCATGTTCTCGACCATCCACTTCCGGTTGCTCTCCACCATATCAGGATGCCAGTCGTGGCCCCAATCGTAGACCGCCAGCTCCTTCTTACCCGGTAGAGCGTCGTATACCGCTCGCACGGTGTCGGGCTTGCAGGCGGGGTCCCTCAATCCCAGAGAAACATGGGTGGGTACCTGGCATCGGGTGGCCTGGTTCATCGTATCGAAGTAGCTCAGGGTGTTCAGGACCCGCGCCTCGCCCAAGGGGATGGAGTCCATGAAGTCTCGCAACTCCTTCAAGGGATATCGGTAGACGGTGTTCATGATGGTGTGGGTGATACCGCTGAGGAATGGCATATCCGCGCAGACCGCCTTGATGATCGGGCAATGGGCTCCCAGCCAGATCGAAATCCCCGCCCCCTGGCTCATCCCCATCGCCCCGATCCGATCCTCGTCCACTTCGATCTGGGCTTGAAGAACTCGCGTGGCGATTATCGCATCCTGGAGCATCCGGCGGAAAATCCAAGTTTCGGGGTCGTCCGCACCTTCGGCAAAGTAGCCGCGGTCCATTGTGTACTTCTCCTGGTGGAAAGCGCCGAGTCCGTGGAAGTTGAGGCTGAGGGAGACGAAGCCCTCTCGGGTCCCATATTGGTTGGGCAACAAAGACTCGCGCCCATAAGGAGGAACCCAAATAAACCCTGGGAGTCGCCGCGCCCCCTCAGGATAGGCTAGCCACCCCTGCACCCGCCCGGTCATTCCCTGGAAGTCGATGGTCTCGACCATGAATCCGGGGAGATCGAAATCATTGGTCAAACTCCGGTGGAAATCCAGTCGAACCACGTTCGCCTGGGCCACGGTTTCTGCCCAAAAGGCGTCGAAATCCTCGGGTACGTAGGGGGCCAGTTCGCTCATGCGCCGACGGCGCGCTGCATGGCTTCGACGTGCAGGCCCGTCGTCATCAGCCACGCGGTCGACCGTTGAATCTCTTCCACCGGCCCTTCGACTTCCAACTGGATCCAGCCGAAGTCCACGTCGATGTTCGCCTTTCTGACGTTGAATTTCAGGTTGGGGAACTCTCGCCCCAGCTTCCAAAGCCAAGGCTCGCCAACGCTATCCTTGCCCGCAGTAATGTTAATGTCGACGGTGGTCATCTTGCGGCGATTAGTCTACCAGCCCATGGACCGCCGATCTCCAGATCGGCATAGCGGACTTGTAGCGAGACAGCAAACCTATCTGCGAACATCTGCGCCAATCTGTGGTTCCCTAAACAGCAATCTTCAGCGAATGCGACCGCGGTGGAGGAACAGCCATTCCACGACTTCTGGCGGTTTCTATCCAGAGCCGGATCGCTTCACGAATCCCGCTCTCGGCTTCCTCAAAGCTGTCTCCGTCGCTATAACATCCCGGAAGGTCGGGCACGGATGCCGTCCAGCCATCTCCATCGGGTTCGATTACCACCACATATTCGTTCATTACTTCCAACCCGCCTGTTTCTTGATTTTGTGAAGCATACCGACCCGGACTTGGTCACCCGGATGATGTCCCGAGAGCACGATTATCTCGGCACGGTTTTCGTGAACGAACACCTTGTGACTTCCAGATTGACGGTCCAAGACCCACCCATCCTTCTTGAGTTTGGCCTCAAGTTCTCGATAGGTCATAGCTTATTCTACAACCACCTTGGCTGATAACCTCCAAAATTGTCGGGTCGCTGAATCCTTCCCCGCTTTCACCCCGTATCCCCCACCGAGGGACAAAAATGAACTCTGAACAGCAAGAGCTCTGGTCAACGATCCGCTCCTTCGATATCGATGGCGGACCTGCTTCCCTAACCTTCTCCAAACGCCTGGCCCGCGAGAACGGCTGGACGCTTGGATACGCCGAACGTGTCATCGACGAGTACCGGAAGTTCGTCTTCCTTTGCATGGCCGCCGAGCATAAATGCACCCCCTCCGACGAGGTGGACCAGGCCTGGCACCTCCACATGATCTACACCGAGTCGTACTGGACCCGACTCTGCGGCGAGGTCCTTCCCCATCCTCTCCACCACGGCCCGACCAAGGGCGGCAAGATGGAAGGCGACAAGTTCACCGACTGGTACGAGCGGACCAAAGAGAGCTACCGCGTCTTCTTTGGCGAAGAGCCTCCCGCCGACATCTGGCCCAGTTCCCAAGCCCGCTTCGCCAACGCCGCCGCTTGGAAGAGAGTGGACACCTCCCAATTCTGGATGATCCCCAAAGCCCGTCTTCGCCACACCGCCTCGGCCGTCGGACTCCTGGGAACGCTGGCGATAGGAGGAGTCGGGTGCGGATATCTGGCTCAATCCTCGAGCAATTGGACGCCCATCTTGATCCTCGTAATCATCTTGGTTGTAATGTGCATTTGGATTATCTTCGCCGCCGCGACCGGACACCTCGGCGGCAATCGAAAAGATGGTACCCACGGAGGGGGCGGATGCGGCGGAGGCAGTGGGTGCGGAAGCTCCAACGACTCCAGCGGCGGAGACTCAGGCTGTGGCGGGGGTGGTTGTGGAGGCGGGTGTGGAGGGTGCGGCGGGTAGCCGCCATGCCTCGGTACACTTCCCACCGTGATCACCCTGGATCGGTCGCCGTTGACCCTTGCCCAAATCGCCTCCGTTGCGGAGGGCTTTGAACCTGTTTCCATCTCCGAGGCCACCTACCAACGGGTGGACGAATCCCGCCGGGTGGTCGAGCAAATCCTTATCGAGCATCGGGTGGTGTATGGGATCAACACCGGGTTTGGGCGACTCTCCGATGTCAAGATTTCCGACGAAGACCTGAAGACGCTTCAGCTCAACCTGGTCCGAAGCCATTCGGTAGGCGTGGGCGAGCCCCTTTCCATCCCGGAGACCCGCGCCATGATGCTCCTGCGGGCCAACGTTCTGGCCCAGGGTTTCAGTGGAGCCCGCCGCGAACCGTTGGACTTGCTGGTCCACATGCTCAACCATCGCATCCATCCCGTCATCCCATCCCGAGGGTCGGTAGGTGCCAGCGGAGACCTCGCCCCCCTCGCCCATTTAGCCCTCGCCATGATCGGAGAAGGCGAATTCTGGAATGAAGCGCCCCATCCCCAAAACCCAAAACCCAACGCCCAAAACCTAACGCCTCTTTCTCTCGAACCCAAAGAGGGCCTTGCCCTCCTCAATGGAACCCAGGCCATTGGGGCGGTCGGTTCGCTCGCACTCAAACGCGCCTTCCAATGCCTCCACACCGCCAACGTCGCCGGGGCGATGACTCTGGAAGCCCTCCTGGGGACCCCGACTGCCCTCGACCCACGCATTCAGGAAGCCCGCCCCCATCCCGGCCAAATCCATTGCGCCGCCCATCTGCGAGAGCTGCTCCAGGGAAGCGAGATACGCGAGTCGCATCGGGAGAACGATCCTCGGGTGCAGGATGCCTATTGCCTACGCTGTATGCCCCAGGTTCACGGCGCGGTGTGGGGGGCTCTGGATCATGTGCGCCAGGTTTTGGAGATCGAATCCGGCTCCGGCACCGACAATCCGCTGGTATTCACCGACAACGGCGACGTGATCTCGGGCGGCAATTTCCACGGCGCGCCTCTGGCCTACGCCCTGGACTACGCCGCCATCGTCCTCACCGACCTCCTCTCTATCTGCGAGCGCCGCGTGGATCGCCTGGTGAACCCCGACACCAGCGAGGGCCTTCCCCCGTTCCTCACCCGCCACGCCGGGACCTCGTCCGGCTTCATGATGGCCCACGTCACCGTCGCCGCCCTGCTTAACGAGTGCAAGGTCCTCTCCCACCCCGCCAGCACCGACAGCGTCCCGACCTCCGGCGGCAAGGAGGATCACGTCTCCATGGGCATGACCTCCGCCCTCAAGCTCCGCCAGATCGTCACGAACGTAGAGCTTGGCCTGGCGATAGAGCTTCTGGCGGCAGCAGAGGGCCTGGAGTTCAGGAAGCCGTTGCGGCCTGGTATCGGAGTGCAGAGAGCCTACGAAGCCATCCGCCAAATCGCCCCTCCGGTGCTGGAAGACCGCGCTCTGTCCCGGGATATCGAGGCGGTGGCCAAGGCAGTGCGCAACGGACGGTTAGTTACCAACGAAGCATAAGGGTGCTCCCCAAAAACCGCAATGCCCAATGCCGAAACGCCGTTCCTTGTGGTTCACTCTGGCCTGGAATGAACAACTCCCTCCACACCGCCACCCGCCCAGGCACCACCGACGCCACGCTTGTCCTGCTCCACGGGCTGGGGAGTAATGAGCAAGACCTGCTGTCGCTGGCCCCAATGCTTGGCCCAGAGTTGACCGTCATCGCCTACCGCGCCCCCCTGACCTATGGCCCCGGCTTCTCATGGTTCCCCATCGAGTTCGACGCTGATGGCATTCGACTCGACTCCGACACCGCCCTCTCCTCCCTTGACTTCCTTGTTTCCGAACTCACTGACCTCCGCAAACAAACCCCAACGCTCATCCTCGGAGGCTTCAGCCAAGGCGCGATCATGACCTCCGGCGTCCTCGCCCAAGCTCCCGAACTACTGGACGCTGCCCTCCTCATGAGCGGCCGCCTCTTCCCGCCCTTTTTCACCGATGCCAAACCCGCCGCCAACCCCGACCTCCCGATCCTGGCTCAGCACGGTATCTACGACGATGTGTTGCCCGTGCAAGGTGGCCGCGACCTTGCGAAAGCCATCACAGAGTTCGGCTACCAACCGATCTGGCGCGAGTACCCCATGGCCCACCAGGTGTCTCAAGAGAGCCTCGACGACATCATCGCCTGGCTGGGGCAAACATCTACTCGATCGTAGCCAACGAACGCTTCGCGTCGGCTTCTTCTAGTCCACAACCACCACGTCAACCGCCGGCACCAGACCCGCATCGGCGCCCATCTTGAGCAAAAGCTTGATCGCCTCCACGCCCTCATCGCCCATGTCCAGGGTGCGCTCGTTGACGTACATGCCGACGAACTCGTCGCTGGTCCCCTCGTCCATGCCGCGCGCAAACTGGAGGGCGTAGTCTAACGCCGCCTTTCGATTGCCAAGGCCCGCCGAGATCGACTCCCTCATACAACGGCTGACATCCGCCACGACCTCCGGCCCCAGGTCCTTGCGCACTACGTTCACGCCCAGCGGTAGCGGAAGGCCGGTCTTGGCCTTCCACCAGACGCCCATATCGGCCAGAAGTTGCATCCCGTCCCGCTCATAGGTGAGCTGGCCTTCATGGATGATGAGGCCCGCCTGGTACTTCCCTTCCTGGATCGACGGGATGATCTGGTCGAAGGGGACGACCTCGAACTTCAACTCCGCATCGCCATACTGCTCCTTCCACCAAAGATTCAACTCCAGGAAAGCCGAGGTCAGCTGGCCGGGAACTGCGATCACGGTGTCTTTCAGATTCGCGGGATCGAAGTCTTTGGCGGCCACGATCATGGGGCCGTAATCCCAACCGAACGACCCGCCATGCCGCAGGAGCGCGTACTTGTCCGCCACATAGGCAAAGGCGTGGACCGAGATCGCGGTGGACTCCAGCCTCCCCTCCATCGCCCATTCGTTCAGGGTCTGGATGTCGCGCAGGATATGCTCGAACTCATAGTCGGACTGAACCTGCCCATTGGCAAGCCCCCAGAACATGAAGGCGTCGTCGGAGTCGGGGCTGTGGCCAAGGCGAATCTTGAGGGGGGTGACGGTACTCACCCCCTTAGTTTACGGCTTTCCCGCCTCGGAATGCCTAACCCCGCTTGGCGAGGTGCTTGGCGAACCACTCCAACACCTTGGCCGCCGACGGCGCGATCACCGAACCGTCGTGCCCCGCCCCTGGGATCACCATCAACTCATGAGTCACACCGGCCTTGGCAAATGCCGCATCCAGAGTCTGCGACTGCTGAACCGGAACCAAAAGGTCTTTGTCCCCGTGAATCAGGAAGGTCGGCGGGAAGCCGGTCTTCACATAAGTGATCGGCGAGAGATCGCGCCCAATCTGCTCCAGCTTCTCTTTGGGTGTCGATGGCGTGACGCCCAGAGCGGGCATGAAAACCGCCAACATGGGATTGCTGGAGGCTGGGGAACCTTCCTTGCCCCAGTTCATAAAGTCGGTGGGCGGGAAGAAGGCGACCACCGCCTGAACCTCGCTTCCAACCTTGTTGATCGGATTGCTGGAGTCAGGTTCAGCCACAGCTGGGTTGCCTGCAAGAATCAGAGACAGGTGTCCGCCCGCACTGGCTCCGGTAACGCCGATCCGATCAGGATCGATGCCAAACTTCACCGCATTTGCTCGTGTGTATCGCACCGCTTGCTTCAGTTGAACCAGAATTTCCGGCACGGTGTACTTGGGCTGAGCCCCATGCACCGCCTGTATCAAGGTGAAGCCCTCGTCGTTGAAGAGCTTGGCCAAACCCGGATTGATGCCGCTATGGTCCGACACCCAGCCGCCGCTAACAATCCAGATCACCGCCGCCCCGTTTGGTTTGGCAGGTTTGAAAACGTCGAGCGTGAACGCCGTTCCACCCTGCTTGTGATAAATCAAATCTTGAATGCGCTCTTGAGCCGAGGCAAGGGTCGCGGACAAGATGGCGATCGCTAAAACCAAACGTTTCATCATAAGTGCAATTTAGCACACGCATAATAGGCGCATGTCTTTCATCTTGCGAGAACCCCAGATGGGAGACTTTGGCTGGATCGTCCACCGTCACGGCAGCCTCTATGGCGCCGACCACGGCTATGGGCCGAGCTTTGAGGCGCTGGTTGCAGAGATCGTGGCGGACTATATTCGCCGGGCCGATCTGGTAAAGGACCGTTGCTGGATCGCCGAAGTCGATGGGCAAAAGGCGGGTTCCGTCATGATTCTCGATCAGGGCGAAAGAGTGGCCAAGCTCCGATTGCTACTGGTGGAGCCGTTCGCGCGCGGAATCGGCATCGGACAAGCGCTGGTGCAAGCCTGCATCGACTTTGCCCGCCAAGCTGGCTACCGAAAGATTGTCCTCTGGACCGAGAGCGAACTTGCCGCCGCGAGGGGAATCTATGCCAAAGCGGGATTCCGACTGGTGGACCAAGAGCCGCACACCCTCTTTGGCTCGCCCCAAGTCGGAGAGGTGTGGGAACTAAATCTGTAGCGTGGGCAGCCTGGCCATGCCTTCAACGGCCTGCTACAACTCCATGGCGCTGTAATGCCATCACGCCGTCCGAAGGTACATTCAATCCCCATGTCTGTCGACCTCAAACAACTCCTCGAACACTCTGGCGCGATTCTGAAGGGGCACTTTATCCTGACCAGCGGCCGCCACTCCGACTGCTACTTTGAGAAGTTCCGCATCCTGGAACAACCCCACGTCCTCTCCGCCCTTTGCGGCGAGATCGCCCGCCACTACGAGGCGTCCAAACTCGATATGGTGGCCGGACCGACTACGGGTGGGATCATCATCGCCTTCGAGGTCGCCCGCCAGATGGGCCTGCCTGCGGTCTACATCGAAACCGAGGACGGTAGCAAAACCTTGCGGCGCGGAAAGACCCTTCCCGCCAAGGCCAACGTCCTGATTGTCGACGATGTGCTCACAACCGGCACCTCCCTCATCGAGTCGCGTCAGGCCATCGAAGAGGCGGGGGGCGAGGTGGCCGGATTTGGCATCCTCATCGACCGCTCCGCCCCCGAACTAAACCTCGGCAAGCCGGTGTTCGCCTCATACAAAGTCGAAGCCCAAAGCTATGCCCCAGAGGAAATCCCCGACTGGCTTGCCGCCCTCCCCGCCGTCAAACCTGGAACGAGAAAGTAGCATGGGCGGCCTGCCAGGTCGTGAATGCTTGTTCGTAGCCAAACCAAAGGGCATCTGCCAGCGGTCGCGGCAAAAAACGACCTGAAACGGAACAAGACGGGCTAGACTGTCTTACAATGCTAATAAGCGGTCTGTTTGGCTGCTTCTACAGAGGAGAGGTTGTATGCGTTTTAAGTCCCAGGTCGTTCTTGTTGGCGCGTCGTTATCGACGCTCGTCGTTGCCCAAGGGCCGATCAGTGTTGAACTCCATTCAAGTGGCTACAACCAGCCTCTGGCCTATATCCAAGACCCGCTGAACGCGAACACGCGGTTCGCCGTGCAGAAGAACGGCATGGTCCGCCGGGTGGTCAATGGGGTGGATTCCGGGCAATTCATCAACCTCGCCGGGTCCATTGCCTACACCAGCGGCGACGAGCAAGGGCTTCTCGGGATGGCTTTCGCCCCCAATCATGCGACCACCGGGCACGTCTACGCTTACTTCACCGACACCGCCAGCAACATCCAGGTGGCCCGCTTCACGCGCACCGGAGACACCCTGGACGCTGCGTCCCGGTTGAACATCATCAACATTCCCCACCCCACCAACACCAATCATAACGGCGCAACTCCCCTCTTTGGACCGGACGGCTACCTCTATCTTGGAATCGGGGACGGAGGAGGAGGCAACGACCCCAATGGAAACGCCCAGAACCCCAACAGCCTCTTGGGCAAAATGCTGCGGATCGATCCATCGGTCGATGCCTTCCCCAGCGACCCCAACCGCCACTACGGCATCCCATCGGGCAATCCATTCGAAGGCAGCAACGGGCCTGTTCAAGCCGCGGATGAGATTTGGGCCTTCGGAGTGCGCAACCCCTTCAAATTCACCTTCGACCGCCAGACTGGGGCGATGGTGATGGCCGACGTCGGACAGAACGCCTGGGAAGAGATCAACTATGAACCAGCGGGCGCAGGCGGACGCAATTATGGCTGGCGCATTCGGGAAGGCGCCCACAATACCGGTCTGGGAGGATCTACCGCCTTCACTCCCCTGACCGACCCAATCTTTGAATACGACCATATCGTTGGCCGGTCGATCACTGGAGGTTACGTATACCGAGGTTCACAGTTGGACGGCTACCAGGGCCGCTACTTCTTCGCCGACTTTGTCACCCGCCGAGTCTGGTCTCTGGGGCTGAATGTGGACATCGGCACGGGGGAGGCCACCGCCGGAAATCTGCTGGAGCATACAGCGGCATTTGGTGGGAGTAACTTCATCGGTAACATCTCCTCGTTTGCCGAAGACGCGAACGGCGAACTGTATATGACCAGTTTCAACGGCAATATCTACCAAGTCGTCCCCGAGCCTGCCACCATGCTCGCCCTTGGCTTGGGACTGGCTGCTTTAGCAAGGCGTCGCAAAAAGTAAGGCAACTTACGGGATACGCTTTTGCGTATCCCGATCATGCTCTGCGCTCTGATCGCCGCCAGCCTCATCGCCCCACCCCGTACCCTCAACATTCTCTTTTTGGGAAACAGCCATACCGGGGCCAACAACCTCACGGGAATGGTGAAGTCGCTCATCGAGAGCGACGGCACCCAGACCACGGTCCAGACCAAGACCCACTCCACTGGATTCCTGGAGGACCTCGCCAATTCGACTGCCCTTCAGCAAGACCTCAAGTCCGGAAAGTGGCATGTCGTGGTGATGCAGGGAGCCAAGCTGAGTAGTTCGCATAAGTATGACTACGACCACAGCGGCGCGGTCCAGATCGCCAAGCTTGCCAAGCAGAACAAGGTGAAACCCTACCTGTTCGCCGAATGGCCCCGGCGCGGCTGGAACGAGAGCGCCTACATCATGCGGGAGTACCGCGAGATCGCCGACCCCAGCGGCGCGGCGATCATCCCCGTCTGCCACGCCTGGGACGCCTTCTTGAAGGAGAACCCACAGGCACAGCTATGGGCCAGCGACGGCAACCACGCTTCCCTACAGGGCTCCTACCTCGCTGCCTGCACCATCGCCGCCTGGTTGGCCACCCCAGAAGCCAAAACCCCAACCTGGGTTCCCCAGGGAGTAAGTCCAAATATGGCGACCGCCTTCAAACGCACCGCCAAAGAGACGCTTGGCAAACTGCGATAGGCCTACGACGCGTAACGATCTGAGGACTTGGCCCGTCTCTACCCACAATTGGTATGGTGTCCTCGTTACGGTTTCTTCGTTTGTTCGCTATCGTCTTCTGCATTACCGCGGCCGTTATGTCCATGGGACAGATGGGGCGGTGGCAGCTCGGCAACCCCTCGCTGATCCTTGACCTACCCGGTAATCCGGGAGGCGGAGGAGTGGCCTGGCATGAGCGCGATGCTTACGGCATCCTCGTTACCTCTTGGAGTTCTGAGACTGACGATGCCCGAATCGAAGTCTCTTCCCGCTACACCTCCGATACCGCGCAAACTTTGGCCGGGCAGGTAGCGGGCAAACTGGATGGGCAGGTCGCCAATGGCAGAGCGGCGAAGGTCTCCGGGCAGGACGCCTACCGCTTCACCATCGGCAGCCGCAGCGGTTTGGCCATATCTGGCAATGGCAAGGCTTGGATTGTCTTGGGTACGCCCAAGACCAACGGTGGACAACGCCTGATCGACGCCTCTCTCACCAGCGTCCTGGTGGAACGAGCAGGAACCCCGCGTTGGGTTCGACGCAGCCTCGGCGGAACGCGGATGCACGCCGAACTTCCCTTCGACTTTGCCGAAGACTTCTCCCGCCCGGTCCAAAGCGACCGCCGGGCCTATGAGCTTTTCTGGAACGACATGGAGATCACCGCCTTTGTCGAAGCCCCCGGCGAAGGGATGAAGATCGACTACGAAAAATCGCTGAAGAGCTATCTCGAAGGCGAGTCCAAGATGGCGAATACGGAGAACTTCAAATCCAAACGCGAACGCCTCAGAATCGACAAGCTGACCGGCGACCTCGTAACCCTGGACTTCGAGCGAAACAAGAAGGCCTACCGAACCCGCGCGTTCTTCGCCCTGGATGGAGGCCGGATGCTCCGCATGTCCATCAACACCCAACCCTCGCGAAGCGACCACGAGGCCGCCGCCGACCGCATCGTGCGCACCTTCAAGGTTTCGGGCGTCAGCTTTGAGGGTTTCGCCCCGCGAAAGGTGGGCAACGAGCCTCTCTATGTAGACCTTCCCCGTGAACTGGAGTCCAAAGACAACGGCCTCTACGGCGTCTTCATCGGTGCGTTTGGCACGGATGTCCGGGTTACCCCCGTCAACCCCGCCACTGGCCACAACGAAGACCAATTGGCCATGATGCTCACCGCCAAGTACCAGGGCCGCCCCGATATCAAGGAGTTCAAGGCTGAGACCACCAAGAGATTGGTGGACGGACTGGAGGCTCGGGTGGTGAGGGCCAGCTACAAGAGCAAAGCCGGGATGAAGACCCATGAGGTCGCCCTGGCAATCTTTGCCGCCGAAGCGATCTACACCATCGAGACCATCGTCGGCGACAACGAGGTCGAGTACCTGGATCGCATCTTGGATTCCGTACGCTTTGAGGCCACCGCTCCCACTGGCTGGACCCGCCAAGTGGTCGGCGAATCCGGATTCTCTCTGTTTTGGCCCAAGCGTCCCGAAGCCCAAACCAGTCCCGGCGACGGCGTGGACTTGGACAAGACTTTGGTGTTTGAGAGCGTTCAGGACGGGATCGTCAACACGGTGGTGGAGATGAAATTCAAGCAAGCCCCGCCGTCTCCGGGCATCCTCTTGCCGACTTTCGCTAAATCCTTGGCGGGAGGCATGAGTGCCACCCACCAGATTCTAGATCAACGCCAGATCGACGTTGGCTCCTCCTCTGGAGTCCACGCCAAAATGAACTTCACCATGGGGGGAAAGACGCTTCCTGGAGACATGATTGTGCTGCGCAAGGGGCTCTACATCTGGACTCTGGCCGTGGTATACGATCCAACCACCGGAAAATCAGTTCATCGTCAAGCCCTCGTCAATTCAATCCGCTAACATACGAACAAAGTCATGATCAAATCTAAACTCTCCCTCGTCGTCGCCAGCTTGGCGATCTTCGCCGCCGCGATCGGCCAGTCCGATTGGACCCCGATCACCACCAAGGATGGCTTCCTCACTCTCCGCTTTCCACCGGGATGGGCGGCAGTGGACCAAGATTCGGACCAGTTCAAGAAGACCGTTGAGGATCTTCGCAAGAACAACCCGAAGATGGCGAAGATGCTGGAGAACGCTGAAACAAACAACATGGCTCTGAACGCCTACGACCTGACCGACGATCCCTCTGACGGTAGCGACAACATGAACGTGAAAATCGACAAGAATCCGGGGATTACCGACAAGCAGCTAGGCGAAGTCGGTAAGGCTCTGATGACCCAGATTCCGTTCACGGGCAAGAAGGAGTACAAGGTCGTGGATATGCCCGTCGGCAAAACCCTGACCTACTCCGGCGAGATGGACACTAAGCTGGAAACCGGCCAAACCATCAAGCTGCACATCCTCGGCTACCTCTACCTCAAGTCCGACAAGATCGTGATCGTAACCTTCACCACTTCGAATGACAAGATGGGCAAGTTGAAGCCAGTCTACGAGAAGATCTTCCGGTCGGCGAAGCACTAGCATCGCCTTGTTTGTTTGACATTAAACGAATATAATCGGCAGTATGCGAAGGTTGCATACTGCCGGTCTTGTTTTGGCGATGTTGGTCTGTGTAGCGGGGGCCCAACAGACGTTCAAGCCGACTCCCGAGGAATTGAAAGCGGGATACGAGCGGGCCAATGGGTTCCAAACGAGGGCCAATAACGCCACTTTCAATCTAACCCTCACTCTCGGCTGGTTCGGGAATGGCGACAGCTTTTGGTATCGCTCCGATAAGCCCGACGGCAAGAAGGAGTTCCTACGAGTCGATGCCATGAAGAAGTCAAAGACCCCAGCCTTCGACCACAAAGTCCTGGCCGCCGCACTCTCGACTACCCTCAACCGAACCGTCCAACCTGACCAGCTTCCCTTCAACTCCCTCTCATACAACACCGCCGCCACCGAGATCACCTTCCAAATCGACCGTATCAACTACACCTTCACCCCTGCCACGGGCAAGGTGGAGAAAGGCGGACTTTTCGACAGCGGCACCGTCGTGGAAACCTTGGCGGAAGAAGAGCCCAGCACCGACTTTCCCGCCCCCTACTACGGCGACTTCGTTCCACCCCAGCAGCAGGGCCAGTCGGAAGGCCCCGTGCGGGTTCGGGAGGGGCAGGTGGAGTTTCGTTCCGATACCGGGTGGACCGTCGTCTCCAAACAAGGCTCCTACTCCCGCGCAAACCAGCTTCAGAGCGGCAAAATCCTCGCCTTCCGCCTCCTTCCCGGAGACCGAAGGCTCGTCTACCTGCTTAAAGCCGCCATTGCGGGCAACACCCGCGCCGTTTTGGAGCAGCGGATGTACGACCAGCCCGGCGACAAACTGGATGAGTTCGAAGCTTGGTTTATCGACCCCGCCTCCAAAGAGGAAACCAAGCTGGACATCGCCCCCATCATGGGCGGCGGTCAGCCCTGGTCTAACCCTCCAGGTATTCGGCCTCGCGGCGGCAAAGTCTTCGTGAGCTTCCCCGTCCGAGGCTACCAGGAGCACAAGATCCTCTCCATCGACGCTGCTACCGGGGCCGTCAAGACGGTGGTCCACGAGAAGAGCCCGACGTTCATCGACCAGAGCAAAACCAACTATTGGCTGATCGGCAACGGAGAGAAGCTGATCTGGCAGTCGGAGCGAGACGGCTGGAACCACCTCTATCTGGTGGACGCCGAGACGGGCGAGGCAAAGCAGATCACCAAGGGCAACTGGGTCATGCGCGGAATCACCCATGTCGATGAAGCCAAGGGCCAAATCTGGTTCAATGCCAGCGGTTTCGGCGACCCTAGCAAAGACGACCCCTATCACCTCCACGCCTGCCGCATCAATCTGGACGGCTCGGGCTTTGTCCAGTTGACCAAAGGCGACGGCGCCCATACTCCCCTCTTCTCACCCGACCGCCGCTTCATCGTCGACACCTATTCCCGAGTTGATGCCGCACCCGTCCACGAGTTGCGATCTTCGGTGACGGGAGAACTACTCCTCACCATTGAGAAAGCTGACATCTCCGCCTTGACCAAGAACGGGGTCAAGCTCCCCGAGCGCTTTGCCGCCAAGGGGCGCGATGGCAAATCGGACATCTGGGGGATGGTAATCCGCCCCACCAACTTCGACCCCAAGCGCAAGTACCCGGTCATCGAGTACATCTACGCTGGCCCCCACGATAGCTTCGTGCCCAAAGGCTTCCGCCCCTTCCACAACATGCACCGCCTCGCCGAGCTTGGCTTCATCGTGGTCCAGATCGACGGGATGGGCACCAACAACCGGGGCAAAGCTTTCCACGATGTCGCCTGGAAAAACGTCGCCGACGCCGGATTCCCCGACCGTATTCTCTGGATGCAGGCCCTTGCCAAGAAGGTCCCTCAGCTAGATCTGACGCGGGTCGGCATCTACGGAACCTCGGCGGGAGGCCAAAGCTCCACCGGCGCCGTCCTCTACCACCCCGAGTTTTACAAGGTCGCCGTCAGTTCCTGCGGATGCCACGACAATCGGATCGACAAGCAGTGGTGGAACGAGCAGTGGATGGGCTACCCCGTCGGCTCCCACTATGACCAACAGTCGAACATCACCAACGCGGGCAAGCTGAAAGGCAGGCTGATGCTGATCGTCGGCGAGCAGGATCGAAACGTCCCCCCCGAGACCACCTTCCGCCTAGCCGACGCCCTGATCAAAGCGAGAAAAGACTTTGAACTGGTCGTCATCCCCGGAGCCGACCACACCGACGGCGGCCCCTATGGCGAGCAAAAACGAAGGGACTATTTCGTCAGATGGCTCCACGGAGTCGAGCCGCCCACCGCGAATAACTAGGACAGAAGGAAAGTCGGTACATCGCCGACGAGGAGCGTGTACCCGTGGGCAGAGCCCCGCTTCCGCCCTATGCCCAACGCCACAACACCGAAATGCCAAATGCCGCAACGCCCAACGCCGTCCCTCAACTCCTGTAGATGCAATCCAAAACGACATCTTTGATCTCCGGCTTGGTGCGGAGAATCTTGGCGATCTTCTCCATCTCGGAGTGCAAGTCGGGGATATTCGCACTGCGCAACGCTCGGATCGAACCTCGGATATAGCAGACGCCATGCATCACCCGAAGGTCGGCCTGCGTCAAGTCGATCCCGCGCCGCCCAACCTCAGATCGAGCATACTTCGTGCCCCTGACATCATCTTCGTTTGCCATCTTAGGAGGGATTGTAGCAGGTTGACTCCCCCTCCTCTTTTTCCACGGCCGAAGAAACCGTCAAAGCCGTTCACCCAAAACGCGATAAAAGGCGGAGGGGTGGGGGTTCTCTTGTAGTCGCATGACGGCGGCACAATGCATCCGCCGCCTACACATCCTCTACGTCTGTAGGCGGCGGATGCATTGTGCCGCCGTCCCTCCGAGAAGCATGACCACTATTCGACGCCCAATCCCAACGCTCGTCCAACTTCCCCGACCAAGTAAAAGCTCCCGGTCACCAAAATCAAATCCGCTGGCCCCGCCTTCTCCAGCGCCAGCTGGATCGCCTCATCCATCGACTTTGTGGCAATGCACTCCGAAAACAACCCGCCTACCTCAGACAAAAGCTCCTCCGGCGGAACCGCCCGGTGGAAGTCGATCGGGGCAAAGATCGCCAACGCCACGACCTCGCCCAACTCCTCATAGAGAGACCCGGCGTCGTGGCCCTTGACCATTCCCGTGATCATGACCACCCGCCGATCCGCATCCCCGGCCTGCTTCATGGAGTCCGCCAGAGTCCTTGCCGCCTCGCGATTGTGGGCTCCATCCAGCAGCCATTCCCTTCCCTCTGCCCGCACCCGCTGCATCCGACCCGGAACCGCAGCATCACGTGCCCCTCTTTGCAAACCGCCCAACGTCCGGGTCGCGCCTGCGGCATCCATTGCCGCCACTGCCAAGGCCATGTTGTGGGGTTGCATGGCTCCGGGGATACCCGGCGTCAACCCCTCATGCCTTCCCTTCGGCGTGACTACCGTGTACTCCTCTTCCAACTGAATCTCCCGTCCAAAAACCCAAGCCTCCGCGCCGCGTTCCCGAGCGATCTCCAGTATCCGTTCCCGAGCCTCCTCCGGCATCTCTCCAACCACTACCGGGATCCCCGGTTTGATGATCCCCGCCTTCTCCTCCGCAATCTGCGCATACTGGTCGCCCAGGATGTGGGTGTGGTCCTTGCCGATGCTGACAATCACCGAACAGCGGGGGGTGATGATGTTGGTGGAGTCTAATCGGCCTCCCAGTCCAACCTCCAAGGCCACCCATTCGGCTTCTAGCTCTTTCCAAAACTGGAAGCCCATGGCGGTCTTGAACTCAAACTCCGTCACGCCCTCATAGTTAGTTTCCCCTAACGATTCTCCGAATGGGCGAATCCATTCCGTTAGGAAACCGAATATTTTTTTGGGGATGAGGCGTCGCCCGATTTGGATCCTCTCGCGGGGGTCGTAGACATAGGGACTGAAGAAGGCGCCGGTGGAGTAGCCGGTCTCGATCAGCATCGACTGGAGGTAGGCCGTCACCGATCCCTTCCCGTTCGTCCCCGCCACATGGATGAATTGCGGGCCGCCAGGTTCGCCGAGAGAGCCGGCCAAGTCCAGCCTCCGAGCAAACTCCTCCATCCGGTCCAACCCCAACCGCCACCCTCGGGTTTCCAAGGAGGCGATGTAGGCGAGCGCTTCTTCGTAGGTCATGGCAGAGGACTCCCCCAAAACGGGGCGTTTTGGGGGAGGCTTTTGCTAGTCTTCGTCTGGGCGGGTGGGCTTGGCGCTGCTGGCTCGGCGGCGAACTTGGCCGTAGGAACGCCCGGAGGAACTTGGTGTCGCCGACGCTGTGGCGACGGTTGGCTGATCCGCCATGACCGCGGCCGACCGTAGACGGGCATTTTCAGCCCGGGCAATTCCCAGAATCGAGTTGGCTTCACCCTTCCGCTTGATCACCGCTCGATCCCATAGGTAGAGGATCGGGGAAGCGTTGTAGATGGATGAGAACGTTCCCGAAAGGATACCGGCGAGCATCGTCACACAGAACAGTTTGAGGTCGGGGGTAACGGTACCGAACGCAAGCAAGATGCCCAGCGTGGCGATAACCGTCATTGAGGTATTGATCGACCGCGCGAACGATTGGGTGATCGAACGGTTGGCCAGGTTGCCAAAATCTTCGCCGGGAAGCGGCTTGCGTAGGTTCTCTCGAATTCGGTCGAAGATGACGATGGTGTCATGGACCGAGAAGCCGATAACCGTCAGCATTGAGGTGAGGAACAGAGCGCTCACTTCCCAGTTGAGGAAGTAACCCACCACCGCGGTGATTCCAAGTACGACCACGACGTCGTGAGCCAAGGCAAGAACGGCGGACATCCCAAACCTGAGGCCGATGGTGAAGTTGCCTAAGGCGACGCCAAAACGGAAAGCAAGCCACAAGACGATCAACGCCGTAGAGAGGACAACTCCAATGATGGCATTGCGCACCGTCTCCTGCTGAACGCTTGGGCCGACATAGGCAGAGCCGCCAGTGTCGGGTCTTTCCAACCCAGTGGCCGAGGCGACTTTGCCCGCCACCTCTTCCGCAGCATCGGGGTTGGAATTCCCAATCTCCAACGGTACGGTCACAATTGCCACCCGGGCGGCATCGGCACCAGCGAACTTCACATTGGCGCCCTCAATCTTGGCTTGATCAAGCGAACTAATGATGGCAGATGCGCTTTGCGTGGGAGCCTTGAGTTCGACTTCATAGCCGCCGCGGAACTCAACGTTAGGCTTCAGTCCGCCAACGAAGATAAACGGCACCAGAACCACCATCGAGATGACCGAAATGGCAAACCACTTCTTCCAGGTGTTCACGATCTGGAACGGCTTCTCGTCGGCGGTTAGCTCGAACTTCTCACCGAACCAGCTTCGCTCCAGAGCGTAGAACTTGGGATTGTTGCCGATGCCTGATCCCACCAGGAAGATGAGAAGCGACCGGGTGATGACGACGGCGGTGAAGAGCGAGATCGCCACACCGATAATCAAGGTCGAAGCAAAGCCTCTCACCGGCCCCGTGCCTAGGTTCACCAGAACGATGGACGTAAGGATCGTACAGGCATTGGAGTCCAAGATCGCCGGAAATGCCCGTTTGAAGCCCAGTTCGATCGCCGTCATGAGCGACTTCCCGGTCTTCATCTCCTCCTTGAAGCGTTCAAAGACGAGGATGTTCGCGTCCACGGCCATACCTACCGACAGGATAAAGCCCGCGATGGCGGCAAGGCTAAAGGTGGCGTTGATCCACTTCATCACCGTCAGGGTGAAGAGGACGTAGAGGCCAAGCGCGATCAGGGCGACGAAACCGGGGAATGCGTAGTAAACAATCAGAAAGAGTGCGATCAGGGCAAACGACGCGATACCTGCGACGATGATCTTGTCCAGCGCCTGCTTGCCGATCGTCGGGTCCACCTTCTGCGTACTGGTGAGTTCCAGGCTGACGGGCAGGGAGCCGGAGTTCAGGAGCTCCTTGAGCTTGAGTACATAAGCCTTGTCGAACCGCCCGTCGATCTGCGCCATGTCGCGGATCACGGTGCCTTCCTTCAGCGGCGCGATGCTGATTACCAGATCGTCGAGAACGGCGGCGAGCTGAGGCTGGGTGCGCTGGTTCTGACGAGTCCAAGTCTCCATCTTCTTTGCGCCAGCCGCGGAGAACTGCATCGTAGGGATGTAGCTGTCGTTGAACGGAATCGCATCCGCTTTGGCTAGGTCATCACCCTTCAGAATCGGCTCGCCCCAACTGGCGATCATCGCTTTGTAAGCGGGTGTTCCCGGCTTGACTTCCTCGCCCGTCACCCGCTTGACGAAGGCGTAGGCGGGATTACCGTCCACCATCTCGGTGCTGCCTGTGGACTCATAAGTCCGGGGGCTGCCCGCTCCGGTGGTGACCGTCTTCGCCCAGTACCACTCGATACTTGCAGTCGTCTTCAGCGTTTCGCGAGCGGCTTTCTCATCAGTGAACCCAGGGAGTTCGACGATAACCTGGTCGGTTCCCTTGCCCTGAACCACCGGTTCCGCAACATCCAGGGGACCGGAAGCCCGGCTAACCATAGTTCGAACCACGTTGGCCTGAATGCCGCCCAGATTCTGCCGCTGCTCAGGAGTGAGCTTGGATAGGTCCATCTTGTAGGTCAAGCGAACGCCGCCTTCGATGTCCAGACCCAGATTAGGCTTTTTGAAGTGATAACCCAGCCCGGAAATCACTCCGAGGGCGAGCACGATGAGTAGGAATAGATAGCTTCGAGATTGCAAAACGGTGGGACGCCTCCTGTGGCGTTTCTTAACTGGCGGAGTATACCGGGCGAGTTATGTGGCTTGTGGGGATGGGGCTTGTGGAATGTGGGGTTTGGAATGTGAGGTGTTAGTCGGACCGATCTGACTTATCTGACGGATCGGTCAGATCGGTCAGATTTGTCCGATAAGTCCGACTTTCCCAAACACCTTACAATCCACAAGCTACAGGCCACACCCCACACCTACTCCCGCGCCCAAAACATCTCGCCCGCATCCTCGAAGATCACAGCCTCTTTCAGGACGCTTAGGGCCTTGCGGAGGCCTTCCATCGGCGACATCAGGCCGTCCTCATGCTCGATGCTGAGGACGTGGTCGTAGCCGACGGTGCGGAGTTCCGAGCAGAACTCCTTCCACCATTCGATCCCGTGGCCATAGCCGACCGACCGGAACACCCAGGAGCGCTCTCCGATCAGGCCGTAGCTCTTGGTGTCCAGGTTGCCGTTGCGGCCCGAGTTGTAGGGGTCGATGCGGGTGTCTTTGGCGTGGACGTGGAAGAGCGCGCCCTCTCTGCCGAGTTCCCGAACCGCCGCAATCGGATCGATGCCCTGCCACCAGAGGTGGGAGGGGTCGAAGTTGGCCCCGATCTGGTCGCCCGCCGCCTTCCTCAGTTTGAGGAGGGTGTCGTTGGAGTAGCACACGAATCCGGGGTGCATCTCGATGCAGAACTTCACGTTGTGCTGTTTGAGGAAAGCGTTCTGCTCTTTCCAATAGGGGACGACCTTCTCCTTCCACTGCCACTCCAGGATGTCGCGGAACTCGTCGGGCCAGGCGCAGGTGACCCAGTTGGGCTGGACAGCGTTCGGATTGTCGCCGGGACAGCCGCTGAAGCCGTTCACGCACTCGATCCCCAACAGCGAAGCCAACTTCACCGAGTTAACAAACGCCTGGTGGTGGTCCTCGGCGATCCTCTTATCCGGGTGAAGCGGGTTACCGTGGCAGGAGATCGCGGAGATGATGAGGCCTCGGTCGGCGACCTCTTTCAGAAGCGAATCGCGCGCCTCTTTGCTCTCCAGCAGTTTCTCCATCTCCAAGTGGGCCGAGCCGGGATACGCGCCTCCACCGAACTCGACCGCCTGAATCCCCTCCGCCTTGACAATATCCAGCGTTTCCGCCCTCGTCTTGTCGCCAAACAATGCCGTGAAAATGCCAATCCTCATGTTCAGAGAGTCTAGCAAATCTGGCATCGCGGTTTCAGATTCCGCTGTCGTTTAGCAAGACTTTAGGGGATCGCGTAAGATAGGTTCCGGGCATGACGGCAACGACGCGGCAGAAGCTGAAGCAAAACCTGGTCGGCTACCTCTTTATCAGCCCCTGGCTCATTGGGTTCCTGGTCTTCACCGCGTGGCCGTTCCTCCAGAGCATCTACCTCTCGTTCACTCGCTACAACATCGTGACCGAACCGAAGTGGGTGGGGCTGGCGAACTACAACATGCTCCTCACCGACGACCCGATTTTTCTCAAGTCGGCGTGGGTCACGATCAAATATGCCTTGGTCGCGGTGCCGCTGGGGATCGTGGGCGGGGTTATCCTGGCGCTGCTCCTGAACGTCAACGTGAAGGGCATCGCCTTCTTCCGCACCGTTTTCTACCTCCCTTCCATCGTCCCCACCGTCGCCTCCAGCGTCCTTTTTATCTGGCTCCTGAACCCCAAGATCGGCCTGATCAACCAGGTTCTCGGCGTCTTTGGCATCACGGGCCCGGCCTGGCTGAACGACGCCAAGTGGGCCCTCTACAGCCTCGTCTTCATGGGCCTGTGGGCGGTGGGCGGGAGCATGGTCATCTATCTGGCGGGGCTGAAGGACATCCCCGTCCATCTCTATGAGGCCGCGACGATCGACGGGGCCAACGCCTTCCAGAAGATGCGCCGGATCACCCTGCCGATGCTCACCCCGGTCATCTTTTTCAACCTGGTGATGGGGATCATCGGGGCGTTCCAATACTTCACCCAAGCCTTCGTCATGACCCCCAACGGCGGCCCCGAGGACAGCACCCACTTCTACTCGCTCTACCTGTACAAGCGGGCGTGGGTCTACCTGGATATGGGCTACGCCAGCGCGATGGCGTGGATTCTCTTCCTGGTGATCGTCATCCTCACCGGCCTGGTCTTCCGAACTCAAAAGAGGTGGGTCCACTATGGAGGCTAGGCGGATCAAGGCTTTGGTGGGATGGACCTTGGCGCTGGTGGCCGTCAGCGTCATCATGGCGACCGGCCAGACCTCGCGCCAGAAGTATCCCGACCGCATTCCCGTGCGATTCTGGCATCGGTGGCAGGGCGATTGGGAGGTTCAGGTCAACAAGATCGTCGAGTCCTTCAACCAGAGCCAGGACAAGTACGAAGTTATTCCCCTCAGCACCCCTTCCGCTGGGTCGGATGCCAAGTTCACGTTGGGTGTGATCGGGGGCGATCCGCCGGATGTGATGTCGATCTGGAACGGCGCGATCCCCAACCTCGCCGCCAACAACTTCCTCACCGACCTTGAAACCCTGATGACGCCTGAGGAGCGCCGGACCTACCGCGAGGATGCCTTTCCCAACATCCGGCAGAGCGGGATGTACAAGGGGAAGGTCTATGGCGTCACCATCGGCTCGGACGTCTATGGCCTCTACGTGAACGCCAAGCTCTTCCGCGAAGCCGGGCTTGACCCTGATAGGGATTTCCCCAAGACTTACGAAGACTTGGTGGAACTCGGGATGAAGCTGACCCAGTTCGACAAGAACGGCAACATCACCCACCTGGGCTTCCAAGCCCACAGCCTGGACTACACCGCCCGGTCGTTTGGTGGCGGGTTCTATGTGCGGGAGGATGGGACCCTAGAGATCAACACGCCCCAGAACCTGAAAACCCTGAAAACCATCGTCGAGATGCGCAAGCGGCTTGGCTACGACAAAGTCAATCGTTTCCAAGCGGGTTTGAATACGGGCGCCGGGGCCGCCTCTTGGCCCTTCATGGAGGGCGACCTCACGATCACCTTCGACGGGATGTGGCGGGTGGAGGAGCTTCGCAAGTTCCGCCCCGACATGGACTACCGGGTGTATCCCATTCCTCCACCCCGAGAAGGCGGCACGCCATTGGGTGGGAATGTGAGCGGGAACTTCATGATCATCCCGTCCTCCGCAAAGCAGAAAGCGGGCGCATGGGAGTTTGTGAAATTCTGGTCCGGCCTGGAGGACCCCAACCGGGCGGCCAAGTTCTACAACATGGGCGGCTGGCTTCCTTTGACTCCCCAGGTGGTGGAATCGCCCAACTACCAGGCCTGGCTCCGGGAGAATCCGCAGTATCGGGTCTTCCTGGACATCCTCACCAGCCCCAACTGCACCCCGATGTCCCAGGTGGCGTACCTCCAGTTCTTTAACGACCAGGTTGGTCGGGCAGAGGATCAGGCGGTGCGGGGGCAGAAGACGCCTGAGCAGGCCCTAATCGACCTGGAAAAGACGATCCAAGACGAAATCAAGAAGAGGAGGGCGCTGGGCTATGAAGAGTGAAGGCGCACGGCTGAGCCTACCCAACAAGTTCGGCGTCTATGCCGCGCTTATCCTCCTCTCCATCCCCGCGATGCTTCCTTTGCTGTGGATGGTCTCGACTTCGCTCAAAGGGACCGAGCAGATCTTCGCCCCGACCGAGGGCGGCTTCAGCTTCTCGATGCTGATTCCCCGCCCGGTGGTCCCCGAGAACTACCCCGACGCCCTCCAGACCGTCCCGTTCCTGGTCTATCTGCGAAACACCGTCTTCCTGTGCCTGTTCACGGTGGTCGGCGCGGTGGCCTCCAGTGCGGTGGTGGCGTACGGGTTTGCCAAGATTCAGTTCGCGGGCAAGAATCTGCTGTTCATGGTGATGATCGCCACGATGGCGTTGCCGGGGCAGGTCACCATGATCCCGGTTTTCAGCATCTTCCGGGCGTTGGGCTGGTACGGCACTTACCTCCCCCTGATCGTCCCCGCCTTTTGCTCCTCGGCCTACTACGTCTTCCTTCTCACCCAGTTCTTCAAGACCCTGCCCACCGAGATGTCGGAGGCGGCGCGGGTGGATGGGGCGAGCGAGTGGTTGATCTTCTCCCGCCTGGTTCTCCCCCTCTCCAAACCCGCCCTCGCCACCTGTGCGCTTTTCCAGTTCATCGGAACCTGGAACGACTTCCTGGGGCCATTGCTGTACATCAACGACACCGCCAAGTATCCACTGGCCTATGGGCTTCAGCAGTTTGTGTCGCTGTATGGCGGGCAGTATGCGCAGTTAATGGCCGCCGCCACTCTCTTCACCATTCCCATCATCATCCTCTTCTTCTTCGCCCAAAAAACGTTTATCCAGGGGATCAGCACAACAGGCGGAAAGTAGGGACGGCGCTGCGGCCTGGCTCATTGACTCTTTGTACTTCTCCTTTCCTGGATCACTCGTGATTCGCTGAAATCGCTCGCTGACGGCTTGTTCCGGCTTGTCTGCGTTCTGTTGGTGGCTCTTTCAATTGATCGCAAATGAAACCATCGAGGGCCGCAAAATGGGTTGCTCAGAGCCAATGTTCAGAATCATGAGCATTCCTGGCGAGACAGGCGGACGCGGTTCTTCGATTTGCGATAAACAAACGGTTCCACGGCAAAGTCTCGTGGGGCTCGTTCCCCGGTATTCTCCAGCTGAATGATCGCCAAACCCGTATCCCAGTCCCGCGTCGAAATGGCGCAAATTATGCAGCCGAACGACGCCAACTTTTTGGGCAAAGTCTTTGGCGGGCGCATTTTGGAGATGATCGACCTGTGCGCCTACGCCACCAGTTCCAAACACGCCGGGCGCATCTGCGTCACCGCCAGCTTTGATCGGGTTGACTTTCATGAGCCGATCAATGTGGGCGAGCTGGTGACGATGATCGGCTATGTGAGCTTTGTGGGTCGGACCAGTTTGGAAGTCACCATCGAGATCTATGCCCAGAACCTTCAGACTAGCGACAAACGCCACACCAACACCGCCCGCGTAACGATGGTCGCCATCGACTCCAACGGTAAGCCCGTCGCCGTCCCCGGTCTCCTCCCTGAAACCCGCGAGGACAAGGTACGGCACCTGGAAGGCAAGGTTAGGCGCGAGCTTCGGGTCAAGCAGAGGGCGGAGTTGGAGGCGAAGACCGCCGAATTCGCCCAGGCATCGGATGTAGAGATCGACGCGCTTATGGGCGCAGAGCGATTGCTTTAGTGCAGACGACGTGACGGCGCTGCGGCAAAACCGGTTGGAGCCCCGGCCAAGCAGGCGATTTACCCAGATTATTTCCCTCGCAACCCCATACAAGGGAATTCCGTATCCGTTGTCGAATAGGATAGAGAACCCTGTATGATCGAGTTTCTAACCGCACCGGCCAACATGCCCTTCACCATCGCCCTGATGGTGATGGCAGGCATTGCGGTGCTGGAGATCGTGTCGATGCTTCTGGGCTTCGCGATTTCTCACTTCGTAGATTCGGCGATCCCCGGCCTGGATACCGACGCCGAATTCGATTTGGATTTCGATCACGACGGCGACATCAGCGCGGGTGAGCATCTTCTGGGCTGGCTGCACGTCGGGCAGGTTCCAATTCTCATCCTGTTCGTTCTGCTCCTGCTGGGCTTTGGCCTGGGAGGAGTTACAACTCAATGGATCGCCCTCAACTCGCTGGGAGCCCCGCTTCCTCTGGTAGGAGCGGTCCCCATCGCCCTGGTTGTCGGGTTCCTTTGGGTGAATCTGTTGGGCGGTCTTGCCAAGCGCACCGTACTCAAGGATGAGACCAGTGTGGTCTCAGCAGATAGCCTGGTTGGCCACTCTGCAACCATCACCCTGGGCACCACCCGCCAGGGCAATCCTTCCCAAGCCAAGCTCAAGGACAAGCATGGCCAGACCCACTACGTCTTGGTGGAGCCTGTGCACGCCGATACCGAGTTCCATGCCGGCCAGTCGGTGATGCTCGTCGAGCGAACGGGCCCCAAATACCTGGTGATCGAGGATAGCGTCGAGGCTCTCCTCTCGTTCGGGGCGAATCCCCCGTCGGCGGAAAACCGCCACTCCACAAACAATGCCTAATCCCAATCCCATTGAAATGTATGGTCTGTACGTAGCCGCGTTCATTGTCGGGCTCCTTGTCTTCACGCTGATCCTGTCGAGACTCTACCGTCGGGCCTCCAAGGAGATCTCGTTCGTCCGAACAGGATTCCGAGGCCAGAAGGTGGTTGTGAACGGCGGAGCTATCGTCCTGCCCGTTTTCCAAGACATCATTCGGGTGAACATGAACACCCTGCGGCTGGAAGTCAGCCGTGGCGGCGAGTCCAGCTTGATCACCAAGGACCGCGTCCGGGTCGATGTTCAGGCTGAGTTTTACGTCCGGGTGAAACCCACGGAAGAAGCCATTGGCGATGCCGCACAAACGTTAGGACACCGAACGATGGAGCCGGTCCTGCTAAAGGAGTTGGTCGAAGGCAAGTTCGTTGACGCCCTCCGCGCGGTAGCGGCTGAGATGACGATGGAGGAGCTGCACGAACAGCGCGTCAATTTCGTCCAGCGCGTTCAGACGACGGTGTCCGAAGACATTCTCAAGAACGGCCTCGAGCTGGAGTCGGTTTCGCTAACCAGCCTCAACCAGACCAGCATCGAGTTTTTCAACCCGCAAAACGCCTTCGACGCCCAGGGCCTCGCGAAGATTACCGAGACCATCGAAGCCAAGCGAAAGCAACGGAACGACATCGAGCAGGAGACCAGGGTTCTGATTCAGATGAAGAACCTGGAAGCCGAGCAGAAGTCGCTCCAGCTTTCCCGAGAGGAGCAGTACGCAAAGCTTGAGCAAGAGCGAGAGATTTCGATTCGTAAGGCATCCCAGGCTGCCGAAATTGCTCAGGAACAGGCGGCGCGGGAGCAAGAGGCGAGGCAGGCCCAGATTGTCGCCAGCCAACAGGTGCAGCAGTCCGAGATTCTTTCCCAAAGGAAGATCGAGGGCGACCGGATCGCCAACGAGCAGCAGATCAAGGAACTCGACGTTCTCCGGCAGAAGGCCATCGAGGCGGCCGAGATCGAGAAGCTGAAGGCGATCGAGCTTGCCGAACAGGAGCGGGCCATTGCCATCGCGGAGAAGTCTCGCGCCAAGTCGGAAGCTGAAGCCCTGGCGGCCGCCGCCCGCGCCGAGGCGGTTCAGGCTGAGGAGCGAGTTGTGACGGTCCGCGAGAAAGAAGTTGCGGAACGTAAAAAGACGATCGAGCTGGTCCAGGCTAGCGAACTCGCGGAACGGGATGCGATCCGTATCACTGTTGCCGCCCAGGCCGAGAAGAAGGCAAGCGAAGACCGCGCCGCCGCTCTCACCATCGCCGCCGAGGCTGAAGGCCAGAAGGCCAGAATCGCCGCCACTGCGGCCGCCGACGCGGAAAGGCTACGGGCCGAGGCTCAGGAGAAGGTCTACGAGGTCGAAGCCGTCGGTAAGCGGGCGATCAACGAGGCCGAGAACGTGATCAGCGCCGCGGTCTTGGAAGCCAAGATCAAGCGGATTCTGATCGAGAACCTGCCGGGCATCATTCGCGAGAGCGTGAAGCCGATGGAGCAGATCGACGGAATCAAGATCATCCAGGTGGAAGGCCTGGGCGGCGGACATGGCGGAGGAGGTGGCCAGGTTTCCGGCAACGGAGACGCCAGCCTCGCCGACCAACTGGTAAGCAGCGCCCTCCGCTACCGAGGCCAAGCGCCGCTGGTGGACTCGCTGATGGAAGAGATTGGCCTAAAAGGCGGCTCCCTAAACGCCTTGACGACTCCGTTGGGAGAGACGAACGGGAAGGCGCACGCGCCTGCACCGGTGGTTGAGGTGAAGAAGGAGGGGAAGGCGTAACTCCCTAGCCCCTTCTTGTTGAAAAGCCGATTGAAGAAGGGGCTTCACTTTGGTTCTGTCGGGCAGAAACACGATGAGGCTGGTCGCACTGCTTTTGATTGTCATCGGCCTTGCCGCAATTGGTTTCGGCATCTATCCGTGGATTGCTTTGTGGCTATTGCCCTCAAAGCCTTACCACTACTACTATGTCGAAGATAGTGCAAGGATCACCTCTGTGGCCTGCATCCTGATCGGAGTTGTCGCGGTTGGCCTTGGCCTATGGCTCGCCACGGCTCATCCCCGAACGGATGTCTGAGAGCTTGAAGTGCGGCGTCATGGTGAGCGAAAGCGGCCCGAGCTTTTTTTTGCTTTTCAGGGCGTTCTATGCCGCGGAGTCGAACCACCTAACCCTTTTGTAATGTTGAAAAGAAGCTACGGATCGGTGAGGTCCTTCGACTCGCGACCAGCAAGCGGCTCAACTACAAACCTCATCTGGCTCGCTCAGGATGACGCCGTTTAACATTAATAATTTTGCAAGTCCCTTCCCTCATCTCCTCCCCATTCGTCATTCGTCATTCCCCCCTCACTCCCTTCCAACCCAAGACCTACCGCCCTCTCATCACTTGGGTATAGTAGGCAGTTATCTCGGCCTGCCCGTGCGCCTCGCCGTCCTCGCGGCATAGGTTGGACGAGACTCCAAATAGAAGACTATGGTTAAGATTCGACTTCGACGTATTGGCACCAAGGGCCGACCGTTTTATCGTGTAGTGGTTGCCAAGAGCACCGCGGGCCGCAATGGCGCATTCGTGGAGACGATTGGCCAGTACGATCCGGTGGTCAAGCCCACGCTGATCAACATCAACAAAGAGCGAGCCCTGCATTGGCTCCTCCAAGGCGCCCAGCCCACCGAGACGACCGCGATCCTGTTGAATAAGATCGGCGTTCTCGACGAGTTCTTTGCCCAGCGCCCGGCCAGCAAGAAGGATTATAAGTTCCTCGACAAGCGAACCGCCGTCATGTCGGTGAAGTCCGCCATCGAGGCTCCCGCCGCCGTTGCCGAAGCGCCTGCCCCGGCTCCCGCGCCCGCCCCTGAACCAGAGCCCGCTCCCGTGGAGGAGCCTGTCGCTGAGGCTCCCGTTGAGGAAGCGCCTGTTGCGGAAGAAGCGCCGGTAGAAGCTCCTGCAGAGGAAGCTCCAGCGGCTGAAGAAGCCAAGACGGGAGAGGCCTAATCCAGATGGCATACGAAGCATTTGTTGAGACCGTAGTCAAGTCGGTGGTCGAGAAGCCCGAGGCCATCGAAATCGAAGAAGAGACCGAAGGCAACGCCCGAACGTTCTACATCACCTGCGACCCGGATGACGTGGGCAAGGTGATCGGCAAGAGCGGCCGCGTGGTCAGCGCCATCCGATGCGTCGTCAGCGCCGTCGCCGCCAAGTCGCGGGAGAAGGCGTTTGTGAAGGTGAATACCGAGTAGCGTCGCGGAATCGTAGATCGCTGAATCGTTGCAAAGAGATACGAGCAGGCTTGTAAAAGCCTGCTTTCTTTTTTTAGGGCTACTCGCCCTCTAACCCGAGTTGTTCAGCGGCTTTTCTCAATCGTTGCGCTTCAGCGGTCGATGGAATGATCCGCTTTCGAGGCTCGGCAACATCACCGGAATAGTCGTTCGACCAGTATTTGTGGGCGTACCGAATTGCCGCTCCCAAATCGCGAGTGATACCCAGCACCTGTACCTCGCGTTTAGTCCGATCTTTCTGGAGGATTACACCCGTTAGGATGGTCATCACAATAATCCCGACCACGAGTCCAGTCGCGAAACCCACGATATAGCCTAGATTCCCTATGTCTTGGAGCCTGTTACCTACGATCACCCCAATCACGAAAGCGATGAGGAGGCCGGGAAGCATTGCCATTGTGGCAAATCGGTCGGCGAAGCCTTTGGTCGGCTCAGAAAGCTCAAAAAGAACTCCATACTCAAGTTCCTCAAGGCTCAGGTCGTTCAAAGCGGCGGGCGCGATTCGGATTTTGTGGCCCTCAAAACAATCAACCGGGGCCTCCGAGATATCGCTCCCTGCGAACACGATTCGGGGAACAGCCACACCGAGTCTCTCTGCGGAGCGCTCAATCAGTTCTTCTACTTCCGTTCGCTCAAGAGTCATTGGGCTAGTTTAGGATACACAACTCGGTCGTCGATAGAGCCAACAATACACGTATGCCTAGGTGCGTCTGGACTTGGCAAGTCACAATAAGGAGGTGAGCGAACTCCTTAAAGTCGGCAGAATCGTCGCCTCCCATGGCCTGAAGGGCCAGGTGAAGGTGGAACTCCATACCGACTTCTCTCAGCGGCTTGCTAAGGGCCAGCGGCTCCGGCTCAAAGACGACTGGGTGACTGTCGAGGCTTCGCAGTTTCAGAACGACCGCCTGCTGATGAAGCTCAGCGGGGTGAACAGCATCGAGGAGGCCAAGGCTCTCCAGTGGGAATACCTCTACTCGGCCAGCGACGAGAAACCCGAGCTTGAGGAAGACGAGTTCTTTGTCGAGGACCTGATCGGGCTGAAGGTGGTGACGGTGGATGGCGCCGAACTAGGGACCGTCGATCAGGTTGCGGCCTACCCGGCCCAAGACATCCTCGTCATCGGCGACCTCATGATCCCCTTTGCCGAGCAGTTTGTGAAGGGCGTAGACTTTGACACCGAGACGATCACCGTCGAACTGATTCCGGGGATGTTGGGCGAGGAGGAAGAGGAAGATGCCCATGAGTTGCCCGGGTCGTAGAACTAGATTGGGATCACAACGGATCAAAGCATCCACGGCTATAATGAGCCCAAGATGGAACGGGCCGAGGCTATCCGAAAACTCAAAGGCTTGATGCCCGAGCTTCGTAAATTCGGCGTCAAGAGCCTTTCCCTGTACGGATCGGTTGCCCGGAATGAGGCAACCAGCAAGAGCGACCTTGACTTGCTGGTTGAGTTTGAGGGCGAGCGAACGTCCGAAAAGTTCTTTGGGACGCTGTTTCTGCTGGAAGACGAACTCGGCGTGAAGGTGGATCTGGCGCAGCCGGATACTCTGCACTGGCTTATACGCGATGAAGTCTTGGACGGAGCTTTGAAGGTTGCGTAGCCAACTGACATTTCTTGCCGACATCAAACGGCGAGCCGAGGCCGCCTCGGAGATAACCTCTCGCTTCTCCAAGGAAGAGATGAAGTCCGACTTTGTCGTCCATGAAGCCTTGGTCCGAAATTTGGAAATCATCGGGGAAGCCGCTAAAAACGTGTCCCCCGAAGTGCAGGCTCGCCATCCTGATATCCCTTGGAAGAAGATCATGCGGGCACGAGACTTCTTTGCCCACGTCTATCACGCAATCGACGACGACACAATTTGGGACATCGCGGTGAAGGACATTCCTGATTTGCTGTCAAAGATCGATGCTGTCATCCAGGATGTTTCCGCTATCGAAGACGTATCGAACTAAGCCCTGCCTGTCCCGAACCCATCTCAGACTCCCCAGGTACCCTGCTACCTATGTTTCTCGATGAAGCCGAAGTCACGTTTGTCTCTGGGCGGGGCGGTTCGGGGGCGGTTAGTTTCCATCGGGAAAAGCATGTTCCGCGTGGCGGGCCCAACGGGGCGGACGGCGGTAAGGGTGGCGATATCATTCTGATCGCCGACCGCGGCAAGCGCACCCTCTACGACTTCAAGCTTCAGGACAAGTTCCAGGCTCAAGATGGAGTCCACGGCCTGGGCAACAAGCGGGGCAAAGACGGCAAGCCGATCGAGATCAAGGTGCCGGTTGGCACCATCGTCCGCGACCTCGACCTGGACGAACTCCTTGTTGATCTCAACGTTCATGGGATGAAGTACGTCATCGCCAAGGGGGGGCGCGGCGGCTATGGGAACCAGCATTACACCAGCAGCGTCCGTCAGGCCCCCAATTTTGCCCAGAAGGGAGCCCCGGAAGAGATCGTTCGGGCCAAGTTGGAGCTTAAACTCCTCGCCGACATCGGCCTGATCGGCCTGCCCAACGCAGGCAAGTCCACCCTGATCGCGGGTATCAGCGCCGCAAGGCCCAAGATCGCCGACTACCCGTTCACCACCATCGTTCCCAATCTCGGCGTGGTCCGCTACCACGAGGACTCGTTCGTCGTCGCTGATATGCCGGGATTGATTCAGGGTGCCAGCGAGGGGATTGGGCTGGGCCACCAGTTCCTGAAGCACGTCGAGCGCAACCGCCTCCTCGTCCACGTGGTCGAGGTCTTCCCTGCCGACGGCTCCGACCCGACGGCCAATTTCGAATTGATCGAGAACGAGTTGAAGCTTTATTCCGAGGAGATTTGGAAGCGTCCCCGAATCATCGCCCTCAGCAAGATGGACACCGTGCCTTCGGAGGACTATGACGCGATTCGACAGCGGTTCGAGAAGCTGGGCCTTCCCCTCTTCCCTATCTCCGCCGTGACCGGCGAGGGCTTGGAGCCTCTGCTGTTCGAGATGCACCGGACCTTAAAGGAGGCGTTGGAAGAGCCGGAGATTCCGGTGCTGATGCCCGCCATGTCCAGAGAGCACGACTTGGAGTGGGACATCGAGAAGACGGATGAGGGTTTTGAGATCACCGGGAAGCGCATCCGCAGGCTGGTCACCATGACCGACTTGGAGAATTCTGACGCCGTGCGGTACCTTCACCGAAGACTGCAAAGGCTCGGGGTTATCGACAAGCTTCGCGACCTTGGGGCGGAAGAGGGCGATACGGTATTCGTTGGCCCGGCGGTCTTTGCCTTTACGGACGAACAATGAGAATCGGAATTCTAGGCGGCACCTTTGATCCGCCCCATTTTGGACACATGGCGCTGGCAAAGGCGGCCCAGGAATCGCTTCAACTGGATGAAGTGATTTGGATGCCTGCCTTCCAGAACCCCTTGAAAACCAAACACAAGGCGGCTCCGGCCAAGCATCGGCTGGAGATGGTTCGATTGGCGGTGGCGGATGAGCCGAATATGGCGGTGAGCGACTCGGAGATCAGCCGACGGGGGCCAAGCTACACGGTGGATACGATCTCGGAACTGCAGTATGTGAACCCCGCCGAATACTGGTTCATCGTGGGCGCCGACTCGCTGAAGACCTTGGAAAAATGGAAACAGCCGGAGCGTCTATTGAGGATGTGCCGGATTGCCGCGGCGATTCGGCCCCCCATCAACCCGGTCGAGACCTTACTGCTTCTCCACCCAGATATGCGGCCGTTAATCGACCTGATCGAAATGAAGCCTCTGGAGTGTTCCGCGACCGAGATTCGGAATACGCTGGCCAAGGGCAAATCGATTGATCGCTGGGTTTCCAAGCCCGTGATCAAGTACATTGAAGAACACAAGCTATACCGATATTAATGACTTCCACTGAAAAACTCCAACACATCCTCGATGCAGCCGACGAGATCAAAGCCGAGCGCATCGAAACTCTCGACGTTCGCGGCAAGACCTCCGTTACCGACTACTTTGTGGTCTGCAGCGGCACCAGCGACCGCCATGTCTCCTCGATTGCCGACAAGGTCGCCGAGGAGTTGACCATTCTCAAGAGCAAGCCCAGCCGGGTCGAAGGCGAGGGCTCGGGATGGATTTTGCAGGACTATGGCGACGTAGTGCTGAACGTGATGCGCGAGGAAACCCGTCAGTTCTATGACCTGGAAGCGCTGTGGAAGTCCTATCAGACCAGCCCGGACTATCCTGTGGAACCCGCCTAAAAAACAGAATCTGATAAATTTTTATACCAATCTTACAAGACTTGGTATATCATATGTTGTTGCCCGAAACTTGAACAGATGCTGTCATTTTGGGTCTAGCCTTGGGAGAACAAGATGGTTGCGGAGTTGCTGCCTACCAAAACCGCTGGCGCCAGACCGCCGACAAACCGGCCCCCTAAAGTCACCTTTAGCCCGGACCCCGACGATCAAGATCGGGATATGTACGTTTATCTGCGGGATAACGTCAAGATGCTCCTTGCGTCCCTGAAAGATGTGACGCTCGATCAGGCCCGACGCTACCTCGATCTGCTGGATCAGCGGCGAAAGTGGGTCCTGGAAGAGATCGACATCGAGCGCATGATGGAAGAGTCGCCAGGGCCGCCGCTGGGCATCGAATCCGATCCCTACGACCTTGGCGAGTTGGCGAAAGTGCAGAAAAACTTCCGTCGCGACCGGTTCGAAGAGCTACTCCACCTGCTGGATCAGGCGCAAATGAGGCTTGAACAAAGGTTTTGGGAGCAATTGTGGCCCCCTAACCCGTCTTCATAGCAGATGGATCAAGCTCCAACGGATCACAACGCCGAGCTGCAATCAGAGTTCCAGAGGCTAACCGATAAGCTGGGAGAGGCCCACGACCCTGACATTCAGCGTGTGCTACAGGCGAGGATCGACGAGATTCAAGCTGAATTGTCCGCCAATATCGGGCGAATGAAGGCAACCGCTCACAGCGGGGATTCCTTCGATGTCGAGGCAAAGCATGCCGCAGAGGATCAAGTCCGAGAGCTTCAGGGAGCTCTCATTGCTCAAGCGGAGACCATTAGCCCGACACCGACTCCCGCAGAAGAAGCCCAACTGAGGCAAGAACTCACGCGCACCAGCGGACAACTCTACAGCACGGAAGATCCACAGAAACGCGCCGAGCTTCAGGCCCGAGTGAAAGAGCTTCAGGGACTCCTCGGCATCGACGTGGCCAATCTGGCGGGAAAGGAGATGTCGCAAAACGCGATCCCCGATCCAGTGAAGGTGGCAAAACCCCAAAAAGACCAGCCTAAGCAGAGGGTGGAGTTGGCCGATTTGCAGGCCCTGGTGGCCGAGAAAAGCGCCCAGATACGCAAGGCGGAAAACCAAACCGAGATCGATCTCCCCGAGAATCCCGAGCCTCCCACTCCCGAAGCGATGGCCGCCGCTGAGAAGTTGATTCAGCAAGCCCGTGTGGAGAAGATGCGGGGCAACAGCCAGGAGGTTCGCCGTCTTTTGGAGCAGGCGTTGCAAATTGCGCCGGGCTCGCCGACGGTTTTGGAGATGGTAGGCGACGACTTTGCCGAGCGCAAGCAGTCGGGCCGAGCCCTCGCCTATTACCGCCGCGCCGCCAAGCTCGATCCCAAGAACGTGAACCTTGAGCGAAAGGTAGCTCTCTCGGCCCTCGGCATGAACGCCCTCAGCTCCGAGGCCCAAGCAAGTCCCGGTGGCCCGGACGACAGCGCGATCCCGATGGCGAGTCGAAAAGCGGCCCTGGTCATCTCTTTATTCCTTCCCGGCCTGGGGCATGTCGTGTTGGGTGAAAAAGTCAAGGGTGGCGTCTTTATCGCGATCTGGTGCCTATCGTTGGCCTGGGTGATTTTGATGAGCGGCGACATCGCCAAATTGATCGCGTCGTTTTCGGGCGGTCGAAGCCAGGCCAACATGATCGTTGTCGTGCCACTTTTCCTGATGGTCGTGGTTTACTTAGGGTCGCTCATGTCCCTGAAGGCTCCGGAGGAAACCCTAAGGATGCCTGCCGATAGGCCAAGGCCGCCCGTGGATTTGCCGTTTGAGTGAATGTCGCTTGTGGAATGTGGCCTGTGGCTTGTTCTTGACCAATCTGACGTATCTGACTTTTCTGACGGATCGGTCAGATTTGTCTGATAAGTCAGATTCCCCCAAACAACCCACATTCCACAAGCCACACCTCACAGGCCAGATCACTCCCGCCTTCCTTCCAAATAGCCCCCCTCAAGCAACTCGAGGACGATGAAGTAGGCGGCGGTGACGATCATGCTGGCCAGCAGAACGTTGAAGGAGAACGTGAGCAGCCTTAGCCCAAACCGCCGCGCCCATCGATTTTGGCGGACCATCGACGGCTTGGCCTTGGGAAACCATCGCTCACTGGCCCGCTGGAGCCGTTTGATCCAGGGGCGGCGCATGAGCCAGAGCATGTGCCCCCAAACCATCCGAGCCAGCCATCGGGCGATTGCATTCAATGGTTTGTTATACGTTCCCCAGGGGCTAAACTGATTGGGTGGGTAGCTGGAACGACGCCATTTTCAGGTGGATCAATCATTGGCCGCAGGATTGGAATCCGTTTATCAAGTTCTTCAGCGTCGCCCTCAGCCTCAAATGGATCAAATATGGCTTCGGCCTGATGCTTGTCGGGATGCTGGCCCGAGGGGCCAAGACCCGCAAAGCCGTTCTGCTGGCTCTGATCTCAATCGGGATGGCGAACACCATGACCAATGTGTTCAAAGAAGCCCTACCCATGAACCGGCCGTTTCAAGACGCCGCCTTTGTGAAGGTGGAAGATCGGGTGGCTTCGAGCGATCGGGATTTGGTTTTGCTGAGGGTCGGGCACTCGGACAGCAAGGGTACCGCCAGCGCCCACAGCGCGAACATGGCGGCCCTGGCCTTTGCGATGGTCTACTTCTTGGGCTGGTGGGGGACGCCTTGGATCGCGGTGGCCCTCCTCACCGGGATCAGCCGTATCTACACCGGAGCGCACTACCCCTACCAAGTCTTGCTGGGGTGGGCTTGCGGGCTCTACGCGGCGGTAGTGGTGATAAAGACCTGGGAGGCTTTTGTTCGCATGAGAAATGGCGTTCAATCGGAGGAAGATGAAGCCCCAGAGCTCGCTTAAAGCGCACCAGTCCGCATTCGTCATCGCCTGCGTGGTGTCGGTCGTGCTGTGGTTCCTACCCTTCCTGCGATGGGTGACAGTTCCCCTGCAATACTTCAACACCCACATCCACGAGGCGTGGCACGCCCTGGCGGCGGTGGCGACGGGCGGTCTGGTTTCCCACGTCGAGGTCCACGCCAACGGCAACGGCGAGACCTATACCGCGGGCGGTAGCAGCTTCCTTATCAGCTCGGCGGGATACATCGGCGCGTCCCTGGCCGGGGCTCTGGTGATCGCCCTCTCCCGAACTCCAAAGGCCGCCAAGACCGCCCTCATCATCCTCAGCGCCGTCATGGCCTATTCCCTGCTCGTCTGGGTTCGAGGGGACCTCTTTGGCATGGTCTCCGGCCTAGCTTGGATCGTTGCGCTGCTGGCGATGGCGTTCTATCTCGACGACGAGAAAAGGCTGTTCGCGGCCCAATTCCTCGGGGTCCAGCAATGCCTCAACGCCATCCAGTCGGTGTTCTTCCTGGTCACCATCAGCGGCTTTGGGGTGAAGCAGAGCGACGCCGGAAACATGGAGAACCTCACCCGCATCCCCGCCATCATCTGGTCGGTCCTATGGTGCGGCATCAGCTTGGCGCTGATGGTGGTGGCTTTGAGGTTTAGCTGGCGGGAGCCTAGGCGGGACGGCGTTTCGGGATAGCGGCGTTACGGTGTTTCGGCACTACGGCTTTACGGTGCATCGCTCCCCCAACACCCGCCGACCACAGATTTCGGCCCGTCACTGATCCAGGTGTTGGGGGTTCAAACGCCGTCGTATCGAAACGCCGTAACGCCGAAATGCCGTAACACCGTCCCTACTCCCCGTTTCCCGTCCGCACCGGAAGCGGATCGGTCAAATCCACGTTGCCCAAGGTCGTCACTGGCTGACCCTCGACGAAGAACTGCACTTTCTCAATATCCTCGAACTGGGCCAAAGTCGCGGTGATCCCTTTTAGAATCGCTTCCTCATCAAACGTCCCATAGGTCTGATTGAACTCAGGCGTGACGTCGATGAGAGCCACCCCATCCTTCACCTGAATCCCCACCGCTTTCGCTTTGGGATCGGCGATCTTGGACTGTTGGAGAAAGTGGTTTAGAGCAAAGAGCCGTGCATCCTCTCCGGCGGGAACATCCGACTGATGCTTTCCGAGCTTCAGGTCGAGACCATCTCGGGAAGGCGTCACCAAGTCCACAGTTGTCGTCTTGGCCGAATCTGGTTTCCCAGCGGGCTGCTGCAAAGATGGCACCCGCCGAGATTCCTCGGGAACCTTGTCCGCCCCGCCAAACTTCACATAGGCCGCCAAGGCCCCGAGGCCCAAAATTCCGACCGCCACCAGGCCGATCATTGGGTTGCCAGACTTCTTTTGCTTCTTCTTACTTGCCATCGCCTAGATAAACCTTTAGCCCCTTCACCACTGCGTTCGCCACCGAATCCTGGAAATCGGCGGTGATCATCCGCTTGCGGTCGCCGCTGTGGTTGATAAACCCAAACTCGATGAGAACTGCGGGCATCTTCGAATGTCTTAAGACGGCGAACCCGCTTTCATAGATTCGCTGATCGCTCCAAGTACCCATCGACCTGATCTTGGACACCTTGGCGATCTCGGTCTGAATGCAGTCCGCCAGCAGTTGCCCGATCGGATTTTGTTTGTGATAGAACGTCATTCCGCCCGTCGTGCTGTTTGCCAAGCGGTTTGAGTTGATGTGACACGAGATAAAGAAGTGCGCCCCATTGCGATTGGCAATCTCCGCCCTCTCCTTCAAGTCAATAAAGACATCCGTCTTCCGGGTCATGATGACCGTCGCACCCTCTTTGGCCAACTTTTCGCTGAGAAGTTTCGCGATCCTGAGGGTCAGGTTCTTCTCATAGGCATCCTTGCCCGGGCTGGTCGCGCCGCTGTCGTGGCCGCCATGTCCCGCGTCCACCACCACGATCTTGCCCGCCAAGTGGCCATCCCCCACGTTGGGCTTGATAAGAATGATGCCCAGTCCGCCCGGCTGAGGTGAAAACTCCACGCCCATCGGTCGGGCGAGGGTCAGGCTTAGAACCGAACTTGGCCCCTCTTCGCGAACGGAGATGTCGGTGATGCTCGATGTGCTGAAAGTAGAACTGTCGGGAGCCGTCACCTGGGTGTTAAAAAGGACGATCTCCAGAACGTTAGGCTCGGGGCGACGGAACTGGGGCGGCCTTTGCAGTAGGCCCGAGAGCTTCATCCCGAGAGTAATGCGGTTCGCGTTCTCGATATCGATCCGAAGCGGCCCGGCTTGAATCTTGGGGCCGTAGTTAGGCTGGGCGACCGGGGGCTTGGTCTCCACCACGGGAGGCTTCGTCTCCTCCACCACGGGCGGCGCCACCGGGGGTTCGTCGGGCGTGCCGGGATCGTCGTCTGGGTCCAATTCCCACTTGAAGCTGGTTCCTACCGCGATCTGAAGCGGCAACGAAGGCCGATATCCGGGTTCATAAGCGATGCGAACCGTGTTCAATTCTACTTGGCCAACTCGCACTTTGCCTTCGATATCCTGGATCGTATCCTTCGTTATACGAGCCCCTGGCAAATCGACCACAAACCGATGAGGCCCGGTCATTCGAAAGGCGCGCGGTTTGGTCGGCATCAGGGTTTCGATTTGAACTCGATTCCCCTTTACGGTAACCTTGGCGACCGGTGTGCAGACTTGAAGACGGTCGTTATCCGGCTCCCAAAAGGTCTCGGCTCCCATCTGATCCAGAGCCATTCGAAGAGGGATTGCGCGTCCAAGGTCGAACTCGCGCAACGGAACTCGGGCGCCTTTCTGGGAAGTCTCAATCACCACCGACGAGTTGTGCACGGTGTATTTCCACCCGACCTTATCGAGAAAAGACAGGGGGACGTAGCATTCGTCGGCGAGTCGAATTCCCCGGTCGGAAATCGCGCCGTGATGGGTGAATACGACTTCTGCAGAGCGGGACTGAATCGCGCTCGCCGAACTCGCCACCACCATCCATGGTATCAGGGCTGTCAGGCATCGCTTCATGCGTAGGTCCAGCCATTGTACACGCTTTTGCCCAAAAATCATACGTTTCGGCAAGGACGAGCCCCATCGCCGATGGTTCATTCCCGACCATCGCGCCATTGATCGATCTTCCTACACATCCTCCCACCGGTGCAAGTCCATCCGCACCCTCTCCTCAATATCAAACTCGACCCCTTCCTCTGCCAGACGGTCATGCTGGATAGCCCCCAAGGCCGAGTCCTTTTTCCAAACAGGGAGTTTTCCATCGGAGCCTACGACGCGCCACCAGGGCAGATCGGGGGGACAATTCGACATCCATCGGCCTACCAATAGACCGGAGACTGGGTTCTGGAGGGCTCGGCCCAGTTGGCCGTAGCTGCACACTTTGCCCTCGGGGATTTCAGCCACCAGGCGATAGAGGTCGGCGAGGGCTTCTGATAGCATGCTCTTTAGCTTCCTTTCACCTGTAAAACCTACCTGTAAATGGGTTTATGTTAATTTTTGGCTCATTTTTGCCCATGAGGCGTTTCACATGTTATATACTGTATTCAACATATCCAGCAACGGATGTATTTGGATTTTACGGAGAGGACAATGAAGGGATCAACAAAAGCTCTGGCCATCTTAGCGCTCGTATCGGCAACCGCCTTGGCGATGCCGTTTACCTACCTTAATCTAGCATCCGCAGACTCAGCGCTGGTTGGCATCTCGGGAACTGAGACCCTCACTGTCGGTGGGGCGGCTATCACCCCGCCTAACACGACATTCTTTATCGACTTCTTTCCGTTCTCCGACCTGTCGGATAGCGTTCTAGTTGGAGACAGCACGTTCCCCACGCGGTACAGCCAGTTCTACTCTTTCACCTACGAGGTGATGAACGACGATCCCGTAACTTCGGTGGGAATCGTTCTTCAGGGAGTTCTGAGTGGCAGCGGATTTATCTCATACAATGAGGCGGTTTTTGCGCTGGATGGTATGGGTGGAGAAACCCTGATTGGCATGTTGGGCAATTCGTTCACGGTTGGCGGCACTTCCTCTCAGCACGGTTCTCTGAACCTCGCTGGAGCGTCCTTCACCTATACAGAAAATGGTGCCCTCACCCAGGGGGTCACCCACTATAAGGTCAAGAAGAGCTTCTTTCTGTCGGTCGATCCCAATAACTTCAACCCTCAGGTGGACTTCGCGGGTATCTCGTTGATCGAGCAAGCCCACATCGTTCCTGAGCCCGGCACCATCTGCGCAACTCTCATCGGTCTGAGCGCTCTGGCTGCCCGACGTCGACGCAAGAAAAACAGCTAAGTCACAAGCTGTTATCGAGGCGCCTTGTACTTCTGAGTGCAGGGCGCTTTTCTATTTTGCGATCTTCCGATGGACCGCCGATCTCCAGATCGGCCCTCTTGTAATCGAATGTGGCTTGTAAACGCAGCAAGGCAAACCCACCGCATCACTGCACCATCAGCCGCAAGGATGCAACCGCCGCCAGTACAAGAACCAATGCATCGAAGGCCTTCTGGTCGATCCTTGGCAGGCACCACTTCCCCAAGAACGCGCCGCAGATCACCATGGGAAAGGCGATCAAGGTGAAGAGCAGGGTGTGCTGGTTCCAAACCGGATCGTGGGGAGCGATCAGGGTCAAACCCACATACAACGGCAATTTGGCGACGTTGAAAATGAAGAAGTACCAGCCGTTGGTTCCAATCATCTGCTCCTTCAAAAGCCCCATTCCCTGCAGGTAGATCGCCATCACCGGCCCCCCCGCATTGGCTACCGTCGTTGAGAACCCCGCCGCAGCACCGGTCAGTCGAACTCCCATCGGCGAGTGAGGGGTGAACCGATCTCCCACATGCTTCCTGAGCAGGCTCAGCCCAATCATCAGCAAGACCATCCCGCCGACGATCGGGTTCATCAAGTCCTTCCCAGGCCTCTCGCCCAGCCCATACAGCGTCAACCCGCCAACCGCCATCCCCACCACCACCCACGGAACCAGCTTCCAGATGTGCTCCAACTTGGCGTGGCGGCGGTACCAGTAAACGGCAAACACGTCGCCCATGATGAGAAGGACGACGGTGGTCCCGATAGACAGTCGTGCGCCAAATGCCTGGGCCATGAGCGGCACCACCAAGACCCCGGCACCGGGGATGCCTGTCTTGCTAAACCCAACGAAGAGTGCAGTCGTTAGCCCAAGCAACCACTGCTCGGGCGTAAAAAGTTGAAAGATTGGCAAGATGCGAGAATACCGACATGACCCCGCGGGCATCTTTCGTCCCAGGAAGTTGTGACACGGAGTTAGGGTAGCAGCGGACAGCGATGTGGTTTCTACTCCAGAGACGATCCTATGCAACCCCCAAAATCCAGCTGCTTGTCATAACCTCCCGGGACTGAACACTTTCCCCCTGCCTTCTAAGCTAACGCATAAACCGATCTCGCGCTCGCCTCGATTGCCGGGATCAAAGCGTTCGCGCTGTCTATTGCTCCATGGCTATGCTTAGACGCGATGGTCTCGGTATCCAAGTCGTTGACCACCTTGGCAAACGCCGCCAAGGCCGCGTAGGAAGCGTGGATCATATGGAGCGCGGCATGGGATTTAATGGCGTCCATCGTGATCTTGTCGCCCCGATCGTGCCCCGCATTAGCGACATCGCTCACCACGCCCATGAAGCTGTTCGTCCAGTCTTTTATCCCCGACGGCTGCCCTCCCAGGGACAGCAAACGAGCGGCTAACGTTTCTCGACGCTTCACGCACTCTCGTGAGGCATCCCCGGCTATCGACCGCATCTCGGGCACAGCTTCATCGTCGTCGGCGAGTTTGTCCAACAAGTCCTCGGTCAATTTCTCCGCCGCATGCACGTCTTGAAGGTATCGAATCGTTCGGTTTTGGGTTGTCTCCATCTTGCATCTCCTTTTGTCGAGGAAATCTCCTCTGCATCATTAGGCGACCAGTCCCGATTTTTTGCCGACCCAGTCCCAGAAGCCAGTCGCCTCCATTGGCACTCTCGGAGGTAAACTGCCAACAAGAACGGCGGGGATGGCATAATGGGATTTCGGTTTCACGGTTCACAGGACCCCTAACACCGAAACTCCGAAACGCCGTCCCCGCCGATAAAAGAATTCAACTCAGGAGAAAAGAAAGAAACGATGGCACTGCAACCCCTGCACGATCGAATCGTCGTCGAGGCCGCCCCTAAGGAAGAGAAAACCGCCAGCGGCATCATCCTCCCCGACACCGCCCAAGAGAAGCCCCTTAAGGGCGAAGTCATCGCCGTCGGGCCCGGCAAGCGCCTGGACAGCGGCCAACTCGCTCCCGTCGGCGTCAAGAAGGGCGAGACCGTCCTCTACGGCAAGTACGCCGGAACCGAAGTCACCGTCGATGGCAAGGACTACATCATCCTGAGAGCCGACGACGTCCTCGCCATCGTCGAAGACGCCAAAGTCGCCGCCGCTGTCTAAGGCCACAGACTAAAAAACCCTTTCCCCTTGATGGGGAAAGGGTTTGAGACAGGGGTGACGCGAGCAGAGTGCTCATAGACTGGATGCCAAACTGTGAGAAGCCGCCGCTAAAGCCCTACAAGCTAAGCGGCAACCATTACCCCCATCCTAAATCCCTCTCCCCATCAAGGGGGAGAGACCTTTAGATTTCAACCTCCACAATCGGCTCCGGATTCACATTCTCCCAAGTCAACTCCGCCGCTGGGTCCAGCAACCCCACCGCGCAAATCCGCTTCACCCAAACCTCCGGCGCTTCCCTTTCAAACAGATCGCGAAGCTGCAGATTCCCGTAGGTCTTGCTGATCGTCGTCACCACGCCCCCGCTCCGCACCCTCAGCCGGGGTAGATACACCAATTCGCGAGGCGTGCCCCCCAACTCCACGTTGAAGTATTCATAAAGCTGAAGTTCCTGAAGAAGTTCCTCTCCCCGGATCACCACTCCAATCCCTTCCCGGATATCCGCCTGCACCCGCGCCGCGACCAGGTAGGGCAGGCACGGCACGTTGATATGGCCTTCCAGACTTGGCCCCCTCAACCACCGATTCCGGCTCCCCAAGTCCACCGGATACCTCTCCAAACCATCCTGATAAGCGCTGAGGAAGCTCACCTCATCCGGCACAAAGCCCGCCGCCCGAAGCAGATACTCCGCCTCTCGCGCATACTCCCCCATCCGCGACTGGTCTTCCCCGGCGAACTTGGGCGCGAGGTCGTCGAAGCGCAGGATGAACTTCCCTCCCCGTTGCCTGGCCCAAGTCCGATTGACCCAGGCCATCCAAAGGTGTCCCAGATGGAGCGAACCGTTGAGCGAAGGAGAGAAGCGTGTATTCATATCAATCTAACCAAAGCCATGCGCAGACCACGCTTTCCTTCGGTGGCCCTCTGTGTCTTTCGGTGGTTTTCCAAGTACCCAGAGATGAAACCTCCGAGGACCGCAGAGGACCACCGAAGGTGGGAAAAATCCCGTACGTCCCTTTGTTTCTTAGTTTCTTCGCGGTTAACACGACGTTGTGCCGCCGTGCCGTTGTGGTTACTCAAACTCAATACCACCCCGCAAACCCCGCCGTATACCCAGACGCCTGCAGCACCTCTCCCGACCCCTTCGCCAGTCCCGCCAACTTCCCCACTCCCGACCAAGCCTCCAACGACCCCAGATACTCCGCCAACCGAGGAAAAGGCCGCTCCTCGGGAATCCAGGGGTTCTCTTGCTCAAAGAGCCAGGAGCATCCCGCAAAGCTCAGAAGGAGCGCGTCATACCGTTGCATCAAATCCCGCAGATGCCCTCCCGCCCGATAGCAGTCGTGGACCAGAATCTCAAAGATCGGGGCAAAGGCGGGCCGGCCATAGGGTCGTATGAACTTGCTGTGCATCTCCACAAAGTGCAGGCACTTCTCATATTCCTCCTGAGGCGTCTCGGCATTGTAGCGAATCTCCGCGTTGGCATTCCCCACCAGCACGGCGCGACACTTCCGCGCGATGTCGATGATCGCCTGGGCGTTCTCGTCATACTCCGGCAAGCGGTCCTCAGTGGTCTGGGAGGGCTTGTAGATAGTTCCCCGATACACCGGAACCCAAACCACGTCGTTGTATCCCAAAGCCTCCTGAAACGACGCCTCCGAGGGCTGGTAGTCGTAGGTGTACTCCACCCCCACCACCCGCCCCGCCGGGGCTCGATGCACGTCGATCCGGGTACGCACCGGGTGCCACAGCAGGGGGTATACGGGAAACGGCGCCTCGACCGGCGGCCCGCCCTCGCTTTCGCTGGCCGAAGGAGGATGGGAGGGCTGCCTGATATTCCAGACCCAAGACGACCTGACAGGCACCATGGCCCAATTTTACAGCGTCGCTCCTCCGATTTCCCCGGCCCCGTTGATTCGATCAGCCGAGAGAGGCCATAATTAGCAATCGAAATGCCCGAGTGCTAACGGGCAAGGAAGACAGATGCCAGCAAAAGAGATTAGATTTACCGACGACGCCCGCAAACTTCTGGAGGCCGGTGTCGACAAGCTCGCCAACGCCGTCAAGGTCACCCTTGGCCCCCGAGGACGCAACGTCGTTCTGGAGAAGAAGTTCGGCTCCCCGACCGTCATCAACGACGGCGTGACCATCGCCAAAGAGATCGAGGTCGAGAACCGCTTTGAGAACATGGGCGCCCAGCTCATTCGCGAAGTCTCCAGCAAGACCAACGACACCGCGGGCGACGGCACCACCACCAGCGTGGTCCTGGCCCAGGCCATCTTCAAAGAAGGCATCCGCAATGTTGCCGCCGGGTCCAACGCCACCCAGATCAAGACCGGGATCGACAAGGCCGTGGACGCCATTGTCGCCGAGCTCGCCAAGATCAGCAAGCCGGTGAAGGGCGACAAGGACATCAAGGAGGTCGCCACCATCTCCGCCAACGATGTGGAACTCGGCGAACTGGTCGCCAAGGTCATCAACACCGTCGGCAAGGATGGCGTGGTCACGGTTGAGGAGTCCAAGTCCACCGAGACCAGCTATGAAGTGGTCGAGGGCCTGCAGTTCGACAAGGGCTACCTTAGCCCCTACTTCGTCACCGACGCCACCCGAATGGAGGCCGTCTACGAAGAGCCGCTGATCCTGTTCTACGAGAAGAAGATCGCCCAGATCCAGGACCTCATCCCCATGCTGGAGAAGGCCCTGAAGCTCCAGAAGCCGCTCGTCATCGTGGCGGAGGACGTGGAGAACGAGTGCCTGGCGACCCTGGTGCTCAACCGAATCCGAGGCAACCTGCCCCTCATCGCCGTCAAGGCCCCCGGCTTTGGCGACCGACGCAAGGCGATGCTGGAAGACATGGCCATCCTCACCGGCGGCCAGTTCATCAGCGAGGACCTGGGCATCAAGCTGGAGAACGTCACCCCCGACATGCTCGGCTCCTGCTCCAAGATCGTCATCACCAAGGAGACCACCACCATCGTGGGCGGCAAGGGCCAGAAGGATGCGATCGACGGCCGCCTGAAGCAGATCAAGCAGCAGGTCGAGAACACCGACAGCACCTATGACAAGGAGAAGCTCCAAGAGCGCCAGGCCAAGCTCAGCGGCGGCGTCGCCGTCGTGAAGGTCGGAGCGGCCACCGAGACTGCCCTCAAGGAGAAGAAGGCGAGAATCGAGGACGCCATCGCCGCGACCCGAGCCGCCCTGGAAGAAGGCATCGTCCCCGGAGGCGGAACCGCCCTCATCACCGCTGGTAAGGCTCTCAACGACAAGGGCTTCGAAGGCGACGAGCTGATCGGCCTCAACATCATCCGCAAAGCCATCGAGTCCCCCCTGCGAACCATCGCCGAAAACGCCGGTTCCGAGGGTTCGGTCGTGGTGGATCAGGTGAAGCGAGAAGGCAAAGGCTTCAACGCCGAGACCCTGGTGTTTGAGGACCTGGCCAAGAACGGAGTCGTCGACCCCACCAAGGTCGTAAGGCAGTGCATCCAGAATGCATCGTCTATCGCGGGTCTGTTGTTGACCACCGAGGCCATCATCGCCGAGCTTCCTGAAGAGGAAGTAGACATGGGCCACGGCCACAGCCACCACTAGGCGGTTCAATGCGGTGTCCTGACAGTCAGGGCACCGCTACTTCAAAGAATGGAGATTGGCGATTTCGGCTCAAAAGTGCTCCTCACGGGAGCTGGTTTTTCTAAGCCCTTTGGTGGTCGACTTGCGCGAGAAGTCTGGTCTGACCTCATTGGATTTCCTAGCGTACAAAACGATAACGTAGTCAAGAGGCTACTTCTTGAAAACCAGAACTATGAAGAGGCCCTCGGCTCATTGCTTGGGACAAACGGTCCTGATCAGCACTATATCGCCCTCGAAGAAGCGATCTATCATTCCTTCTCAAAGATGGATGGTGTAGTCTCAAATTCATCTTTTGGGAAAGGCTACGGCGTAAACGTCTATGCGTTTCAAGACTTCCTAAACTCGTTCAGGGGTAAGGATGCGTCATACCTTTTCACACTGAATCAAGACCTACTTGTTGAACGCCGATACTACAATCATCCTCCGGGCATAGGGCCCCAAAGGCCGGGCATTCCTCCACCCCCTGGACAGATGAGCACCAACGTGACGTGGTTTGCTCCGCACAGAATACAGATGGATGATAGCCAACTCGTCGGACTTCCAGACGAAGACATCGCGAGCAATCCACCTCAACTACGTGGTTACCTAAACTACATCAAGCTCCACGGCTCGTTTGACTGGAGAACCACGGACAAGGGCCTGATGGTTATGGGCGTCGATAAAATAGACCAAATAGCCAAGTCACCATTGCTGAAGTGGTATGCCGACGTATTTGAAACGGTGGTCTGTACGGGAGATGTTAGGATCATGGCCGTTGGCTACAGCTTCTATGATCTGCACATAAATAGGGTCCTCGCTAAAGCTGTCAGAGAGTGTCGCGCAAAGGTATACATTTGGAACACTAACGTTGATGGAGTTAGAAAAGCACTGGAGGCATCCGAAGATGGCAAGTGTATCTGGAGTAGTTTGCTGGGATTCTGTAGCGACTCGATGGAGAGTGTTTTCCCAGGAAGCCAAGACAAGACTGAAATCTACTCTTCCATGCGCCAAACTTTTTTTGGGCTAGTAGGTTAGAGTGTCTCGTTTCCAAGGCTCATATGTATTCACGATTCGTGCATCGCAATGAAGGGATCAGTACTTAGAGATGAAGCTTCTTTCTGATCTTATCAAGCGCCGACTTCCGCTCAGCTTCGTGTTGATGTGGAAATTTTGGGGCAAGCAACTCGTCGATTCTCCATATTAGTAACTGCACCTGAGCTTTAAGCTTTGTTTCATCCACATCCTCATCGCCAATCGAGGCATAGAGTTCGTATACAGCGTCCTCATACTCCTCGATTGCCAACTTGAACTCCTCCTGTGGCATACCGTCGGTATCCGATACGGACCATGTTTCGTTCCAGCGACGCCAAAGGGCTTCCGGTTCATAGCTAGGGTTGTCTATATGAGCATAGTTCAATAGCCTCTCACGTTCTGTGAGGAGCTCAAGCTGGCGTGCTTGAATCTCCTTTAACTTACGCAAGTTATCGGAGCGGGAGACCGACAACTCATCGGACAAACCATGCTTCTCGATCAATCGATCTTGGCGCTCGATGACGTCGATGTAGCCTATAACTGCTTCCTCGTACTCGATTAAGAGGTCACAGTATGGGCCAAAGTTATGTATTAGGCGCTTATTCATGGCACAGCCCGAACATTGTACATTGTCCTGCCTCAGAATGCACAGACCACAAGTCATCGCCTGCCACGAACCGCAACCCTGAGGCTTCAGGCGGACATTCGGAGCCAACCTCTGTCGCTGGACTCCAAAGATGACAGTCGCATCCAAACCCCGCCCCAGCAACTCGGCTCCGGAATTGCCACAGACCAAAATGGGGGAGGGATTTAGGGTGGGGGTGATCGGTAGCCGCAGAGCTTGGGGGAAGGCTGAAATGCTGGTCGGCGGTTTCTACGGGCGTTCGGCGGGAGTCCACCCCCATCCCAAACCCTTGCCCCCATCAAGGGGAAAGGGCTTTTTAGCCTCTGGTGGGGACAAGTCTGCATCCAACCCCCGCCCTGGCAACTCGGGATCCCGAGTTACCACAGACTAAAAAAGTCCCTCCCCCTTGATGGGGGAGGGATTTAGGGTGGGGGTGATCGGTAGCCGCAAAGCTTGGGGAGAAGGCAGAAATACTGGTCGGCGGTTTCTCTACAAGCGCTCGGCAAGAGTTCACCCCCATCCCAAACCCTTGCCCCCATCAAGGGGGAAGGACTTTTAACCTGTGGTGGGGACAGGTTGGCAACCAACCTGAGCACTTGACTCAGAGTGGAAGATTGCGAGCAAGACGACCGGAGCATCCGATGCATCCAACCCCTGCCCCAGCAACTCAGCTCCCGAGTCGCCACAGGCCAAAAAAGTCCCACCCCCTTGATGGGGGAGGGATTTAGGGTGGGGTGAGGCCAGCAGAGCGTTTGGATGTCCAAGTACAAGCACTCGGCAACCAGTCACCCCTATCCCAAACCCTTTCCCCATCAAGGGGGAAGGGCTTTTAACTCTCTTCCAAAATTGCTATCCTCTCGCCATGCGCCGCTTCCCCTACACCCAGCGCGCCCGAGACAATCGCAAAGCCTTCACTCCCGCCGAAGACGCCCTGTGGCAGGTCCTGCGTAAAGAGCAGACGGGAGTCAAGTTCCGTCGCCAGCAACCCGTCGGCCCCTACATCCTCGACTTCTACTCCGCCGAAGTCCGCCTCGCCATCGAAGTCGACGGCTCCATCCACGAACTCCAACAAGAATACGACCAGAAGCGAGACCAAGACCTCGCCAAGGAGCAGATCAAGACCCTCCGCTTCACCAACCAGGAGGTCCTGGAACAGGTGGACTCAGTCGTGGAGCGTATCTTGGCCGAGATCGAGGCGCGACCGCGTTACCGCTACTGACACCCAGGTAACGTTACTGGTTTGCCCATATAGCGTGCAATCCTGCGACACCGATGGCGGAAATCGTCTAACCTTAAGCCTATGAAGCAGGCTCTCACCCTTTGCATGCTGGCGGCGATGCCGCTGGCATTCGGCCAAGTCCTCTATGACAACGGCCCGATGTCGACAGGTCCGACCCACAACAACGGTACCGCCGCCCCAAGCGGGACCACCTGGAGTGAACTCCAGACCAATGGGACCCAGACCAACGGCACCCTGGGCTACAGCGTCAATTACCAAAACTCAACCTCCACCGGACCGCTCCACCAAGCGGACGACTTTACCGTTGGCGCGGGCGGATGGAATGTGACCGGATTCGTGGTCTACGGCTTCCGAACGAACGGCCCCATCGATGAGCAGTTTCTTACGGGCGTCTTGCGCATTTGGGATGGAGCGCCCGGGGCAGAAGGATCGACCGTGATTGCGGGCGACCTCACCACCAACATTCTCCAGAACACCTCCTTCAGCGGTATGTATCGCACGGGCCGAGGTTCGGCAAGCACGATTCGCCCGATTATGGCCGCGGCCCTGAGCTTCGCCGCCCCGGTCGTACTCTCGGAGGGAACCTATTGGATGGACTACGGGCTCACTGCTGGCGGCAACACCTTTGCCCCCCTTGTGACCCGCCCCGGTGAAGTTGGCGCTCCCGGAGCGAATGCGATGCTGTTCACCTCCAACCAGTGGTTCACGATGACGGATACGAATAGCGGCGTCAACCTGGAAGTGCCTTTCCAAGTCCTTGGCGAACCTGTTCCGGAGCCCGCCACTCTCGCCGTGCTTGGACTTGGCTTGATGGTCGCGCGCCGTCGGCGACAGAAGGCGTAAGGACCCCATGTGGTTTGTTGCCCCATGGTGCACTCGCCCCTTTAGGCAACAAACCACCTGTCGTGATATTCGCCCGTTTTCATGCTTCCTAACTTGTTTGCCCCCAGGCTCATGCCCCTGGACTCTGTCCGCCACAACACCGCAGCCCTGAGGCTATCTTTCCAGCCACCAATATTCTCAAAATCGTTGGTTGACAAAACCCGCCTTTCCTCCCTAGATAGATAAGGAGCGCGAAAATCCAGTGGGTCGGGAGAATGTCGCCTCAATCGAGGAATCGATAACGTTGTGTCGCGGTGCCCCTGTGGTAGAAACCCAACCACCTTCGCGACCCTTTGCGTTCTTGGCGACTTTGCTGAAAAAGACCGTTGGCAGCCGCTTCGGACTTGAAGTAACGAAGCCATGAACCCTATAACCGCAACCCCGAAACGCCAAATGAAGCCGAACTATGTGTGACTTGCAGTAAAAAAAGCACGAAAAACCCGGTTCAATTGAACCAGAGCCAGCTACAGATTTTTGAACCTAGAATCGGTCGCGTTTCCGGAAAAATCGAACCTAAGAATCCATAGCTGGCCGACGCCTACACCAGGCTAGGGCTCTTGGGGGGGATCGACTTTTTTTTTCGGGCTTGTCTCGCTCGCTCGATAGCATCGTCGTCGACCGCTCGCTCAAACGACCGGAAGCCGGCCAATTCGAACCCGTGCTTGTGGGCAAGGCCGGATATCTCGTCTACCTGCCCGACCGTCACGTCCTTGCCAAGCGTGAAGTTCTCGATCCGACCCTCCAGAGCCAGCATCATGGTCTCGCTCATGCAGGCATAGGCCATCTTGTCGGGAAAGCCAAAATTCATGTTGAACTCGACATCGCCCGGCACCCGGACCACGCCGCCTTCGATCACCAACACATCAGGCCTTTCTTTGGTGACGCGCGCACTCACGTCCCGAGGCCGCGCCACGTCGCAGACGACCGCTCCCGGCTTTAGATGCTCAGGAAGGATCAGCTCCTTCCCTGCCGAACTCACGGTGATGATTGCATCCGCCTGATTGATATCGGCCACGTTGATCGACGCCACCGCATCGCCCAACTCATCCGCAATGGCCTGGGTCCGCTCCATATCCCTACCCACCAGGATCGTATGCCCAAACGACCGTCCCAAAACGCGGGCGCAGGTCTTGCCGATAGAACCGGTCGCGCCCACCACCGCGAGGGTGGCATTCGGCAGATCGACTTCCAAAAGCTCGCACGCTTTGACCGTCCCCTCGATGGCGGTCGCGACGGTGTAGGAGTTGCCGGTGGTGACGGCCTTGATCTTGGTGCGCTGGGCGATGGTGATCCCGCCATCCCCGACCACGCTGGTAAAGGCGCCCAGCCCAATAATGTCCGCGCCCAGATCCGCCGCCAGATCGCCACACTTTGCGATCTTGGTGTAAACCTCGTCGATGGGAACCGTCTGGGTCATCTGCCGAGGGGTGTAGGGCAGGCCGATAAACCAACCTTCCGTCTCTGCCCCGGTCGGACTCTTGATCCCCGTGATCTTGCTCATCACCACCGGGTCCTTCTTCCGGGCAAAGGCCTCAACGATAGAGTCGGGCAGAAAGCGGGCAATCGGAAACTTGCGCGCCATGTCACGGGCGGTCAAGGGGTGGACGATAAAGCCAAATCGAGTCAAGTGTTCAGTTGCTCCGGTTCTTATCCTAAGAAGACGTACCAGAGAATGTACCAGAGCCCGCCTAGGCCGAAAGGTCGATGACGTTGGGCTTCCAGTCCACCCGGGCCAGCACATCCAGGTAGTCCCGCTCAGTCATCTCCTCCGGCCTCTTGCCCAAGAGAGCCACGATCACACCCTCCATCACATTGGTGGCAAAGGTCTCCCCGCCCATCAAAGGAGTGGTAGTGATGACCCTCTGAACCCCGGCGCTCTTGAGCCACTCCAAGTCGGCTTTGCGCACGGTCTGGGTGATGACGGTTTTGCCTTTGAGATCGTCGGGGGCGTAGCGGCGGATATAGAGGGTATCCCCCGCCACCACCGTCGCCTGCCGCCAAATCTTCTCATGCTTCGGCTTCCGCTCCTCCTGCTTCTCCCCCGTGGGATAGAACCACTTGAACGGCATCTTGGTGATGATCGGCAAGATACTGGCTCCCAGGCGTCGGACATGTTTGTATTTATGAATGGGGAATGGCAACCCGATGCCAAACAGCAGGTCGCCGTAGATCACCTTGCCGCCGATCCTGTCGAGCGCTTGAGCCATCCCAAACCGGTCCACGGCGGAAACCAGCAGAACGGTCTCTTTCTGGAAATCAATGGTTCCCTCACGCTGGAGAGTTTCAATCGTGGCGCGCTCCAAGGTGTGCTTGAGGCCGCTGCCGTCCACCACCGGAGTCTTATGGGCTCGGGCAACGAGCTTCAGGATCTGGCGAAACGCATACCGCTTTTCGCCAACGACGACATACACATCCGCCCCGCCCACACCAAGCGCATCGACCTGCCCATCGAGTTCAGCAAACATGTCGCCAAACTTCTTGAGGTCCCCATCCACGCCAATCCGCTCGATCTTGAACTCCTCGCCCAAGATCGAGACCTCTTGCTCCTTGTTGCGCTTGCTGGAGCCAAGACTGATAGATACAACCCGTTTCATGCTGGTAAGGGGAAAGGGGGTAAGGGGTAAGGGGTAAGGAGAGACTCTCTGCCTTACCCCTTACCCCTTACCCCTTACAGGCATCAGCAAATCGCTATGACCTCAATCTCCACATCCACCGCCTTGGGCAATCCAGCTACGGCTACGGTGGAACGGGCAGGGGGAGTGCCTTCAAAGTAGGAACCATAGACCTCGTTGACGGCGGCAAAGTGGTCCATGGAGCTGAGGAAGATGGTGGTCTTGGCGACGTTGGACAGGGACAGGCCTGCGGCTTCCAGGAGATTTTTCACGTTCTCCATGCATTGCTTGGCCTGGGTCTTCACATCGCCGGAGACCAGTTCTCCAGAGGGGGTCAGGGGGATTTGACCACTGCAGAAAAGGAACTTGCCCTCGGCGCGGATAGCTTGGCTGTAGGGGCCGATGGCGGCGGGGGCGTTTTCGGTTGAAATGGCTTCTCGAAGCATGGAGACAAGGATACCGGGTTGGGTTCAGCCTCTCCCCGTGACGCCTGATCTCGTTCACAGCTTTCAGCAGTTCGCCTTGGGTTTTGCCGCAGAGTTTAAAGTTTTTTTTCTTTAGGTCATTCTGGTTTCCCAAGAACACATATAATGAGTTTATGCTCTTATCCGCCTTGTGCCTCAGCCTCGCGGCTCTCAGCCCAATGACCGCCCAAGACTTCCCTGCCCCCACCTACTTCGTCTTCTTAGTCAGCGGCAAGAACCCTCCCCAGGCGACGCCCGAAGAGATTCAGAAGTATCAGATGACGCACATCGACAACTTCAAGCGGCTGTTCGGGGAGAAGAAGCTGGCGACCGCCGGACCATGCGCCGATCCTGAGAAGACGAAGCGCGGCATCGTGATCCTTACGGTGAAGAATGAGAAGGAGATCAAAGAGTGCTTCGAACCAGACCCGTATGTCCAGAAGGGATTCATGGCCGTTGAGGCCCATCGAGTATCCATTCAGTTCGGCAAGATCAACACCGCCGCCATCGACCCCAGCGCTATCGAAGAGAACCGGATCGTCGTCTTCACGAAAGACCCGGACAAGAAACCAACCGTGCCACGAAAGGAAACTGAGGATATCGCCGAATACCTCAAAGAGACCGGTCCGGCGGCTGGGTTGGCTTTCTACACGAACTTTGGAAGAAACTCAATGATTCGGTCGGTCGCCCTGTTCAAGGGCAAGGACGACGCTCGGATTCAGGAGTGGATTGCGAAAAGCCCGTTCATCGAGAAGGGAGGGTTGAAGGCAACCGTCTTCCCGCAATGGCTCAGCAAGGGCGTCTTGAACTAACCTTCCAGGGTGGCGCGGATGTCTTTGGTTAAGATGTAGCGGTGCAGGGGTAGACCGTCCGTCGCGACGAATCCCCACTTCTCATAAAAAGCTTTGGCTGAATCGTCCTTGGCGTGAGCCAATAGCGCTCTCGCGCCGATAGTTTCCTGAGCCTTTAGAAACCTTCCGAAGGCGTCTTGGAGCAAACTAGCTCCCAAACCTTGGCCTTTGCAACTCCCATCGACCGCCAAACGGGCTAACAGAATCAGCGGAACGTCGTGGCGCGCCAGCCCCTTCTTGATGCGCTCAGGAGTTTGCTCGTACTCGACGGATGCGGCGCAGAGGCTGTAGTAGCCAACGACTTCTGGACTGTCCAGGCGAGTCGCCACAAGCGTTCGTGCGGAGTTGTTCTTCTGATTCTGAAGCGCGTGTCGTTTAAGAAACACATTGAGCGGTTCGACCTCGCAGTCAAAGCCACTCACTCTGTGCATATCGGACAAGAGCTCTGGAGTCGCAAAGAGAGCGCTCATTCAAAAACGCTCTTTCGGGCAAACAACTCCCTTAGCTTGGGCAAAACCTTCGGCTCCTCCTCCAGGCTTGCCAGGAACTGATCCATCTGTTCCTCCTGCAGAGTAAAGCGATTCTGATCGGCAAGCGCCATTTGAGCGGCTTCGGTGGATGCTCCGATCACAAAGTCGGACAGCTTTTTTCCTTGAGCGGCGGCGGCCTGCTCGAGAAGCTCCTTTTCGGTGAGCGTCACTCGGATGTCTATCCTGGCGTCCTTGGCTTGATTTGTGGCGATTCTCATTTCTGTCTTCCTTATACCGTACATTGTACACACAATGAGCGATATCTTCCTAGGACCCGCAACCAACCCGGTTGCCCTTCCGTCTAGACTGTCTGCAGATGGTTGTTGTTGAGGGACTGGCCAAGCACTTCAAAGATCAGAAGGGCAATATCGTCAAGGCAGTCGATGGAGTTTCTTTCCAGGCGGAGCCGGGAAAGATCTTTGGGCTCTTGGGGTGCAATGGGGCGGGCAAGACCACTGCGATGCGGATGCTGTCTACCATTATCAAGCCCACCGCTGGCACGGCAACCGTCGCCGGGGTCAGCATTCTGGACCATCCTGAGCAAGTTCGAGCCCAGATCGGCTTCATGTCCACCTCGACTGCGCTCTATGGGCGGCTCCAGTCACGTGAGGTGATCGAATACTTCGGCGGCCTTTACGGGCTCTCGGGGGCAAGACTGAAAGAGCGAACCGACTATGTGGTGAAGAAACTCCAGATCGATGAATTCGCCGACCGCCTTTGCGACAAGCTTTCGACCGGGCAAAAACAGCGCGTCAATATCGCCCGGACGATTCTCCACGACCCGCCCGTGCTCTTCTTCGACGAACCGACCGCCGGACTAGACGTGGTACTCAGCCAGACCGTTATGGAGTTCATCGAGGAGGCGCGGGACATGGGCAAAACCATCATCTTTTCCACCCACATCATGAGCGAGGTCGAGCGCCTGTGCGACCATTTGGCGATCATCGACAAGGGCAAGCTGCATGGCGAAGGGACCGTGGACGACTTGAAGATTCAAACGGGAGAAACCTCTTTGGAAAAGGCGTTCTTGAAACTGGTTCAGTTTGAATCCACTTATCGACGGGAGGAGATCGCCAAATGAACCCGGTCGCATGGGTCTATAAAAAGGAGCTGCGGGAGATGCTTCGCGACAAGCGAACGCGCGGCGCGGCGCTCTTCGGCCCGATCTTCCTGATGATCTTCTTCATCTGCGGCTTTGGGACGGTGATTGGGAACGTCGCCAAACCTCAGGGGCAGGTCGTGCATTACGTCAGTGGTCCCGATCCTCTCCTGGTGTCGCTCTTCATGAAGCAAGTCACGCTCAAAGAGCTGGCGTCCGTGAGCGAAGGGCAGGAACTCATCAAGAAGGACAAAGCCCAACTCGTGATCGAGATTCTTCCGGCGTCTACAGAGCCAGGGAAACCGCAGGTCGTGAACGCTTACTTCGACCCCAAGCAGCAGCGCGCCCAAATCGCTCTGGCCACTGTTCGTCGGACCTTCAACGAACAGTCCGAGTCGCGCCTCAAGGCTTATTTGAAAGAGAACTCTCTGCCCGAGTCCGCCTCGGAGCCCATCCAGATCAAAGAGAAGGAAATCAAAGTGGGCGAGGCAGGGGCGGGCGAATTCATCGTTGGGATGCTTCCCTACCTGATCGTCATTTGGGCGTTCTACGGCGGGTTCTCACTTTCTAGCGACCTCGTAGCCGGGGAGAAAGAGAAAGCCACTTTAGAAACCCTCCTCATCAGCCCCGTAGCCCGTACTCAGATCGTCCTTGGGAAGTTTTTGGCCCTGAGTACCGTTTGCTTGGTCAGTTCGCTGGCCTCGGTTTTCGGCCTGGTTCTCGTCTCCGTCCTCAAACTGCCGGGCTCGGACTTCATGCTGAAAGATGGCATCGGCATTACCCCGACCTCCGGGCTGCTCACTCTTGTCGTTCTCTTGCCAACCGTTGCGATGTTCGCCAGCCTCTTGCTTGCCTTTAGCACCTACGCCAAGAATAACCGCGAGGCTCAAAGTTATATCAGTCTGGCCAGTTTCGTGGTCGTCATTCCCGCCGCCTTTAGCCAGCTAATCGGCCTCACCGATGCCGCCAGCCAAGGTTGGGTGAACTTTGTGCCCGTCCTAAACACCGCGAATAATATCCGCAACGCCCTTTTGGGCAAGCCAGATTGGTGGGGAACGGCGATCACCGTTCTCGTATCGGGCCTCATCGCAGCAGTGCTGATCGCCATCGTGATCCGGTTATTTGGGCGCGAAGAGGTTTTGACGCGGGTTTAGAGCGGACACTCATCTCAGCCACAAACGAACTCACCGCCGTTCTCAACCGGTCGTGAACTTGTGAACGGGTATCTTGCCAACGTGCGTATCTTTGCTTTCGGCATTCTCCTGATGGCCTGCGCCGCGCAAGCGCAGCAGGCTTTTGGAACCTATGAGCCGGCGAAAGGGCAGCCTGTGGCTTGGTCCATCAACTCGGCCAAGACGCTCATTTGGGGTGGAGTGCCCTATATGCCGGTCGGCCTCCGGGTCGATGGGCAGCCGAACGCGATCCAAAGCGCCAAAGCCGCCGGCATCCAGGACGTATTGGTCGAACTGCCCGCAGGCGGTACAGGTTGGGACGATGCTCTGAAAGCCCTTGAAGACAACTCGATGCGGTACCTGATCGAGGTCAGTTCGCTGGCTCCGATGGCCCGAGGCTATGCCATCGAACCCCAAGCCTACAGCGTCTCTGGCATCACCACCGCTCGACGAATCGAAGCCACCATCCCTGGCGCATCCAGCGTCCTGACGCTCTTGGTCACCAAGCGCGACGGCAATGTGGAGCGCATGACGCGCCGCACCTTGGAGAATGGCAAGCTCAGTATCGATGTGCGTCCCCTCAACGACTTGGAGCACATCCTCCTGATCTATCCCGAAATGCGGAGTCTGGAACAACCCGACCTGTGGGAGGCGATGGACGAGCACCGGGATACCATCGTCACCTCTCTAAAAAGCCACGCTCCTGGCCCCGGATTTCGCGGGCTCGTCAACCCATTGGGCAGAACCTTTGCCCTTGCGCGAAACGAAATTCGCTTCGTCCCCAACAACCCCTATTTCCGGTACGAGCTTCGGACTTATCTGGAAAAGAAGTATCGCAATATAGACGTCGCCCAGCGCGCCTGGTCGCTTTCGGCCAACCGCTACAAGACGTTTGATGAGCTCGCCCGCCTCTGTCCGTTGTGGGCGGGAACCAAAGGTATCCCACAAGTCTGGGACCCCAGTTCGGACCTTTTGGTGCCAGTCGACATGGGGCGATCCGCGATCTGGCGCGATATCCGGGACGTGATCGCCGCAGCCGGTGCACGACGCTACCAGCGCCTCACCGCCGCCATCCGCCAAGCTACCGATGTGCCCGTGATTCAGGAGTGGAGTGGATGGGCTCCCGCGTATGAGGGGGATTCCATCGCGGTGGATGGCATTGGCGCCCGCATCACCGGCAACAGCCCAACCCAGCATGTGGAGTCGGCCAGCCGCGCAGCCAGCACCATCTATCGTTGGAAGAATCCCGGATGGCTCATTGCGACCGAAATGGACCCAGGCAAGGAGCCTCAGCAGTGGCAAGCCCTGATCGATGATCTTGGATCCCTGGGCGTTCGTGGATGGTTTGGCCGCGCAGCCTCGCCCGACCTGATGAAAGCCATCGCCGCCATCGCCGCTCAAAAGGCAGGCGATACAGCCCTCTCCTCATACTCTTCCTCCGCCGTCTACTTCCCCGAGAACGCCTTCAATCCCGCCACCCCCCAACGCCTTCCTGGTGGGCACTGGTGGCTCCCCACTCCGGCTGGCGGCAACCGCGTGGACCTTGGAACCCAATTCTCCGGCTACCGTTTGGCCGATGGCGCAAACAGCTTCTTCGCGATCTGGTCGAACTCCGGCCCCGTCCGCGTGAAGCTGCGGACTAACCATGCAAAACAGTTGATCTTCTCCTCGGTCGATGGCACGGAGGTTAAGCCGCGCAACGTGAAGGGCGGCGTGGAGGTGAGCATCGGCAGCGTCCCCCTTGTTATCACCGGAACCGACGACATTCCCGTACCGGAACCCGCGGTCCAAGAGACCATCGCCCGCTTTGGCGCCATGATGAAACTGGCCGAACAGAGACGGCTCGACTTCCTGGAGGAGCGATACGGTTTCGGCGACGCCCTTGCCGGACTCGATGTCAACCCTGGCGGCAGCTTCGCCGCGATGCGTGGCTGGTATTGGCGGATGGGAACGCGCTTCGCCGACTATTCCTGGATCGAGGCCGAATTTTCCAAGGACCACAACTTCAGCGAAGTCATGGATCGCCTCGGCACATCCAGCAGCCGGGTTCTCAGCCTGAAGACCTCCCTGGAAGCCTATGCTCAGGCGCACTACGCCGACTACACCTTCCTGGGCCGCTCCGAAGAGGAGTTGGAGGTTTGGATCGCCGCCAAAATCCCCGCCCAAACCCGCCCTTATGTCAGCCTGAACGTCGGCGGACAGCTTCTCACCATCCAAGGCGAGGGACTGTCCTCTTATGGGGACGGCTACCAATGGTTTCGCATGGGCACAACCAAGGCAATCCCCGGCACGAACAAGATTCGGCTGGCCGTGGATGCCCCACAAGGAGCCGATCTAGCCGTGGACGCCATCCTCCTCTACCCAGGGTCCTTCCGCCCCAACGGCATCATCCCCCCTGACCCCATCGACTTCTCAAGGGTGACGATCAAGAAGGATTGACATCCACTTGACCCTTGTAGGCGGCGGATGCATTGTGCAGCCGTAAGCCGCAGACTTGGAAGGTAGATCAGCGACGGTCTTGGAAACCATGGGCGGGACGCCCATGCCACGTTCCATGCGCTAAAATCCACTCCATGACCCTCGACCAAGCCATGGCCAAACTCGAATCCCTGGGCAATGAAAACGTCCGCAAGATGAACGCCAAGAACGGCTCAGGCGACAACCAATTCGGCGTGAAAATGGGTGATATCCGCCCGATCGCCAAGGAGATCAAGGCCAATCCCGAGCTGGCCAAGCAGCTTTGGGAGACCGGCAACTGGGACGCCCGGCTCCTCGCAACTCTCCTGATGAAGCCCAAACAGCTTGACAAGGAAGATCTCGACAAGATGGTCCAGTCCGTGCCCTATATCGAATCCGGCATGATCTCCCAACTGGGCGATTGGCTGACGTCGTATGTGGTCAAGCTCCATCCGCAAAAGGAAGAACTCCGCCAGAAGTGGATGGCCTCTAAAGACACGATGAGGGCCCGCGCCGGATGGAGCTTGACCGCCGAGCGCATCGCCAAGGACCCCGAAGGCCTGGACATCCCCGCGCTTCTGGACCGGCTCGAAAGCGAGATGGGCAAAGAGAACGCGATGGTGCAATGGACCATGAACTACGCCCTCGCCGAGATCGGCATCAACTTCCCCCAGCACCGCGATCGTGCCCTGGCCATCGGAGAGAAGATCGGCGCTTTCCGCGACTACCCCACCTCCAAAGGCTGCACCTCCCCCTTCGCGCCCATCTGGATCAACGAAATGGTCAAGCGGCAGGGCTGAACCAATACTCAGTCACCGCGCTCGAAAAGCTCCTTGAGCTGGTCAAGCGTCAAGGGCGGGCGGTTTGTGGTCAACTCAAATTGGCTCACTTCGTACAGGGCGCGGTGGGACCCCGGAATGGCAACCATCAGGGCGAACATGGTTTGCCGACTGGGCCACGCGCCCTTGCTGCCCGTAAAGAGATCCATCTTGCGCTCCAAAGGATACGAAGGGTCCACTTTTAGGAAGTGATAGAACCCGCCGTTCCGGTACTGCGCCGGGTTTTGCCATCGGTCCAGAATCATTGGCCCCGCAATAAAACCATCCGCCTGGCCCAAACGGCCCAATTGAACCCTCGCCTCCCGCATCAGTTCGGGGGTTGGGAAAGGTTTCTTCCTCCCGTCAGGCAACGTCTCACTGCTGTGATAGTCGCTCAAAGCGATATCCCGGACATTCCGAAAACCAGCTTCGGAAAGCTCCTTGGCCACAACCCCACCCGCAAACATCCGCTCGATTTGGTCACGGGTCATGCCTCGAATCACGGCGGCGAATGGCGCATAGGCGTGAATCGTCTCAAAACCGGGAAACAGAAGGTCGGCCACTTTGAGCCAGATCTCGAACAGGTGCTCATGAGTCGCATTAAAGAAGGTCAGGTATTCCTGAAGCAAGATGGTCTGTTGCTTGGCGGGGTAGCTCAGGAACCGGGCCATCGCTTTGCGATCCGCCTGGCCTTGGATGTAGGCGCTCGGATTGCGAATTCCGACGACCACCCACTTGTCCGACCGCCAAATTCCGGTCGAGTGGGTCCTCTTCCGCAAGCGTTGGAAAGTAGATCGACAGGTCGCCGCCGAGTGGTCGGCAGATACGTCGAAAGCATCCTCCAACTGATTGTCATCGAGAACGGCAATCAGATCCAAATCGGCCTTTCTGGCCGCCTCGGCAAGCGGTTGGGCAGCAGAAAGACTGATGGGATCGACTTTCTCTGGCGAAGCCAGGCTTGCCAGGACTTCGTCGATTCCTTTACTCCAGTGTATCGGCTTGACTTGAGTCCGGAGCATCTGCCCCAAGACTTGGCGTCGGGCGGATGCCGGCAGCGGCCCATCGTCCACCTTCGATTCGTCGAACGGAGTCGCCTTGTCCAGCCAACTGGTGGCGTATTCGTTGGGCAGGTACATATCGGCGGTATGCGCCGCCCGCCCCGCCGACAACAGTTGCAGCCGAAGCTGGTTCCCGTCCCGCCGGTAGGAGAGGGTGAACCCAGTCACAAGTTTGTCCACGAGAAGCGCATCGGGCGACCGAAACGGGGCCTGGGACGCCAACTCCGCCCACTCTCTGGATTCCGCTTGAAACTGCTTGAAGATCGGATCAAGCCTTCCCTTCTGATCGGAAGTCAGCGCATCAGACGAAATGATGCCCGAGTCCTTCACCATCAGTCGGGCGAGTGCCTCGGCCCCAAGAACCTGAAGCAGCCGAACCGTCAGGCGGGAAAACGGGGTCCGGTCCAGAGTTTCGTAAAGAGTCGGAGGGTGGCCCTCGAACCCTGGTTGGAAGGTAGGCGAGCTTCGAATCCGGTTCACCTCCGCAATATCGTCTCCGGCAGACTTCAACTCCGCACCTGTGGGCGGGTTTTGGGAGCGTAGGTAAACGGACATCCGCGACAGGTACTCATCGAGGATCGCTCGATGCTGATCCACCAAACCGGGGTCGGCCTTTCGAAGACTAAAGGGGCGAAGGTCGAGGGTTCGTCCGTCGAAGTATTGGTAGAGTCCCAAGCTGTCGGCCAAGCGCTGGACGACCTCCCCCGCCGGACGGTCTTGAACCGCAACGACCACCACCGCACCGGCAAACCGCTCATCGACCCGCGCCGAAATCCCGACCTTCTGGGCGACCTGGTTCAAAACGGCTTGCAGCCGGGCAGGCTCGGTGTGAAGCGTGATCCGTCGTTCCAAAGGCGCTTCTTGAGGGCTGGAGAACAGAAGCAGGGATAGCCAAAGAGTCGAACAAGTCAGCATGACACTCTCCATAGAACCATGTTGCGCTTCGGAGGTTCAGATACAGAGCAACAAACCGTGGCCAGTCCCGGAAAACCGCGCCCCGAACCCAGGCCGAGGTGTGGGATACTGTTCACCCGTGAGCACCTTTGACGCCATCGTTCCCGCGGGCGGCACCATCGACCCCGTTTTTGCCGCCAAGGTGGGGACCGCAGAGAAGGCGTTGATCGAATTCGAGGGCAAAACTATTCTCGAAACCACCCTCCGCGCGCTACGCGACTCGGGCAGGATTCGCAATATCGTCGTCGTTGGCTCCCCCGCCATCCAGGCCAAAGCCGCCGACTTCGCCGCCATCGGCCTGGACCCTGGTGACTCCGGCCCCGAGAACATCTTTCGCGGTCTGGAGAAGCTAAAGGAGAAGGACTCCAACCTGGACAAGGCCCTGATCGTCACCTGCGATCTGCCCTTCCTCACTCCTCAGACGATCCAGAACTACCTCGACCTTTGCCCGCCCGACAAAGACATCTGCGTCCCCGTCATCGAGGCCAAGGAGTTCAACCGCGCCTACCCTGGCACCACTTCAACCTTCGTCAAAACCAAGGACGGCACCTTTACCATCGGCGGAATGTTCCTCATGAACGCCCGCAAGATGCCCGAGATCCGCGCCTCCATCGAGCAGGTCTTCGCCAAGCGGAAGTCGAAGATCGGCATGGCGATGCTGATCGGCCCGACCTTCATCTACAAGTACCTTACCAAAACCCTCACCATCCGCGACCTGGAAGCCAAGATCGAGTCCATGCTCAAATGCACCGGCAAAGCCGTCCGGCACGCCCCGGTGGAGATGGCCTACGACATCGACTACTTGGACGACTATGAGTACGCGCTGAAGGTTGTCGAGGGCAGTCGGTGAGCGCCCACGACTTCGGCCTGGTTCCCTCCCCCTATGCCGGGCGGAAGATCAAGACCAGCGAGCACCTGACGATCAGCTCGTTGTGGTTCGGGACCAACTTCCTGTGGGGGGCGCTGCTCGTCCTCTTGATTCCCAATCAGGTGCGCCTGATGATCCCGCAGTACAAGGCGGAGGCGCTTGGCCTCCTCATCGGCGCGGGCTCGGTTTTGGCGATCGTCGTACCGCTGATCGTGGGTGCGCTCAGCGACCGTTGCTTCTCCCGCCTGGGCAGGAGGCGGCCCTACATCCTGACGGGAGTCGCCATCAATATCGTCGGCCTGGTGATGATGTGCGCCGCTTACTACGCCACTCCCCCGATCCCTGTCGGCGCCGCGTCCAGCGTCTTGGATGCGGTTGCCAAGAGTCCGGGCCTCGTCGTCTACTTCCTCGCCTACCTGGTCGTCCAACTCGGCAACAACATCGCCACCGCCGCCTACAGCGGCATCATCCCCGACCTGGTGGAGCCTGCCCAGCGAGGAAAAGCCAGCGGCTACATGGCCCTGATGTCGCAAGTCGGCACACTGATGGGAGCCCTGGTTTGCGGGATGCTCTTGGGCGGGGCCAGCGAGGGCGTGAAGTTCGGCGCGATAGGGGGAGTGCTTATTCTGGTGATGGTGGCAACCGTTCTCGGGGTCAAAGAAAACCCCTTGCCCGAGCGTTCGCCAAAGATCGAGTGGGTTCCCTACCTCAAATCCCTGTGGATCAGCCCGCGCGAGTACCCGAACTTCGCCTGGGTCTGGATCACCCGCGCCCTCGTGATGCTGGGCTTCTACGCGATCCAGCCCTATATCAACTACTATCTCATCGACCAGATCGGGGTCTCGCCCAAGGAGGTGGATAACGTTGTGCCGATGGTCTTGGCGATGATTCTGTTTGCCAGTAGCGTCAGCGGAATCCTGGGGGGAACGATCAGCGACCGGGTGGGCCGGAAAAAGGTGGTCTACTATGCCAACGCCATCATCGCCGTGACCTCCATCGGGTTCATCTTCTGTTCTTCGGTTTGGCATGTGCTCGCCGTCGGCCTCGTCTTCGGGCTGGGCTACGGAGCCTACGTCAGCGTCGATTGGGCCCTGGGAACCGAGGTCTTGCCCACCAAGGACAACGCCGCCAAGGAGATGGCCGTCTGGCACATCGCCATGACCCTCCCCCAAAGCATCGGCGCGCCCCTGGCCGGCTATGCGTTGGCGGCTTATGGCATGACGAAAGAAGTCATCCCCGGCCTCGACGATCCGGTCACCCACTACCAGGACGCAGGCTATGCGACCATCTTCATCGCCGCCGCCATCTGCTTCGCCTTCGGGGCGATATTGCTCAGGAATGTGCGCGGGGTTAAGTAGTAACTGCGACTTGTATTCAGCCGACCCGAAGGGTGTAGCCGTGGGCAGGGACCCGCGAGCCAGCTTGTAGTTGCATTCCGAATCTGTATTTGATGACAACCCGGTTGCGCGGGTCCCTGCCCACGGCTACACCCTTCGGGTTTGAGGACTACTACCCTGATCCCCTTTCCACCACCCCGCCAAACCTCCGCTCCTGCGGCAACTGGCACTCCGACTCGGTGCAGGCTTGGAACTTCACGGTCACCTCAAACTCCTCACCGCTTGAGCCCGATGGCAATTCGACTTCAAAAGGAATCGCCACATCGCCTTCATACCGATCCTCTACCGCCTCAGGGTAGAAGACCTGGTGCTTCAGAGGCTGGATGGAGACCTCGGTTGGCACCAGCCACCTAGCCGGGGGCGTCGAGGAGTTGATGTGCATCCCCTCAGGAATCCTAATCTCGACCTCCCCCCTGGCGACCCCACCCGAGGCAATCAGGCGGGAGTTGACCAAACGGACCTCCACCCTTTCAACGACCGGATCGGGGAGCGGGAGCGCATCCTCCGGGTCGCTGAGGAGATTCATGAGGACCAGATGGAGGGCTTCGGTGGCGGTCGGGGCGCGCTCCATCCAACCAGCCAAAGCTCGCACCGTCTGCCAGGCCCGCTGTTCGTCGCCGAGTTGGGAAAGGCACCTCGCGGCGAGGGCGTTTCCGCTGGGGATGGGCTGGTCGAAAATCGGCTTGGTGCGGCCGAACAAGTCTTCGTGATCCCGCGACGATCCATAGAACCCGCCGTTCTCCGCGTCATAGAACCTGTCCGACATCTCCGCCGCCAGCCGCCCCGCATGGCTCACCCAGAACTCCGCATCCTGCCCCGGAGCGTCTATCCCTTGCTCTGCCATGAGGACCTTGCCCGCCGCCAGAACGATGAGCCCGTCGGTCAGGCAGGCGTAGTCTTCCAGAAAGGCCTGCCCCATCGGGCGTCCCTTGGCGATCTGGTGGGGCAATCCGCCGTGGGCTTTCTCGGCATCCAAAATCGCCAACGCCGCCCGCTCCGCCATCCCAATCTGCGCGGCCTCGGCGAGGGCGCCAATAGCGAGTCCGTTCCAGGCCACCAGGCACTTGTCGTCCAATTCGGGCCGCACCCGCTCTTTCCGGGCGACCCGCAGTTTCTCCAAAGCCCCATCGAACCGATCTCCCACCCACTCCAACAGATGCGGGATGTTCGCCCCGGTCGTCTGTCCCGTCGCCTCGTCCCGGAAATTCCCCTCGGCATGGAACTGGAAGGCGTCTTGGAAGGCTGAAGAATCCGATCCAATAATCCGGTGGACCTCCTCCGAGGTCCAAACGTAGAACTTCCCTTCCTCACCCTCGCTATCGGCATCCAGTGCCGAGTAGAACAGCCCTTCCGGCGAAGTCATCTCATCCCTCAGCCACCGCACGATCCCGTCCGCCGTCCGCCCGAATATCTCCTCCAATTCGGGAATCTGCCCATGGCACAGCGCCGCCGCCCGAGAGTAGTTGCCCAACAGGAGCGCGTTGTCGTAGAGCATCTTCTCAAAATGCGGCAACAGCCAGCGCTCGTCGGTCGCATAGCGATGGAACCCGCCCCCCACATGATCGTGGATACCCCCCATCGCCATCATCTGGAGAGTGTAAAACCCCATATCCGCCGCCGACTGACGCAACTCCTCCTCCCCGTGGTCCCCGATGGCGTAGTTCAGCAGAAGCTCGATGGCGGTATGTGGAGGGAACTTGGGGGCCTGCCCGAAACCACCCTGCTCCTCATCGAAGTCCAATGTGTGGGCGCGGACACAGTCGTCGAGCAGTTCCGGTCCTAACGGACCCGTCGCTTCTATCGTCTGCGCACGACTCTGGCGAATAGCCTCTGCGTACTCGTTCGCAATCTCATACACCCGATGCCGCTCCTGGCTCCAGACCGCCGATACCTGCTCCAGAATCTGGACAAAGCTCGGATGCCCGCCACGCTCCTCCTTGGGGAAATAGGTCCCGGCAAAGAACGGCTTCTTGTCGGGGGTCATAAACACGCTCATCGGCCACCCGCCCCGCCCCGCGCTCAGTTGGACCGCCGTCATATAGGCCTCATCCACATCCGGCCGCTCCTCCCGATCCACCTTCACGCAGACGTACCTCTCATTCATCAGCCGAGCCGTCGCCTCATCCTCAAACGACTCATGCTCCATCACATGGCACCAATGGCAACTGGAATAGCCCACGCTCAAGAAGACCGGCCGATCCTCTTCCCTCGCCCGCGCAAAAGCCTCCTCCCCCCACGGATACCAATCCACGGGGTTGTTTTGATGCTGGAGGAGGTAAGGCGATGACTCGTTTGCCAGTCGGTTGGGCATGGTTTCAGTATGACGGACGATGGACCGCCGATCTCCAGATCGGCAACCCGCAGACTTGTAGTTTGGCAACACCATAGCCCCCTGGGATCGCCGAATTCATTCGGCGCCAGCTTGTAGTCACCCCAAGGTCATGCTTGCTCTACAAACTCCCGGACCAAGACCGGGACGGTCTTGGAAACCATGGGCAGGATGCCCATGCCACGCCCCACGTATACTCTCATCCAAATGCCCGAAAGCAAATGGGATGTGCCACGGACCGAAGAGGGTCTCCAACAGGTCCTTCGCCAGATTGAAGAGTGCCGCGCCAACGGCGATGAAGTGGACCTTGGCTACGGCTTGCTCGCCCTTTCTCACCTGGTCGCTTGGGTCCGGTCGGACACGGATGCGAGTCCCTTTGAGAGAGCGCACGAGTTGAACCACCAAGCCCTCGAAGTCTTCCAACGAGTTCACCACCCCAAAGGACAACTGCGAGCCTTACTCGGCGCCACCTCCCTGGCAGACCCTGCGACCCATGCCGAAATGCTTGCCGAAGCCGAGAAGATTGCGGAGACAACGGGAGACGAAGACGACCTCGCATCCGTTCTGAGTGCAAAAGCCAGACGATTGGCCCTGACCGATCGCAACAGCGCTGCCGAACTGCACAGAGAGGTGCTGGATACCTACCGAAGAACTGGCAACCTGCGAGGTCAAGCCCGATCCCTCTTTGCCCTTGCGATCACCGAGGAATCTCCCCCCGAAAGAAAACGCGACATGGCTCTCGAAGCCGCCCAAATCTACCGCGATTTCGACGATCCCGACGAAGCGTCGCGCTGCATGACGGTTGCCTTCATGAACGCACAGGGAATCACCCCTATCGGCGAACTGGAAGGCATGGCAAAGCAAGGCCTCGACGACGCGCAAAAAGGGGAAAGCCGTAGCCAAGAAGGCCATTGGTACAGCAAACTCGCCCTTATCGCCATCGCCAACGGGAAGGAAGAGGAAGCCGAGAAATACCGACGCTGGGCAAAGGACATCGAAGACTCCGACGGCCTAACTCCCCTTGAACGGTGGGAGAGCGACGTCGAAATGACCAAAGCGATGATCTCGATGGCCCAAGTGCAAGGCAGTCCAGAAACGGTAAAGGCGTTCCGAGAAGAGCTAAAGCGCCTAAAGGCCAACAAACCAACCCTGTAACTCACCTGGGATCGCCGAATTCATTCGGCGCCAGCTTGTACTCACCCCAAGGCTATGCTTTCGCTACAAGCTCCCAGACCATGACCTGGAAGGTCGTGGGACACATCGGCAGGATGTCCATGCCACTTCCTCGGCGCCAGCTTGTAGTTACCCTAGAGCTATGCTTCAGCTACAAGTTTCCAGACCATGACCTGGCAGGCCATGGGACGCATGGGCAAGATGTCCATGCCACTTCCTCGGCTCCAGCTTGTAGTCACCCCAACTCCCGGACCAAGGCCTGGAAGGCCATGGGACGCATGGGCAGGATGCCCATGCCACGCCTACTTCGTGGAGAACAGCGAGTCGGCCAAGCCGGTATTGACCTTAAGTCCCGTGTAGTAGGTCTCGCCCGCCAACACGTTGTCCATGTTCTTGACCTGCATCTTGGTCGGCATCCAGACTCCGCCGACGTTAACCGGATCGGTGTAGAAGAACGTCGCCAACTGACGGCCCGGCTGGTTGTACCATTCGCGCTTCGTCACGATCTTTTTCTGCGGGTCGATCCAAATGCGGTGGCGGCTGGTGTCGTCCAGCTTCTTGGGATAGGTGACGTCGAACACCACGTCGTTCGTCGCTCGGTCCAGCCTGACAAACTTCGCCTCGAACAGATCGGTGAACAGAGACGGGGTGAGGATGCCGAAATCGAGCAGCGTCTGCCGTCGCCCCGGCTTGTCCGCCAGGTTCTGCCGTGAGTTCACCTTGATACGCGGAATGCGGATCAGCAAGTCCGCTCCGTTGATGATGTAGAGCACTTTGGTGTCCTCCACATTCGTCTCCATCCGTAGCTTGAACGGCTCCTTCACCTTGACGTCGCTGGAGGGCACCCGATAGGTGGTCCCAAAGTCGTCGTTGATCTTGGCCAACTCCTTCTGGTTGGCAAACTTGATCCGCGCCGTCAGCGATGCGTCCTTGAACGTCTTCTGAACATAAGAGTCGATGTCCTGGCTGACCTGCGACGTGATGGCGACAAGGGTAAGGGCGGTGATTCCGGTCATCTTGTTCTATTGTATCCTTGGCTGTTTGACGTTTTAGGTTTCTCGGTTCTAGGTTTTAGGTTTCTGGGTCTGTCGGCGACACCCGACCTCAACCTAAAACCCAAAGTCTCCCTACGCTCCCCTTCCGCCCCTCGTTTCCGATCAGGGCTTTTGGATACACTGGTTAACAAGTGACGTCCGATCCGGTAGAACGTTTCTTTGTGGAGCGCAACGCGCGGCTGAACCGCCGTGCCCGGCTTCGGACGATGTCCTCCAGCGAGATCATCGACACCGCCATCCGCATCTACCAACAGCTCGGCTGGTCCTTTCTAAAGGCGACTGTTGTTCCCGCGCTGCTGATCGTCAGCGCCTTTGCCTTCATCATCGACTACATTCTGCCCTCTTTCTTCACCACCAAGGACGCCGCCAGCCTTTCCACCCAGTTCGGCGAGGTCGCGTTTGCGGTGGGCTTGGCGATTGTGGTGGGTGGGCCGCTGGTCATCATCGGAGTCTCGACCACCACCGCTATCGTCGCCCAGTTGGTGTCCGATTTTATGCTCGGCAACGTCCCCAGCATCGATGCCGCCGTTCGCGCCGCCCGGCGGACTGCGCTGAACCTGATTCGAGTTCACTTCTGGGAGTTTGTGCTGGCCTGCAGCGGAATCATCGTCGCCTTTGGCCTCTCCATCCTCAGTTCCACCCTGGACCAGACCACGGGCCGAGAGAACATCGTGGCCGGCTTGGTGGCCCTCCTCGCAGTACTCGGCTTCTCATCCAGCGGTATCATCTTCCTGGTTGTCGTCAGCCGCCACGCCCTGGCGGCTCCGATCTCCGTGCTCGAAGGGCTCCGGCCAAGAGAAGCATCTCGGCGGAGCGTGGCCCTAATGAAGAGGGCGGGCCACATCCCCTCGGGCTATGGCAACGTCTGGTCGCTGTACCTGGTCATGTTCTTCCTAACCCTGCTCATCGGCGCGGGGCTTTCCGGATTCCTCAGCCTGATCGGATTCAACGACCGGTTCGCAACGATGTTCGACAATCTGCCCCTGGGCGGTTTCCTGCTGAAGGCAATCGGCCTGCTGCCTGTCTTTCTATGGGTCTGGACCATCGTGCCTGTCTGGGCGGCCACTATCACCATCATCTACTACGAGCGACGAATCAGACTGGAGGGATACGACATTGAGGCTCTTGCCGCGGATGTCTGGCGCAACGACCGCCAAACTCGTTTCGAGCTTTAGTCTGCTCGTTGCGCTGGCGTCGGCTTGGGCGGATTCCTTCCGAGAGTTCTCGGAGGCGCTCGGTCCTGCCAAAACCGTAGTCGATGTAAAGCGCTTGGCGAGGCCCTTCGAGGAGCTGATCGATAACGACCCAATCCTGTCGGAAGCCTTCTACACCGAGCTTTCCTCCTCGTCCCTGGAGAGCTTCAAAGGCCTGATCGCCATCCGCGCCGCCGCTGAAGTACCCAAGACCGCCAAAGACTCCCCATCCCAGGCCAAAGAGATCAAGGCCAACCCGCTCTACCGCGACCCCGGAGTCCAGGAGCAGAGCAACTGGCTGGATGGAGCCATGCGCCGCCTCGCCGACCTCATCCCCAAGCGGAGCCAAAACCCAACCATCCGGCTCCCCAATACCGGTATTCCGGGGTGGATCGTTCCCGGAATGTGGGGCCTGCTCGGCCTTGCCGTCGCAGTCTTTGGCTACTTCGCCCTGCGCCATTTCACATGGAAACGCGCACTTAAGCGAAAGGCGAAAGCCATGTTGGAGGATGACGAACCAGAGCGGACGCTCGATGAGTGGCTACTGCTTGCCGACGAACACGCCGCCGCCGGAAGGTACCGCGAGGCCGTCCGGGCCATGTACCTCTCCTGCCTCCTGAAGTTCGACGAGGCCGGGGTCGCCCGATTTGTGCGCGGAGAGACCAACTGGGAACACCTGAGCCGAATCTCCGCCAGCCCCAAGAAGCCCGCCACCATCGACTTTCTTCCCCCCACCCAGACCTTCGACCGCATCTGGTACGGAATGCACACCAAGGGCCGGGAAGACGTGGACCAGTTCCGATTCTGGTACCAGCAGATCACGGAAGCATTGCGGGGGGTTGGCAAGTAGTGGCTTACTCCAAGGCAACGGTGGGCGGACCGGCAAGACGCCGGTGGTCCCAGGGGACGGCGCGATGAAGGGCCTAATCCCCCGGCTCGCCTATGGGTTGGTCGCGATTCTCATCATCGCCGCGGTCCTCCTCACCTTGGGACGGCGCGAGACGAACGCTCGGCCCCAAGCTGGCTCTTACAGCCCCAGCGGACTTCATGCCTTTCAAGAATTACTGGCCATGAATGGAATTCCAAGCCGCATCGACCGGATGGAACAGCCCCGGCTGAAGCCGACGGACTTGGCCGTTGCGGCCTATATCGACGACGACCGACCTCTTTTTGGCGAGAGCCCGCTAATACCTATCGAGAAATCGCTGACAAAGTTTATCGAAGAGGGGGGGCGAGTCCTTGTCCTTCCGTTTGACCAGGACTTCCGCGGTCGAAGCTACACGGCGATCCAGGCAACCACCCCGATCACAAGCAGTCTCGACGGCTCCAAGCTGGAGGTGAACTCCGCCCCGCTCACCCTCTCCTCCCTCACTCTCTATCGGGACCAACTCTCATCGGGAAGTTCGTTCTTCCTTCCCTTCGACAATGGGTCGAATATCTTTGCCTCCTGGTTCAAGCGGGATCTGAACTCCACCGATGTGTTCGTCGCCAACGGCTCCGTCGGAAAAGGCATCCTGGCCCGAACCTCCGACGGGCTCTTTGCGACCAACCGCTTCATCGACCGGGCCGACAACGCCACCCTGGCCCTCCAGATCGTGAGGGGACTGCTGCCCGAAGGCGGGCAGGTTGTATTCACCGAGGCATCTTTGGGAAGGGGAATCTCGCCCTCGCTGGTCAACATCCTTGGCCCTTGGGCGGCTGGGATGTGGGTGCAGTTCACCGTCCTGTTCGTGGTCATCGTCTTTACACTCGGAATCCGCTTCGGCCTTCCCGCCATGGAGCGTCGTACTCAGCGTGGCCAGCGGGAGATGATCGACGCGATTTCGGACGTATACCTCCGGGCAAAATCGACTGCGGTGGCTTTGGATGTGGCCTATGAGGAGGCCGACCGGCGCATCCGACGCAGCCTCAAGCTTCCCGCCCACCTGAGCGCCCAGGATCGAGACCGACTGTTGCCCTCGGAACTGGTTTCGGTGATGTCCGAGGTTGACCTGGGCCGCAAACCGATTATCGAAGTCAACGATAAGGGTCGGCAGAAGGTGACTTACCGCATGAACCCGAAAGAAGCTCTCGCGCTCAACACTAAACTAGAAACCGCTCTGGACGAGTTCATTCCTCGCGCCGGAAATCGGCTATCCTAAAAGCCATGAAATGGATGATTGCCGCGTTGATCTCGGCGGCTCTAGTCGTCGGTTGTCAGCAGTCCGAGACGCCCACTGCCAACGCTCCTCAACCCTCGGCGAGTACCGGCACCGGTCCCTACATGGCGGGAGAAGCGAACCCAAAGGACGTGGCCGACGAGGCGACGGAACTCAAGCGGCTCATCTCGGAGGAAGAAGCAGCCAAGGCCGCTTACGAGAAGAACCCCAAGGATGAGGCGCTCAAGAAGAAACTCGTCGATTCCTCGGTGGCGCTCGGCCTGCTTTACACCAACGCCGTTTCAGTTGACCGTAAGGAGAAGTACAAGCTGGCGCTCGAACATCTGAACCAGGCTCTGGAACTCGATCCCGAGAATGCCGATGCTAAGTCGATGCGCGACACCATCGTCAACATCTACAAGTCCATGGGCAGACCCGTGCCGGGCGACTCGTAAAAAGGCTAAGATTCGCCCGTGACCGACAACCCTGAAGGCAGGCACCGCGCGCAGAAGGAGCGCACCTATGTGCTTGCCTTCGCCATTGGCGCCGCCCTGATTTCCGTCCTGCCCAACCTCTACGGCCTGATGGCCGCTCCTCCCGGAAGCATTTACCAGGGGTTCCAATGGGCGGCGGACGACCATTTTGTGTACTCAGCATGGATGCGGCAAGCAATGGAAGGCCGCCTACTGATGGACAATCGGTTCGCCGTCGATCCCCAACCCGGCCTCACGATCCATATCCTTTTCTTCGCACTTGGCCTTCTTGCCAAAGTGACCGGCATCCCCTTGGCGATGGCTCTCGGCAAAATGGCGTTCTCCGCGCTGTTTGTGATCTTGGCCCACCGCCTGATCCAACGGCTGACCGAGGACACTTACACCACCAAGCTCGCTCTCGCCCTGACCGTGGTGGGAGGCGGAATCGGGTTCCTGGTGTGGGAGAACTTTGGGCCGGAGCTAGAGCGCCCCAGCCCTTTCGCATCGATCCTCTCCGCCCTCAAGGTCCCCGGTGCTCCAAACGACGTTTGGCAACCGGAAGCGTTCGTGTTCCCCTCCATGCTCACCAACGCGCTCTTCATGGCCAGTCTGTGCCTCATTCTGGGTGTCTTCCTGTCCTTCCTGGACGCCAAACGATCCTGGAAGCCAGTCCTTCCCGGCTTCATCTGCATGGCCCTGCTCATGAACATCCACAGCTACGACGTCCTGCTCGTCGCCTTGGTGATGGTCGGGTTCCTTGCGATGCAGTTGGCGAGGCGGGATGCGGATTGGAAGTGGGTTGCCCGTGCGGTGGTGATCGGGCTGGGAGCGGTTCCCCCCGCATTGTGGTTCATGCATGTTCTGCAAAACGATCGCGTCTTCCAGGAGCGAGCCGCCACACCAACCTACTCGCCGAACTTCAAGGTGATGATGCTCGGCTATGTCTTAATGGCGATCCTTGCCATGTTTTCACTGGCGAAGCCTGAAGTTCGGGCCAATAAGCGGCGCTTGTCAGGCATAGGGTTGGCTTTGGCTTTGGTCCTGGGAATGTGGGTCGCCGCTCCCATCGAACCGTTGAACGACTACTTCATGTCTCTGCCCGTGTGGCTGGGCGTCTTCCTCGCGGCATGCGTCGCTTGCGCTCTGCTAGCGACCCATTCCAAGACCGCAAATTTACTCATCGCCTGGGCGATAGTGGGGCTGGTCGCGCCGTACTTCCCTGCTCTCTTCGAGCGCAAGCTCACCATGGGTCTCAGCATCCCCTGGGCGATTTTGGCCGCGGTAGGCATTGCCGCTCTCACTCTCCCTCGAGACCGAAGCAAGCGGAACATGATCACCGTTCTGACGATCGTGGTCTTGAGCGGAACGTCCATGCGCTGGCTCTTCCGCGAGGTGGAACTTGCCAAACTGAATGTCTCCAACACAACCGTCCATTCTGTCTATCTGTCTCGTGACATCCAGTCGATCTTGGACTACCTCAATAAGAACGGGTCAGCCTCGAACCGCACGGTAGCAATAGCCCTCCCCGGGGTCGCGCAAAAGGATGGCGAATCGCCTGACTTATTCCGCGAACCATTCGTGCCCGACGTAAACCCGCTTCTCAGTGGCTTCGCCGGAGTCTATAGCTATGCGGGCCACTGGAGCGAGACGCCGGACTACATTAACCGGCGCAACAAGTCGACCGAGATTTTCCTTGAACAGACTTCCCCCGACCGTCGGAACGAGATTCTCGCCACGATCCAACCCCACTACCTAGTAGCTCCCGACCCCGAGGCCTTTCCCGGTATCGCCGATCTCAGCTCATTGGGAGAAGTGGTGGCTGGGGGAAACCAGTTCAAGCTAATCAGACTCCGTCGGTAAAGAGTCGCCTACGAGAGAGGTATCCTGCCCTTCATGAAACTCCTCATGGTCGCGGCGTTCGCCGTGGCGTTTCTTCAAACTCCCGGCAAGCTGGAGACTAAAGACACTGTTGTGGGCAAGGGCGAGACAAAGAGTCAGGCGGGGGACATCCTCACCGTCGACTACACCGGGACCCTGACCAATGGCAACCAGTTCGACTCCTCGGTGGGCAAGAAACCATTCCAATTCATTCTCGGCGCTGGCCAGGTGATCAAGGGTTGGGACCAGGGCATGATTGGAATGAAGGAGGGCGGCAAGCGAGAGCTCACCATCCCCAGCACCCTGGGCTATGGGGCACAGGGTGCAGGCGACATCCCGCCCAACGCGACCCTCAAGTTCGACATCAGCCTCATTAAGATCGACCGGATCAAGCACGAGGTCTTGAAGAAAGGAACCGGCAATGCGACGGCGAAAGCGGGCGATAGTTGCGAGCTGCACTACCAACTCACCGACACCGAAGGCAAGAAGATCGACAGCAGCTATGACCGGAATCAAACTTTCCAGATCATCCTGGGCCGGACCGGGTTGATCAAGGGCTTTACCGCCGGAGTGATCGGGATGAAGCAGGGCGAGAAGCGGAAGATCACCGTCCCCTCCGAATTCGGCTATGGCCCCGAAGGTCGCCCGCCCGTGATTCAGCCCAATGCAACTCTCATCTTCGAGATCGAAATGGTGAAGCTGGCCACGCCCCAGGAGTTGCCATGATCGCCATCGAGGAGATTCAGACCGGCGAAGGCGAGGAAGCCAAGCATGGCGACACCGTGGAGATGCACTATCGCGGCACCTTCCCGGACGGCAAACAGTTCGACAGCAGCTACGACCGCAACAGCACATTCACCTTCAAACTGGGCGCGGGCCAGGTAATCCAGGGGTTTGACCTGATGGTCCTCGGCATGAAGCCCGGCGGCAAGCGCAAAGCCACTATCCCACCCGAATTCGGCTACGGGGCAAGAGGAGCGGGCGGCGCGATTCCGCCCAACGCCACCCTGGTTTTCGAGGTGGAACTCGTCTCGATCAAGTAACGGCCGGCTGGAAATACTCCTCCAGCCTGAGGCAACTGGCCCTTGAGGGATCGCTAAAGACTTCGAGGGCTCGGATCAGGGCTTCGGCGGTGTCGATAGACGTGACACACGGCACCCCGGTCTCGATGCAAGCCCGCCGAATCCGCGCTGCCTCGCTTTCGCTGGTCTCGGTGAGGGAGGGCGTATTGATCATCAGGCTGACTTCCCCACCCATGATGAGGTCGAGGATATTCGGCGACCCCGCCTGAATCTTATTGACGGAGTGACAGGGGAGGCCGGCGTCTTGGAGCGTCTTGGCGGTGCCGGGAGTCGCGGCAAGCTTCCGGCCCGACTGGTAGAGCCCCTTCGCGATCTGAATCGCCGTCGCCTTGTCCTCGTCCTTGACTGTGACCAGCACATAGCCGTCGCCTTTGAAGTTGATATGACTGGCGACCATTGCCTTATAGAGCGCAGCTTCGTAGGTTCGGTCGATGCCCAGAATTTCGCCCGTAGACTTCATCTCCGGCCCCAAGCTAGGCTCCACCCGCCCCAGCTTTTGGAAACTGAAGACGGGAGCCTTCACCGCGTAGAGGAACGGGTTGGATAACTTGGCGGAGCCGTTTGCGAAGTCGGACTCGGGGATAATGCGCCCGGGAGCCAAGGCCAACGCAGCCTCATTCAGCCCATACTGCTCCGCCACGTCAGGCAAAGCACAGGCATCGCTCGCCCCCGCCTTGCCCCGCCGCCCCAACTCCCACAGGCCGCTCGCATAGCCAAGGTCAGCCAGCTTCTCACCCATCATGCAACGGGTAGCCAAATCGACCATCGGGATGCCGGTGACCTTACTGAGGTAGGGCACGGTTCGGGAAGCGCGCGGGTTTACTTCTAAGACATAAGCTTGGTTGTCTTGGATGACGAACTGGATATTCATCAAGCCCTTCACATTCAATGCCCGCGCGATCTTGCAGGCGCTGGTGACCATTTGAGCCTGAACCTCTACCGACAAGGACACCGGAGGATAGACCGCCATCGAGTCGCCGCTATGAACGCCCGCCCGCTCAATATGCTCCATGATTCCGGGCACCAGCGTGTCCACGCCATCGCTAATGACATCGACCTCGGCCTCTTTGCCCAGCAGGTACTTGTCCACCAAAACCGGCTGCCCAGGATTGGCGTCCTCGGCCTCTTGGTAGAACCGCTGAAGATGCTCTTCCGAGAACACAATCTCCATCGCGCGCCCACCCAAGACGAAACTGGGCCGAACCAAGACCGGATACCCGACTTCCCTAGCCACCTCGGCGGCCTCATCCAAAGAACGAACCGCCCGGCCTCTCGGCCGCGGGATGTTGAGTTCTTCCAGAAGCGCATCGAACTGCTTCCGATCCTCAGCCTGGGCAATCGCCTCCGGCGAGGTCCCCAGAACCTGGATTCCGTTTTGCTGAAGCCCTTCCGCAAGGTTGATCGCCGTTTGTCCGCCAAACTGGCACACCACCCCGATCGGATTCTCATGAGCGATAACATCGAGAACGTCCTCCAGGGTCACCGGCTCAAAATAGAGGCCATCGCCGGTGTCGAAGTCGGTGGAGACCGTCTCGGGGTTGTTATTGACGATGATCGCCCGGTAGCCCAGCTTCTCTAGAGCCCAAACGCAGTGAACGCAAGAGTAGTCAAACTCAATTCCCTGGCCAATGCGGATCGGGCCGGAGCCAAGGACGAGGACAGTAGGCTTCATTCCAAGGGTCTATTGTGGCACGGATCGGACAGGATTAACTCAATGTCG
>CAZCSP010000015.1:74981-83193 GCA_964501275.1 uncultured Fimbriimonadaceae bacterium | reverse complement strand
CGGATCAAATGCGTATCCAAACTTCCAAACTGTCGTCGCCCACAATCCAAGACCTGGAAGGTCTTGGGACGCATAGACAGGATGTCTATGCTACTGGTCGTTGTAGGCGGCGGATGCATTGTGCCGCCGTCGCAGGCCACGAACTCTGTACCTCCTGGGTGGCTCGTGCCAGGGCTCAAGTAGAGAGCTTGTAATCAGATACAAGCAATCCAAGACCTGGAAGGTCTTGGGACCCATGGGTAGGATGCCCATGCCACGCTTGCCTCTCAAGAATGCGGGTTTAGGCCGTCCCCTAACAAACCCGGCATCGGTGGCAGGGCCTTCCCGCTTCCCCATGTGGCACCTACAACGCAGGTGCTCGCAAAGGGCAGGGAGGCTATGAACAATGCTACTCACCACACTAATCGCCGGAGCCATGCTGACTCAGCAGGCCAAGCCGGAGGACATCGCCGTCGATAAGGCCGTCGCCAACTCGAAGGCCACAGGCTGGTACACCCACTACGCAGGAAGCGCATCCTGGAATCCCAACACCGTGATCAACTTTGAAGGCCGCCTGATCGGCATGGTCCAGTCGGAGAGAAGCGTCGATCTGATGATCAAATTGAAAAACGGGGGAACAGCGTTCGTCGAACTCGGTCCAAAGAGATACTTCGATGCTCAATCGGCTCGATTGATGAAGAAGGACCAGCTCAAGGTCCGCGGGTCGAAGGTGATGGTCAACGGCGAGTCGCTGATCCTGTGCCAGGAGCTCCGCCACAACGGAAGTAAAATCGCCTTCCGAACCCTTGACGGACGTCCATTCTGGAATCTCAAATAGGGTTATAAAATAACCCATTTATATTGAAAGGCCACGCACTGGTCCGGGGAGAGCAAACCAAGTGCGGGCCTTTTTAGTTGTTTTGGCTCGGTCCAGGAGCCTCACAATGGTTAGTTGCCTTATAGCTCGAATTTGTTCCGAGGATTTTCGATTTTTTCGATCGGTTGGGCCAGCAGCCTCAATCCCGAAGGCAGGACGATGGCAAAGTTCACCAAGTAGACCAACGCCGCCGACACCAGAAACTGCCCGACAAACATCTTCGCCAACCCCACTGCCGAGAGCAGGACCGTGACTTCGCCGACGATCAGGCAGAGCGTGGTGAATCGAAAAAGCTCATCGACACTCTTCACCGAGTCAGGATGGAGCTTGGCCCGGGCAATGACCATGCACGCCACTACGCCCACGGCAGAGATCGACTGAAACAACGGTCGGATCGCCGTCAGCTTCTGGGTCGCCACCTCCCCCAAACTCGCCCCGCCGCTGGCCATAAAGATGCCAAACGCCACGATCAAAGTCTGAAAGACCATGAAGCCGATAAAAAGGCGAAGCCAAAGCTGACGGACGGTAATAGGCTTCGAAGGCACACCCGATTGTACCGGGCAGAACCGATGGACCGCCGATCTCCAGATCGGCCCCGCTTGTAGTTGAATGTGACTTGTGTAGGCGGGGGATGCATGGTGCCTCCGTCTCTCACTCCATTTTCGGGCAACCACCCAAAGCGAACTGCTGAAAGCTGTGAGCGGGATCAGGCGTCGGCCCCAATCCCCGCCAGCCAAGCCTCCGCCTCCCGAGGATGCCGAAAGTACACCATCGGCTGCCCCTCCCGAAGCCACGCCCGAATTCGCTCCCGCTTCCGCCGGAAAGACCGGAAGTGCCAGAGAAGGATCGACTCGCGGGAGAAGATGACCTGGAACGACTCCCGGTTCCCGTTGCACACCGGCTCCTGGTCGATCCACCTCTGGAAAGTCCGCTTGAACAGCCGCCCGAAAGACAGCCATCGCGGGTAGTCCAGCGCCACAATCAACTCCGTCCGCGCCAAGGGAATCTCCAGCCAGTGCCCATACGCGCTGTCCAGAATCCACTCCTCCCGGTCGCAAATCTCGGTGAACAAGACGCGCTGGCGGTCGAACGGGACGATCTGCCAGCCCGGCTCCCAAGTGAGGTCGTCCACCGCGACGTAGGGTAGACCCACCTTCTCCGAGATGCGTTGGGCCAGGACGCTTTTGCCCGATCCTGTCACCCCATATACGAAGATACGCTTTGCCGTCAATCCAATTTCAGTTCAGGCAACTTGTCGTCTTTGCCCAGGTAGGTGAGAGAGGTAAGGTAGGTGGAGAGGCTCCAGGGGTTGTGGGAGTCCCGGTTGCTCAGGACGATGACCACCGTGTCGTCGTTAAACTGGATGCGCCAATTCGCGTTGGAGCCCGGTTGGGAGCCAGAGTGCTCCGCGCCCGGATGTCCGCCCGCGTCCGTTCTATTCCAGCCCCAGGCCATTTTGGTGTCGCCCGTGCGCGGCTTCTGAACCGTCCACATCTTGGCCAGGGTCTCCTTCTTCAGAATCTTGCCCTGGGAGATCGCCAGCCCAAGCTTGATGAGTCCCAGGCTGGTCGCCTCATAGCCTCCGCCCGGATACTTCCAGGAGAGGTCGTCACGCAAGGCGGGCTTGTTTTGGCCCTGGTCCAGGCGATAGATCTTCGTCCGATTGGGATTCGCGCCCGACTCGCACCGAACGCCTTCGATGCCCCAAGCCTTCATGCGCTCGTCCACATACAGGCGGTAGGGCTTCTTCGTCACCTTCTCGATCACCGCGCCAAGGATGGTGTAGGCATGAGTGCTATAGCTGTACTTTTCGTTTGCCGGAAACAGCAAAGGATCGTTCACAAACCGGTCCAGCGCCGAGGTCGAGGTCGCATAGTTCCGCAGTGGAGGGTCGTTTAGGTAGTGTCGAACCCCCGACTGGTGGCTCAGCAGGTCGCAGACTCGATAGGTGTGGTGGACCGGCAACTCGGGCAAGATTTGCCGAATCGGGGCTTCAATGCTCAGCTTCCCCTGCTCTGCCAACTCGAAGATCAGCGTCGCCGTGATCGGCTTGCTCACCGAGGCCAGGCGGAAGTAGTCGGCGGGCCGCACAGGAACTTGCTTCTCCACATCGGCAAACCCAAACCCCTTGGCAAACACCAACTGCCCCTTCACCGCCACCGCAATCGAGAGTCCGGGGACGTTGTAGCGTTTCCGATACGCCTCGATCTGGGTCGAGGCGAAGTCGCTGTGGACCCAGGCAGACTGGATTTGGGCGAACCCCGAGCAAACGAGAACGAAGATCGCAGATAGGCCAACGGCGCGACGCATAGCCTATGCTACTCCAGCCAGCAGTTCTGTGATTGAATGTTCCCATGCTCTCGGAAGTACAACGGACCCAGATGGACCAAGACGGCTTCGTCGTACTCCCCAACCTCTTCACCCCGGCGGAGATGGACAAACTGGCCGACGCCATCGAGCAGTATGTCGAACGGCACGAGCGGGAGTTGGCGGCGATGGGAGGCGCGGAGGGGATCAACCGGGCAAAGCAGATCTCGTTCACCAGTCACTTGGCCGAGCAGGACGAGTCGATCCGCGCCTTCTGCCTGCGCCGAGAGATTGCCGAGATCGCCTGCGAGTTGCTGGGGCCAGGCGTGGACCTGTATTGGAACCAGTCCGTCTTCAAGCATTCTGAGACCGAGCAGGTTTTCCCCTGGCACTAGGACGATGCCTACACCCCAGTCGAGCCCTCGCCATACCTCACGCTATGGCTGGCGATCAGCGACGCCACCGAGGAGAACGGCTGTATCTCGGTCCTGCCCGGTTCCCATCAGCAGGGCTTGGTCGATCACCAGCAAACCCCCTACGGCTGGGCCTGCCACCCCTCTGAAGACCCCGACCAAGGCACCCTGGTCCCCGTCCCCACCGGCCCCCTCATCGTCTTCTGGTCCCTCACGATGCACAAAAGCGGCCCCAACCTCTCCAACACCATTCGCAAAGCCCTGGTGATTCAGTACGCAAATGCCGGCCTGAAGCGAGTCGCCGATGGCCATCCAATTGAGAGCCTGATCCCCGTAACCCGCCAGGGAAATCCACTTCTCACCTAGCCTGGACCAGCAAGTCGCAAACTGCACCATAATCTTCCAATCCTCATGTCCCATCAAGACGTTGTGCCTGAAGCAAAGGCCCCGGCTCTGCAGAATCCTTGGCTGTATGTCCCCCTCCTTTACTTCATGCAGGCCATCCCGGTCACCATCGTGCAAGAGGTCGCCGCGATCTTCTACAAGGATTTGGGAATCGCCAATGAGCCGATCATCCGCTGGACCTCTCTGATCTCGCTCCCCTGGTCGATGCAACTCCTCTTTGGCCCCTTGGTCGACCTCAACGCCACCAAGCGCAGATGGATTCTGGCGGGGCAGTTCCTCATCGCCATCGGCCTTGCCGCCACCGCATTCCTCCTCGCCGTCCCCAACGCCTTCGAGATCACGCTGGTCGTCCTTGCTGCCACCGCCATCACGTCCGCCCTCTGCAATATCGCCACCGACGGCTTCTACATCCTCTCCACCACCAAGGATCAGCAGGCCAAGTTCGTCGGCGTCCAGACCACCTGCTACCGCCTGGGCCGCCTCTTCTGCGCGGGCCTGCTGGTTTTTCTGGTTGGTTTGCTCACCAAGGGCGGAGTCTCGCCTACCCTGGCTTGGACCATCATCCTCGCTTCCGCCGCCGGAATCTACTTCCTGGGCCACCTGGTCAACCGCCGAACCGTCCCCAAACCTGAAGCCGACCAACCCGCCGTTCCCGAGGCTCCGGGAGAAAACGTCAAGAACATCCAGCGAACGCTCGTCTTGGTCGGAGTCGGACTCAGCGGCTACTTCTTCCTCAACGCCCTCGTCCGACTCGCCCTGCACGGGGTGGCAACCGCAACGGGCTCATTCGAGGGTTGGCGATTGACTGGGATTGGGAAGGTGATCGGTTATGAGCTTGGACTGAGCGCCGTTGCATTGGAAATTGCCCAGTTCTTCGTTTGTGGAACCATCCTCACCACAAGTTTGGGTCTGGCCAAGAAGCTCATCGTGAAGTCTTCGATGGGAGAGGCTTTGGGCTCCTTCATCCGTCAGCCCGGATTCCCCGCCATCCTCTTCTTTATCCTCTTCTACCGCTTCGGCGAGGCGATGGTGGGGAAGATGTCGGCCCTATTCCTGAAGGACTCCATCGATCAGGGCGGCCTCGCCATCGCCAACGACCAACTGGGCCTGATGAACGGAGTGGCCGGGGTGATCGGCATCGTTTTGGGCGGCCTATTGGGAGGCTATACCGTCTCCCGAATTGGACTGCGAAAAGCCTTCTGGCCCTTAGCGTTCGCCATGCACGTCCCGAACCTGATGTACGTCTGGGCTTCCTCAGGAGTAAAGGTGCCGATCGAGGCGATTTACGGCATTCTCTTCGTCGACCAGTTTGGCTACGGTTTTGGTTTCGCCGGGTATATGGTCTATCTGATGTGGGTGGCTCAGCGCGGCAATTTCAAGACTTCCCACTATGCCATCGGAACGGGCATGGGCGCCCTCTGCATCGCGATTGCGGGCGTGGTCGGAGCCGCAATCCAAGCGAACTACGGCTACAACGGCTTTTTCATCGCCGTCATCTTCATGTCCATCCCCGGCCTCCTGAGCCTCCTCTTCATCCCCTTGGATGAGAGCCACAAGCAGATTAAAGTGGAGGTGGAATGATGAACTTCAAACCCGTCGACGAACTCGTTGCCGCCGCCATCAAAGAAGGCGTCTTCCCTGGCGCGGCCTATGGGGTCGGGCACAAGGGCAAGGTGGTGCATCGGCGCGCCCAGGGGCGTCATACCTACTGCCCTGAGTCCCTCCCTGCCACCGAGGAGACCATTTGGGACCTGGCCTCGGTGAGCAAAGTGGTCGGCACCACCACCGGGGCCATGCTTCTCTTGGACCAGGGCAGGCTCGACTTCGACCAGCCCGTCGCCGAGATCATCCCGGAGTTCGCCCAGAACGGGAAAGAGAAGGTCACCGTCCGCAATCTCCTCCTCCACGACTCCGGCCTTGTCGCCTTCCGCGCCTACCAACGCACCTGCAAGACGCCCGAAGAGCTCATCGCCGCGATCTATGCCGAGAAGCTCGCCCAGCCTATCGGCGAGAAGATGGTTTACAGCGATCTGGGCATGATTACGTTTGGAAAGCTGATCGAAACCCTCAGCGGCCGCACCTTCACCGCCTTCTTAAATGAGAGAGTCTTCGAGCCCTTGGGCATGGGGACCACCCTCTACGCCCCGGTCGATCAGGTTCGCGAACGCTGTGCCCCCACGGACGCCATCGAGCCCTGGCGACTGGAACTCCGCCGGCTTCGGGGTCGGGACACCGAGACGGTTCGGCAATTGGAAAAACAGCCCGATGGCTCCAGTTGGGTCAAGGGTGAAGTCCATGATCCGAACGCCATGGTATTGGCCGGGGTTGCGGGCCATGCAGGGTTGTTCTCTAAATTGGATGATCTGTCCAAGTTTATGCAGATGATGTTGAAAAAAGGAGACGGCCTGGTGAAGCCCGAAACCATCGACCTCTTCACTCGACGGCAAACCGAGCGCAGCAGTCGCGGCCTGGGCTGGGATACCAACGCCGGGAACCGGGCCAGCGCGGGAGCCAAGTTATCCGCCAAAAGCTTCGGCCACACCGGCTACACCGGCACCAGCGTGTGGGGAGATTTTGAGAACGAAACCTTCGCCGTCCTCCTCGCCAACCGCGTCCATCCAACCAGTGAAAACAACAAACTCATCCCCTGGCGAGCCCAATTCCACGATGCGGTCTATCAGGCAATTCATGGATAATGGTCGCGGGGAGCAAATATGAACGAACCCGACGTGGAAGTCGGGCTGTCGGAGCGTGAAAAGGAGGTCCTCTTCCTCGCTGGGGAAGGGCTGACCGACAAAGAGATCGCTCTGCGGCTCGACATTGGACAGAAAACAGTCAGAACCTATTGGGATCGGATGCGCGCCAAGCTGGGCGCCGCCAGCCGCACGGAGGTCCTTGCCAAGGCTCTCCACTCCGCCTTCGACGCCGTTAACGAGTCCGAAAAACGTCTACGCACCTTCGTCGAGAACATGCCGGTTATGTTCACGGCCTACGATGAAGAGTTAAATATAATCGTCGTCAACCGCGAGTGGGAACGTCTGACCGGCTACACTGCCGAGGACTTCTACAGTGGCGCAGCGACCGAGCAAGGGCTACCCGACGACGACTATCGCGCCTACATCATGGGCCGGTTCCGCGAGATTCAGGGCGCGTACCGAGACCAGGAGATTGAAGTCACTTGCACCGACGGCGCCAAGCGGGTCATCGCCATGTCCTCACGTGCCAAAGAGGCCCCAGTCCAAGGTTGGGCGTCTTGGTCCATCGGGGTAGACGTCACCGAGCGGGTCCGGGCGCAGAAGTCGCTGGAGCAATCTGAGGAGAACTACCGCCGCCTGCTGGAGAACTCCTCTCAAGGCGTATGGCTGGTGGACACCCAGCATCGCACCCTCTTCGCCAACCAGCGCCTCGCCGACATGTTCGCCTGCTCGGTAGAGGACATCCTGAGCAACGACGAGACCACCTTCCTGGACGACGAGTCGCGCCAGCTCCTGCGAGAACTCATCGCCACCGGCCCCATTGGCGGCACCCGTACCCAATTCACCTTCAAATTCAAGCGAAAAGACGGCGTCCACCTCTGGGCCTATGTCGACGTCGCCCCGATTTTCGATTTGGAAGGCGACCTCCAAGGCCACGCCGCCATTCTCACCGACATCAGCCGAAGCAAGGCTTTGGAACAAGCGACGTCGATGATGCGCGACATCTATGAGACCACCCTTCATGAAGCCGACCTGGGCTACCTGCGGTTCGACCGGCAGATGTCGATCGTGGATGCCAAGATCCCGGAGAGGGAGAAGCTGATGGGCCTGGTCGGGGAAGACCTGGAGAAACTCCTCTTCCCCTACCAAACCTGGGCCGATGGTTTCCAACGCGCCTTTGCCGACCTAGAAACCGTGCGATTCCAAGGCCGAATCGGCGAAGGCGAGTCCCCCACCCCCTACCAAATCACCCTCCTCCCCGAGCCCACGGCGCAACAAAGGGTTGGATATGTCTTAGCCTTGCTGAGACCCCTATAGAGTGCGGCAATTCATTGCCGCTTTCCCCCAGCGATTTATCGCGCCAGCAGCAACCAACCCGGACTTCACAACCGTCTTCCACATGAATGCGGCTCTATAGAGTGCGGCAATTCATTGCCGCTTTCTCCAAGCGATTCATCGCGCCAGTAGCCACCAGCCCGTGCTTCACAACCGTCTTCCACATGAATGCGGCTCTATAGAGTGCGGCAATTCATTGC
>CAZCSP010000015.1:0-74881 GCA_964501275.1 uncultured Fimbriimonadaceae bacterium | reverse complement strand
CTTCACAACCGTCTTCCACATGAATGCGGCTCTATAGAGTGCGGCAATTCATTGCCGCTTTCTCCAAGCGATTCATCGCGCCAGTAGCCACCAGCCCGTGCTTCACAACCGTCTTCCACATGAACGCGGCTTTATAGAGTGCGGCAATTCATTGCCGCTTTCTCCAAGCGATTCATCGCGCCAAGAGCGACCAGTCCGGCCTCAAAAATCATCCTCCACATGAATGCGGCTTTATAGAGTGCGGCAATTCATTGCCGCTTTCTCCAAGCGATTCATCGCGCCAAGAGCGACCAGTCCGGCCTCAAAAATCATCCTCCACATGAATGCGGCTTTATAGAGTGCGGCAATTCATTGCCGCTTTCCCCAAGCGATTCATCGCGCCTATAGCAACCAAACCGGACTCAAAAATCATCCTCCACGTTGACCCTATCGATCGGAAACGACGAAACCGTCTCAAACCAGGCCCGATCCGCATTGTCTTCAAACCACTTGGCCGAGCACCAGCGGTAAGTCCTTGGATCTTGGGTCAAGCCATGCTTGACCGGATTGCGAATCACGTAGTTCAGCCTTGCCAAATAGGACTTCTCGTAGGTGAGCAACGTTTGCCGGTACGAGAACATCACCTTCCGCCCCGGAGTCTGGTGTCGTCTATTCATCTCCACCCCAACCGCACCATGGCAAGCCTTCTGAAAGAGGAACACAGGATTCTCCGTTTCAGGAGCGCGTCCGACGAGGTGATAGTGGTTGCTAAAGAAGGCCCAAGCCGCGAGGAGCCATCCTTGCTTCTCCGCAATGCTTAGAACGTGGTCGTGCAGAAAATCCAAGTCGGCGGGATCACGGAAGATGTGCTCTTTCTCATAGGTGCCCGCAGTGATGAAGTAGGTTCCAGGTCCCTGAACTGCCCTGGATGGTGCATGAGGCCAGCCGCGCATACAAGTTTGTTTCGACGTATGTCCGAGTGATTCCTTCTTTTGGCGCGATGAATCGCTTGGGGAAAGCGGCAATAAATTGCCGCACTCTATACAGGCTTCATATTAGAGGCGCGATAAATCGCTTGGACGAAAGCGGCAATAAATTGCCGCACTCTAAAAGGGCCACTTCATATATCTAGATCCCGGCTGAAGCAAGGCCGGTTCCTGTGTCTCATAAAGTTCCTTCCAAGACTCAGGATTGTAACTAGTTTGAACCTCCAAGTCCGCTCTCAATTGCTTCAAATGCCGCGCCACCATACTGCTGAATTTGCCCACCGCCCGCACATGACGGATCGGTTCTGGGCCTTCTCCACCCACCAGATGCTTCACCGAAGCAATCATGGAAGTAATCGCATCGGCCCCAAGCGCATTCGCTTCCCAACCCTCCGGCTTGCCTGGCAGATGTAGATGCAGTACCTGCGCCACAAACTCTGCCCGACTCAGGCCTAGGTAGATCAATAGTCGAATATCCAACTCGCCTGGATGTAGGTGGATAGTGTGGTCGCTGGCGGGCATGGTGTCCGGGTCGGCGAGGATCAGGTCGGGCGAGGCTACTTTCAGATTCAGGTGCCCATACTTGATCCAAGGAGCCAGCCGCTTTTCTGCCTCAAACTCCGAAGGATAGGGCTCCGCCAGGTTTTGCTCCAATAGCTGTCGGAAAGTCCGCGTCTCCCGTTGGTCCGGGGACGTGACCATCAGTTCCGGGTTGTCATGCTTCTCGGTTCCAGCCTCAAACGGGTTGGTCCCGCCATCGGTCAAGGGGCGGGGCTCGGCGATGTGGCCCCGCCGAGGCTCCCCTTTCAGGTGCTCGGCAAAGAAGGCGTACATCGCCTCGCGCATCCGGCGGTTGTAGTCGTGCTTGCCTTCCACGATCTCCATCCGCACCTTGTCCTCCGCCTTGTATCGCCCATAGATGGCCCGGAGCTTCTCATACGACTTCTGGTGTCCTTCCAGCGGGAACTCGGGGTCTTCCGAGGCGCCGATCAGGCAGATAGGCGCAGGCGCCCGAATCGCCATGATGTCGCTCCGGTCCCCGACCTCCATCAGGCCCGACAGGTGGTTGCAGAAGCAGCCGTTGTGGGGCATGATCTCCATGCTAGTTGCCGCACAAACCGGGGCCGCCGCATGGATTCGCTCCTCGAAGGCGAAGGCCAGCATCGTCGCCGTCCCGCCCCCGCTCGCCCCGGTCAGCCCGACTTTGGACAGGTCGATCTCGGGACGAGTCTCGCAGTAGTCCAGACCCCGCACGAGGTCCCAAACATACTGCCCCTGCACCGGCGCACCCATCGAGAGCCAGGGGTCGTCGTGGGTCCCCATCCCCTTCCGCTCGTTCTGGTCGTTGTTGTCCCAGCTATAGCCCGGCGAATCCACGATCAGGCAGGCAAAGCCCAGCAACGCCAACCCAATCCCCCGCGCCTGGACCACGGGCGTACACTTCTTGAACTCCCAGTGCCCATGCGGACTCAGGATCAGCGGATGCTTGCCCTCTTTGGCAGGCAGGTAAAGGTGGGCGGTGACCAAGAAGCCGGGCCGCGACTCGTAGCGGAGTTTCTCAATGCGATAGCCATCCCGCTCGATCGTCCCCGTCACCTGAGCCTTCAAGTCGGTCTTGGGCGGGGCGGGGTAGAGGCCTAGAGCCTTCGCCAGAAGAACCCGTTGCTCCTCGATCTGCTCCTGATGGTCGTGAGCCGAACGAGGCGCTCGACGATCCGCCAAGTCCTTCACCCGAGCCTCTAACATCTTATTCAAAACCGCATGGTCCATGTGAACAGGATACTTGCACTCAAGCTCCCCTTTCTCCCCAAAGGTTGGGGAGAAAGGGGCCGGGGGATAGAGGGGTTTGAACTTGTAGGAGGCAAAAATCTGTAGGCGGCGGATGCATTGGGGCTGTTGCTCCCTTTCCCCCATTTGCCGGGAATAAGCCCTATCTGTCCGATCAGTCTTATCTGCCCTATCAGTCAAGATTTGTCAGATTCGTCAGATAAGTCCGATCCCAAACCCCCAACCCCGCCCCCAAGTAAAATAAACTGTGAAGCAAATTTTGCTTGCCGCGCCGCGGGGATTCTGTGCGGGGGTTGCCTATGCCATCGAGGTGGTGGACTTGGCCCTCAAAATCCATGGCGCGCCCATCTACGTCCGCCATGCCATCGTCCACAACGAGTGGGTAGTGCGCTCATTTGAGGAGCGGGGCGTGGTTTTTGTGGAGGACATCTCCGACATCCCCAATGGTGCGGTGGTCGTCTACTCCGCCCACGGCGTCTCCCCCAAGGTTCGGCAGGAGTCCAGGGAGCGCGGCCTCACCATCATCGACGCCACCTGCCCTCTGGTAACCAAGGTCCACAACGAGGCCAAGCACTTCGCCGCCAAGGACTACTTCATGATCTACATCGGCCACGACGGCCATGTGGAGGCCGAGGGCACGATGGGCGAGGCTCCCGATCGCATGGTTCTGGTCGAGACCCCTGAGGATGCCGAGCGGCTGGAGATTCCCCACTACGAAAAGCTCGCCGTCCTCACCCAGACCACCCTTAGCGTGGACGAGGTCCGCGCCACGATGGACGTGCTGAAGCGCCGATTCCCCCACCTCCAGACCCCGCCCAAAGAGGACATCTGCTACGCCACCACCAACCGCCAAGCCGCTATCCGCCAGATGGCCCCCAAATGCGACTTGGTCCTGGTCGTCGGGTCCGTCACCTCTTCCAACTCCAACCGCCTGCGCGAGGTCGCCGAGACCCTGGGCGCAGAAGCCCACCTCGTCATCTCTCCCGAGCAGGTCCTCCCCGCCTGGCGCACCGACTACCCGGTCGTAGGCATCACCTCCGGCGCCTCCACCCCCGAGAGGCTGGTAGAAGACATCATCGGCGCCCTGTTAGAAGGCCAATCCGGCGTCCCGGTTGAGGTGGTAGAGGCCGTGAGAGAGGATGTCACTTTCAAACCCTCCCGAGACCTCATCCAGTTGGCGATGTCGAAGTAGCCCTCCCCCTCCTCGTTCCGCGCGGAATCAGAATGGTCCATTCCACTTGCCTGCATCGCGACGGAATGAGGAGGGGGCCGGGGGGTGGAGAACGTCAGCCGTTTGTTTGTAGTAGGAAGCGGCCCTGTTTCACTGAGTGGCGAGAGAGCTAGCTTCGTTGCGCCCCTGTGTCGTTGTGGTTTCTTCCAATGCGGGAGTCGGGCAAACCTTCTGCGTCCCCCTTGCGGCTCGACTCATAGACTTGCGAGCATACGCTTGAAGCCGTGGATGAAGTTTTGTAAGAGCCCCCTCCGATTTCCGACTTCCGGATTCCGATTTCCAAGCAATCCAGCAATCAAGCACTCAAACAATCCAGCATTCCCACGACCCGCTCCACCACCGTCTCCAACCCCTGCTTCACCTCGCACTCCCAAACCACCAACACCCGGTACCCCAACTCCTCCAAAGCCGCCACGTTCCGCCCATCCCGCTCCTGGTTCGCTTCAAACTTCGCGCTCCAATACGCGGCGTTGGTTTTGGGAGTCCGGTTTCGTTGGCAGTGGGGGCACTGGTGCCAATAGCAGCCATGGACGAAGATCGCCAGCTTGGCCTTCCCAAACACCACATCCGGCTTCCCCGGCAACCCCTTCACATTCTTCCGATACCCCCGCAACCCCGCTTGCCAAAGCGCATGACGAAAAGCCTCCTCCGGCCCAGTCCCCACCCCCCGATTCCCCTGCATCGACCGCCGCGTAGATTCCGCGACAATCATGGTCTCGCGAAGCTTGTTGTAGGCGTAGGTTTTTTGGTCGTTATCCTGGGACATTATCTCCGAGTTTGATTTATCCGACGTAAAATAAAGAGATGTCGTTTGAACCACACAGCTATAAGGGAATTGCCCGCGAAGGCCGGATCGACCTTGAGATAGGTGCCGACATTCCCGACGGCGTCGAAGTTACAGTTGTGGTGAAAAGGCCACTCAAAGGTTCAACGGCGGCGGACCTGCTGAATTCGGAGATATTCGGTATGTGGGCCGACCGGACGGATATCGACGACAGCGCTGAATTCGCCAGGAATCTGCGAGACAGAGCCTGGAGCCGAGCGAGTTAGTGTTTCTGCTCGATACAGACGTTCTCGTAGAGATTCAAAGGGCTCGCCCTCAAGCGGCTATGTGGCTCTCAACCTTGGAAGACGATATCAGTCTGCCTGCTGCAGTGGCTTGGGAAATGCTGTTTGGATCAAGGGACAAAGCAGAACTTCAACGCAGTCAGCGATTCCTCAGCACGTATTCTGTAGCGCCCCTCACTCCTGAAGACTCCTCACTTGTAGGGGAACTGGTAGCGCGGTATGCGCTATCAACCGGTCTCGGACTACCTGACTACATGATTGCCGCCCAAGCGCTCAATCGAGGAGCGACGCTCTTCACATTCAACCTAAAGCACTTTGCTTCGATATCAGGGCTTGACTCCCGAGCACCTTATACTCGTTAGCCACACGCGCCCTCACTTCACCGGAATCTGCCATTGGTCCGACGGGTTTTCGTAGGTGTCGAAGGGGTCGGACATTTCGTAGTAGCGGTTTCGGTCGATGGCGACCCCGTTCCAGTCGAAGGCGTAGAACTTGGGCGACTTCCGTTTCAAGACCTGCTCCACCAGCTTCGCCCGACCCTTGGCCCGAGTGTTTTGGGGAGGGTCGGTCATGGCGGTGGTGATGTCCAGGTCGGAGAGAACCCGCGTCGTCTCCCCCATCTCCTGATAGGCGTAGAACAGCGACTTCTCGGGGTCGATGTTGTGGTATTCCAGGTCGATGGAGTGCAGGGCGTCGGACGACCAGTCCAGCCCCTCCTCCGCCATGTATTGCTCCACCATCTTCCGCTTCGCCACCCAATCCAACCGGTCGCCCATCGACATCGGATCGCGTTCCAGCCCATCCAGGGTCGAGGCCCAGTTGTCCAAAGTCCAATCAGTCTGCTCGTCGAACCCGCGGTACCGCTCTGCCAAAGCCACATACTCCCGTTGCAAGTCAATGGCGGAGAGGGTCGTTCCGTCGCCCAACTCCACCTGCCACTTAAAGTTAGGGTCCCTACTGATATCTCTTAGGGAAGCTAACGGATTGAGGAGATGCAATCGTTCGGGAACCAAATCATCTTCCAACAGCCTTAACATCAGCAACGTCGTCCCGACTTTGAGCATGTAGGCATACTCGCTCTGGTTGCTCTCGCCAAAGAGTAGGTGAAGCCGCGTCATGCCGTCGTGGGTATAGAAATGCTCCCACTTGGGGTTGATCAGGGCTCTATTGAACCTAACCCTCGAGGCGATGGTCTTCACAATATGGTCGGCCCGCTGGCTGAGTTGGAAATTGACCGTCGGGTCGGATTCGACGCCGTAGATGTGGGAGACCCAGATGTAGTCGATCGGGTTCTCCATCACGTCCTGATAGCTGGGTCGAATCCCGTCCGCAGTAAGGATGTGCCCCCCGACCCGCCCCACCCCGGCATAGATTTGGCGGGTGACCAGGAAGGGGTAGAAGAGGTGGACGGTGGTGTTCAGAAAGTCGTCGTCGGCCCGGACCAGGTAGTTCTCGTGGCACCCAAAGGTATGCCCGCCAAAGTGGTCCACTGAGTTGTTGTAGATGCTGACCTCTTCCTGCAAACCCAGTTCGCTGATCGCCCGCACGATCTGCCGCTGCCCCGCCCGGTCGTTGGCGACCAGGTCTTTGAGGCTGCGGCACTCGGCGGTGGCGTACTCCAGGTGGGAGCCGACGGCGTCGATGTAGAGCCGGGCTCCATTCATGAGGAAACCTCCCGATCCCAGAGGCTCAAAAACGTCGTCTCGGGCATGGACGTCGATGGCGCCTAACCGCATTTCGTAGAAGATGTAGTTCTTGATCGCCTCGACCGCCATCTCGGGCGAACCCAGGGTCTCGTCCATCACCAGACACCCAAACTCCGTTTCCACCCCAAAAATCCGCTCGCCTGGCTTGTGAGACATGGGTCTATTCTACGTGCGTTTTGCCGTTTTCGAGCGGCTATTCCAAGTCGAAATATCGGTCATCAGTATAGAACTTTGTGGGGTTCCAGCGGGTGACGTGGGTATCCAGCCAGGCGATGTTGACCATCTTCGCATGGACGGGATAGGGCCGTCCCCAACAGTCGGCGTCTGGACTGCTGGGCGCCAAGAGGAACTTGCCCTCGTCTCCGCAATAGCTGGCGAGAACGCTGCTCTTGGCAACGGTGAAGAGCACGGTTTCCACGGGGTGGGCGACGGCGCTCTCGTTCACCGCCGCATGCCCATCGAAGTTGGAGAAGTCGGGGGCGATGTTGGTCAGATAGTCGGCGTTATAGCCAAAGTGGCTGGTGCGCGCCCCATTGGCGTCCGAGTCCTTCAGGTCGCATCCAGGGCAAAGCCAGATGTCCTTGTTCTTCACGTAGGGATCGTTCAGGTCGTGCCAGATTTTGAAGTCGGTAGGCGTGGCATAGGCGGCGAGCAGGTAGTTGCCGTCATAGTCGGCGCGATACATCTCCAGCGCGGTGGCGAGGTTCTTCACATTGCTGCTGCATGCGGTGGCCTTTGCCGCGGCCTTGGCGCTGGCAAAGACGGGAAAGAGAATCGCCGCGAGGATGGCAATGATAGCAATGACTACTAATAGTTCGATGAGGGTAAAAGCCTGGCGCACGTTAGGGAGACTGTACCTGGCTGTAGCCGACGTGTAGCTTCTCCCCCTCCTCCAAGTGGTTCGTCTTGGAGGAGGGGGCCGGGGGGAGGAGGTTCCGGAAGCTTGGAGTAGCCGAGAGGCTTCTATAGAACTCCGCAATCTCCGAGGTCTTTTCATAATTGCCCCGTTGTGGTACAGCGTCATCCTGAGCGAGCATTGACAATCTTGGATGTGGGCTGAGTGATTGTCGCGAGTCGAAGGACCTCACCTGTCTGTAGATTCTTCCTAACTTATAAGTGGGTGGGGCGGTTCGACTTCGCGGCATAGAACGCTCTGCAAAAACATAACGCTCGGGCCGCTCTCGCTCACCATGACGCCGTGCGCAAGTTTCACGTGACTTATGAAAAGACCTCCCCCAATCCCAAATCCGAAATCTCGGCACCCGCCCCGGATGGCTCGGGGCTGTTGCATTGTGTTGCGCACCGCCCCACCCTTTGCGATTCTTGGCGACTTTTCGTCTTTGCGTGAGTTCAAGAGATTCTCGCAAAGGCGCAAAGACCGCAAAGATTCGCAAGGCAACAAACACCATGCAACACCCCCGAACTTTCCGGGGTGTACAAACCTCTTCCAACTACAAGTTCAAACCCCTTCCTCCCCGACCTTCAGGGAGGAAGGGGCTTTTGCCCCTTACCGCCTGGGATATTCTGAGTTGGGATGAATTCTCAAGAGGAGGTGGTGTGCGAAGTGACTCGCGACAGCGTGTGCTATGCCGACGACATAGATGCGCCTCACACCATCTCTTTCACCCTGCCCTATGACGCCGACTTGGCGGAGTTGGTTAAGCGGATTCGGGCGAGCGGGTTCATGCCATCGGTCGCTGGTCGAGTGGAGTGGATTTTGGAGGGACCGGAGGCTTTGGCGCGATTGGATGGACAGGGGCGATATGTCAAGTTTCTGGGGCATCGCGACTCGCTGGTCGGGGAACCGGGCAAGTACCACCTACGCTATAACCCCGCCTACGCCCACAACCTATCTCTCTGGCACCGGCTGGCGATTCGGTTGGGAATCTTGGGGGTGCCCCTGAAGCAGTCCTCGGGATTGACGGTGTGGGACCGCGTTGTTTTTGCCGTCGTGGGCGTCGTCTTGATCGCTTTGGGCTTGGATGCAATTCGGACTGGAGTTGCGACTGGACGCGGAGCGTCGATCACCGACCCTGCTGATGTGAAGATTGCCTCCTATCTGTATATTATCGCGGGCATTGCCACCATTCTCGCCGCTATCATCTGGCCCAAGTCGATGTCCGGTAGAGTGGAGGAGGACGATGAAGAGTCTGCTTCATAAGGAACGTTGGCCGGAGCGTGTGAGTGCGTTTCTATACTGCCTCCTCGTCTCTCTGATTCCATTGGCGTTGGGGATCATAGGGTTGGGGTTTTCGGAGCGCAAATGGATGGCGGCCATTCTGGCTGGCTTTGGGATTGCGACTCTCCTCAGTGGCTTGGCGATCCTTAGGAACCAGATTTGGGGCCCAAAGTTGGCGGCTGGGTTGCTGGGGATCGAGACTGTCTTCTTGGTTGCAATCGGCCACGATAATCCCGGTCGCCTCTTTAGCGCGTTTCTCGTGCTATGCGGTGCCTGGTACTTTTATGACTATGCCAAGAAGCAGGTTGACCACAAGAAGGGAACCACAACGACACGGCGGCACAACGTTTCAAGTTAAGGCAGGGACAACCCTTTGCGATCTTTGCGCCTTTGCGTGAAAAAAGCTACAATAAGCCAACCTGCCTGCCAAAGGGCAGGCTCAACCAAACATGACTTACAACCAAGCCAGATGGCAACGGGAGGATGCGAGCTAGGGATCTAGCCGCGCCCGACTTTCTTCTTCCCCTTCAGGACCGTAAGGTTCGCGACCAGGAAAGGCTTTATCTTGCCGAAGGCCTCCGCGCCCTTCATGCCGCCCTCGACCACGGCGCACCGGTTCGGGCCATCGCCTATTGCCGGGAACTGCTTCATTCAGGGGAGGTTCGCCGCCTGATCCACTCCCTGGACTGCCCCAAAGTCAAGCTATCGGAGGAGGCGTTTCGCCGACTTGCCCAGAACCTAGAGCCGCAGGGTGTGCTGTTGGCGCTGGACCAAGACTGGCGCGGACTGCCCGACAAGGTTCGGCGGGGCGACTTGTGGCTGGGCGTCGAGCGGGTGAATTCTCCGGGCAACCTCGGCACGCTCATCCGGTCGGCCCATGCGGCAGGGGCGTCGGGGCTGATAGTCTTCGGCCCGCCCCGAGACCGCGCCGACCCCTATGACCCGGCGACGGTACGGGCGTCCATGGGCTCGATCTTCGCCGTCCCGATCATCCAGACCACCCATCAGGCGTTCCGAAAATGGCCCCGACGGTACGAGATTCGGGTCCTGGGCGCGGACGGCGGCGCGGCGACCGCCTATCGCAAAGTCAACCTCCGCAAGCCCACCCTCATCATGCTCGGCAACGAACGCCAAGGCCTCAGCGAAGCCCAACGCCTCACGTGCGACGCCTTCGTCCGCATCCCCATGGCCAAAGGCATCGACTCCCTCAACATCGCAATGGCGGGGACGCTTTTGCTGTATGAGGCGGTGCGGGGAAGGTAGGGACGGGTGGGACGGCGTTTCGGCATTTCGGGGCTAGGTTTCAAATCCTAACGCCTAACACCGCAATGCCGCAACACCGTCCCCCATGCCACACTAAACTCCATGCACCCTGCCGATCAGCAGATTCTCGACAACATCGCCGAATACGGGTGGCATGTGACGCTGGTGCCGGATGCGCCTTCCTTTGGCTACACCATCGGCATTCATCAAACCTTCGGCAAGCCGGAGCTTTTCATCTGCGGGTTAACTCCTGACGACATCCACTACTTCTGCAATCAGTATGGCCAAGACATCCGCGATGGGAAGGTGTATCGCGAAAGCGATTGCGTCCATGACTGGTTTGGGGAAGGCCAAGTGCAGATGGTGTTCCTCGATGTCCACGACGGCTGGAAACCGTTCTACCTGGGCAAACTGGTGGACCTAATGGGCGATCCGTCGGTGCCGGTTTTGCAGGGGATCTGGAGCGATAGTAACGGCCTGTTCCCTCCGGAGGAAGGCTTCGATCCGGCGCTGGAAGGCAAGCAGTTCTTCCTAAACGAGGCACCTGAGTATTGATGAGGGATTCCAAGAGGCTATGACGCCTTACTCAGCCGCCAAGTTGGAGACCTACCTTTCTGTAGTCGTGGGTTTGCCGCTCACCGATATGTGGCGTCTGTTGTGGATGGTGTTTGAGTTCGGAGAACTGAAACCTGGCGTGGGGCGAGACGACAAGCCGGTCATGCGGGCGGATTTCAGTTTGATGGTCACCTTTGACTGGCGGGTTTCCCAGGGGGCGGTCACCGTTTTAGGATCGGGCGATCTTCATCTTAACCGAAGGCCGTTCTATGCCAGGAAGACGCCGCCGCGCGACCCTTTAGCCAAGGCGCGTTGGAAGCGGGCGAAGGCGTTTATTGAGAAGGTCGAGCAAGGAAGTTTGACGGTGGAGTCTGTGGAGATAACGGAGTCGGCTCGTCTGCGAATCGGGCTATCCCAAGGCTATGAGATCTGCGCGATGCAGTGTAAAGGGGAAAACGACGACTTCTTCCACTGGCGGGACGGCTCGGCAAAGATCGTCCTGGATGCGACGACGGAAGGGTTCACAGTGAGGGAGCAATGAATTCCGCGCAAGAGTGGGAAGAAACATTCTCCAAGATCATCGGCCTGCCCCTAACCGACCTCTGGCGGGCTTTGGGACAGATTTTTGAGTTTGGCGAACAGAAGCCGTGAAATCCCTTCAACCCCCAACGCCAAAAACCCAGCGTCAAACGCCTTTTTTCCTTCTCCCCGGCCAGTTTAGCCCCCGTTCAGGCTTCATAGGGTTATAATGCGGTTCGATACCCCCGAAGGAGCGTTTGGTTGGCAGGAGTTACGTTCAAGAACATCAGCAAGGTTTTCGGCAAAGACGTCAAGGCCGTCGATAACCTTAATCTCGAAATCAAGGATCAAGAGTTCATGGTCCTCGTCGGACCCTCTGGATGCGGAAAAACGACCGCCCTCCGCATGGTCGCAGGCTTGGAAGAGGCTACTGATGGCGACATCTTGATCGGCGACGTGCGCGTGAACGACGTGCCGCCCAAGGATCGAGACATCGCGATGGTCTTCCAGAACTACGCGCTGTATCCGCACATGAACGTCTACGACAACATCGCGTTCGGCCTACGCCTGCGCGAGTTGAAGAGCTTCTTCTGGCAGATCAGCCACATGGGCGAGGCCAAGAAAATCAAGGCCGACATCGACGCCCGAGTGCGAGAAGTCGCCCGGATGCTGGATATCGAGAAGTACCTGGCCCGTCGTCCCAAGGAACTCTCAGGCGGGCAAAGACAGCGCGTCGCTCTGGCGAGAGCCATCGTTAGGAAACCTAAAGTCTTCCTCATGGACGAGCCGCTATCCAACCTTGACGCCAAACTCCGCGTCCAAACCCGCGCAGAACTGATCAGATTGCACAGATCGTTAGGAATTACAACGATCTACGTCACCCACGACCAAGTCGAGGCGATGACGATGGGGCAGCGGATTTCGATCATGAAGGATGGGGTTTTGCAGCAGTGCGATATTCCCGAGGTGGTCTATAACACTCCCGCCAACAAGTTCGTCGCCGGCTTCATCGGCTCCCCGCCCATGAACTTCCTGGACGCCGAGATCACTCGGGAGGGGGCGGAGGCTTATGTGGATGCGGGCGACTTCAAACTCCCCATCGGAGCCAGCCATGCCGCCGCCGCGTTTATCGGCAAGAAAGTCACGCTGGGAATCCGCCCGGAGGCGATCTTCGACAAGAGCATGGAGTCCCACATGAAGGCGACCCCTGGCAATACGATCACCGCCAAGGTGGATGTTCTGGAGCCCCTCGGCCCCGAGTATGTCGCCTATCTGGGAGTCGGCAAGCACAACATGATCGCGACGATTGATACCGGAACAAAGATCAAGGAAGGCCAAAACGCCGAGTTTATCATCGACTTGGACCGCATCCACATCTTCGACAACGACACCGAGCTGGCAATCCGTTAGCTGAGCCGCTCATAACGGGCTCAAGTCATGTGGTTCTATCAAAAGCCAGGGTAACCCATCGGAGGATTCCCGGGAAAGAAATTCCAGGCAAATGGGCTATGCAAGGAATCGCATCGCCTGTTTCAGGTCGGCGATGAGGTCTTCGGGTTCTTCCAATCCGCAGAAGAGGCGGACGATCATCTGAGGCTGGTCCCAGTTGTCGGGCTTGACTTCGATGGGGACGGCCAGGCTCTCGAACCCTCCCCAGGATACGCCGATTTGGAAGAGTTCGAGAGCCTCCACGAAGGCCACGATCTTCTCCTTGTCCTGAACCTTGGGGAAGAAGGAGAAGAGGGATGAGGTGCCTCGCATTTGCTTCTCGACCAAATCTCTCTGCGGGAAGGAGGGCAGGCCAAGGTGAAGCACTTGCTCTACCTCTGACTGCTGCTCTATCCACTCGGCGACGATATTCCCGGTCTGCTGGTGGCGCAGCATCCGCACGCCCAAACTCCGCATCCCTCTGGTCAGGAGCCAAGCGGGGAAGGGGGCGAGAAGGGAGCCGAGGAGGTTGACCTCAAGCCGACTGAGCCGGTCGATCCTCTCCTGGCTGGTGCAAACCGCGCCCGCCGTGAGGTCGCTGTGCCCGGCCAGATATTTGGTTGCGCTGTGCAGGACGATATCCACCCCCATCCGGGCGGGGTTGCTGAAGAGGGGGGTGCAGTAGGTGTTGTCGATCAGGGTTGTGATGCCCTTCTCCCGGCAATGACGGGTGACCGTCTCGATGTCCTGGAGCCGGAAGAGCAGGCTGCTGGGGGACTCCAGGTAGACGGCGGTCGTGTCGGGCTGGATGGCATCGAGGATCTCTTGCGGGTCGATGCCCGTGACAAACGTGGTCTTGACTCCGAACTTGGAAAGGTAGTCAGTGAGGAGGGTGCGGGTGGGGCCATAGCAGGTGTCCACGGCCACGACGTGCGATCCGGCTTGGACGCAACTCATGATCGCGGCGGTGATGGCCCCCTGTCCGGTCCCAAAGAGTTTGCAGGCGTCGGTCCCCTCCAACTGGGCAATCTTCTGCTCGGCGAGGTCCACGCTTGGGTTGCCGATGCGGCTGTAGTGATAAGGCGGCCCCTGTGGGTTCCCGGTGAGGCTGGAAGCGAACTCCTCGATGGTGTCGAAGACGAAGAGGGAAGTCTGGTAGATCGGAGGCACCACCGCCCCTTGGTCCTTCTTGTCTTCTCCATAGTGGGCGAGGAGGGTGTTGAACCCGAGGTCGGATGAGTGCATTTCTAGGCGGATAGTTTGGCAGATCGGAGCCGCCTCACACGCACGTTTTCATGGGCATTCACGTCAATTCCCATGCAGTGACGGTCCTTGGAGAGTGGTATGACATCACAGTGACTGAGCCGATTGTCAATGGTTCGTGGTAAGATTGCAGTTGAGGTAAAAGATGCTTCTTACCGCCGTAATTGCGCTAATCACTCTCAGCCCCAGAAATGTAGGTATTGATCCAGTTAGAACTCAAAGTTCGAGTACCACAAGAGGTTCTGCTCTAACCTTGGTCAAAGTCATGGGCAAAGACAGCTCTGTACTCCACGGCATATTGGGAACCAAAGGTGAACATGTGGAAAGTTGGGGGCCATCTGCTTTTCCAGGCGGTGCGCACCAAGTGTACAAGAAGAGCCAACTACCGGCTAGCCTCACCCGGATGGGGGTAGAGGCTATTGTCTCAACGGGACATCGTTGGGATGCGCCCCCCTTTAAGATTGAGAGACTTGAGCTGCTGTTTGGGAAGGATGTGGGCATTGAAGAGGCCTTAGCCGTTGTTGGCGTAAACGGTAAGGAGTGGCATCAGGTGCGAAATAAGTCCGACGAACCAAACCCAAATGACAATGAACGCCTGCCATATTGGCGTTGGGTTGCTGGCGTAAAAGTAGAGGGGCTTTCCCCCGCAACTATTCGAAGCTATACCGCTCAAATACAAGATAAGTTTGGAAATAAGTCTGAAACCGCGGTCATAGGCTCAAGAGGACCTGGTTATCGAGCACTCTACGGCCAGTATCGAGATCCTCATGCCGGTAAGCACTTCACCAATATGTGGACTTTGCGGTTTGATCTACTTCCCCGCACTCACGAGGATATTCTTTTTCGCCAATAATCTGGCACTTTTAGCTTGCCTTCAGAGTTTGAAGGAATCATGAATTGATCCACTTGGCTGAGACTTCAGCTTGCACGCCTTGAGAATATATGAAAAATTATGTAAACATGGAATATCATGTAAATATCATGAAGCCCATCGACGCCCGCGAAGTCTACAGCCTGTCCGAATTCCAAAGGAACGCCAAGAAAATGATCACCCATGCAAAGGAAACCCGTCGCCCTATGTTGCTGACCGTGAATGGGTTGGCGGAGGTGGTGGTGATGGATGCAGTGGAGTATCAGGCACTCGTGTCAGAGCTGGAGAAGAAGAGGTTTATCGCTGCTGTGCAAGAGGGATTGGACGACGTGAAGGCGGGGCGAACGATCCCAGCGGAGGAGTTATACGAACGCTTTGAGTCTAGAAATGGCATCTGACGCCTTTTGCTAGGCGTCGTGATGGTGAAGTGCAGCCCCTATGGGTACGCTCTTGAGGTCCTATGCCCGAACGCCTTCAACCCCTTCTCACCCAAGAAGCCATCCAAGCCAAAGTCCAAGAACTGGCCACCCAAATCCGCACCGACTACGGCGATTCGGAGATCCTGCTTCTGGGCGTTCTCAAGGGCTCCCTCCACTTCCTTTCCGACCTCAGCCGACTCCTCGCCGACATCACGACCATCGACTTCGTCCAGGTCAGCAGCTACGGCTCCGAGAAATCTTCCAGCGGAGTGGTGCAAATTCGCAAAGACCTTGACACCAATATCGAGGGGCGCGACGTCTTAATCGTTGAAGACATCGTAGACACCGGTACGACCCTCGCGCACCTACGAGAGCTGCTCGGGACCCGGAAGCCAAAGTCGCTGAAGGTGGTTGCGCTGCTCTCCAAACCGGAGGCGCGCAAGCATAAGACCCAGGTCGAATACGTTGGCTTTGAGATTCCGAATGAATTTGTGGTAGGATATGGGTTAGATTACGGAGAAAGGTTCCGAAACCTGCCGTACATCGCCATCCTCCACGAAGATTGATTCCCTTGCGAATCGACTTGCACACGCTATCCCAATTTGTCTGAATTCTGATTCAGGAGCCACATGACGCATCAGTTTCGTCCACGTAAGAATGACGGCGGCGGTCAGCGCCGCGGCAGAGGCCGTAGCCGAGAAGGCTTGCCAAAGGCCGATCTCCAATCCGATCTCGAAAATCTGCCCGAAATCGACTATAACCACTTTGACCAGATGACGCCGGCTGAGCTTCTCAAAGCCGCCAAGGCCGCCAAACTGGACCCCAAGACCCACCTGCGGCACGAACTCATCGAGAAGCTGCTGGAGATCAAGAACGCCGAGTTTGAGGCCGTCTACGCCCGCGGCATTCTGGAGATCCTCAACGACGGCTGGGGCTTCCTTCGACGCGACAACTATCAGCCGTCCAACGAAGACGTCTATGTCAGCCAGTCCCAGGTCAAGCGCTTTGGCCTGCGCGGCGGCGACATGGTTTTTGGCCAAGTGCGCCTGCCGAAAGAGGGCGAGAAGTATCGCGGGATGCTGCGGGTTGAGAGCGTAAACGGCTTCGCCACTGGCTCTGCCGAGATGCAGCGCCGCAAGAATTTCGACGAATTGACCCCGCTTTTCCCGGATGAGAAGCTCCGCATGGAGACCGTGATGGAGAACATCCCGGCCCGAATCGTGGACCTCATCTCCCCCATTGGTAAAGGCCAGCGCGGCCTCATCGTCTCGCCGCCCAAGGCCGGTAAGACCACGATGATGAAGACGATCGCCAACGCGATCAGCTCCAACCATCCCGAGGTCTATCTGATGGTCCTGCTCGTAGACGAGCGGCCGGAAGAGGTCACCGATATGCGCCGGTCTGTGCGCGGCCAGGTCATCTCCTCCACCTTCGACGAGCCCGCCGAGAACCACATGCGGGTTGCCGAGCTTTGTCTAGAACAGGCCAAGCGGCTGGTGGAAACCGGGCGGGACGTGGTCATCGTTCTCGACTCGCTTACCCGACTTTCCCGTGCCAGCAACCTGACGATCAACCCCAGTGGAAGAACGCTGACAGGTGGCTTGGATCCCAGCGCCCTCTACCGCCCCCGCCGATTCTTTGGCGCGGCGCGAAACATCGAGGAAGGCGGATCGCTGACGATCATCGCTTCGGTCCTGGTGGATACGGGTTCCAAGATGGACGAGTCGATCTTTGAGGAACTCAAGGGAACCGGCAACAGCGAAATCGTACTGGACCGCGAACTCTCCGAGCGCCGCATCTGGCCCGCCATCGACATCCGCCGAAGCTCCACGCGACACGAGGAATTGCTCTTCACCAAGGATCAGATGGAAGGCATCGTTCAGCTTCGCCGCCTGATGGCCAAAGAGCAGAACAGCATCGACGCCACTGAAGGCCTCATCAAGTTGCTTAAGAGAACGCCCACTAACGACGTCTTCCTAGAGAGCGTCGTTCAAAAAGTCAGAGCAACTGTATAAAAAAGCTCCCCTTCCTCCATTTCGCGGCAACAAACTTTGCAGACTGCAAATGGAGACGGAAATGGAGGAAGGGGTTGGGGGATGGAGGTTTTGCGTGCTTGTAGTCAGAACATCTGCGCTTCCCAAAGCCTCACCGCCCAAGACCCAACGCCTTCACGCCATTTCGCCCCCCAACAAGGTAATGTCATTCCATGCCAGAGGAAAACGACGGATCGGAAAACTTTGAGGAACCGCCGCCATTCTTTCCCTATGACGGCAACGGAGTTCCGCGCGACACGAGCGCGTTAGGGGAGTTGGTCGAGGTGCAGATCGACGGCGTCTTTGCCGCCGAAAGCAACGGCTCGATCTCCCGGTTCGTATTGCTCTCCGATGGAGAGCGCAAATTGCCGATCCTGATCGGCCCCTATGAAGCCCAGGCCATCAGCCTTCCCTTGGAAGGCACCCGCCCCGACCGTCCCATGACCCACGACCTGGTGAAAGCGGTGCTGGATCGGATGGACACCAATCTGGACCGGGTAGTGATCGACGACCTCTGGAACACGGTGTACTACGCCAAGCTCTATATCCGCACCAACAAGGAGGAAATGGAGATCGACGCCCGCCCGTCGGATGCCATCGCCCTCGCCGTCCGGTTCGACGCGCCGATTTTTGTGGCGGATGGGATTTTGGAAGCGGGCATGGAGGATTGAGGGGGACGGTTCCTCGGTTTTAGGTTCTAGGTTGAGCCGTCCCCTATTCGCCAGATAGGTCCGATCCCCCCAAACCCAACACCTTGCCCCCAACGCCTTCCCCTAAACTTAGTCCACTACTTAGCTATAATATAAACTAAGATGATCCGGGTGAACGTTCACGAGGCCAAGACCAACCTCTCCAAGCTCCTGAAGCGGGTAGAGGCGGGAGAGACGGTGCTGATCTGCAACCGGAACCTGGTTGTGGCCGAGCTGCGTGCGCCCTATGGCACGGAAGCAGAAAAGCCTATTCCCAAGAGGCCCCCACCTGGCCTGCTCAAACACATGGTCCTCTACGAAGCTCCCGACGCCTGGGATCCAATGACGGAGGAGGAGTTGGATGAGATGATGAAGGAGGTCGATGAGGATTGGAAGTGGCTAGATGAACCTGCTTCTTGACGCCAACGTCCTTATATGGCTTGGTCTTGGCAGTCGAGCCCTTTCCGCGAAGGCGCTTGGGGCTATCCAGAATGCTGCCAATCTCTACTACAGCCCGATCAGTATTGCCGAGATCGGGCTCAAAGCATCCAAAGGCGGATTGAGTCTTCAGCCAGATACTCCCACCTTTATCGCAAACCTTTCCGCCGTCTACAATCTCCAGCCGCTTCCCTTTGATGACCTGGCCGCATACGAACTGGAGTCGCTCCCTCCCCACCACAGAGACCCATTTGATCGGATGCTGATTTGCCAGGCGATTGCTCACCAGCTACACATCGTCTCGGCGGATCGAACCTTTCGCTTGTACCCCGTCCACACCATCTGGTAGCCAGCGGTATCCTTCCAACCGATGGATCCTGCCGCCCGCGCCGCCGAACTGCGCCAAGCCCTTGAGTATCACAACTACCGATACTATGTGCTCGACTCCCCCGAGATCAGCGACTCCGAGTGGGACCGGATGTTTCGGGAGCTTCAAGAGATCGAGGAAGCGCATCCTGAACTAAAGACCATCGACTCCCCTACTCAGCGGATCGGCGCGCCACCCATCGCCGGGTTCGAGTCCCACCGCCACCTCCAGCCCATGCTCTCGCTGGACAACGCCTTTGGCCATGACGAGCTGCGGGATTTCGACCGGCGGGTGAAGCGGGGGCTGGAGACCGAGGAGGAGGTGGAGTACTTCGCCGAGCTGAAATTCGACGGGGCCTCCATCTCCCTGACCTATGTGGATGGGATTCTGGCCATTGCGACAACGCGTGGCGATGGCACGACGGGCGAGAATGTCACCCAGAACGCCAAGACGATTCGTGGTATCCCTCTCCGCCTCCAAGAGCCTTTGCCCGGGAGGATGGAGGTTCGGGGGGAGGTCATCATGCTGAAGGACGTCTTTGCCGAACTGAATCGGGCCAAGGCGGAGAAGGGGGAGCAGCTCTTTGCCAATCCTCGCAACGCGGCAGCGGGCGGGTTGCGGCAGTTGGACAGCCGTCTGACCGCCTTGCGCAAGCTCAGTTTCTTTAGCTACGGAACCGGGGCGGTGGAGATTGGGGCGAGGCGCTTGGCGGATACCCAATCGGGCATATTGGCGAGGCTACGCGAACTTGGATTCGCCGCTCGCACCGAGCCGAGGGTGGTGAAAGGGGTGGATGCGCTGGTCGAGTTCATCGAGCAGGTGCAGGCGATGCGTGGCGGGTTGCCGTTTGCTATCGACGGGGTCGTCATCAAGGTGAACTCGCTGGACCAACAGGAACAGCTTGGCTTTACTTCGCGGGGACCGCGATGGGCGACGGCCTATAAATTCGCCGCCGAGCAGGCTTTCACCAAGCTGAATTCCGTGTTTGCCCAAGTAGGTCGGACAGGGGCTGTGACCCCAGTCGCCGACTTGGAAGCGGTCTTCGTCGGCGGCGTCACGGTCACCCGCGCAACCCTCCACAACTACCAGGAGCTTCGCCGCAAAGATGTGCGTCCGGGAGACATCGTGATTGTCCAACGGGCGGGGGATGTGATCCCGGAAGTAGTTGGTCCGGTTCTGGACAAACGAACCGAAGGCTTGCCCATACCCGAGACCCCCACCGAATGCCCCGAATGCCAGACCCCCCTGGTAGAAAAAACGGGGGAAGTGATACTTAGGTGTCCTAATAAACACTGCCCCGCTCAGATATCGGCGAAGATACGCCACTTCGTCCATCGGGGGGCGATGGATATCGAGGGTCTAGGTGAAAAACTGATTGACCGTTTCCTGGAACTGGGCCTCCTCTTCGACCTCCCATCCATCTATAAACTGAAGAACCATCGAGAGCAGTTGGTGGATTTGGAAAAATTAGGAAACCAAAGTATCGACAACCTTTTAGCCGCGATCGAGGTGAGCAAGACTCGGCCTTTGGATCGATTCCTGTTTGGCCTTGGGATACGGTTTGTGGGGGATCGGGGGGCGAAGGATTTGGCGAAGGAGTTCCGGTCTCTGGAGCGGTTCCGGCGGGCGACTCAGGAGGAGTTGATGGCGATTGCGGACGTGGGGCCGCGGACGGCGACTGAGGTCGAGGAGTGGCTCCAGGACCCAGCGAATCAGGGACTGATCGACGATTTGCTGGATTGTGGGGTAGCGCCGGTGGAGCCGGAGGGACCGAAGAGCGACCTTTTTGCCGGGCAGACGTTTGTATTCACCGGGAAGCTGGAGAAGTTCTCGCGCGACGCGGCGGAGGAGTTGGTGATGCAGATGGGCGGCAAGGCGGCGGGATCGGTGAGTAAGCAGACGAACTATGTGGTCGCGGGGCCGGGCGCAGGGTCGAAGCTGGCGAAGGCGGAGCAGTTGGGCGTGGCAGTTTTGACCGAGGATGAGTTCCTGGAGATGCTGCCCGAAGGTGCGCTCTGAACTCCTTTGAACTACCCGTTCCCGATGGGCGATTGAATCTGGACCTGTGCCTGCGAAGCGGGCAGGTGTTTCGGTGGCGGAAGGAGGCGGATGGGAGTTGGGTTGGGGTGGATAGGGGGCACTGGTATCGGCTGTGGCATGGGCAGCCTGCCCATGCGTCCCACGACCTGCCAGGTCGTGGTCTGCTGCAACAAACCGGGGCGAACCTCCATCCCCCGACCCCTTCCTCCATTTCCGAGGGAGCTTTAGGATCAGCAGAATTGGGTGCCCGTGAAATGGAGGAAGGGGAGCTTTCCGATACAAGCGCTCGGCCCAAGCCCCCCACCCTGCCCTCCCCCTACTCCTTCGTCGCAGGGGGAGGCTCCACCCTCCACGTTTGTTCCAACGCCTCCAAGCAGCAGGCGGCTCGCTTTTTTCGGTTGGAACGGGATGCTTCTCGGGTCGAGGCACGAATTCTTGAATTGGGGCCAGAGTTGAAACCGGCTATCGACCAACTCCAAGGCATCCGGCTCATGCGGCCCTCCAGCCTGGTTGAGACTGTTTTCACTTTTCTTTGCACGGCGAACAACAATCTGCATCGAATCATTCCGATGTGTTGGAAGCTGGGATCGTATGGTCCAGCTTTGCATTTCCTCCACTCGGATTCAGAGTACAAGTTCAAACCCCTCCATCCCCCGACCCCTTCCTCCCCAACCTTTGGGGAGGAAGGGGAGTTGCACGCCTTCCCAACCATCGACCGCATCGCCAACATCGACGAGCAGGAGTTGAGGCAAGCAGGGTTTGGGTATCGGGGGGCGACGATTCCTCGGGCGGCGCAGGCAATCTTGGAGAGAGGTGGGGAGGGTTGGTTGGAGGAGTTGCGGCTAGCCGACTATCCCGATCTTCACCGGGAGCTTTGCGCCCTACCTGGGATCGGACCGAAGCTGGCGGACTGTATCGCGCTTTATGGCTACGACCGGGGCGAGGCGGTGCCGTTGGATACCCATATCTGGCAAGCCTTCACCCGGCTCTACCATCCGGAGTGGAAGGACAAAGTCGTGACCGACTTTCGGTATCGAGAGGCCACGCACCGGTTCCGCGAGCGGTTCGGGAACCTTTCGGGGTGGGCGCATCTGTTTCTGTTTTATGAGAATTTGTTGCGGGGAGGGAAGAGAGGGGCATAGGTTTTTGGTTTTGGGCTCTTGGTACATAGGGTTCATCACACTAACTTGTCTGAGTTCGCGGGAGTCAACGGCTTTGAACCTCTTCCCCCTGCTCGACTGACCCTCTCCAATACAAACAGGCCCTAGGTCCTGTTCAGGTTCCTTGGCTATACTGCGTTTTCAGGTTCAGTTGAACCTGCCTTAGATAGTGTACGACGACCTAGCAATGACGCGGGTTCGTGGGGATTTGTCGGCTTTATGGGGTACAACCTCTGGGTCTGCAGCCAGGCAAGAGGAGGTTCCAAATGCGCAACTGCTCACCTATCGTGAGTGCATTAGTCCTCGCAGTGGTCAGCTCCTTCGGAGCGACTGCAATAGCGAGCGAGGATAACAATCAGGCGGTCGAAATCCGAGTGGAGACGAAAGATATCCCAACGACCGTGAAATATCAGTTCAGCCGATTGGTCGGCCCCGGGAGACTCCAAAAAGAAAACCCAGGCAAACCCGGTGAGGTTCGTAGAACTTATCAAGTCATTCGTAAGAACGGCAAGCCAGTCGCCAAGAAACTGATCAAGGAAGAAAGAATTGAGCCCACGCCCACCCTGTTCCTGATGGGCAAGTCGGGTTTCACCACCAGCCGAAGTTCTTTTGGTAGGAGCCGGGTGCTGGTCATGGAAGCAAGCGCCTACGACCCAAGCCCCGCGACCATTGGTCCGGGCGCGACGGGGAGGACGGCGATGGGTCTGGTGGCCACATACGGACATGTGGCGGTCGATCCCCGAGTCATTCCTATGGGCACCAAGGTGTTCGTCGAGGGCTACGGATTCGCCATCGCTTCGGATAAGGGAAGCGCGATTAAAGGTAATCGCATCGACTTGTGTTTCGACAGCCGAGCCACGGCCCTTGCCTTCGGAAGAAAGAAGGTCAAGGTCCATGTGCTTCGCTAACTAGAGTGCTGGATCTCACCGATCCAGGCACGCTGAAGGCGTTTCTCAGTCGCCACGGCCTCTCGGCCGACAAGCGGCTCGGACAGCATTTCCTATGCTCCTCCCGAGTCGTGGACGCGATTGAGAAGCGCCTTTCTTTGTGCAAGGGCGTTCTGGAAATCGGGCCGGGGCCGGGGGTGATCACCTCTCGGCTTTCCGCATTTGCGGAGAAGGCCATTGCGATTGAGTTGGACGCGCGGATGATCGAGGCGTTGGGCGAGTCGGCTCCCCGGGTCGGTGTGCGTCGGGAGGATGCATTGAAGGCGGACTTGCCAGGCATCCTGCAAGAGTTGCCTGAGCCGCGCGGCCTGGTCTCCAATCTCCCCTACTACATCACTGGCCCCCTGCTGACCCGGATTGCGGAGGCACGCGCGCACTACTCGGTTGCCGTTCTGATGATGCAACGCGAGGTGGCAGACCGGGTGCTGGCGGGGCCGCGCACCTCCGAGCGCGGGTCGCTTTCGGTGTATCTGCAATCCCAGTTTAAGATAGAGAAGGTCGTCGCCGCTCCCGCCGGGGCCTTCCTACCTCCGCCCAAGGTGGATTCCACTGTGTTGGAGTTTAGGCCTCTGTCGTCGGACTTGCCGGAGGGTTACTTCAAACTGGTCCGCCTGGGCTTCACCCAACCCCGCAAGACGCTTGTGAACAACCTGATGGCGGGGCACCGGACGACTCGGGAAGAGGCGTTGGCATGGGTGCAGTCGGCTGGGCTGCCCGAACTGGCCCGGCCCCAGGAGTTGTCGTTGGAAGAGTGGCGGCGGCTTTGGGAAGCGGCTCCCTAAGAGCTTGCGCGTAAATTCAAGGGCTGGCTAGAAGCCAATCCAGGGCATCCGGCAACTCTGCCTTCCACAAGGCAAGATCGTGGCCTCCGGCAAAGGTTTGGAATTCAACAGTTGCGCCCAGCCGCTGAAGCTCTTTCGCCTGGTTCTCGCAGGCGACGAGTTGGGATTCCTCTTGATGCAGGTCCGTCGGGGGGTGGAAGATGCCCTTATCCCGCTCCCTCTCGCCGACACTCAGCCAAAATCTGCCATGAGGGTGGGCGAAGGCGTGGGCGTTTTTGGTCAGCCACTCGCTGTTCCACCAGAACGAACCGGATTGGCATATGGCGTCGGGGAAGATCTCGGGATAGGCGAGAGCAAGGTGGGAGCTGGCGAGGCCGCTTAGGCTTAGGCCGCAGATGAGGTGACCTCCGGGGGTGAGGCCAGGCATCTCTCGTCTTGCCCAACTGATCACGTCTTGGGCGATGAAGTCGGCATAGCGGGGATTGCAGGTGAAGTCCTGATGCCGGGCCATGCCGTCGACATGAGAAACAAAGACGGCGGAGATCGATAGGGAGTCAAGGATCGGGGCAACGTTCATCCTTTTCAGGTAGTACTCGGCGTCGAGGAAGATGGCGAGGCGGCGGGGCTTCGGGCTCTGAAGTAGCCACACGGTTCGGGTGTACTCGCCTGCGGACACGATATGTTCGGTCACGCTCATCGCTCCTCACCGACAAAGCCAGGCGGAGAGTAGGCCATTGCCTCCGCTTCTGATGCGAACTCAACCTCAAAGAGAGGATCACGGTTCTCTAAAAGATCGAGCGACCCACCTTCGATGGAATAGCGGCGCTTTCGGATCACATCGGCCCCCAGGATCTCGAAAAGCCTGTATTCCGCTTCGGTTAGGTAGATGTTGGTGATCGGCTCGGTGAGTTGGGTGAGCGGGCCGTACTTCTTGCAGAGCTTGTAAGTAGGCTCCTCCCCAGGGGCCGCGATCCTTCTTAGTCGGAGTCGGGTTGCGGTGAAGTAGCGATCCTCGATGTCCCGGTAGGGCAGGTTGGCCAAGTCGGGGAGTTTGGCGAGATCGACGTGCCACCGGCGTTCGATCTCTGGAAGGCTGTACTTGGGTAGGTCTGGCGGCATGGATTGGATTGTATCCATCAAACTGTAGGCCATGCGTATTGGGGAGTTTCAAGAGTTGGTGGCGGTGAAGGAGACTCCGCATGGGTACTACTTTGGCGACACGGAAGAGACGGTGCTCCTGCCCCGGAAGGAGTGTCCGCCAGGATTGCGGTATGGGGATCGGTTACGGCTGTTCGTCCTGACCGACTCGGAGGATCGGCCCGTGGCGACTCGGAAGGAGCCAGCGGCAACGGTGGGGGAGTTTGGGTTGATGCAGGTGGTGGCGGTCACCAGGGCCGGGGCTTTCTTGGATTGGGGATTGGATAAGGACCTGTTCTGCCCGATCCGCGAGCAGTTGCACCCTCTCCGACAGGGGGAAGAAGTAGTCGTTCGGGTTTATTTAGATGAGGTGTCGAACCGAGTAGTTGGGACTACTAAGTTGGGACGGTATTTGAAGGCGACCGGCGAGGGGCTAAAGGTTGGGCAGCCGGTGCGCTTTATGGTAGCAGGGCGGTCTCCCGATGCGCTGACGGTCATCATCGACGGGACGACCCGGGGGTCGCTTTACCCCGACGAGCAGGTGGAGAGGCTGGAATTGGGAGACTTCCGCGAGGGGTTTGTGAAGGCGATCCGGGCGACGGACGGGAAGGTGGCGGTGTCTTTGCGGCCGCAGGGGTTTGAGGCGATTTTGGGAGAACGGGATCGGATATTGTCGGCTTTGCGAAAAGCGGGCGGGTCGTTGCCCGTGTCGGATAAGTCGTCGCCGGAGGAGATTCAGCGGCGGTTTGGGTTGAGCAAAGGAGCGTTCAAGAAGCTAATCGGGGCGCTGTATCGGGAAGGGGCGATCGAGATATCGGAGGCGGGGATTAGGTTGAAGGGGAGGAGGGAATGAGGGAACGATGGAATGAGGACCGACTAACGGCTCGCGATGCCCACTCCCAACGGGTATCCTGAACCTGTTTTGAACTGGAGGACGCGACGCGGATGACCGAAGTGATCATGCCCAAGATGGGCGACGGAATGGAGGAGGGGACTCTTCTGGAGTGGCTCAAGAAAGAGGGCGAGGCCGTGAAAGCGGGCGAGATCATTGGGAATATCCAAACCGATAAGGCCACCCTGGAACTGGAAGCCCCCGGTACCGGCGTCCTCAGCGGCATCCTCATCAAGGAAGGCGAGACCGTTCCGGTGGGACAGGCGATCGCCGCACTCTTGAAAGAGGGTGAGAAGCTACCCGGCGACTGGGGTGGCGGGAAGGCGGCGGCTCCAGAGGCTAAAGAGGCCAAGGTCGAGGAACCGGCCAAGGTTGAAGAGAAGGTTGCCGCCAACGGGGCTCCTGCCGTCAAGTCCGACGACCGCGTGAAGGCCAGCCCCTTGGCCAAGAAGATCGCCAAGGAACTTGGCGTGGACCTGGTGGGCATCAGCGGATCGGGACCAGGTGGGCGGATTGTGGAGAAGGACGTTCGATCTGCCTCCAAGGTCGAGAAGGCCGACAAGACCGCCGCCGTCGTCGCTTCTGCCGAGGACCAGACGATCCAGCTCAACCGTCTTCGCCAGATCACCGCAAAGCGGACCACCGAATCCAAGCAGCAGGTGCCCCACTTCTATGTCACGGTCGAGGTGGACGTGGAGAAGATTCTGGCCCTGCGCGAGATGTTCGAGGAGGAGGAGAGCGGGAAGGTCAGCATCAACGACTTCGTGGTCAAAGCCTGCGCCCTCGCCCTGCGCGATATGCCCCAAGTCAATTCGGCTTTCCAAGGACCCTCAACGCTGCTCCAGCATGGCGGCGTCCATGTCGGGATCGCGGTGGCTTTGGATGATGGGCTGACGGTGCCGGTGGTGCAGAACGCCGACCAGCTTGGGTTGCGGGCGATCAGCGCGAAGGTGAAGGACCTGGCTCGCCGCGCCAAGGACAACAAGCTCTCCCTGGACGAACTCAGCGGCTCCACCTTCTCGATCTCCAACATGGGGATGCTGGACGTGGACAACTTCCTGGCGATCATCAACCAGCCCAACTCCGCGATCCTGGCGATTGCGTCGGTGCGGAAGAAGGTGGTGGCGACGGAAGAAGACGAGATCGAAATCCGCAGTCGCATGAACATCACCTGCTCCTTCGACCATCGCGTGGCCGACGGCGCGGTGGGGGCGAGGTTCATCAACGTGGTCAAGGACTACCTGGAAAACCCGACCCGGCTACTCGCATAGGAGCCTCATGCCCGAACTCACTCCCTTTAACGAGGAAGTGGCCCCGACCGTCGAGTTCGCACCCTTGCGGATTCGGAGGGTTGAGATGGAGTCGGAGTGGGTTTTGGAGGAGGAAGGCAAGCCTATTGGCCGACTGCTGAAAACGAGCGGGGTCTTGTCGTCAACGGAAGAGCACGAGTTTCGAACCGACTCGGGATTGTGGACTTTTCGACAGAAGTTTTGGACGCTTCCTCTTGGTCCGGTGGATATCTATCGTGGAGGCGAGAAGATCGGTCATGTTAAACCGAGCAAGAAAGACCATACAGGCGGGCGTGTTGGAGTTCTTGAACTGGAGGGCAGACAGGTTTCTTGTCGCGAAGCAGGTCTTCGTTTCGATGTGGAATCAGAAGGGGATCGCTTATACCAAATCGAATTGCCTTGGCAGGATTCGTCGATTAAGCAGAAGGTCAGCTACCACTTGTGGCCAGAACCTGGTCTGGATATGTTCCGCGATGCATTACCGTTGATCATGCCGCTGTTCTGGCTAGGACGGCATGAACACGCGCCCTATCAATCGGACTTTGGCTAACCTTCGCGTCGGCAATGAACCGTTTGATCTGATTGATCATCCACTCGGGCGGTCCGCAATCCTTCGGTGGCCCTCTGCGCTTCTCGGTGGTTCTTTCAAATGGCTGGGACAAAAACATCGAGGACCGCCGAAGGGGATGCGGCTGATCCTTGGGGCATAGACTTCCTTAAAATTTTCATAACTACGAAAAAAATTCTACCGAACGAACGCTACTTGCTATAAAATGCGTCATATCTGCATCGCGTGGCGTTTTGCGCTATGCGAAAAGGGAGTAGAGAAATGAAGGTTAAGAGTTTTCTGATTGGGGCGGTCGCGCTTTCCTTGGCGGCCGTGGTCTATGCCCAGACAAGCCAGACGAGTCAAAGCAGTTCTCAGTCACAGTCTGGGAACGGACGCACGTCGGTATGGGGTTCTGCGAGCAGCAGCTCCAGCGGCTCAGCCTCCGCGGGAGGCTTCCGAAACGGCAGCGCGGGCGGTAGCCACTCTGGCTCTGGCGGCGGTTCGGCCAATGGTTCAGGTTCCGGCTTCGGTATCAACGGCAAGCCAACCCACGCGATCCTTTACACCTTGGAATCCAGCAGCCCCGAGAGCGATGCTTCGGGAGTGGCCTTTGACCAGCACACCAAGCACCTAAGCGACCAGCAGGCGAAGGGGAAGGTGCTTCTGTTCGGGCCTTGGCGAGATCTGCCGGGCTCGATGGCGATTGTGGTTGCCAAGTCGGACGAAGAGGCGAACGAGATCGCCAAGAATGATCCGGCGGTGAAGTCGGGCGCGCTCACTTTTGAGGTGAGGGCGTGGAGCGTGATGGCTCCGACTGCCCAGTCGAATACTCAAAAAGCAGGCACCCGAACTAGAAACTGATATTGAGGGACCAGGCGGCGTATTTTTGGGCGACCATCGACAGGGTGCCTGTGAACTTCGCCGTCCGGTCCTTTGAGACTTTGAACGAGCCCAGGTTGAACCCGACGCCGTAGTTCCAGTCGATCCCGTCGTATTCGGCGAAGCCTTTGATGCCATCGGTGAAGCCGTAAGAGACGTTGCCGAAGCCGTTGTGGAAGCGGGAGGTGCCGATGCCGAGGGAGACGTGGGTGCGGTCGTTAGCTTTCCAGGTGCCGACGGCGAAGAGGGAGGTGCTGCGGTCGGCGCAGTTTTCGGCAAAGCCAGGGCCGATGAATCCTCCCGTGGCAAACAGCCCCTGCACTCCCAGCCCCAAAGTGACTTTGCCCTCGGGTTGCCGGGGGGTGAATTGGAGGCTGTAGGCGTTCTCAAAAGACCCGCTCACCACCACCATGCCCGCCGTCATCCTTCCCAGCGAGGTGTCGATGCCGACGTTGATGCTCCCGGTGCCGTTGGATTTGAACCCGAAGTCCCGCTTCTTCTCACTCTCAAAGAATCGGAAATCGCGGTCCCAACTGGTGTTGCCGAGAGTGATGGATATCTCTCCACCGGCCAGGGAGTAGGCGACCGGGGTGGAGAAGGAGAAGGCCCCGTTCAGCGTGATCTTGCCGTTCTGGTCCACGCCATAGCCGCTTGCTGGGAGGCCAGATAGGTTGCGGAATTGGGCAAACTCACCCTTGGCGGCGAACCTCTCCTGGGCGCTGGCGCAGGCGACGGCGCTGAGGAAGAGGGCCAGGGCGAGGGTTTTCGGCGGGAACATGACCTCTCAACTTGCGAGAGTCATGCCAATCGCCGCACGGTCCTAACCAGATGGGAATCCGGGGGCGTTCTTGATCTGGTAGGCCTGGCCCTGGTGGTAGCCGGGGTGGAAGGCGAAGCGGGCCAGAGCGCCCTCGCCTGTGATGACCGGTCCCAAGACGCTGACCAACTCCTTCTGCAGGATCGCGTCGGTGGGTTCGTCGATGACGGGCTGGGTCATGGCCTCGGCAAGGGCCAAACTCTCGGCGACCAGCTCCGGCGTGATCTCTTCGGGGGAGAACGGGAACGGGTTGTCGTTCACCACGCCTTCCGTGGCGGCGGCTTTGAGTTTGGCCTTGAGGCCGTCGAGGGGAGTGTCGGTCAGTTGGGAAACAAAGGAGACTTCGACTCCCGCCACGTGGAGCGCCATTTCGCCGATGGAAAGAGAGCCGGGGTAGAGCCGCCAGTTAAGTTGGGCCTGACTCAGGTCCTTCACCTCAGCCGAAAACCGGCCTCGACAGAGCCGCCACGAGATTGCGAATTGGGTCATGGGTTTATTGTGGTCTATCGGTGTTGGGCACCCGGCGTTTTGGGAGAGCCAAGAACCGAAAACCCAATGCCGAGTGCCTAAACCAACCGCCCCGCCCATCGGACGCCGTTGTAGATGACCCGTCGGACGCGCTCGTCGAAGTACGTCTTGTACGTCTCGTGGCCGGGGCGGAAATAGAAGACTCTTCCTTTGCCTTCGCCCTGACCCTTGCCGCCGCCGGGGCCGGAGGTGAACTCGGGGTCGATGCCTTCGCCGACGGTCCAGCAGATGCCGCAGGGGAAGTATTCGTTGCCGACCGTGAACTGGGATTGCAGGACCAGGACCTCGGGGGCAGGAACGTCGAAGGGCGCGCCGTACATCTCCTCAGCATCCAGCGTGAAGTCCTCGACCCCCGCCGCGATCGGGTGGTTGGGGGCGCAGACGGTGATGATCTCCTTGTCGTCCGCCTCGCGCCAACCGCCCTTCAGGTGGCCGGTGCATTCCAGGACGGCTTTGAAGGTCTTGGAGTAGTGGCCGGAGTGCAGGCAGATAAAGCCCATCCCCCGCTCCCGGACGTGCTTCTTGACCCGCTCGGCGAGGGCGTCTTCCACTTCGCCATGCCGCGCGTGGCCCCACCAGAGGAGCACATCGGTCTCCGCCAGAAGACTCTCCGGCATCCCCTGCTCGGGCTCATCCAGGTTGGCGAGCTTGACGCTCAACTGGCCCTGGGCATCAAAGACCTCCAAGCCCTGGGCGATGGCGCCGCGCAACTGGTCGGGATAGATCTCCTTAGGGGCATGGGGCGGATTCTCGTCCCAGACAACAACGTTCAACTTATCAGGCATATCGCGGGAAATGCTACCGCGTAGAGGGGTGAGGGAAACCACAGGTGGCGCAGATTTTCGAAGATGGGCATTGCAGGTCAGCGTCAGCATCGAGTGGGCAGGAGCTGGTTTTGCCGTTACAATAGGGGTGTGAAGCTGAGGATGTGGGGTTGGATACTTGCCGCCGTGGGCGCCGCCTGCGTCATCTTCACCACGGTCCATTCCTTGTCGCCGCCCGATGTCTCCTTTGACTTTCTCGCCGGGAAGGTTGCTCTGAGCGATGAGACCAGTGAGTTTGGGTGGCGCATGGATGGTCTGATCGCCTGTGGCCATGGTATTTGCTCTGATGACGGCCCCGCTGTACGACAGCGAACCAAGGAGTACGTTTACAAAGCCGACTATAAGCAGGTGATCCAGATTGCTCGTGCAGAGGCTTTTTCCAAGGGCGGCAAAGAGTACGATCAACCCCAAGCCAAGGCTTGGGAGTTCCCAGATGGCACGTCACTATGGGTTTGCTCTGGTAAATATGATCCTGTTTCGGGAATTACCGATGAGAAACTGCCTTACGTGCGGGTGACCGTGTCTGCAAGCAAGGAAGAGGGTTGGGCGGGAGTCGGCTGGCGCTGGGTGCGTTCGCTCTTTTGATGGCAACTTCCTCTCGGAGACCTGACCGGGACGATCAGGGAAACCATGGGCGGGAACGCCCATGCCACGTTAAATCTTTTCCCACCACTCGCGCATCGCCTGCTCCCAACTGAGCGCAGCGTACTCTTCCAGGTATTCCGAAACCGCTTTGATGCGGCGGACATAGAACCTTTCAATCGCGCGGATGTCTGGCTCTTGGACCCAGTTCACCCACACTGCCAGCGCCCGGTCCACCACCAGTTTCGCTTCGTCGGCTTTCGCGCACCGCGGGTCTTCGCCTAAAACTCCCGACTCCTTGGGCGTCACTTGGCCATTCAGGGTGGAGAGGTCCACCAGGTCGGGACGCAGGGCAAGCATTTGGGCCGTCTCCCAGCGACCGGCGTGGTCCAGCAGGGAGTCGTCCTCCAGGACCTCCAAGGGTGAGGCGGCGATCACGTAGAGTTCGGCGCCGATAAAGGCGGTGGCCGCTTCGTAGAGTTCCACCAGATGGCCCTGGGCCGAGTGCCCGGTTACCAGACAGACCGTCCGAAAGCCCATCATTTTCAGCTGGTTCAGGTGGTCGAAGATCAGGCCCCGGAATATTTCACTCCGCACGCAGAGGGAGTGTCCTTCCGGCAGGGTGGTCATGGGGGTGTAAAGCGTGGGGAGCAGGACGCCAGAGACGCGCTTGGCAAGTTTCTCGGCAAAGGACTCGGCCAAGATCCCATCTACGCCATAGGGCAGGTGGTCGCCGTGCCACTCCAATGCGCCAATGGGAAGCACGGCGACGCCAATGTCGCTAATAAGCCGCGCCATTTCGGCCGGCTTCAACTCCCCGTATCGATAACTCATTGTTCTACTTCAAGAAATACTTCACGTTCGTCACCACAACATTGGGGCGCGTCCCGAGGGCGTTCTTCAACTGTTGGGCGACATTCTCCTGAAGTAGCTTGTGGAACCACTTCGTCGACACCGCCTCTGGGACTATGACGGTGATAACCTGCTCATTGTTCTCACTTAATAATTCATCGACGTAATCTAGCACCGGATCGATCAGCGATCGGTAGGGAGAACGGAGGAGGATAAGGGGCACATTAGCGCCGTATTTCGCCCAGGTGTCCTGGATATCGCCGATGCGCCGCTCGTCTAAAACGACATGGATCGCTTGGCAGTCCGGGTCGGTAAGCCGAGCGTAGTTGAGGGCGGCGAGGATGCCGTTGTGGACTCTGGGCACCAGCAGCAGCGAGGTGTGCCCCCTGGGCATTCGTGGAACAACGTCGCCGATCACCAATTGGCGGGTGATGCTCTCATATCGCTTCCTGATGGCGGCGAACAACATGACTGCCATTGGCAAGAGGAGGAGAATGAGCCATGCGCCAGTAGTGAATTTGGTGATCGCGATGATCAAGAGAACGCCGATGCAGAGGATGGATCCTACCAAATTGAGCGCCCACTTCCGCCGCCAACCATCGGGCCGATGTTTACGCCAATAGACCACCATGCCCACCTGGCTCAGGCTGAAAGCGGTGAAGACGCCGACGGCATAGAGCGGAAGCAGTCCGCCCAACTGCCCATGGAACGCATAGACCAAGACCCCGGCCGCGATCGCCAGGATAATGATGCCGTTGTGGAACACCAGCCGGTCGCCCTGCCGAGCCAGGGGGCGGGGAAGGAATCCGTCGCGGGCGATGGTGCTGGAAAGGCGGGGGAAGTCGGCGAAGGCGGTGTTCGCGGCGAGGACCAGGATAGCGAAGGTCGAGAACTGGACGAAGTAGTAGAGCGGGTGGTTGGCGCTCCCAAACGCCCAGGCCGCAATCTGCGAGATGACGGTGCGGAATTCGGGGTTGTTGGTGTGGTGCAAGCTGATGGAGGGAATGTGCTGCACCACCAAACCCACGCCTAGGAAGAGAGTCATCAGGATGATCGCCATCCAAAGGAGCGTGACGTTGGCGTTCTTGACTTGGGGCCGCTCGAAGGCGTGTACGCCGTCGCTTACCGCCTCGATCCCAGTTAGAGCGGTACACCCGGCCGCAAATGAGCGAAGGATGATGAACCAGATCGGGAGGCCAATCCCCATCCCCACCAGGCTCTGTCCGTTCTTGGTCTCTGCCACCACCTCGGGGATGCCGGCGGGGGTGCTGGCCCCCTTGATTGCGGCAAAAACCAGCATGATGATGATGGAGAGGATGAACCCGTAAGTGGGAATGGCAAAAAACCACGCCGCTTCTTTCGTCCCGCGAAGGTTCATCAGCATGACTCCGGCGATGCCGAGAAGGGAGAGTGGGACCAGGTACTCGTGCAATATCGGATAGGCTGACGAAATCGCCGCCGCGCCCGCCGAGACCGCAACGGCTACGGTTAGCACATAGTCGATCATCAGCGCTGCGCCCGCGACCATCCCCACTCTCGGTCCCAGGTTGTCGGTGGCAACGGTGTAAGCCCCGCCGCCGTCCGGATAGGCCTGGATCGTGGTTTGGTAGGACAGGGCGACGATCAAGATGAGCCCGCCGACGGCCAGAGATATCCAAATCTGGTAAGCCAGCGCCGACGCCGATGCCAGAATCAAAATAGCAAGGATGGCTTCGGTAGCGTAGGCGACAGAGGAGAGGGCGTCGGAGGCGAAAACGGGGAGGCCAAGAGCCGGGGAAAGCCTCTCGTGGCTGGCCTTGGATGTGGGGATCGGCTTGCCTAAAAGCAGGCGTCGAAAACTCCCCCACGAGAACCCTTGTTTTTCGCTCATGTTATGGCGTTTCAGATTGTGAACGAATTGAAGCGGCGTGTGCTTCAAGCTTGCTTAGACTATGCCCAAAGTCACGCCTCACCTTGCTTTGGAGCCGTCTGAATTAGTTTCGTAGAACCGGTGCCAGGAACTACAGGCTACAACATCTCTCCGTTTTCCATCTGGTCATCGCCGACTTTGCTGGGTCCCGTCAACGGGCGCCTGAACACCCAAAACCCCGCACCCTGCCTAAACCTTCTTCGTCTTCCAACCGCCCTGTTTGAAGACGATCAGACACAGCACCCCTTGGATGCCTTGGGTGACGGACATGGCGATCCAGGCCCCGGTGGAGCCCATGCCGACGAGGATGGCGAGGATGTAGGCGAGGGGGACTCGGAGACCCCAGAGGGAGATGATGGATATCCATAGCGGGCGCACCGTATCTCCGGCCCCCTGCATCGCGCCGACGATGACCATCGCGTAGGCGAATAGGACTTCGGTGACGCAGAGGTAGCGTAGGAAAGTGGTGACCTCGGCAACCAACTCGGGCTTGTGGTCCAAGAGGGCGCCGCCGATCTGGGGGGCGAAAATGAAGATCGGGATGGAGAGGGCGAGGGTGACCAGTGCGCCGTGGTGCGAGGCGATCCAGCCCAGCCTCTCCGCCCGATCCGGGTCCTTCATCCCCAGGCTCTGACCTACCAGCGCCGAGGCCGCCATCGCCAAGCCGAAGGAGGGCATAAACATGATGGACTCGATGCCGAACGCCACGGGGAGAGTCGCGATTGCCACGCTATTGTTCGGAACGAATTTCAGCATGAACGAAAATGCGGCCAAGGACAGCACCCGCAAGATCGCCATGGTCGCCGCCGGAATCGCGATCTTGAGGATGCGGCGGGTCCAGTCCTTCAGCGGAATGTGGAAGGAGGCCGCTTGGCCGAGAGGAGTTCGGCGGCAGTAGAAGGAGTAGATGATTGCGGACATCCAGGCGCTCACTGCCAGGGCCGTCGCCGCTCCCACCACTCCCAGGCCGAGGCCAGGCATGGTGATCAAGCCGACCTGTCGGGTGGGGAAGATGAAGAGGACGTTGAGGATGATGTGGAGGAGGATTTGGAGGCCTGAGATGACCATTGGGCTTTTGGTGTCGCCGATCCCGCGCAGAGAGCCCGCCAAGGTCTGGATGATGAAGATAGCGGGGAGTCCGCAACCGAACGCCACCAGGTAGGCCGCCATCAGCCGGATCGCCTCTTGGTCGGTGGGGGGCAGCATGGTGTGGGCCATCAGGGGGGCGGTGACGATGGTCAGCAGTCCACAGATAACCCCCGCCATCCAGGCCAGGCCAAAGGCTTGGCGGCTAGCCTGTCGGTACTCCGCCTGGTCTCCCGCGCCAAAGGCTCGAGCCACGATGGCGGTGGCGCCGGTGGAGAGGGCCATGGCGATGGAGAAGGTCAAAAAGGTAGCGCTGATCGCCCCGCCAACCGCGGTGAATGCGGATTGTGGCAGGTGTCCAAGGAAGAACCGGTCCAGCAGGGTGTTGACCACCTGCAAGGAGTTCAAAGCCACCGCAGGCCAAGCCAGCGCCCAAACGATTCGCGCGGGTTTTTCCAGCGACTTCCTTATCTGAGGCGGAGGGGATTCGGCCAGTTGGGCCATGAGGGTATAGGGTACCTGGGGGTGGGAAAGGGGAGTAGGGAAGAAGGGACCCTCTGGGATCGGCCTGGGATCGCCGAATTCATTCGGCAACCGGCTTGTAGTCTGATGATGTCTTAGCGAGGATAGTCACTACGGGCTGCTTCCAACTATAAGTCGGTTGCCGAATGAATTCGGCGATCCCAGGGGGGCCTATAATCGGGTGTGGTTTGGCGGGAGGCTTATCGGACTTTGTTGGCTCGCGACCTTGATTTTCCTGCCCTGTCGCTGGGAGTCGAGTTCGATGTAATCCTTGGTGGCTTTGACTTTCGGGCGATTGCCCAGATGGCCGTTTGGGAGCGGTTGTTGGCGGCGGATGCGCCGGATGTTCCTTGGGTGCAAGCTTTCTTTTTGGAGGCTCCGGGATCGGATGACGCCACACTCTTGGAATCCATCGTGCCGCCCAGCCGAATCGACCGGTCGTTTGTGGTCTACGAAAATGTCTCCGCCTGGCGAGACCTCATCCAACCCGACCGCCCTGAGTCGGCCTTTGCCGCCGTGGTTAGGGATGGTCGGGCTCGGATAGTGATGAAGGGGTTGTCTACCGAGGAGGCTTGGGATGAGTTTTTGGACGGTGTAACGGCGTTGCGGCATTAGGGCATTGGGCTGTTGGCGATCGAGGATGATAGGCGTAGGGAACATATGGAAGGGGCCAACATGGATTACCTACACAGATTGAACGAAGCGGCGATGCCCCAACCTGGCTTTGTCGGGATTTGGGAACCGGTTCGGATTATGGGAGCCTTGGTCGATGAGCGGGTTCGGTTGGGCCTCATTGAGCGGGAGGTCGCGGAGGAACTTGGGACAAGCCAAACTGTCATTGCCCGGATGGAGAACGACCCTTCCAAGATGTCGTTCGCGAGGGTCCTGCGCTAAGCGGAGGTTGTCGGTGTGCCGATCCAGGTTGGCACTGGAACTCATCAACCGAAGAAGGATGGGCGGGGCGAAAGTCGAAATTGGCGACGGCTGTGTTGGACGGCGTTAGGGCGTTGCGGCGCTAAGCTGATATGACTGATCGGACCAATCAGTCATATCACCCAAAACCCAAAACCTAAAACCAAATGCCCAACGCCCTACCCTCCCCCGTTAGGCTTAGGGCTGGCGATGGCTCGGGCGGTGGCGGAAGGGGTGTAGGTGAAATTTCCGGCGGTGGGGAGAGTGCCAGTGTAGATATCCACTTTCCAGTCCACCAACTTGGTGGTCGCGCCGACTTTGGATACATCTGAGTAGTAAATCGCACCCAGCTTCCAGGTGTCGGTGTCGGAGTCATGGTTTAGCTCAAAGACCAGGGAACGGGTGTAGGTGCCAGCCTTGCTGAGCCAGTACATGTGGAACTTCTTGGTGCCGCTGGAGACGTATTCCCTGGCTGGCACCACGGGATCGGCTTCGGTCCCGCCTGCGCCGGACACGGTGAATTCGCCCCGGTTGCTTGAGGCAGGGATCCAGGGACGGTAAATGGCGTCGATACCAGCCCAAATCTCGCGCGCCATCCGGGCCAACAACGTGCTTTGGCCTGTAGTGTGGACATTCAACGATTGAAGGCCGTTCTGCTCGTAGTCCTCGGGCTTGGCGGCGGCGTAGGAGCCGTAGCGGGCCGTGGAGTAGGTGTCTCGAAGCAGGTTGATTCCCCAGACATGGCGGCCGTCGGCCACAATTCGGTTCGTCCAAATGCCGTTGCGGCCTTCCAGAAGCTCCAACTTCATATCCTGGGCGGTGGAGGGAAATGGGCGGTCCCAGAAGAGGTCGGTTGTGATCGGCGTGGTCGCGGTTCCCAGAGTTTCGTTGCCGATCAGACGGAAAAGGACCTTCGGTTCGGACCGCAGGTACTTGAAGGCCATATCGACCTCGGTCTCAGAAGCGGTCAACGCCTGCCCATAGCCGGTCGATACGGCCATGGCGACAGCGACAAATGCGATCCCTGTTCGAATCATGAGGAGTTTGACTGTTGAAGAGGGGAAAAGGTTCTCGCAAAAAGGTACGCTCCGCCTTTGGAATGATAGAGCGCAGACCTTTTCGCCGTATCCTCCTCAAGCTTAGCGGAGAGGCCCTTGCGGGAGGCGAAGGTTTTGGCCTCAGCCCCCAGATTCTCAACTACATCGCAAACGAGATCGCGCAGGTTCACCATTTGGGGATCGAGATGGCAATTGTGGTGGGCGGCGGGAACTTTGTTCGGGGCGAGCAGTTCTCGGCGGAAGGGGGAATCGACCGGTCGGTAGCCGACCAGATGGGAATGTTAGGAACCCTTATGAATTCATTAGGTCTCCTATCGGCTATCGAAAAAACCGGGGTTCAGGTGCGGGTGCAGAGCGCCATCGCCATTTCCCAAGTGGCAGAGAGTTTTATCCGTCGCCGCGCAGTGCGGCACTTGGAGAAGGATCGGGTGGTGGTCTTCGCCGCCGGGACGGGGAATCCCTACTTCACCACCGACACCGCCGCCGTGCTTCGGGCTTTGGAGATCGATGCCGAGGTTTTGATCAAGGCGACCAAGGTCGATGGAATCTACGACAAGGATCCCAAGAAGCATTCGGATGCGGTGAAGTATGAAACGCTGGAGTATTCGGAGGCGATCTCGAAGCGGTTGGCGGTGATGGATCAGACGGCTTTCACCATGTGCCGGGAACATCGCTTGCCGGTGATCGTGTTAGACTTCAACAAACCGGGCGCCTTGGTGGCGGCTGTTCAAGGCCAAAACGAAGGCACTCTCGTCGGAGGAGAGTAAATGTCAGTACACCAAATTTTGCAGGAAGCAGAGCATAAGATGAAAGCGGCGATCGACGCGATGTCGCACGACTTTGGAACCTATCGCACCGGTCGGGCCACGACGGCAGTTCTGGAGCGGGTCCATGTGGATTACTACGGGACCGATACACCGGTCAGCCAGGTGGCAAACGTGAGCGTCCCTGAGCCTCGCCAACTCTACATCCAACCCTACGACAAGTCGATGATCCCCCTCATCGAGCGGGCAATCCTGAAGAGCGACCTGGGCATCAGCCCGGTCAACGACGGCGGCGGCATTCGGCTGAATTTCCCCCAGATGACGGAGGAGCGAAGGAAGGACATGGTCAAGCAGGTCCATGCGCGGACCGAGCACTGCCGCGTCTCCATTCGGAATGCGCGCCGAGAGGCGATCGATCATCTGAAGGCTCTGGAGAAAAAGAAGGAGATCACGGAGGACGACGTGAAGGGGAATGAGGGGAAGGTTCAGAAGCTGACGGACACGTTCGTGCATCAGGCGGATGAGGTTGGGAAGAAGAAAGAGGCCGAGTTGATGACGGTGTAGGGAGGCGTTGGGTGTTAGGCATTGGGTGTTTGGCGTTGGGCACTGGGTTTTGGGTTTTTGGGTGACAACCACTTACTGTCTGGAGGAATAAATGGCTGGAGATCGTTATCGTCCTATTGAGCAATTAGACGTCTTCTTGACCTTTGAGGCAGTTTCGGATGAGGTTTGGGATTTGGTTGCTCACTGGAACACCTTTGCCAAGAACACGGTTGGTAGCCAGTTGGTGAGAGCGGCAGACAGTGTGGGCGCCAACTTGGTGGAAGGCGATAGTCGAGGGTCTGATCCAGACTCAATCAGGTTCTTTCGCTATTCTCGCTCATCCGGCAGGGAGACCCGCCTGTGGATAACCCGAGCTATTCGCCGCAAACTCATTGATGCGGAAAAGGGTGAGTTACTGTTAGCCGAGATTGAAAGAGGAGGCTCTTTGTTGAATGGCCTGATCAAGTTTAGGCGCGAGTCGCATTCGGGCAGTATTGTCAAAGAAGAACAAGCCTCGTACAGCCTAAGCTCGCTAGAGGCCACCGACTGATTCCCAAAGCCCGATGCCAAACGCCTAATGCCCAACGCCGTAACGCCGCTCAATAACGTTCAGCAAGCCGCTCAGTCCCTCGGCATCGACCTGTCCTCCCTCCCCACTCACGTTGCCGTTATCATGGATGGCAACGGTCGTTGGGCGAAGAAGCGGGGGTTGCAGCGGTTGTTGGGGCATCGGGAGGGGTATCGAACGCTTCGGGGGGTGCTTTTGAATGCCAGCGAGTTGGGGATCAAGTATCTGACCGTGTATGCGTTTTCGGCTGAGAACTGGCGACGGCCTCAAGACGAAGTGGCTGGGTTGATGAAGCTGATTGAGACGGCGGCGAAGGATGAGCTTCGCGCGATGCATCAGAACAACGTTCGGGTGCAGGTGGCGGGTCGGTTGGATGAGGTTCCGGCTTCTTTGCGCAAGGCGCTGTTGGATGGGGTGGAGACGACCAAGGGCAATACAGGGATCACTTTTACCCTTGCTGTGAACTATGGAGGGCGGGCGGAGATTGTGGATGCAATTCGGGAGATTGTAGCGGCGGGCGCTCGCCCGGAGGATGTGACGGAGGAGTTGATCGCGGAGCATCTCTACAATCCGAGCACCCCGGAACCCGACCTGATGATTCGGACGGCGGGGGAGATGCGGTGGAGCAACTTTTTGATCTGGCAGTCGGCTTATACCGAGCTTTATGTCACCGAGAAGCCTTGGCCGGAGTTCGACGAGGCGGAGCTTTTGCAGGCGGTCTACACCTACCAGCAACGGACACGGAAGTTTGGGGCGGTGGTTGAGTGAGGGCGTTACGGCATTTCGGTGTTGGGGCTTTGCGGCATTCTGGCTTATACTCTTTGACATGAGGTTGATCAAAAGGAAGTCGGATTGGTGGGTCGTGTTGGCGATCTATGGTTCGGCAACCATAGGCGGATGGTTGCTCATTCGTGACCCGTGGCTGTTCGTCAATCTAAGCAATGTTTTTCCATTTTTGGCTCTGGCGCTGGGCCTTATCTTTGTCGGTGCCGTTGTCTACGGGCTTGTGACATTCATTTGGGAGAGAAGAGAACGCCGCCGTCGTCGCATTCGAAACACCCGTAAAGCCGCAACGCCCTAACGCCGCAACACCGTTTAGCGTACAATACAAGCAGAGAACCGCCCGCAGGGGGAGCCTTTATGGCTGAGAGGTCATCTGCGATGATGACGACCCCTAGAACCTGATCCGGTTAGTACCGGTGTAGGGATTGTGGAAGCTGGCCTCCGATGTTGGAGCCCCCTTCGCAATCGCGATTGGTGGCTCTTAAAAAAACATTCGGAGGAAACCATGAAGAAAACGGCTCTTGGCATTTCGGCTTTACGGCACTACGGTTATACGGCATCTCGGCAGGTCAACTCTGCGACGCCGCAACACCGCAATGCCGTCGTGCCGCAACGCCGCTTCGCTTTCACCCTCATTGAACTGCTCGTCGTGATCGCGATCATCGCGATCTTGGCGGCGATTCTTTTTCCTGTGTTTGCCAAGGCCAAGGATGCGGCAAAGAAGACTTCCTGCCTGAGCAACGCAAAGCAGATCGGCATTACCCAGAAGATGTATATGGGCGACTACGACGACGCGGCGCCGATCTTCTATGCCTATAACACCGTCGATCCAGGCGGGGCTCCGGCCTATTTCGGGTTGCCCAACCATAAGGGGACGGAGGCACTTTTGCTGCCTTATTCGAAGAGCAAGGACATCTTCCGCAGCCCCTTGGACAGCGGTGGGCCTTATCTGACCAGCGACCCTGGCCTCACCGGCGGCTCGTTCGACACCTACTGGAAAGCGTATGGGTCCAGCTACCGGTTTGGGAAGTGTATGTTCAGTGTAGTGGAAGGCGAGTCTACAGGGAATAACAACCCTTATGGCTGGACACGGATCGTGACCGACACCATGGCCGAGGATCCGGCGGGGACGCGCATTATCCGGTTGGAGATGATGCACTTCTTCAACAAAGCGAACGATCCCGACTGCACGCGTTACGGCTACGACTGCGGGTATTTCCGGCAGTGGGACAGCAATGGCGGGTCCATCATCTATGCGGACAGCCACGCGAAGCGGGCGGTGTCTTCAGGGCAGTTTGACCAGATCAAGGTCGATCCTGAGGGGCACCGGTCAGGAGAGCTTACGGGTGGCGGAGCTTGGGACGACACCTGGTATTGGCGGTGCGACTAGGGAGGGCTCGGGGCCTTACGAGGAGGATGGATGAAGGATTGGGTTCACCGCCCAATCCATCATCCATCCTCCCATCCGCTACTGGAGTTTTGTTTTTCCGGGGACGGCGATTGCGGCTACCGGGATGGAACCCATTTCGAGCTTCGCGGGAACGAGGACTTCGGTGGAATTCAGCGCCTGTTCCCAAGTCACTTCCTGGCCTGTGTAGGCGGACATGCGGCCCATGATGGCGGTGAGGGTGCTTTCAGCGACCTGGACGCCTTCGTTGATCCGCTTGCCGCCTTTGATGGCGTTGTATAGGTCAACATGCTCCAGGACGTAGTGGTTTTGGTTCTCGCCGGAATACCGCCACTGCTTTTCGCCCCAGATCGAGTTGCTGGCGTTCGAGGCTCCCTTGGCGCCGACGATGTGCTCGGCGACTCGGCTGGCGGTGCCGTCGATTTGGCGACACATGCTCATCATCTTCACGCCGTTGTCGTATTCGTATTCGGTGGCGAAGTGGTCGAAGATATGGCCGTATGCGGTCTCAGTGCGGACCTGTCGGCCAGCCAAGCTGAGTGCTTTCTTGGGGTGCCCCCTCATGACCCAGTTGCAAACGTCGATGTTGTGCACGTGCTGCTCGACGATGTGGTCGCCCGAGAGCCAGGAGAAGTAGAGCCAGTTGCGGAGCTGCCATTCCATGTCGGACCAGCTTTCCTGCCGTGGATTCATCCACAGGCCGCCCTGGTTCCAGTAGCAGTACATGGCGGTCACATTACCGATCTCGCCGCTGTGAATCTTCTCGATCGTGGCGCGATAGTCTTTACCGTGGCGTCGCTGGGTTCCGGCGACGACGTTCAGACCCTTGGTGTCAGCGAGCTTGGAGGCCTCGATGACGGTGCGGATACCGGGACCGTCGGTGGCAACCGGCTTCTCCATGAAAACGTGCTTGCCCGCTTCGACCGCTGCCTTAAAGTGGGTGGGGCGGAATCCGGGAGGGGTCGCCAGAATCACGACATCGCAACCGCTGGCGAGTACGCCCTTATAGGCGTCGAAGCCGACGAAGGTGCGATCGTCGGTGACCTGGAATCGGTCTTTGGCGTGGTTCTTCAGGTTATTCTTGGATTGGTTCATCCGATCCGGGAAGACATCGCCCATCGACCAGATCACCACGTCGGGATCGGCGGCTAAGGCGTCGCCTGCCGCGCCGGAGCCTCGCCCGCCACAGCCGATCACGCCGACCTTGATCGGGGCCGCGCCCGCTGCAAAGACGCCGGTCGGGATGGCCATCGCCGCCGTCGCCAAAGCCGAGTTTTGGAGAAACTTTCTCCGAGTCAAATCATCGCTGAAATTCATTGCTAACCTCTGAGTTTATTTTAGCCTGATTGGGAAGGTGTTGGGCGTTGGGTTTTCGGTTTTGGGATTCGGGGATAGGACAGATTCAATGAAGCCGAGCCCCAACACCCAATGCCCAAAACCTAACGCCTAACGCCCAAACCCACTCCAATCCCCCAAATACAAAACCTCTTCCTCCAACTCCACGCCAAACTTCTCCTTGACCGCCGCTTTGGTGTGCATGGCGAGGCGGCGGATTTCGGTGGCGGTGGCGTTGCCGACGTTGAGGATGAAGTTGGCGTGGCGGGCGCCTTGCATGGCCCCTCCCATGCGGAAACCCTTCAGGCCGGCGGCTTCGATGAGGTATCCGGCGGGGACGATCCCGGCTTTGCGCATCCCTTCCGAGAGGCCGGGGAGGGATTGGGCGAGTTCTTGGTGGAGGACGTTTTTGAAGAAGCTGCCCGCGCTGGCGGGGGGCGGCTGTTTGGAGATGCGCTGGCGCTGGTACTCGCGGGCCTCGTCGTAAATGGCCTTTGGATCGCCCGGTGGGAGCTTCATCTCGACCCGCAGGACCACGATCTGGGGCGGGTTGGGTCTTCTCAGGATCGAGTCTCGGTAGGAGAACTCCAGGAAACCTGGCTCTACCCACTTCCGCTCGCCGCGATGGACGACCTCCAGGCGAGTGATGAACTCGCTGACGTTCGAGCGATAGGCCCCGGCATTGCTAACCAAAGCGCCGCCGAGGGTGCCGGGGATGCCCACGGCGTATTCCAACCCGTGCAACCCGGCTTGGGCGGTCTTGAGGAAGAGTTCTTGGAAGGCGCAACCGGTGTCGGCGAGGACTTCGCCCGTCCTTGCCACGGCGATACGCTTGGCCTGGTTGAGGATGGTCAGACCGGGGACGCCGTCGTCGGAGGGAAGGATGTTGCTTCCGTGGCCCAGGATGGTGAGAGGAACCAGGTCCCGATGGGCCAGGGCGACGACCTCGGCGAGTTCGGCAATGTCGGAGACCCGGCAGAACCGCTCCGCATTGCCGCCCGCTTTGAGGGTGGTGTAGAGCCTGAGGGGGAATTGGGAGAGGATTTCAGGCATGGTTGTTTTTCAAAGGCCCTAACCGCAAAGAAACAAAGAAACCAAGGGCGCAAAGGAGAGTGGACTTCAGCGGTCTTCCTTCGTGTTTCTTTGCTTCTTTGTTTCTTTGCGGTGGTAGTGCAGTTTCGACCCTTGGTTTGGAGCAGATCTTGTACCCCCAAAACGGGGCGTTTTGGGGGAGGTTTTTCTTGGACCTTGTATCTAAGCTCCCATGCCCTTTTGCCACGGCGTCATCCTGAGCGAGCCAGAAGTCGTTTGTAGTTGAACCTCTTGCTGGTCGCGAGTCGAAGGACCTCACCCGTCCGTAGCTGTTTCTCCGTTTCCAAGTCGGTGAGGTGGTTCGACTCCGCGGCATAGAATGCTCTATCAGAACAAGACGCTCGGGCCGCTCTCGCTCACCATGACGCCGTGCTGAAAAACAGGGGCTTGACTTTAGATACAAGCTCTTAGGCACGAGGTTCTCCCAGGGGCGATAGCGGTTTTTTGGGTTGGGAGATGGAGGGCTCGATGAGGTAGTTGGGGACCAGGCGCTCCGGCTCGATGGGGTCGAGGCGGGAGAGGATGGCGGCGAATCGGGCGGCGGTGGGGAAGACCTGGTTCTCGATGCCGGGTCCGTAGCCTTTGAAGTTTTCTTCCGGTAGTTCGGGCTGTCGGTGGGGTTCGTGTTTCGGCGTTCTCACAAACCACTCGCCGCGCTTGCTGGGCATGACGACGGTTTCGCTGGCTGAGATCAGGTCGAAGCTGTCGGCTCCGACGCATTTGACTCCTTGGGCGAAGGCCATGGTCTTGGCGATCGTTACTGCCACCTTGACTCCGGTGAAGCTTCCCGGACCCAGGTCGGCGGCGAAGAGGGTTGCCTCTTTTAGGCTCCGCCCCGTTTCATCAAGAACCTCTTGGAGGAGTCTCATGCAGGCTCCGCTGGCCTGCATCGGGGCGTGGGTTTCTCGGGCGCAAAGGACCGAGCCCTCCGACGAGATCAGGGCGACGCTCGTCTGAGGGCTCGATGTGGAAAAGGCGACGATCACGGAATGACTTCGAGGGTGCAGTTCGCCAGAAGGGACTCGATCAGCTTGCGCTCGGCTCCAATTCGGGAGGCGTTGACGGATCGGAATTGGGCGATGAAATAGAAGTCGCCGTTAAACACCACGGCATCGCAGGTGTAGAGATCGCCCTGGGCGGTGGTGCCTGTCCGCCATACCGACGACAGCGACGCTCCGGCCCGGTTTTTTTCGGGCGTTAGCTCATCGCGCTTGGAGACCTTCTGGAAGTCGCCCAGCGTCTTGCTGGAGGCCTTAAGCAAAGCTCTTCCGGGCGGATCGGAGTCGAGGCTGGAGGCGAGGTGGAGTTTGACGCTTCCGGTCACATCGGGGTTGGTGAGGGTGACGGTCCCATCTTCCTCGACCTTTCCGGCCCACTCGCCGGGAATGCGAAGCTCGACCTTGCGGTTTGAAATGGTCGTTTCGATGGCGACCGGCGGCTTCACAATCTTGGTTTCCGGGTCCAGCGAGTTGGCCTTGACGATGGCCGGGGCAGGAAGCTCGGTTCTCACCGGGGCTTTCGGATCGGGCTTTTGGGTGGGGTCCTCGGGACGAAGGGGGCGGCCGGTGCGGATGGTGTTCATCGTCTCCCGCCACGCGAACTCGGCCTTGTCGAAGTCGTCGGGCGAAGCGCTGAGCCGGAACATCAGCTTCTTGGCGGTTCGGCTGTAGAGGAGGCCGGTGAGGAGGATTTGGGGACCTTCCTTATCGACGTAGCTGACCTTGGTCAACAGCATGGGGACGCCGAGGAACTCCTCCTCCCACTGGCGCATCAACTCGCGCTTCATGCGGTCGTTGATCGCCTTCTGTCCCAGTTGCCAAATCTCCTTCTCCGAGTTGAAGGAGATGTTGTACAGCTCCAAAACCGCTCTTTGGGAAGAGCCCTCGATGGGCATCAGGACCTTCACGTCCTGGCTCTTCTTGACCTGGCTGATTTGCCAAGCCTTGGGGTGGGTGATCGCCAATCCCAGGTCGGGCATCTCCAGGATGGAGTGATCCTGGGCTTTCGCAAATGCCGAGACAACAAACAAGGCAAGGATGGGAAGTAGGTGTGCAGTCCTCATAGCTCAGTTCGAGCCGGCATCATCGCCGGGCGCCGTTTCATTATGGACGATCCAGCCTGGTCAGGAGCTTCATGGGCCTATGGGGGGTGTTGGGCGTTAGGTTTTGGGTTTTGGGTGTTAGGTGTTGGGTTTTGGGTTTTGGGGCTTGGCTTCATCGAATCTGGTTTATCTGTCATATCTGCCCTATCCCCCCAACACCCAATGCCCAACATCCTCTCTCCCTTAAACCGGCAACAGAATCACAAACCTCGCCCCCTGCCCAAGATGCCCCGCCTCAAAAACTTCGCCGCCATGCGCATCGACGATCCCTTTCACAATAGAAAGTCCGAGGCCCATGCCTTTGACTCGGTTGCTGAAGAAGGGTTGGAAGATGGTGGCTTTGGCGTCTGTCTCTACCCCCGGGCCGGAGTCTTCGATGACGATCTCGGCGAAGCGGACCATGTGGCTGACCCTGGTGACGGCGTGCTCGTTCTTATCCACGATCCGCGTCGAGACGGTCATGGTGCCTTCGTCCACGTAGTTGAAAGAGTTCTCGATCAGTTCGCTGATGGCGCGGCGGAGTTTCTTGCCGTCTACCAAGACGGGAGGTAGGTTGTCATCGAGATGCAAGTCCAGTTTCACGGCCGACATCCGGGGGAAGACCTCATCGATAGTTTCCCTAATGAGTTGGTTCAGGTCGGTAGGTTCCCTAACGACTTGGGTAGCGGTGAGGAAATCTCTGAAATCCTGGAGAATCTCCTCGATCCGGGTGACGTTGGTGGCGAGGCTCTTTTGGAGAGCGCGAATCTCCTGAATGTCTGGTTCACGTTCAGCCAGCAGGTGGTAAAGCTCGTTGATATCGCCCTTCAACGCGAATACCCGGTTGCCGATCATGTGGCTACTCTTGGCGCTGAGCTCTCCCCAGGCGATCATCCGCTCTGATCGCACGATCCGCTCCATGTTGCGCAGGTTCTCCAGTCCGCTGGCAACTTGCTCGGCGATGGCGACCATGATGCTTTGGTCGGATTCGGTGAAGCGGTTATCCAGGTGGGGGTTGTCGCCTTTTCGGCGCAGGACGCGGATGGCGCCGATGGAGTGGTTGCGGAAGACGATGGGGACGGCGAGGAAGCTGGCGATCTGTTCGCTGGGGAACTCGACGAATTTGCCCCGCCAACGGGGGTCGCTTTGGGGATCGTTGAGGAGGATCGGCTGGCCGGTATCGCACACCCACCCGGTGAAGCCCTCGCCGCGCGAATAGCTGAGTTCGCCGACCTGGGTCTTGAGGGTGCCGGACGAGCCGCGCAGGACGAATGTGTCGGTCTTGGAATCGTGGAGGAATACCGAACAAGCTTGAAATCTGAGGACTTCGCCTGCCACATGGATCAGGCGGTCGATAAGGGCTTCCTCGGTAAGGGAGTTGTCGAGCGAACTGCCGATTTCGATCAGCGCCTCTTCGCGCTCGATTAGGTCGGCCCGCTCCAGGACCATGGCGATGATGCCGGCGAGGGCGTCGCAGATAGCTTTCTCGCGGTCGCCATAGGAGTCGATGCGGTCGGATTCCACGTTCAAGACCGCGCGGACCCGGCCATTCGAATCGCGCACCGGCAAGGCGACCTCGCTGACGGTGTTCGAGAAAAGCTTCTTGTACATCGGCTCCGTCTCGACATTGCCGGTGCGGACGGCCTTTCCGGTTGCGGCGACATAGGCCACGATGCCTTCGCCCTCGGTGCGGTCCACGTTGAGAACCCGGTTGAGCCCCATCGACTCGAATTCTTCCCCGGCCCCATACCGAACCTCCAGCACCCCGTCCTCATCGTCCATCACCGCGATCATTGCGTGGCGGCTGTAGGTGAGATCCAGTGCAGCCTGGGCGATGGTGGAAAGCGCTCGGGCAGTATCCCGCTCCGTCGCCACTGCGGTCAAAAGCTCGGGCAGGTTGCGGAATTGAGGCATGGGGAGATTATGGAACGGTGTTGCGGCGTTGGGCTTTGGGCTTTGGGTTTTGGGTCGTGGGTTTTAGGACGGATAAGACGGATAGGTCAGATAGGGCTGACTACAATGTCTAGCACCCCCATGCCAAACACCTTGACACCGCAATGCCCCAGCGCCGTAACGCCGAATTGCCGTTCCCTACCCCTTCACAAAGTAGATGCGATCTACCCAGACGCTTCTGACCTTGCCGTTGGCGGGTGGGGCGACCCAGACTCGCATGGTGGGATTGGTTTTGATCGTTCCGAGCTCGAAGGCCTGATAGTCTTTGCCCACTTGGTCGAGGCGGTATGCGGACATGGTTACGTCCTTTCGTTGGCTGTCGTCGTAGATACCGGCTGAGAATGCGCGGGAGGTGTCGGCGGCGGTGGCATCTACCCGGACTACAGCATAGACTTTCCAGGTTCCGGTGGCCAAGGCGGGGAACTTGTCGAGGGGGAGTTGGAAGGCCCATTCGTAGTGGTGGCCGGGCATCCAGCAGGCGATGCCGTCTGAGGCGAGTGGGTCAGCGCGGAGTTGGGAGTTGTCGGGTTCCTGCCAGAGATTGGCGAAGTTGTCCTGCCCGTCGATCCCGGCGGGTATTCCCTTGGGCGGGTAGGGGTTTGGCTTTCTTGGCGGGAGCGGGCGGAGGTCGGGTTCTTCGGGATCGGTTTGGAAGCGGGCGACGAAGGCTGGCGGAGTGAGCCCGGCTTCGTTGACGTGGGTGATCGGGTTCCAGCCGGTTGGGCCGGGTTGAGTCGCGTACTCCAGCCACTTCTGGGCAACCTCGCGGCGCGAATTGGGAAGGGGCCAGTCGTCCGCCGACAGCCGGGCTTCCCGTCGAAATTCGCTCCAGCGGTTCAGGCACACGTACCAGACTGGCAGATGAGCCTGGCGGACTCGCCACAGGGTGGCCGGGTCCTCTTGCGCCAATGTGTGAGCCCGAGTGAGCCATTGGAGAGCCACTCGGGTGGATGGATACCGCAGGAAAGTCGCCGAAGTCGGCGAGGCGAAGGTGAGATTCCAGCCGGCCGCCTCCTTTGCCATCCAATCCAAGTAGCCTTTCATGGCGGGAGCGGCTTTGCCGTAGTAGCCGTTAAGAAACTCATCGATCAGCGCCTTGTCATCCTGTTTGGGGTCCCACATCAGTTGGGCCATCACCCATGCTTTGAGTTCCCCCATCTCGCCGCCGTTCGATTGATAGGCGCCTTGCTCAAACAACCCCTTCGCGCCGTGGTTGACGAAGAACCGGATGGTGGGACCGAGGGTGTAGTAGTCGGGTTGGGGCTGGATGTAGTGGGCGAAGTCGGTGGTGTAGTTCCAGATATAGAGGCGGTTCGTCAGCTTGCTCCAGCCTCGAATGTCGTCGCCGAAGGAGGCGTTCTGGGGAGCGTCGAGGGGGAAGGCGAAGTTGCATTCGATGCTGCACAGCCGCACGATCACGTTGGAGCGAGGCTTCATCGTCAGAGGAGGTTTGCGCGACCATTGGTAGGCCAGCGTGTCGATGGCGACCTCGGGGAACTCTTTTTCGATCCCTTCTCCGATGTAGTTGGCGAGGTCCAGAACGAGGGCTGATTGCGATCCTTCCTTGTCCGAGAGCGCTTTGCAGACTCGGCAGGTGCAGGGGTTGTACCAGTCGTTTTGGGAGATGGAGGCGATCTTGGCGCGAGGATTGGCCCTCAACCTTTCCTTGATTTGGGCCAGAATATGCGCTCGCAGTTCGGGGTTGGTGGTGCAGAGTTGGGCGTGCTGGTGGCGGCGATAGCCGTCGATTTCGCTGTACCATTCGGGCTTGGTCGCAAAGAACTTCTCCGGCGGGGCGTAGCCGAAAAAGGTGTGGACGAAGCCTTCGTATTCAATGCGGCCGCCGCGTTGGGCGTCTACCTTGGTGTTGAAGCCGTTATTGTAGTTGTGGACGGCCCAGTCGGCGTCGAAGGCGTGGAACCAGTAGTTGTCTCGATACTCGAAGGCGGGCGACTCCTTCACATCCAGATTGCCGATGATCGGCTTCTTGTCCGGAATCGTGGTTGCCCACGGCGTCCACCACCTCACGCCCAAGCGATGAAGAAGTCGGGTGGCCGCGTAGAGGGTCCCGCGAGGCTTGCCTCCTGCCACCAAGAGCAGGTTGCCTTTGGTCTTCAGGACCACCTCCTCCAACCCGAGGTCCTTCCACTTCACTTCAGGGAACTGACTTTCGGCAAGTGGCCCCTGGCCCACCAGGATCGCGATGCCATCGACGGCACGGGCGTTGTTCTTCAGCGGTATTTTGGAGCCCGCCATCTTGGAGAGGTGCTTCTGCAGGTCTTGAGCGGCCCACAGATCGGACGGGCTGGCGCCCATCTGGGTGTAGATCGTCGCTTTCGACAGGTCGATATCCGCCCGGAGGAGGCTTGCCAAAAGGGCGAAGGCCATGGTGGTTACGATTCGGGCGAACATAAACAGGGTTTACCACACAAGCAAAGTAAACTTGTCCCGATGCTGGGCGAGTGGATGGAGAGAGAGATTCGGGAGCAGCCGGACGTTTTGTCGCGGCTGGCGGAGGGGTATTTGGATGCGGCGGGGGAGGCCGTGGGGGGGCGGGGATTTGATATGGTCCTGATCGCGGCGCGGGGAAGCAGCGACCATGCGGCCCAATATGCTCGCTACCTGATCGAGATCCACTTGGGAATCCCGGTGACCTTGGCGGCGCCGTCGGTTCTGACCCGGTATGGCACTCGCGTTCAGTACCGGAACGCCCTCGCTATCGGCATCTCCCAAAGCGGCTCTGCGCCGGATGTGTCGGAGATTCTTGGGATGATGCGGGAGGAAGGCCATGCCACCCTCGCCATCACCAACACGCCCAACTCCCGCTTGACCACGGAGGCCGAGCGGACGATCTTGCTGGATGTGGGCGCGGAGCGGTCGGTGGCGGCGACCAAGACCTACACGGCCTCGCTGTTGGCGCTTTACCAGTTGGTGCGGGCTCTGGGGGGCGACCTTCCCGATCCCTGCCCTTCATTGCCGGATGAGATTTGGCTGAACTCGACGGAGGAGATCGCCAAGGCGATGAGCGGGCCTCTCCTGCGGTCCCATCCCACCTTTGCGCTGGCCAGGGGCTACTCTTTCTGCACGGCCTTGGAGAGCGCGTTGAAGCTGATGGAGTGCGCCCTGGTTCCCTGCAAGGCTTACTCTACCGCCGACTTCGAGCACGGCCCCAAAGCGTTGGCGGGACACGGGAGCGCGGCGATCGTCTATGGCGAACCGGCCCACGGGTTGGCTGAGCAGGGCTGCCGCATCCTCCAGGCTCCCAGTGCCGTCACCTTTGAACAACTGCGCCCGATTTGGGAAGTGATCTTTGGGCAGTGGCTGGCGCTCTATGCCGCCCGCGCCCACGGACTCAACCCCGATCGGCCGGAGCATATCCAGAAAGTCACCGAAACCTTATGAGGGCTGATGGGATCATGTCGGGCCATGAAGGCGGCAAGCGGGAGATGCAACTCTGAGCTTCGGAGTTGGAGGAACAGGTCTCCTGGCCCTCCAGCATGGTTGCATCAGGTTCGATTGCCGTGTGTTTGCCCCGCTCTCTTTTTGAGCCACAGATTGGCGCAGATGGGAACCGCTGAAGCCGCAGGAGGGGTTTTGCGGCTTTAAAGGGTTGAGGCCAAGTAGGCAAACGAGGCTGGGCAAGCTCCTTGGAATGACGCGGTGGGTTAGGCGGCAATGCCCCACCCTTGGGGCGATTTTTGGGGGGAGCTTAGTATCGGTGTTGGTCGTAGGCGCCTGTCCTCTTGAGGTACAGGTGCCAGGCGACGACGGTGAAGATGGCGATGAGGGGAAGGGCGAGCGCGAGGTAGTGGCTGTAGATCAGCTTCTTGGTGCCCAAGATCCGCTGGTAGGTGTAGTCAGTGGCCTGCATCGTCAATTGGAGCCCAATCACCAGGCCAATGACGATGGGGATAAGGGCGAGCCACTTCACCCAAGCCTTTTCGGTCCGGTTCTCGAAGTGCAGTCCCGCATACCAAAGGCCGAGGCCCAGGACAAAGCAGATCGACGGGACGAGGAGCACCTCGGTGAGTTCAGTGGGTGAGGTTTGCGCAATCAGATACATCAGTCTTCCCTTTCATTGTGGCCCAAACGCCAGTTTGGGAACCAGCAAAGTTTGGGCCAATGTGGGGGGAAGAAGGGAACCCCGTCTATCCTGTCGGCGATTGGCCTTGGGCCTTTATCTCGGCAATCGCTTTATCTTTCTCTTCTTGTGAGATAGGCAGTTCATTGATCCCTTGAATTTTTTGGGCTTGCGACAGCGGCATCTTTTTGATGCGTTCGATCTTATCTGCCACTGGCGTCTTTTGCCAGGCTTCTGGACCATTGGCGTAATCGGGCTCGCCGCAGGCTGCTAGAGATAGGGTCGCCAGAACGCCGATGAGCAACTGAATGTGGTTTTTTTTCATATCACCTTTTTCTTAGGCTCTGGGTTAAAGCCGTAACAAGCATTCCAATACAAGTCCTGTACCCCCAAAACGAAGGCGTTTTGGGGGAGCAGATGAGCTACGAGTCGATGTCTACTGGACCGATGGGTGCGCCCAGGTGAAGCCCCAGCATTGCCATTCGATCAGTTCGCCGCTCCAGTCTGTGTCTCGCGGCATCAGCTTGTTGTACTTGTAGAACTTGGAGTGGCCGTCGAAGTGGGTCACATTGGAGCCTTCATTGAAAAAGCCCTTGAAGTTATTGCCTCCCCAGAAGTTGGGATCGGTGCCCCAAGGTCCGCCCGGCCAAAGGTATCCGGCCATCGGGAAGTCGATGAACAGCACCACCTTAGCGACGTCGTTGATCTTTCCGTCGTTCTGCGTGTAGCTGCGCTTGAATCCGTTGTAAATGCCGGGGCAAGTGCCGCCCACCCAGTCAGAGAGCGAGTCAGAGATGATGTAGTCGGTTGGAGGATAAATGTCGCGATAGTAGTTTGGCCTTGGTCCAACCGTTGAGACGCCAAGTCCAACGCATCCGTCGTTAGGGTCGAGCATATAGTCGGAGACGCCATTGTTTGCCTGTTTATGCTGGACAGATCCCATTGGCCATCTTGAGCCAGGGCTCTTCCAGATCTCACGGTTTTTGGTGTAGGGCTGAACTCTGGCAGCGATGATGTAGCTATGCTCCGAGCCGTTGGTTTGGGGCAGCGTGTCGTCGTAGTCGTTCATATACAGGAACGTAGCGGTGCCATTCTGCTTGAGGTTCGACAAGTCGCTGGTCTTCTTGGCTGCGACCTTCGCTTGCGCGAAGACCGGGAAGAGGATGGCGGCTAGGATCGCGATGATCGCGATCACGACGAGGAGTTCGATGAGCGTGAAGCCCTGTCGACATTGACGTTTCATGAGTTCCTCCGAGCGCCCAGGGGACGCTGAGTTGATTCAAATCTTGCGGATGCTCCGCGGGGACGAGACGTGGCGCTTGGCCCGGGCAGCAATACCATTGCCGACATGGGCGGAAGCGTAAGGGCGAGCCGATCCTTCGTGGCCGCGAGTCGAGAACCGTCAAGCGCATCGACGAATCGGCGGGCCGAGATATCGGACGGCAGCGTAATCGACGTCCGCTGAGGGGCGGACGATCGGTTGATGGCGATAATGGCTTGGTCTTGATCCAAGACGCGGGAGAAAACGAGGGTCTGTTGCGCGTTGGAGGCGAACAGGATGGAGGGAGCGCCCGACTGCAGAGCTTTGGAGGACTTGCGGGCGGCGATCAGCTTCTTGTGCAGTTTCAGGAACGGGTTGTCGGCAGTGGCCTTGCCCCACTGCATTCCCCGGCGGTTCTCTGGGTCCCGTCCGCCTTCCATCCCGATCTCGTCGCCATAGTAAATGGAGGGCGTTCCGGCCCAGGTCATCAGGGCGACGGTTCCCAGCATGGCGCGCTTGGCGTCGCCCTGGCACAGGGTGAGGAAGCGGGGGGTGTCGTGGCTGCCGAGCAGGTTGTATTGGACCCGGCTGACTTGGGGCACGTACAGGTTGTAGTTCGCCATCAGGCGCTGGCCAAACTCCTTTGCCGAGATTGACTGGTCGGCGAAGAAGCGCAGGCAGGCGTCGCGGAAGCCGTAGTTCATGGAGGCGTCCCATTGGTCGCCGGTCAGCCACGGGGTGGCATTGCCCCACTCCTCACCGAGGATGTAGGTGCCGGGAGCGGAGGCTTTCACATGCTTGCGCAAGGCCCGCCACATCCGCATATCCACTTCGTTCGCCACGTCCAGCCGCAGGCCGTCAAGGGCCGAGTTCTTTCGCCAGAAATCCACCACGCCCAGGACATAGGCATGGGTTTCGGGGTTCATCACGTTCAGCTTGGGCATGGAGGGGAAGCCGAACCAAGCCTCGTAGTTGGGGTTCTCCTTGACCTCGATGGGGAACGACTTGATCCAGTACCAATCCTTGTACCGGGACGCCTCGCCCTTGGTCCGAAGGTCCATGAAGGGGGCGAAGTCGACAGCGGTGTGGTTGAAAGCGAAGTCGAGCATCGTGCGGATGCCCGCCTTCTTCAGGTCTTGGGTGAGGGCGAAATACTCCTGGTTGGTGCCCAGTTCGGGATCGACCAGCTTGTAGTCGGTGGCGTCGTAGCGGTGATTGCTGGGCGACTTGAAGATCGGGTTAAAGTAGATGGCGTTGATGCCGAGGTCCTTCAGGTAACCGATGCGCTGCTTGATCCCGGCCACGTCCCCGCCGAAGCGGTTGGAGTAGGTGGGGACCCCGTTCCAGGGCACCACGTTTTGGGGGTCGTTGGACTTGTCGCCGTTGGCAAAGCGGTCGGGGAAAATCTGGTAGAAGACCGCCTGCTCCACCCACTTGGGCGTGACGAACGGCTTGAACTCCTTGGCTTTCAGCACGAAGGGGTCTTTGGGAGCGTCGCTCAGTCCTTTGGGGGTGAGGTAGACGCGCTTGGCTCCGTCCACCAGCATGAAGCGGTACTTGAAGTCCGTCTTGCGGTCCCAGGGGAACTCGGCTTTGTGAAAGGCGTAAAAGTTGTCGCGGGCTGCCTCTTTCAGTTCGACGCAGATTTCGCCAGTGGAGGTGGGGACGAACATCTCGATGTGAGAGAGGTCGTCGGGGCGGGTGCGGATTGTGACGGTCAGTTGGCCGCGATCATAGTTGAGGTCGGGGATGGCGGCGCTGTGCTTGAGGGCGCTTTTGGCGATGATCCCGTCGCCCGCCTTGGCGGGTTTGGCGTAGTCGGCGGGGACCAGCAGGAGGACGGAGTTGATATTGCCGCCGCCGTCGTCCTCGTTCCGCTTGGCTTTAGGATCGGTGATCCACTCGGAGCCGTTCAGGACGAACTTGTAGAGGTGCTTGCCGGTGGGAAGGCGCATGGAGATTCGCCAGGTGTAGCCGTCGGGCTGGCGCTCCATGGCGGTCGCGGCGCGGTCCCAGTTGTTGAAAGTTCCCGCGAGGTTGACCGACTCCACCTGCCGGTCCAATTTCACTTCGAAGACGTGCTGAATCCGCCCGTCTTGGACGAACGCGGGGACGAGCAAAGTGGGGAGGCCGAGGATCATCGCTGGCTGGACCCCCTCACGTGGAGTTCGGTCGGGACGATTCGGCGGATCGGGTCCTCGCCCTCTTCGCCGTTGATCGCCTGGATGAGCTGCTCACAGGCGTGGCGAACGATGGCATCGATGTTCAGACTGACCGACGACAGGCCGCATTCCAAAAGGTCGCAGAGGTGGGAGTTGTTGAAGGAGACGATGCCAAGGTCTTTGGGAATCTGCCTGCCCAACTCCCTCGCCGCCTGGACCACTCCCATCGCCATGAAATCGTCGAGCACCACCAGGGCGTCGGGAGTGGGGGTGGAGTCGAGGGCGTTGAGGGCGGTTTCTTTGGCGGCTTTGGAGCCGAATTCAGAGTTCCAGACGCGCACTCTCTGCCCGGTTCCTTGGATGGCTCGTTCGTAGCCTTGGATGCGGTCTTCGCTCACCGTGATCCCGACCGGTCCGGCGATCATGCCGATGGTTTGATAGCCTTGGTCGATGAGGTGCCGGGTGGCCATTTCGGAGGCGAGGGCGTTGTCGTTGTCCACCGACCAAATCCGGTCGGTATCCCAGGGGTTGCCGAGGAGAACGAAGGGGAAAGCGTCGTCTTGTAGCCTTTGGATACGCTCGTCGCGGGCTTCGGATTCGACGAGGATCAGGCCATCGACGCGGCGGGTGCGGAGCATTTCGTCGTAGATGGCCACCTGGGATTCCTCGTCGGAGGCGACGTCGAGGCAGAGGTGGTAGGGCTCGCCGTCGAGAAAGTCCATGATCTCGGCGATCAGGTTGGCGAAGAAGGGGTCGCTGTTGAGTCCGCCGTGGGGTCGTTTGATGACCATGCCGATGAGGCCGGTGCGCTTGGATCGCAGGGAGCGGGCGCGGACGTCGGGCTGGTAGTTGTGGGCCTGCATCACGGCGCGGACGCGTTCCGTGATCTTGGAATCCACCTTCGCATCCCCCGCCAAAACGCGAGAAACGGTCGCCTGTGAGACCTTGGCCAGTCGTGCGATATCTTGCTGTCGAACCCTCATCGGTTAACCCATGCATATTCCCAACGTTGAGAATACGAATTCTGTGAATACGTATTCTAACATCATTTTTTGGAAATGCAAGGGTTTTTTGGGGAAATTCTTGAAAAAGGGCAGAAGGGAAGTAGGGGCTAGGGAATCAGGGAATGAGGAGAGCGATAAGGATGATGCTCCCCCAACACCCGCAGTTTGAGATTCTTGGCAAACATAACGTCAAGGTGTTGGGGGTCTTCTGCGCTTCCGAACCCCCGACATCTTAATCAGCGGCAAGCCGAGCCTTCGTCCGGCGGATGTCGGGGGAGCATCAAGCTCATAGGTCGTCGTTGGTCGTTTGTCATTCGTCCTTCCCTCTCCCCCGCCTGAGCCATAATCTATTCCGTGTCCAGGAGGGGTTCTTAATGCGGCGGGCGATTGGGAAGGGGTTGAGCCAGTTGGTGGGGGAACAAGAGCTTCCGGTGAGCTCGGAGAACGTCTCGGAGGCCCCGATCTCGGCTATCTCGCCGAACCCTCGGCAGCCTCGTCGCCAGTTCGATGACGCGGCGCTGCAAGAGTTGGCGGCTTCGATCAAGGAGCATGGGATTATCCAGCCTTTGGTGGTGCGCTCGGTTGGGGCGGGGCAATATGAGCTGATTGCGGGGGAGCGCCGCCTTCGTGCCTCCAAGTTGGCGGGGTTGAAGGCGGTTCCGATCACAATTCGGACGGCGACCAACGAAGTTTCTCTAGAAATCGCCCTGATCGAGAACATCCAGCGTGAGGACATCAACGCGATGGAGTGCGCTCGGGCCTATCGCCAGCTTATCGACGAATTCAGCCTCACCCAGGAGCAGGTGGCGGAGAAGGTGGGGAAGTCGCGGGTTGCGATTACCAATACCCTCCGTCTGCTAAAACTCCCGGCCCGAATCCAGACGGCGGTCAACGAGGGGCAGATCACCGAGGCTCATGCCCGCGCTTTGCTTGGCTTTGAGAGCGACGCCCACATGCTGGCGGTGTTCGACCAGGTGGTGGAGAAGGGGCTCACGGTGAAAGAGGTGGAGCAGCGGGCCAAGTCGGTCACGCGCCCGACCAACAAAGGAAAGGCTCCCAAGGCCATCGCTCAGGAATCCGACCCGAACAACGCCGCCTTGGAGGAAGCGCTTTCCACCTACTTTGGCGCCACGACGAAGATTCGGAAGAGCGCGATCGGGGGCGAGCTTGCCATTCAGTTCTATTCGGACGACGACCTGGAGCGGATTCTGGATATCCTCGGTTTTCGCCTGTGAGAGCTCGCGTCGTTCCCATGCAGAAGAAGCACATCGCGGGAGCGGTGGCCCTTCAGCGCGAGTGCTTCCCGGAGCCGTTTCCCGAGGAACTATTGTGGACGGCAGAGCACTTGGAACGCCACGTCGAGGTTTTTCCGGCTGGGCAGTTGGTGGTTCTTGATGGCCAACAAGTAGTGGCCAGCGCCAGTGCGACCCGCATCTCGGAGGATAACTGGCAGGCACATCGAGCCTGGGACGAGACGGCGGGCGGCCAACTGCTTGAGACATACGATCCCGAGGGCTCTACGCTCTACGGGCTCGACATCAGCGTTCATCCGGGTTACCGGACCCGTGGCGTGGGTCGGGCGCTGTACCGGGCGCGATTCAAGATGGTGAAGGATTTGGGGCTGACGCGGTATGGAACTGCCTGTCGGCTTCCCGGTTACCGGGCCTATAGCCAATCCCACCCTGGGGCCAGCGTGGGCGACTATGCCCAGGCAGTGGCGGAAGGAAAAACCAGGGATCGCACGCTGACGCCTCTTCTGAGCTATGGATTGAGCTACCTGGGCGTGATTCCCGACTACATGGAGGACTACGAATCGAGCAATACGGCCGCGCTTTTGGAGTGGAGGCCGTGAAGATTCGGGTCGCCGCCGTGAATTGGAAGCTTCGTCCGATTCGTAGCGACGGGGAGTTCTTTAGCCATTTCTACGATCTGGTTGAGCGAGCCCATGCGGCCGGTGCGGCGACTATCGTCGTGCCTGAGCTAATGGTGCTGGAACTGTTGCACCTGGAGCCTGATTTGCCGGAGGTGAAGGTGCCGCGCTACCTGGCCCAGTTCAGCGAGGCGATCGAGGAGTGGATCCAGCGCATCTCGGAGAACAGCGGGTTGGTGCTAGTCGGCGGTTCGCACTTCAAGGAGACGCCCGAGGGCATCATCAACGCCTGCGCCGTGGGGCATCCGTCGCTGGGGTTGGTGATCGGGGCCAAGAACAATCTGACCCAGTATGAGAAAGAGGTCTGGGGCCTGGCGACGGGGAAGACCTTGGTCAAGATTCCCGACCGGCGGCTGGGGGTCACGATCTGCTACGACTCGGAGTTCCCCGAGTCGGGGCGGGCTTTGGCGGAGGAGGGGGCGACGATCCAGTGCGTTCCCGCCTTTACCGAGACGGAGCATGGCTTTTATCGCGTGCGCCATTGTTGCCACGCTAGGGCGGTGGAGAACCAGATTTATGTCATCCACTCGTCGCTGGTTGGGGATTTGGGGCGGGAGCCGGTCCCTTCCACCTATGGTTCCAGCGCGATCCTCTGTCCGCCTCTGTCCCCCCTCCCCGCGAGAGGGGTGTTGGCAGAGACCTGGTTTGGGGAAGAAGACATCGCGATCACCGATCTGGATATGGACCTCTTGGAAGAGGCGAGGTCGACAGGGGACGTCAGAAACTGGCACGACCGGCACTCCAGCGCCTGGCCGATGGAGTAGGGGGCGACGATGGGCGTTAGGAGAGTGGGCGTCCAGGGGACGATGAGTCTTGCTCCCGCCTTATCGCGAGCCAGCCAGCAGCTTGCGACGGGGGCACCATGCATCCCCCGCCTACATAGCTTGATCTCTTTTTAGGCTTCGACGAGCTCTTCGTCGGCCGGGGCCGCTTCTTCGATTGCGGCCTCTTCCTTGGGAGCTTCTTCCACGATGGCGTTCGGGTCGTAGACTTCTACCTTGATGATCGCGTCCACCTGTGGGTGGAGGTCTAGCTCTACGTCGTGGACGCCCAAGCGCTTGATGGGCTCGATCATGGCGACCTGCTTCTTATCCACGGTCTGGCTCAGTTGAGACTTGATCAGGTCGATCACGTCTTGGCTGGTGATGGCACCGAAGAGTTTGGCGGAATCCTTACCGACTTTGCCCTCGATGCGGACGGTCTTGCCGTGGAGGGTTTCTCGGAGGGTTTCGGCAGCGGCTTTTTGACCGGCCGTCTTCTCGGCGATCTTGGCCTGTCGGCGCTCCAAGGCGGCGATCTGGTTCTTCTCGGCCAAGATTGCGAGCTTGCGGGGGAACAGGTAGTTCCTTGCGTAGCCGTCGGCCACCGTAACGACCGTTCCTTCTTTGCCGACCTTCGGCACCGTCTGATTTAGAATGACTTTCATGTTCTTTTGGTGTTGGGTGTTGGGCGTTCGGTTTTGGGTTTTAGGTTTGGTTCTCCCAATGCCTAAGACCTATTACCTAATGCCCTCCCTCAGTTCCTGATTCCGATGCCGATTGTGGGGGCGTTCTTATCGAAGACGCGGTCTACCCCGAACCAGCCGTAGAATCCCTTTCCAAATTCGTATCGTGCGCGCAGGTCGAAACGCGGCTCGTTGATGTCGAACAAGTCGCCCCGTAGATACAGGCTTGGCGCAAGGCGGTAGTCTACCCCGATCCCTGGCTTGCTTGCATAGATTCCGTACCGGTACTCGCCATTTGGGCTAAAAGGCTTGGATAGCTGGGCGGTGATTCGGTTGCTTTCGAAGGCGTCCCAAAGTCCCAGATGGATGTCGTAGTCCCGGAAGTCGATCTTCACGCCGAGGTCGGTTTGGAAGCGATTGGGGTCGGATTGGCGGCGGAGGTCGACGGTGGTCTCGATCTTGGGCACGTTCACTCTTCCGCCGGTTCTTTGGAAGAAGTTCTTGATGTTGTCGATGGCGCCCTTCACTTCGTCGAGGAGGGCGCTGGCTTTGGTCTCGATCTCGATCGCCTTCTCGCTCATCACGATGGCGTTGGCGCTGATCTTCTCGCCGTCCTTCGCGATCTTCTCCCCGCTCTTGGCCATCTCGACTCCGCTGTCGCTGATTGCCTCGAAGTTCTTGGTGGTCTTGTTCAGACTGGCTTTAAGTTCCGGGTCGCCGGTGAGGGATTGGACGTCGGCGATGATCTGGTTCGCGCCTTCAGCGGACTTGTTGAGCTTCTCCAGCAGGGCCAGAGCCTCCTTCTGATACTTGCCGTCCTTCAGGATTTGGGTGAGCATGGCGGTGCCCTTGCGGACTTCGACCATGGTCAGGGAGGCTTCGCTCAGGGCTTTTTGAATCTTGGGGTTGCCCTGGGCGAGCATGAGGTCCATGCGGGAGGCTAGTTGGCCGAACTCGGCGGCGGTCTTATTGCTGGAGTCGAGGAGGTTGACGAGTTTGTCTTGAAGCTGTTGGTTTTCCAGGAGCTTGCGGGTGGCGGCGAGGGTCTTGTTCAGCTCCTGCATGGTCTCCTCGGGGTTGGGGAGGAGGCCTTCGAGGGCTCCGGTTTTCACGCCTTTGATGGTGTCGCCCTTTGCAAGGTATTGCCCGGTTGGGGTTGCGGGAGGGATGATGAAGACCGCTTTGTCGCCCAGCCCGATCAGGGAGGTCGGGATGCTGGCGGTGCTTCCGGCGGGGATGCGAACGCCCTCGTCGACGACCAGCTTCATCTTGGCCAAGGTCGGCCCTTGAAGCTGGACCCACTCCACGGTCCCTACCTTTACGCCGGCCATCTGGACTTGGGACCCGGACGTGATGCCGCCCGCGTCGGCGAATTCGGCGTAGTATTCGGCCTTCGGCTTGCCAAACAGGCTCTGCCCGAGGACCATATAGGCTCCATAGAAGAGGATCGCAAAGAAGCAAACCAGAATCCCAACCTTCGCCGCGCCTTGCATGGTCGCAGTTTACTTAGTGCGGGGCCGAGTTCTAAGTTCTCAGTGCGAAGTTCTAAGTGCGAAGTGCGAAGGGGAAAGGGTACGTGGGGTGTGCGTCGTGGGTTACGGGCCTGCTACGGACGTTCTCAGGGCCTTCGTCAAGTAGGATACATCGGTTGCCAGCTTTTGGAGGTCTTGGAATTCAGACTCGGTGGCGTATTCCAAGTCAAGCGCGGCATAGAGTTGAGAACGCACTTCGGCACAGCTTGCGATGGAGATATCCAGGAACCTAGCGAACTCCTTGCGGCTCTGCCGTTCGAACCCCTCGGCAATGTTCGACATGACAGAGAGCGCCGCAGACCGCAATTGATCGCAGAAGCCGAAATCACGCGAGACTCCGTCTTTGCGACACAAGAGATAGCTGTTCAGGACCAACAGCCGCGACTTCTGCCGCGCAATCAAGTCCTCGAATTTTGAAACACCAGCCATGAAGGACCCATTCAGCAAGAAACTTGCCACACGTCGAAAAAGCAGGCAAATCCAACGAAGACCCCGCACCCAACACTCTGCACCTAGCACTCCGCACTTCGCATCCCGCACTTAGAACTTCGCACTCCCCCCTCTTACAAAATTCCGTCGATTCTTGTCCTCGCATAACGACTGGGCCTAGGTCTGCCAATAATCTAGGGAACCGTGGACATGGGCGGGTACTCTCAACTATACGAGCCTGGTGATTGAGCCAGGGCGTGAACGGTCGAGATTGCGGTATGAGTCCTACTGGTAGGAATGCTTACCGAGAGCGCTTTGATCGGGATGGTCGGGGAACCTATGGGATCGGTCCTAAGTCCGAAGTAGGTCCCGGTGAGAACGGTCGGAACGCGGCGTAGTAACCGCTACGTCGAGGGCGCTCGCCCGTCGAATGAAGTAGGTGAACGAAAAAAATATGTGGCAACGCTTTACAGAACGCGCGCGGAAAGTTGTTTTCTACGCACAAGAAGAGGCCCAGAAGTTCGGGGAAGGATACGTCTCGACCGAACATCTTCTTTTGGGGCTCGTCCGCGAATCCGATTCGGTCGCGGCACGCGTCCTGGAGAAGCTTGGAGTCAGTTTAAATAGAATTCGTGCCGAGGTTGAAAAGCAGCTCCCGAGGGGAGATGCCCGGCCATCGCAAGACATGACGCTTACGCCGAGGGCGAAGCGCGTGATCGATCTGGCCTATGACGAGGCACGGAACCTCAACAACAACTACATCGGGACCGAGCACTTGCTGCTTGGCCTGATTCGGGAGGGCGACGGCCTGGCGGGCAGAGTGCTCGCCAAACTCGGGGTGGAGCTGGAAAAGGCTCGCCGCGAGGTGATGGCCCTGCAGGACAACGAAAGTCAAACGAAGTCCGGAAGCAGCGCGCGCGCCTCCAATAGCGGTAGTTCGAGTGGAGGAACCAAAACCCAGACGCTGGATGAGTTCGGAAGAGACCTTACCGAACTCGCCCGCGAAGGGCGTCTGGACCCGGTCGTCGGTCGTCAGAACGAGATCGAGCGGGTTATGCAGATTCTTTGCCGCCGCACCAAGAACAACCCATGTCTCATCGGTGAACCCGGGGTGGGTAAGACCGCGATCGCCGAGGGCCTTGCCCTGCGCATCGTGAGCGGCGATATTCCCGACCTTCTGCGCGACAAGCGGATCGTCGCCCTGGATCTGGCCGGCCTAGTTGCCGGAACCAAGTATCGCGGCGAATTCGAAGAGCGCATGAAGAAGGTGATGGAAGAGGTTCGCAAGGCCGATGGGCAGGTGATCCTGTTTATCGACGAGCTTCACACCCTTGTTGGAGCGGGAGCCGCCGAGGGTGCGATCGACGCTTCCAACATCATGAAGCCGGCTTTGGCCCGCGGCGAGCTGCAGTGCATCGGCGCGACCACCCAGGACGAGTTCCGCAAGTACATCGAGCGGGATGCCGCCCTGGAGCGACGGTTCCAATCCGTAAAGGTGGCGGAGCCGAGCGAGGAAGAGGCCATCGACATTTTGAAGGGGCTGCGCGAGCGGTATGAGGCTCACCACCAGGTGGAGATCACCGACGACGCGATCGTGGCTTCCGTCCAGCTTTCCCAACGCTATATCTCGGACCGGACTCTGCCGGACAAAGCCATCGACCTGATCGACGAGGCCGCCTCGCGAGTTCGACTCCACGAGAGCCTTCCACCGAAGGACGTGCGCGAAGACCGTGTGCGCCTCACCAAGCTTAAGGCCGAGGTCGAGCATATGCAAAAGCGGGTCGAGGCTTCGGATGAGCTTTTGAAGCTGCAAACCGAGCGCGACGAGCTGGAGGCTTCGATCCAAGAGCGCGAAGAGGCTTGGAGCGCGATCGAGAAGAAAGAGCCGATCGTCGGGGAAACCGAGATCGCGGGCATCGTCCAGAGTTGGACCGGTATTCCGGTGACCAAGCTGGTCGAGGCCGAGAGCCAGAAGCTTCTGCGCATGGAAGACGATCTGCACCAGCGGATTATCGGCCAGCAGGATGCGGTTTCTGCGGTGGCGCGAGCCATCCGCCGAGCCCGAAGCGGACTCAAGGATCCCAAGCGGCCGATGGGCAGCTTCATCTTCCTGGGCCCGACGGGCGTCGGAAAAACCGAGCTTGCCAAGGCGCTGGCGGCCTACCTGTACGAGAAGGAGTCGAACATGGTTCGGATCGATATGTCCGAATACATGGAGAAATTCTCCGTCTCGCGACTGGTCGGGGCCCCTCCCGGATATGTGGGTTACGATGAGGGCGGCCAGCTTACCGAGCAGGTTCGCCGGAATCCGTACACGGTGGTGCTTCTCGACGAAATCGAGAAGGCGCACCCCGAGGTCTTCAACATCCTGTTGCAGGTGATGGAGGATGGACAGCTCACCGACAGCCAAGGGCGAACGGTGGACTTCCGCAACACCATCATCATCATGACTTCCAACGTGGGCGTCCGGCCTATCGAACTGGATGGCAAGCTGGGCTTCAACAAGCGCACCGAGGACCCGAACGATCCCAAGGTCTATGAGGCGATGAAGAATCGGATGACCGAAGAGATGAAGAAGCTCTTCCGACCCGAGTTCCTAAACCGCGTAGACGAGGTCATCGTCTTCGGCCACCTGAAGCGGGAGGAGATTCTGCAGATTGCAGACCTCTACCTGAAGCGGGTGAACGAGCAGGCGGCCGCCATGGAGATCGACATCGAACTCAGCGAAGGCGTGAAGAATCTCCTGGTAGACGAAGGCTACGACCCCAACCTGGGCGCGCGGCCTCTGCGAAGGGCGGTGCAACGGTTCATCGAAGATCCTCTCTCTGAGGAGATGCTTCTAGGCCGCTTCCACGCCGGAGACCACATCCTCGCCGAACTACTGGACGACGAGACCAAGACGGTCATCTTCCGAAAGAAGGACGCGGCAGGCGACAAGCCGAGCAAGAAGAAAGAGCTTGTGAAGAGCTAGGGCGCTTCCAGGATTGGAGGACTGAGAGGATTGGGGGTTTGCCCCCAGTCCTCTTTTTCTTTGTAGACCCCGGATGGTTTGTGCCGGGGCGGAGGCTTGAAAGTCTGTAGGGCAATTCCAAGCTGGAAAACAGGTGCGCTTTGGAGCCACGGTGCAAGAGTGGATACCGTGATGCCACGGCGAAGCTACCGTGAAGTGTCGCGTTCTGAACGGCTGGCTGCGATTGCCTTGAGAACAAATCTGCGCACCGGCTCTTCCCAGCACGCACTGGGCAAGCGCCACTTGTCGCCGGAACGAAGATAGAGCATGAGCCCTTCATCCTCTTCCTCGGCTGCGACTACATCTTTCCACTTCACTTTGTGGACTTGAGGGCGATTGCCGTTTATCCGACTCTCGATGCTTATGCCCTGCTGGTCTGCCAGACCAGAGTAGTCGATGGTCTGGATTCTACGATAGGGAAGCAAGAACAGCGTCCCAAGGAGTATCGCAGTCAGTGGTACCCCTACAACTGTCAGTGCCAATGGGCGCACACTTCCAGAAAGGTAGCTCACAAGAAGGACGATCAGGCCCATCAAGGGGACAAGGCTCATCAACCGGTGGCCTTTCCAACCTTTGGCGACTTTCTCATTCAGCTGTTCTATTTCTAGGTCAGATACTTGCCCTGGTCCGATTAAAATCGTTTCCTCCATAGCCACTCTTGCTATGTCATACCCGGCGATCCTCATCGGGGTTGCAGTTTTCCCGTGATCTGACACATCTGACTTATCGGTCAGATCAGTCTCATCTGGCTGACCCGCTGAAGAGTCCTATTCCAGCATCCACGCAATCCAGCCATAATAATCTCACGTGGCCAGTGCGACGAGCCCCGATAGAGCCGTCGATGTCCGATTGAAGAAGCGGGCGGCTGGGATCAGCCTGGCTTACAACGTCACCCTTACGCTTCTCAAATTAGCCGCGGCTGTATTGACCGGCTCCGTCGCCCTCCTTTCCGAAGCCATCCATTCGGCGACCGATATTGTGGCCTCGGGCATCGCCTTGGTCAGCGTTCGCGCGGCCTCGGCTCCTCCTGACGAAGACCATCCCTATGGGCACGGGAAGATCGAGAGTTTGGCGGGGTTTGGCGAGTCGATCCTGCTGTTGATAATCGTCTGTTACGTCGTCTTCGAGTCGGTCCAGCGGCTAATCCGGGGGGTGGAGGTCCAGAACCTGGATGTGGGCCTCTGGGTCATGGCGTTCTCAGCGGTGACCAGTTTCTTCGTCTCGCGGCATGTGGGTGCGATTTCGAAGCGGACCGGCAGTTTGGCCCTGGCTTCGAACAGCCAGCACCTAATGGTGGACTGCATCACGTCGGTGGGAGTTCTGGGGGCGTTAGTCGTGACCAAGATGACAGGCTGGGAACAGGCGGACCCGGCGTTTGCGATCTTGTTGGCGGGGTGGATGGCGGTTGGGGCCTGGCGATTGGCACGGCAGGCCTTCGACCAGTTGGTGGACCGGGCCCTTACTGAGGATGAAATCGAGCAGATTCGGGGGCTGGTGAATTCCCAAGTGGGAGTCCTCGACTGCCACCGTTTGCGGACTCGCCTGAGCGGGGACACGCGGTACATCGACATGCACATCGTGGTGCCGCGAGACTGGTCGGTCGTGCAGGCGCATGACCTGGCAGATGGTTTGGAGAAAAGCATCGCGGACGCCATGGCTCCGGCTGTAGTGGTGATCCACGTGGATCCGTTTGATGAGGGGAAGGTGGGGGAGGGGCGCTAGGTTTTGGGTTTTGGGCATTGGGCGTTAGGTTTTGGGTGATCGGACTTATCTGACTGATCTGACTGATCTGACATGTCTGAGCGATCCGACCAATAACCGAAAGCCCAACACCTAGCACCTAACGTCCAACACCGTCCCCCAATCCTGTTCCAAACGTGGAATAAGCCCTCTTGAGGGTTAAAGAATGTTTGGCGCATTGTTCTATTCCATCGGCTGTTTCTTCATCGCGGGCATCTTCACATTTGTCTCGACGATGTTCCGTCCCATTCAAGACAAGGGGGAGAGTCGGCCTTGGCGGGCTTTCATCTTTTGGATGATCTTCGTCTTCAGCGCTCCGTACATGTATGCCGAGGTGCTGACCCGGTTTGTGGTGAAAGGGATGGAGAAACCGATCAAGGAAGCCTACGATGGCGTCGAAATCCATGGTCCAATGCAGTTCTATCGGGTCATTTGGTACACGGGTAGCGAGGCCAAGGTGATTGCCGTTGGGAAGGAGAAGCAAACCTGGGGCGGCACCGACCGGCCCCTTGCGGCCTTCAACATGAAGAAGGACGAGAAGGGTAATTGGGAGTGCAAGAACTACCGCTTGGTCTATTCCGACAACGAGAACAAAGACGGTATCAGTTTTCCGCCGTATTGGTAGTTTGGAGTTTGGAAGGCGGAGTTTGGAATCGGCGTTTCGGCAACTCGGCATAGCGGCATTGGGGATGGGTTGCTGCATCCCTCTGCGCTTGTCCAATCTCGTGGGTTGACATTGGGCTCTGGGTCCATGGGCCTTTTTGGGTTGGCTTTGATTGGGTTTGCCCCTACACTATCGGCGTGAGCAACGGGCAGTCTTCGATTCAGCGCTTCCTGCAAAACCGCGCCAGCCAGATCGTCATGGGGAACTATGGGCGGTCGGCGTTTGGGTGGCATATTGGGATTGGGGCGGCGCTGGTGGCTTTGAGCGTCGGGATGGTTGTTGCGGGGGCTGTTACGGGGGTCGTGGGAGTGATTGTCGGCGCAATCGGCCCTTTAGTCGGCGGCGGTATCAACCTAGGGATCGGGCTTGCTCTCCGTCGCAAGCTTCAACAGGCTCCCAACGAACCCAAGCTCAGCCCGGAAGCCAAGCATTTCATTATCGACCTGATGAAGCAAACCCACACCGGGTGGAACTCCAGTCATGGATACGGCCCTCTTTGGAAGGGAGTTCAGCCCACCCAACCGGCCAGCCCGCTTTCGCTGGGAGAGACGATTTTCCACCAACTCGGCAAGCATTGGGGCATGATTCCCAAAACGCCGAAAGACATCCTGCCGAAGCCTTTGCACGACCTGTTGGAAACGGCCTGCTTCCACTATAACCGCGTCTTCGGGATTCTCGAAGGAACTCGGGGGGATTCGGTCTTTGCAAAGATTTCACAGTCGGCCAAGTCGGGGGCAGATGAGGCGATCTTTGCGATTCTGCACCACGCCGCCACCATGCACCGTTTCCCAGAGACGATTTCCGCCGCCTCGCGAGACTGCGAGGAGAAGATACGGGCGCTGAAGGAGCTGGCGGATGGACTGGAGGCTATGCAGTCCCGCCCGGCCACGATCTCCGATCGGCTGGGATACTCATCGGCGATGGAGTCGGCCCTGGAAGAGGTACGGCTGGAGCGTCTGGCCCGGGAGGAACTTGGGCGGAACGACGACGACGACCACCTCCACCTTAGGGAGCGTCTTTAGGGTTCTCTTCGCTAAGCGAGAGCAAGGACTTTAGCTCCTCGATATGCTCGCGGTCTTTGGGCCTCTCCGAGGTTGACTTCATAGCGATCAAATCCTCAATGGAGGCAACTCTGACCCGTTCGCCTATGATCTCGACTTCGACGGCACGTTCGTACAACCCGTTGAAGGAGTCGATACCGGGGAGTCGATTGATCAGATCGATATCTCCAACCTCTGATTTGAGGTGCATGAAGGGAGCCATCAGGATGGAGAAGTCCAGAGGAAACTCTCCTTGCTCGGGAGCTCTTTGAGGCCGTGCCCCCAGACGTTCCAGAGCGGTTTTGATGGACTCAAGGTTGCCTTGCACTTTCTCAAAGGCCAAGTCACAGTCGGTGGTGACATGGTGGCCGCCATGCAGAATGAGAGCCATTCCGCCGACAAGAACCCAGCGCACATTGTGCTGGTTCAATACCCTAGCGAGTTCGACGATATCGGGCTTGCTTTCCGGCTTCACGTAAGATCAGGACGGATTCCAGCGCCCTTTGGTGTTTTTCATATCGCTGGGTGGGGGTCAGGGTCAGGTTGTAGCGGAGCCATTCGAGGTCGTTTCCGAACTCGTCCTGCTCGCCATACCAATACCTCGCCTCTTCCGGCGTGAGCTTCTTGCTGTCCATTGGCCTACTCCTATTATACGGAGGGATTTGGGGAAGGTATTAGGTTTTTGGCTTTTGGTTTTAGGCTTCTGGGAGGTTTTCCCCTGGGAGCACCGGCATCTTGCCGGGTCAGCAGGCTTGTAAGCTCCGGTGCCTTCCATCCAAGCCTGCGGTCCCCGGACAAGAAAGTCCGGGGCACGGAGACCCGGACCTGGGGGTCCAGGCCACTTTGAGGGTTACGGCAACGGGAGGCCCATCGCCTGCAGATACTTCCTCAACTTCTCGATCCTGCCCGGCGTGTTTAGCTCGATGTTGAACGGGCGGCCTCGGGTGTCGATGATGAGGCCTACTTGGCCGTCGATGAGGTTGGTGTACTGGTTGCGGTTGCCTTTGCTGGTGTCGAACCTTCGGACCGTCACCGGCTTGCCCTTGCCTTCTCCTACGTCGAAGCCCTTCGCGGGCTCGACAGTGAGTTCGGGGGTTTTGTCGATGTCGATCGGGACGACCTTGATCTCGCCGAACGGAACGCTGACGTCCAGGCCGTTGCCCTTGACGGTGACGCAGGGCTCGCCGTCTTTGCCGACGCCGACCGGGGCGATGCAGGTGCCGATGCGGACGATGCAGTCCCGTTCAAAGACCTCTCGCGCGGCGTCGTAAACGTGCTCGCTGAGGACGCCGAGGTGGGGCATCATGAAGATGGAGTCCACCGTGAGCATCGTGATGCCTTCGGGCTGGTAGGCATCCATCATCATCAGGGCCGATTGGGCGCGTTTGGGAGCGTGGCTGAGGACGCCGCCGGAGCCGATGACCATATCCAGGGCCATCATCTGGACCAGGGTCTGGCCGGAGTCCACTTCGCTCATCAATCGGTCCAAGCCGCCCTGCTGGACGCCGACCAGGTTCCGGGCGAGGCTCTTGTGGTGCAGGAATGCCAGCCGGAGCGCTTCTCGGGAGACCGCCTGCTCGATCAGCAGATCCTCGTAGGTGTGAGGGATCGTGGTCGGGCGGATCATCTTGTTGCGGAGGCGGTTGCGCACCTCGGCGGGGTCGATCTCAAAGGGAAGCCAACGGGCGATATTCTCAATCCCGGTCTCCTTCAAGACGTTGCAGATGGAGTAGCTCATCCCCAGATTGGCGGAAACGGTGCGGTTGTAGACGCGCTCGTCCTGGATGTTCTTGAAGACGGAGAAGACGTCGGTGGTCGCGCCGCCGATGTCCACGCCCAGGATGTTGATGCCCTCATTCTCGGCGTACTCCTTCAGCAGTTTGCCGACCGCGTTCGGGGTCGCCATGACCTCTTCGCTGGTCCACTCCAGGAGCTTGCTGTAGCCGGGGGCCTGCTGCATGACATGCTCCAGGAACATCTCGTGAATCTCTTCGCGGGCCGGGCCGAGGTTCTCTTTGTCGAGGGTGGGGCGCAGATTGTCGACGATCTGCATCGCGATGCCTTCGCCGAGAACCGACTTGACTTCGGGGCGGGCTTCCACGTTGCCCGCGTAGATGATCGGGAGCTTCATATCGCCGAACCGGGGCTTGGGGTCGGCACGGCGCACGACCTCGGCCATCTCGATCAGGTGGTTCTTGGTGCCGCCGTCGGTGCCGCCGGACATGAGGATGATGTCCGGGCGAAGTTGGCGAAGCCGCTCGACCTTTTGGTAGTCCTTGCGTCCGTCGTCCACGGCCAAGGTGTCCATGAGGATCGCGCCGGCGCCAAGGGCCGCGCGTTCGGCGGATTCGGCGGACATCGATTTCACCACGCCTGCGACCATCATCTGGAGGCCGCCGCCTGCGGAGGAGGTGGAGACGTAGAGATCGGCGGCGTCCAAGTCGCTGGTGCGTTGGGCGGTTTCCTTTCCTTCCTTCTGGAGCCGGTTGACCTTGCCGTCTTTCAGCAGGGAGCGTCTGCCCTTATCGAAACCCTCGGGGACGACCTCTTCGGTGATCTCCTCCAACTCGGTGATGGAGTTGATGACGCCCATCGTGACGTCTTCAAACGGCTTCTCGACGGTGGTAGGGGCCTCTCCACGGGCAACCAAGCGGTACTCGCCCTTGGCATTCCGCTCGATCAGGATGGCCTTGGTGGTGGTAGAGCCACAGTCGGTGGCAACGATGCGACGGACGTCCTTCGACATAGAGATTGATTATAGACGGCATTGCGGTGTTTCGGCATTGGGGGTTGGGGGCGTTAGGCTTTGGGCTTTGGGTTTTTTGGGGGATCCGACCTGTCGGACTTATCTGACCGATCTGACGAATCTGATGGATAAGACAGATAGGGCAGATAGGGCAGATAGGGCAGATAGGGCAGATAGAAAGGAGTAAGCTTGAAGGGGACCGGCAACGCCCAATGCCGTAATGCCGTTCTCGCCCATCCCCCCGTCCCCCGAGTAAACTTCTCCTGAATCGCAACCTGCGTTTCCCCCGTCCCTAATTAACAGCCATGGCCCCACGCCAGACCCTTGCCGAGCGTAATCCGATTTCTGCGCTTGGGGTGATCGCGCCTCCGCCGATCCATGTGACGACCCCTACCTTCGATGGGTCGCTGGCGATGCTGTTCCAGTGCGTGCGGGACCACAAGGTGCATCTGCTGGATGTGCCGCTGTTCCCGATCTGCGAGTCCTATTTCCTCTACCTGGTGAACCTGGAAGACGCCTGTCTGGATGAGGCCGCCGCCGCGCTTTCGGCCCTGGCCTACCTCTTGGAGCGGAAAGCTTGGCTTCTCCTTCCCGTGGAGGACCCCGAGCCGGAGATGATCGAGGAGATGATGGAGCTTCCGACACCGACGGCTTACGAGTACGAGGTCGCCATTGAATCCTTGAGGGTGTGGCATGAGGAGCGGGCGCAGATTTTCTTCCGATCCCCCGAGGCTGGGCCGGAGACTTATGAGCTTCCGATCAGCCTGGAGAACGTCAGCACCGGCGATCTGGCGAAGGCTTTGGAGAAGCTCCTACGCCGCGCCAAGCCTGAGGCGGTCAAGCCGCTGAACAAGCCCCGAAAGTCCCTGAGCGACCAGATGCGGATCGTTCTGCGGGCGCTCTCGGAGGAGTGGCAGAGTCTGGAGCAGTTGGTAGTAGAGCCATACACCCGGTCCGAGGCGGTGTATTGGTTCCTGGCTTTGCTGGAGCTGATTCGACTGGGGCAGGCGTCGGCGCAGGTGGAAGGGGAGGATGTGGTGTTTGCGCTGGCTAGCCGGAAGTCGGAAGTCGGAAATCGGAAGTCGGAAATCGCCGAACCCAAGACCTAAAGCCCAACACCCAAAACCGTCACCCCATGTCATTGCCCGACCAGATCGAAGCTTTGCTTTTTGTCGCCGACGAACCGGCGTCTTTGAAGGCGCTGGCGTCTGCGCTCCAGATGACTGAAGGGCAGGTGGAGCAAGGGTTGGAGGTTTTGGAGCGGCATCTGGAGGAGCGGGGGAGCCTGCGGCTGGTGAAGCTGGCGGGCGGGTATCAGCTTGCCACCAAGCCCGAGTATGCGACCCTGATTGCGGCGTTTTTGAAACCTCAGCGACAGCGCCTGTCCAAGTCGCTCATGGAGGTGCTGGCAATCGTGGCCTATAACCAGCCGATGACGATGGCGGAGATCGAGCAGGTGCGTGGGGTGCAGAGCGACTACAGCGTGCGGGCACTGGTGGAGCGGAGGCTGATCCAGGATGTGGGGCGGAAGCCAGTTCCGGGGCGGCCCGTGCTGTATGGCACCACCCAGGAGTTCCTGCACCAGTTCAAACTGAACGATCTGAAGGATTTGCCGCCGATTGATCCGAATCGGGAAGAGATGGCGACTTCTCTATTTGATGAGTAAGTTCGGCCTCCACCCCCCCCTCATTTTGTCGCGATAGAATCTGGTTGAGTTGACGAGGCTCAGACCGCGCAAAACGAGGAGGGGGCTCGGAGACTCCCCATTTTGTCGCGTTAGACGAGGCCTTTGGCCGCGAAAAATGGGGAGGGTTTCCTTATGCCCCTACGCCAAGGTAGACGAAGCCGCTGATCTTGGCACCCTTGGCTTCTTCGGCCAGGTATTGGGCAACCGACTTGCTGGCGTCGATGTAGAACGGCTGCTCCAAGAGGACGACTCGCTTGATGTACTCCTTGTTGACGCGGCCTTGGGCGATGTTCTTGGCGATCTTCTCGTCCTTGCCTTCGTCAATAGCGCGCTTGGTCTCGATTTCGATTTCGGCGTCCAGCTTCTCCTGGGAGAGGTCGTCCTTGCTCAGTACCTCAGGCGGATTGGAGACGGTCTGCACGGCGACCTTGCGAATCGCCTCGCTTCCGGCATTCTCGCCCTCAGACAGAACCGCAGAACCCTTGGTCTTGTCGTGGTGGACGTAGGTTTGGATCGTGTTGTCTGAGGTGAGTCGGACCGCCTTGGTGATCTGGACGTTCTCGCGGAACTTCGCGACGATGTTCTCGGCGAACTCCTTCATCTTGGGGTCGTCCATGGGGTTGCCTGCCGGAGCGCCGTGGTCGCGGACGTAGTCCGCGACTTCCTGGGCCATCGTCACGAACTCGGGGTTCTTGGAGACGAAGTCGGTCTCAGACTCCACCACCACGCCGCCGACCGTCTTCTGGTCGGGGGTCGCGCTGAATGCGACGACGCCGGCGGTGGTGGCGCGGCCAGCCTTCTTGCCGGCGGCGGCCTTGCCCTTCTCGCGAAGGATCTCCTTCGCTCTTTCGTAGTCTCCGCCTGCTTCTTCCAAGGCGCTTTTGCACTCCATCATCGGGGCATCCGTCTCGTCGCGGAGCCTCTTCACATCTGCTGCGGTATATCCAGCCATTTCTCTTCTTGCTTTTCCTTGTAAATCGTGTGTGTTTATTTAATAGGACCTATAGGACTTATAAGTCCTATAGGGATTATTCGTCGTCTGCACCGAACGCTCGAAGCAACTCGGCGTCGATGTACTGGCTCTGAACGTCCTCTTCCTCGGTCTCGGTGCCCTCTCCTACGATGCCTTCGGTGAGCGCCTCATCGATCGGGCGAGCTTCGAGAATCGTCTCGCAGACCTTGGTGGTGACTAGCTTGATCGCGCGGATTGCGTCGTCGTTGCCGGGGATGACCACGTCCACGATGTCGGGGTCGCAGTTGGTGTCCACGATGGCGACGATGGGGATGCCCAGCTTCTTGGCCTCGGCAACCGCAATCGCTTCCTTGTTCAGGTCGACGACAAACATGCACGCCGGAATCTGGGTCATGTTGCGAATGCCTTCCAGATAGCGGTTGAGCTGGTCTCGCTCCTCGCGCCGCTTCAGGGCTTCCTTCTTGGTGAGCCGGTCGAAGTAGCCGTCGGCCTCCATGCGGTCGAGCTCCTTCAGTCGGTTGATGCGCAGGGAGATCGTCTTCCAATTGGTGAGAGTTCCGCCGAGCCATCGCTCGGAGATCCAGTACTGGCCCGACTTCTGGGCGGCTTCCTTGATCGCGGCTTGGGCCTGCTTCTTGGTGCCGACGAACAGGATCGTCCCGCCGTCCTCCACGATCTTGTGGATGTAGTTGAGGGCGTCCTCAAACAGCTTGATCGTCTGGTGAAGATCGATGATATAGATGCCGTTCCGCGCGCCATAGATGTAGCGCTTCATCTTCGGATTCCAGCGTCTCGTTTGGTGTCCGAAATGGACACCGGCTTCCAACAGCTCTTTCATGCTGAGCTGAACCATATTTTGCCTCCAGGTTTGCCTCCGAGCCGGTTGGATTTTCGCGCTGACTACCCCGAAGGGACCTGGCCGCGCGTACCGAACTCGTGCGTATTTCGGTGGAGAGTATACCTCGGAAGAGCAGAGGACGGTAGGGAATAAGGGAAGGCGGGAATTGAGTCGGATAGTCGTATGGTCGGATTGTCCGGTAGTCAAGCCAGTGGAGTGGTCTCGTTTTTTGAGACACTAAGCAGCGTTGTTCTTGTTTAGTCTAT
>CAZCSP010000014.1:0-84959 GCA_964501275.1 uncultured Fimbriimonadaceae bacterium | reverse complement strand
GAATCGAGGAATCGAGGAATCGAGGAATCCCCCAACTCCCCCAGTTCTCCCATCAGCCGCAATCCCTCAAAAGCGTCTTGGGCGTAGAAGACGCGGCCGTGGTAGAGCGACTGCAGGTCCTGCTCGACATAGCCTCTGGTCAGGGCGGCTCCGCCAAGGATGACGGGGTACCCGTGGAGTTCGCGCTCGTTCATCTCCAGCAGGTTGTCCCGCATGATGAGAGTGCTTTTCACCAGCAGACCACTGAGGCCGATCACCTGGCACTGGTGCTCCCGTGCGGCATCCAGGATGTTGTTGATCGGCTGTTTGATGCCGATGTTGACCACCCGGTAGCCGTTGTTGCTGAGGATGATATCGACCAGGTTTTTTCCGATGTCGTGAACATCGCCCTGCACCGTCGCCAGCAGGATCGAGCCTTTCTCCGAGCCCTCCTCCTTCTCCATCAGGGGCTCCAGGAAGCGGACGGAGGCCTTCATGACCTCGGCGCTTTGGAGGACGAAGGGAAGCTGCATCTTGCCTGCGCCGAAGAGTTCGCCGACCGTCTTCATGCCGTCCAGCAGAATGTCATTGATGATCGCCAGGGGCTCGTAGTTCTGAAGCGTCTCTTCCAGGTCGCGCTCCAGGTTCTTTTTGATGCCGTCGACGATGTGCTTCTTCAGCCGGTCCTCGGGGCCAAGGCCTTCGAACGGATCGGCGGACGTGTTGGCGGCCTTGACGTTCTCAAACCGAGACATCAGCTCGATGAGGGGATCATAGACGACCGTCAGCTCCTCGTCGGCAGGGTTTGTGGAAGGTGTCTGCTGATCGGCCATTTAATGATGATGATACCTTTGGCAGGTTCATTTGAACTTGACTTGCGCCAGCGCCCTAAGAAAGCTAGGGCCTTTGCGGGGAGTTGAGAAGATTGTTAGGAGCCGGGCTGTTCCGAGCGGTGTTATGATAGAGTCGTGAATGAAGGTCCGGAGCCTACGATGATCGTGTGGTCAATCGCTCCTTGGATACCGATTGTCCTTGGGTGTTTGGGATTGGGGTTAGGCATTTTTGTGCTGGTGCGACGTGCGGATGTGTCGGCGCGTCTCTTTCCTTTTTTGATGATCATCGCGGCTTTTCTTGTAGTTGGCGCCGCTGGCCTGTCCTTTTTTGTGCCGACGAAGACAGTCGTCACTCACTTATCCAGCGGGGGCATGGATGAGAGTTCTGAGGAGTAGTCAGGTTCATCCTTGTAGTCCAACCTCTCGGTAGCCGTGTGGTTCGTTCTCACCGCGAAGAAACAAAGAAACGAAGAAGCGCAAAGGGAAATCAGTAGGAATAGAAGCTCTTCTTTGCGTCCTTTGTTTCTTCGTTTCTTGGTGGTAAGAGACATCTTCGCCGGTTTTGAGGTGGCCTCTCCAGGGTCTCTCCTCTGGGACCAAGTACAATCTTAAGGCTCGGGCAGCGTCGCCGCGAGGGGTGTTATGGCGACTGATACTTTGATTCCTTCTTCGGCAAACCGCACGTTGCGGGTGGGCATTTTGGGATATGGGACCGTGGGGTCGGGGGCGTATCGCATGATGCAGGACAACCGCGACGCCATCGAGCGCAAGGTTGGGTTTGGCTTGGAAGTGGCTCGAATCGGCATTCGGGACGCGGGGAAGGACCGAGGTTTGCCCAGCGATCTCTTCACCACCGATCTCGATTCGATTGTGGACGACCCCTCCATCGACGTAATCCTGGAGCTGATCGGCGGCGTGGACCCGGCGGGGCGGCTGGTGGAGCGGGCGCTTCAGAACGGCAAGAATGTCGTCACCGCCAATAAGGAGCTGATGGCGAAGGAGGGCTCGCGGCTGGTCCACCTGGCGAAGTCGAAGGGCCTGGACCTGCACTATGAGGCGGCGGTCGGCGGCGGTATCCCCATCGTCCAACCCCTGAAACATCAGCTTGCCGGGAACGACGTGCTGAAGATGATGGGCATCTTGAACGGCACGACCAACTACATCCTGACCAAGATGAGCCGGGAGGGGGCCGATTTCGAGGAGGTCTTGGCGGAGGCGCAGGTCAAAGGCTACGCCGAAGCCGACCCGACCAACGACGTGGACGGCTTCGACACCTGCTACAAGATCTCAATCCTGGCCAGCATCGCCTTTGGGAAGCAGGTGCCGGTGGCGGGGGTGTATCGGGAAGGGATTCGGGCGGTGTCGAAAGAGGATATTCGCTATGCGGATGTGCTGGGTTATGCGATCAAGCTGTTGGGGATTGTGGAGCCGCTTTCGGATGATCGGCTGTTGGTAAGGGTACATCCGACTTTGATTCCCAAGGGGCACCAATTGGCGAGTGTGAGCGACGTTTACAACGCCCTCTGGATTCACGGCGACTTTGTCGGCGACCTGATGTTCAGCGGTCGGGGCGCCGGTTCTGATCCTACGGCGAGCGCGGTAATCGGTGACCTGATCGACGTGGGTCGGAACGTGGCGATTGGCGGGCAGGGAAGTGCCATCCCCTGGGACATGGGCATCGAGACCGAGCCGATCGAGTCCCTCACGACCGAGTACTACCTGCGCCTGATCGTGAAGGACCGCCCCAAGGTTCTGGGCCAACTGGCGCTGATCATGGGCGAGTACGACGTGTCGTTGGCGGCGATGGAGATGCGGGTCGTGGATACCGTGGCGGAACTGGGCGAGATCGTTTTCCTGACTCACAAGTGTCGGGAAGGGAATTTTAGGAAGGCCCTGGCCGAGGTCGAGAAGAGCGACATCGTGGAGCGGGTCTGCAACTGGATTCGGGTGGAGAGCTAGCCACTCACGTTGCGGACGATGCTTCTGTGGCCCTCTGCGGTCCTCGGTGGTTTTGTTATTCGACATTTGAAAGAACCACCGAAGGCACAGAGGACCACAGAAGAGTTGGGGCTGTTGCATTTGTATCCACCGCCCAGTCCTCCGCGGTTCTTTGCGTCTTTGCGTGAGTTCAAAAAGCTCTCGCAAAGACGCAAAGCCCGCAAAGATTCGCAAGGCAACACACACTATGCAACACCCCCCGTTGTGCCCGACTAGGCTCTCACCTGACCCCTCGCACTCTGAAGCAGATCGAAAAGCCCGAAGTGTTTGGTCCACTTGTCCAGAAAACCCTCGTCGAGAAGCCCCTTTTGGACTTCTAAAACCTGCACAATGTCGTTCCACTGCCGGTCGCTGACTCGGTTTCCAAGTTCAAACCAGCGGAGTTTCTGGATGACGATGCACTCGGGGGCCGAGCAGTTTGCGCTCACGCCGGGCAGGAATTCTATGCGGCGGCTCCGAGCAAACTCCTCCTCCACGAACTCGGAGGGCAAGGGGATGAACACGTCGATCTTGAAGGTCTGCTCGAAATGGAGAAGTTGGAAGGATCGGTAGGTCTCAGAACTTGTCAGCGCGTCTATGATCTCGTTACGGCTGACCATGTACCGATCCTTCAATCCCTCGATGAGCGGCTCAACCTGGCTTGGCTGGATTTTGATGGCGATGTCCAAGTCGTTGGTCTGCCGAGGATTGCCCCAGGAGCCGCTGGCGAACGAACCGCCGACAACGTAGGGAATTCCGAGCTGATCCAAGAGGCTGAAAAGGTCCGTGAAGACTTCAGTCGAGGGAATCATATTGCTTCCGTGCCTCGGCCACTCTTTGCACCGCAAGCTGATGGATCTGCCGCCCGAGTTCACTCCGCTCCAGGACCATCTTGAACCTCTGCTCAGGCGTCAGATCGCGAAGGAGCTTCACCATCGCCTGATGCGCCCATTCACTTGTGTCTTGCAAGTCGGTTCGTTGCATCATCTTGATTATACGCAAATAAGTATATAATTGTCTAGGTTTTTTGATTGCTGAGTGGCGGGACGTTTTCCCACACATTACTCCTTGTTGTACGGCTTCATCTTGAGCTAGCCAGAAGGGATTGGCAGCTTCTTCTTTTCACCGATAGAGGGTTGGATGATTCAACTTCAAGGCAGATGGTATTATATAATAAAACACACACGGGCCGCTTTCGTTACCATGACGCCGTGCTACAAGGTTGAATTTACATACAGGCTCTATGGCTTCGGCAGCACCGTCCGAAACTCACAGACGGTACGAAGCCCCGTGCCGCTGGAATACCAAGTGACACGCTTCAACGCCCGCCAACTTCCGATGAACTCACAGGTCCTGGTGAGTCCAAACGGTTTTGCCTCGACAACAGATTCAGGCGCCGTTTGACGAGGATCTTTTGCCAGTAGGTCCCGAATCAGGTCGCCGAATCCTTGGTTGACAGACTTGTCGAGTGAGGCGGTTAAGGCCGTGAGATAATCCAGCTTGACGCTCACCTTCTTCTTGGCGTCGGGAGGGTTCGAAAGCACGGAGTTTTCCGTCCGTTCCAAGGCGCCATTCTCGTAGAGAGCGAGCGATGTCCCTAACATGCTGGCAACCGAGACGGAGAACCTTTCCTCGTCCAAGACGATGTATCCAGATTGGTGATTCAAGTTGAAGATGTTCTTGTCGCTTGGCACGTCGGAATTCACCTCAAAATGAATGACTCTTACGCCCTCGCCGACATACAGCCAGTCATTTTTGGTGTCAGGAAAGCCTTGCGGTGGCGGGACTGTCGAGACGATGTGTGAAAGGACGATACAGATTGCGGTGCTGACCATAGTTTCCTGCCCACGGATGCGTCCACAGCATACTCTCGCTTGCCCGAACCAGCAACCCTGAGGAAGACTGCTCACCTCCATCACTCCCATCACCTCCACCACGAAATCACGTCCATCACGCCATGCACGACCTCACTAAACACGCCCGTCCCAGGTACCCTCAAGGGGTGAGCGCGACTATTTCTACCGACCTTCAGACTCTCTGCATCAACGCGATTCGTGGCTTGGCTATCGATGGCGTTCAGAAGGCGAATAGCGGGCATCCGGGGATGCCGATGGGGTGTGCGCCGATGGCTTATGCGCTCTGGACCAAGCATCTGAAGCACAACCCAAAAAACCCAGCCTGGTTCGACCGCGATCGCTTTATCCTGTCGGCGGGTCATGGGTCGATGCTGATCTACTCGCTTCTCTATCTCACCGGCTACGACCTGGGCTTGGAGGATTTGCGGCAGTTCCGCCAGCTTCACAGTCGCACTCCCGGCCACCCGGAGAACCACCTGACCCCAGGGGTCGAGATGGCGACGGGGCCGCTGGGGCAGGGGTTTGCGACGGCGGTTGGGTTTGCGATTGCGGAGAGATTTCTGGGCGCGACTTATAACAAGCCGGGGCACACGGTTGTGGACCACCACACCTACGGCATCTGCTCGGATGGCGACCTGATGGAGGGCGTGACCGCCGAGGCCGCTTCTTTGGCAGGGCACCTGAAGCTGGGCAAGTTGATTTTCCTCTACGACGACAACAACATCTCCATCGACGGCTCCACCGATATCACCTTCACGGAGGATGTGGAGGCCCGCTTCAAGGCTTACGGCTGGCACACGCAGCGGATCAATGGGATGGATGTGGAGGCGGTGGATCGGGCGTTGGATGCGGCAAAGGCGGACGACCGGCCCTCGCTGATTCTGGCGAAGACAGTCATCGGCTTTGGTTCGCCCAACAAGGCAGGAACCTCCAAAGTGCACGGAGCGGCGCTTGGGCCTGATGAGGTGAAGCTGACCAAGGAAGCGCTGGGCATCCCTTCGGAGCCCGAGTTCTACGTTCACGAGGATGCGCTGGCCAAGTTCCGGTCGGCGGTGGAGAAGGGAAGGGAAGCGGAGCAGGACTGGGATCAGCGGTTCAATGAGTACGCCTCTGCCTATCCGAACGAAGCCAAGACCCTCCGAGCCGCCATCTCAGGCGACTTGGGAACCGCTTGGATCGACGCTTTGCCTTCGATCTCAGACACCATTGCTACCCGCAAGTCGGGAGAGGCGGTGCTGACCGCTATCCAAGACCACCTGCCGACTCTGATTGGGGGAGCGGCGGATTTGGTGGAGAGCACCTTCACCCACCAAAAGAACTCGCCCGACTTCCAACCCGACTCGCCTCAGGGCAAGAACATCAACTTTGGCGTGCGGGAGCATGCGATGGTGGCGGCGGCAAACGGGATCACGCTGCATGGCGCGACGCGTGGCTTTGGCAGCTCCTTCTTTATCTTCACCGACTACTGCCGCCCCTCCATCCGCCTGTCGGCGTTGATGGAGTGCCCGACGATTCTTGTCTTTACCCACGACTCGATTGGGCTTGGGGAAGACGGGCCAACACATCAGCCGATCGAGCACCTGGCCTCTTTCCGGGCGATGCCGAACTTCAACTTGATTCGACCTTGCGATGGCAATGAGACGGCGGCGGCCTGGAAAGTGGCGTTGCAATCCAAGAAGACCCCCACCCTCTTGGTCCTTAGCCGTCAGAATCTGCCCGCCATCAGCCCGGACGACGTGAAGAACCATCCTTTGGAGAAGGGGGCCTACGTCTTGCGAGAGGCGTCAGGCGGTTCGCCGAAAGTGATCTTGGTCGGCACGGGCAGCGAAGTCCAGCACTGCGTCAAGGCGGCAGAAACGCTGGAGGCCGAAGGGATTTCTACCCAGGTGGTTTCGATGCCTAGCTGGTTCCTATTCGAGCGCCAAGACGAAGCCTATCGGAACTCGGTCTTGCCGCAAGGAACACCAACTCTGAGCGTAGAGGCGGGCAGCACGTTTGGGTGGACGAAGTATGCGACCGACAGCATCGGGATCGACCGGTTCGGCGTCTCGGCTCCCAGCGCCGTGGCTATGGAGGAATTCGGCTTTACCGCAGAGAATGTGGCGGCCCGAGCCAGGAAACTAGCCCTCTAGATCGTTTAACGCCTTTTTTCTCAATTTGTCTCGCACAAGAGGCATATTTTGGCGAGCGGTTAGGTAGAATCGTTGGCATTCTCCACGATACATCCCTAATCGCAACCATTGCTGCTGGGGTCGGTTTGGCCTTCGTGCTGGGCCTGATCGCAGCGAGGCTGAACCTGCCATTAATACTTGGCTACCTTCTAGCCGGGATTATGGTGGGGCCTTTCACGCCTGGATTTGTCGCCGACATCGGCCTGGCCCAGCAACTCTCTGAAATCGGCGTAACCCTGCTGATGTTCGGGGTCGGGTTGCACTTCTCCATTAAGGACCTCTTGGCGGTTCGCAAGATCGCGATCCCGGGTGCGGTGGTTCAGATCGCAACGGCGACCATCCTGGGTGCGGTTTTGGTCCGTTTTTGGGGATGGTCCTGGGGCGCGGGACTGGTCTTTGGGCTCTGTCTATCGGTGGCTAGTACCGTCGTCTTGCTGCGTGCTATGACGGAGCGCGGTCTCATCGAGTCGATCAATGGGCGGATTGCCGTAGGTTGGCTCATCGTCGAGGATCTCGCCACGGTTGTGGCCCTGGTGGTCCTGCCCGCCGTTAGTATTCCATTAGGAGGGATTGCTCCCCAAGGCGCCGCGGAAGGCAGTCTCGGCATAACCCTGCTGACCACACTGGGCAAAGTCGGGCTGTTTGTGGTGGTGATGCTGGTTATCGGCAAGCACATCATCCCTCGCCTTCTGGGAAGGGTGGCCCGTACGGGTTCGCGCGAACTGTTCACGATTGGTGTGTTGGCGACTGCCCTGGGTATCGCCTTTGGATCGGCGGCCCTTTTCAACGTTTCTCCCGCCATTGGCGCGTTCTTCGCGGGCGTCATCATCAGCGAGTCGGACCTTTCCTATCAGGCAGGCGCCGAGATGCTGCCCCTGCAGGAAGCGTTTACCGTCCTGTTCTTCGTGGCAGTCGGCATGATGTTCGACCCACAGGTCCTGATGCAGCACCCGTGGCACATCCTGCTGACCCTGGGGATCGTCATGGTCGGCAAGTCGGTAGCCGCGCTTGGGATCGTGCTGTGGTTTAGATATCCCATCGCAACGGCTCTCACTATCGCCGCGAGTTTGGCGCAGATAGGCGAATTCTCCTTTATCTTGATAGGGCTGGGACTCAGCCTAAAACTTGTGCCCCCCGAGGCGCTGAGCATCGTCTTGGCGGTGGCGATCTTATCCATCAGCCTTAACCCGGTCATCTTCCGCACCATCGAGCCGATCGACCGGTTTGTGAAGAAGCGGCGCTGGCTTTTGAAGCTTCTGGAAGCAAGGCTGAGAAAAGACGATCTGGAGATTGGCGCCGCATCGCCCCGTCTTCGCGACCATATTGTGATGATCGGCTTTGGCCGGGTAGGAACGACCATCGCTCGGGCGCTGAAGAGCCAGAAAATCCCATTTGTGGTGGTGGATCAGGACCGCACGATCATCGACCAACTGCGCAAGGAGGGCATCCCCGCCATCTTTGGGGATGCAACCCGGCCTGGGATAATGTCCCATGCCGGGTTGAAGAGCGCCAGGCTATTGGTAGTTGCGACCCCCGCGAAGTCTGAAGTACGTGAGATCGTCGATTTCGCCCACAAGATGAATCCGAAGATCATTTCTTGCGTGCGTACCCATAGCTTTGCAGACGCGGTGGCCTTTGAGGAGATGGGGATCGAGCGGGTGGTATTGGGGGAACTGGAGCTGGCGCTTCAGATGGCCGACTTTGCACTCAGCACCTACAACGAGTCTCATGAGACGGTCGAAAAGACGATCGCCGAACTTCGCTCTCTCGGTTCGCTTGCGCTGGCCAGAAAGACAGACGGCGATGAAGCCAAGGTTTAAACCTCGGCTTCAAGTGTGGGTAGGGACCAGACTGGGATCAGTTAGGCTGCCATCCCTGCCAAACGCCCGTCCCGTTCACGGGGTTGCGTAGGTGATAGAGATTGTTGCCAGTGCGGAACCAATAGGCCGGTATCACATTCGAATCAGGATTGAGGCGGAAGGTCCGACTGCCTCCGATCACGATCGTAGATCCGTTGTTGAAAATAAAGCCTTGAGGTTGGAAGAACCATTGAGGGCCAAGATCGACAGTAAGCCGACCGTCCGGGGTCTGAAGAACCAAGCCCGCATAGCGATTCGATCCTTCGCCGAAAATCCGATAGGCTTCAACCGTTCCTGTGATCTCGATGACGTTCGGGTCCGGCCCAAGGTTGGCGACGACCGGTTCATAGATGTCCCAGTAGGGGCGTCCATCGGGGCGTCGTAGGGCGAGGACGTTATTTCCTGATTTCACCAGCTTTGCCAGGATCACACCGCGTCCATCCACCATCACCTTCGATCCCGTGATTTGGACCTTGGACTTGGCGCGGATTTTAGTGGCCTGTTGGTCCACGAACCAAGCCGGCCCAAGATCAACCACGGCGGTCCCTCCACCCGCGTCGTTCTTTACGAGCAACGTGACGCCCGTATCCATCTCCGGCATCGGCTTTACCCGCTGAATGCCGGTAACGACACCGGTAAACGTGATCTGGCTTCTTTGATTGTAAAGGCGATTGTAAGGCGAGTTGTAAGCATATCCGCCCATGCGGTCTACAACGACGGTCTGAGCTATGGCCATCGAAGCGCCTATAGTCAACGCTAGTATCATTGTCAATTTCATCGTTCGTCTCCCAAGGTTCTTAGATGGACGATGAACGGTGAGGCTTTAGCGAGAAGGGACCTAGCAAAAGAGCAGAAGACATGAAGTCTTCCGCTCTTTCAAATTGCAGGGACTCCTAGTTCTTGCGCCGTCGTCGCAATAAAGCGATAGCGCCAAGGCCCAGGGCGGCCATGGTGGCTGGCTCTGGAACAGGCTGTGCTTGAATAGAGAAGTTATCGACGATCGAGAAGGTATTGAACGACGAGTCGTTGAATACCCTGATCTCCAGCAGTTGGCTGCCCGAGTTGAGATACGGCGTTAAGTCGTATGATGGGCTTAAATAGAACTCCTCTCCGTCGTTGCCCAAGTCGATGGTATCGAGCAGGTTGCCACCGAACGATACTGTCAAAAAATCGAATGGGTCCGACGGGTTTGGAAAATCCCATCCGTCGCTGTACAGGTCGAAGGTGAGGGTGGCCGACAAATACCCGTCCGTTTGGATGGACTGAAAAATAGTGACATCGTCGTCATTGTCTGCTCCCAAGAAAGCAGTAATTCCGGGAAGACCTCCTACAACCGTCCAATCGTCAAAGAAATAGGACGGGTCTCCGGTGTAGGCGGGGATGGTGGTGTTGATGCCCCATCCGTCTCCATAGGCACCGTTGACATCCTGAATCTCAAAACCGCCATTGTAAACTAGTTCGACGGCAGAGGCCTGACTGACAGCCGCAACAGACGCGGCGAGCAAAAGAAATGCTCTAAAGTTCATAACATTGCTTCTCCTTGATTCTGCGATACCGGCTAAAATATTAGAAAAGCACTGAGGTTAGGATAGCTGAAAAACGCCTCAAATCCTAGTATCCTGCATGATATCCCTCAAACCTAGTAAAAACGTTGGACTTCAAAGAAGTTTTGCTGCACCGGACGAGTTGCTCTCCTTGGCGGCATCCAATATTCGGCAAGCATCGACGGCGATCTCGGGGTTCAGGATGCCCTCTGGCTCTTTGCCGGTTCGTATGCAATTCAAGAAGTAAGCAGCGGGGTTGCTTACTTCCAGGGCCGGAGCGGTCCGCCCTTCTTCCCGACCAACAGTGGAACGGTAAACGAAGTTGCTTTGAACCGAAATGGTGCCTTCTCGGCCATAGATTCGGGGGTTGGCGGCGTGGTCGTCCCCCTTGTGAGCCCAAGTGCCTTCCAAGTGAGCCTGCATCTTGGGATAGCGCAACAGGCAAGAGGCGTAGTCGTCGGGCACGTCGTAGTCTTTGGTGTAGTTTTGGCGGATGCAGTACACGCTCTCCGGCATCCCAAACAGCCACCGACACATCACGGCTCCATAGCTGCAGAAATCCGCGATGGCGCCCCCTCCATTCAGGGATTCATCATGCAGCCATCCCACAAACCATTCGTCGCAGCCGATCTCCTTCGGGCCGAAGTGGCCGTTGCGGTACTGCACATTGAAAACCGGGCCGATGGCGTCTTCGTCCAGCAGCCGCTTGACCTCGTGAAGCCAAGGCGACCATGCGAGAGGCCAGTTGATCATAAGGGTCTTTCCAGTCGTGCGCATGGCGGCCAGCATCCGGTCGGCGTCGGCGGCGTTGGCGGCCATCGCCTTTTCCACCAGGCAGGGAATGCCCTGGTTCAGAGCGTGGACGGCGATCTCGGAGGATTCAACGTTGTTGCTGGTGACCAACAAGGCGTCGATAGGCTCTTTGTCCAACATCTTGCGCCAATCTGTGTACTTCCGGCTGATAGAGTCGATCCGGTCGAGGAGAGGCGTGGAATCGGCGACGGCGACCAGTTCCACGTCGTCCACCTTCCGAAAACTATCGATCAATCCCCAAACATGGCCATGGGTGAGCCCGGCAACGGCAACTTTCATGCCGCTGGTTTTACCCTTGGTTGGGCGGTTAATCGAAACTACTTGCCTTTCTTTTTAAAGAGCTTAACCCACGGATTAGAACTGTCTCCGGTCTCCACAAGCACATAGCTGCCATCCGGAGCGAGTTTGATCTTTGCGCGAGTCTCCTTGGAATGAGTGTTCTTAGCAGTCACCTTCACCCCGTTTCGGAAAGTGGCAAACAGAGTCCCCTCCAATCCCTTGAACTTATAAGTGCCTTTGCCTACTACCGAATCAGACTTCCATTCGACGGTTCCATTGGCCTTTAACGTCAGGGTCAACGCTCCAATAGATGGAGAGGGATCTTTCTTGGCGGGAGTGGAGTAGGTGCCCACAGGGCTGGGCGTTTTCTGCGCAGGGGTGAGCGCGGCTACGCTACAGAGGATGATCAAGATGAGTGTCCGCCTTCCCATTAAACCAATTTACCTGTCCCTCGGAATCGCCGAGGACACGCCTGGAAACTAATAGGTCGCTAACTCGGGTAAACACTTCCCGAATCGATGAAGCCCGTCCTATTCTCAGCCCTCCTTCTCACCCTCAGCTTTGCCCAGGCCCAGAGGTTGCCCCAAACCGAGATTCCGTTTGAGCGCTACTACCAGTATCCCTTGCTCAACGGCCGCAGCCCGACTGGCGCAATCATGTCGCCTGACGGAAAGAAGATCGTGTTCGGCTGGAACCAGACCGGCGAGCGCCGGTTGGACGTCTGGATTCTAGATTTCCCCGGCGGGGCCAAGCGGCGGATTGTGGAGGCGAGCAAAATATACGACTTGCCCCGCCAAGACGACACGAGGACTGAGCTTGAGAAAAAGGAAGCCGAACTCTACGACGGTGGTCCGGGAGGTTTCCAGTGGTCGCCGGACAGCCAGGAGATTCTTTTTAGCTACAAAGGCCGGGCTTGGACCATGAAGCCTGATGGCCGAGAGTTGAATCCGATCTTCGATGGCAACACCGGAGCGCGTAGCTTCCAATACTCCCCGGATGGAAAGTGGCTGGCCTACCAGGTTGGCCAGAACGTGTTCCGCATGGACCGCCAGAACGGTCGGACCAAACAACTCACCTTCATCAGCAAACCCAACACCACCATCGACAACTTCGACTGGTCGCCCGACTCCAAGAACCTGCTCGTCTTCTGGTCGGACAGCAGCAAACTGGGCCGCCATGTGATGATGGACTTTAGCAAAGACAAGGCGGAGGTCGTGAACATCCAACGGATGTGGAACGGCGACCTTTCGCAGGACAATCAGATCGGGATCGTCGGGGCGGATGGCGGGATCGTCAAGTGGGTGACCGGCATCCCTCGCTACCTGTGGGTCAAGGAAGCCACCTGGAGCCCTGATAGCAAACGGATCGCCATCGCTTGGCAAAAGGACGACTTCCAGGAGTTCACCATCTCGGTAGTGGAGGCGGATTCTCAGAAGAAGGAGGATGTCTACAAGGAGAAAGCCCCCAAGAACTACATCAACGACTGGCAACCGCTTGCCTGGACCAGGGATTCGAAGCAACTCATCTTTGGCACCGACTTAATGGGCGGCCAGTTCGGCTATCGGTCGATCTACAAGATGGACGCCGACGGCAAGAACATCGCGCCGGTCTACAAAGAGAACCACGACGTGGGCGCAATGATGCGGCCCAAGAACAGCGACCGGATTGTCTTGGTTACCGCCGGACGGAGCCCGCTCAAGTCGGAGATCACCGTCGTGGAGCCGGATGGCAAGCGAACGGTCCATGTGGTGATGGAGAACGGCTACTCCGCACCTAAGAACTTCAACTGGGCGGACCACCCGCTGGTCAGCGAGGACGGCCTCTCGATCGCCACTCTCGCCAGTAACCGGACCATCAACAACGAACTCTACGCCGTCGAGCCTCAGGCCAAGCGGCTGACCGAGAGTCAATTGGCGGACTTCAAGAAGATCAAGTGGGCCGAGTACAAAGAGGTCTCGTTCCCCGGACCGGACGGCAAGACGATCCACGGCACCCTCATCACCAAGCCGGGCCTGGACACCACCAAGAAGCACCCCGCGTTCCTCAGCAACATCTACGCCGACTCTGGCAAGCTGGCATGGGCGGGATATGTGGAAAACTATGCGGCCGTTGAATTGGGGATGGTGGTGCTTTGTGTGGACTTTCGTTCCAGTTGGGGCTATGGCGGCGAATTCAACAGCGGCTACCACAAGTTGATGGGCCTGATCGATACGGATGAGGCGGTGGCAGCGAAGAACTACCTCGTTGGCCTGGGCTACGTCCGGCCCGACCGAGTGGGGATTTGGGGCTGGAGCTACGGCGGCTACCTCACCTGCATGGCGCTCCTGACCAAGCCGGGTGTGTTCGACACCGGAGTCGCGGTGGCCAGCGTCACCGATTGGAAGACCTACAACGAGTGGTACACCCGACGGCGATTAGGGATGGTGAAGGACGACAAGGACAAGATCTTTGAGAAGACCTCGCCCATCACCTACGCCAGTGGCCTCAAAGACAACCTGCTGCTGGTTCACGGGATGCTAGACGACAACGTGCTGTACCAAGACACCGCCCGCCTCATTCAACGCCTGATCGACAACGGCAAATACTTCGACATGCTCGCCTATCCCCGCGACGACCATGGCATCGGCAAGGACACGAGCCGTCCCCATGTATTTGCCTCAATAATGGCCTATCTTTTCGAGAAGCTGAATCGTCCTTAGCGTTGCAATGAGGGTTTTGCTGATTTCTCACTCGGCTGCCCTCTATGGCGCCCAGCGTTCGCTCTATGATTTGGCGGTCGGGCTTCGGGATCGGAAGGTCGAGGTAGTCGCGACGGTTCCCGAGAAGGGGCCCTTGTTGGACTTGTTGCAGCGTCAGAGGATCGCGACAAGGATCTTGCCTTGCCGTAATTGGGTGAACTCGCGAGGCGCTTATCAATGGGCTCGCAAGTTTTTGATTGCGAAAACGCAAGCGCGCCAGGCGGCGGTGTGGATGAGAGAAGAGCGATTCGACATCGTTCACACGAACTCCCTCGTGACTCCAGTTGGGGCTATGGCTGCGAAACGTATCGGCTTGCGACACATTTGGCACGTTCGCGAAGGGATGCCTCCTAAACCGAACTACTTTCTTCTCAACTTTGACAAGGTTCGCAAGTTCATCGATGACAGCACTCATGCGATGGTCGGCATCTCGCAGCACTCGTGCGAGGGAATGAAAGAGTTTTGTCCGGAGAAAAAGATTCGCCTGATCTATAACGGTCCGCTCGACGCAAAGGACGCTGACCGCCCACTATCAGGGCGGGCAAACGTTGGCTCCCCGATTCAGGTTCTTTGCGTGGGAAGGAGCAGTCCGGCAAAGGGGCATGACGTAGCCGCTGGAGCGGTTGCCAGATTAATCAAGGCTGGAATCGGGGCCACTTTAACGATCGCCGGCGAAATCCCCAAAGATTTCCGAGGGAAGCTGGAAGCCATTCTTCCCGAGGGATTGATCGCACCTGGGTACGTCTCCAATCCAACGTCGTTGTATCAAAGCCATGATGTTTTGGCGATGGCTTCTCAACAGGAGGCCTTCGGAAGGGTAACGGTTGAAGCGATGGCCCATGGGTGCGTGGTGGTCGGTACCGCATCGGGAGGCACGCCGGAAATCGTAGGCCATCGGCTTACCGGGCTGTTGTTTCCGCCAGGAAACGACGAGGCTCTGGCCCGCGAAATCCTTAATCTGCATCATGATCCCGAGCTTTACCAATCCCTGCGTCAGGAAGCCCACCGCGAGGCGTTCAGCCGATTTACGCGGGAAAGGTACGCTCGGGAGGTGGCGGAGTTGTATCGGGAAGCGGTGCGAGATGTCTGACCTGCGGCATGTGATTTTTTGTTCGGCCACCGGCAAGCCTCGATATGGTGAAATGGCGATGGGGTTGGGCCGCTCTCTTAGCCTGATCGGCGACGACACGCCCCGCGCCATCGTGACCGACATCCCCGGCTTTGACTGGGGCCGCTACTTCGACTACGTTTTCAAGCCCAGGGCCGCCCGCTCCGCCTTGGACAAGCTCTTTGCTCTGGACTATTTGGATGCCCAGTCCGTCTATGCGCTCGATGTGGACTGCCTGGCCTTTAAGCGGCTTGGGCCGGTCTTCGCGCATTGTGACGGGATGCCTTTTGCCGTGCAAGGGGAGTGGCAGCGGGAAGGGAAGTGGCATGGCGCCCAGGTAACCGATGTCCTGGCGAAACACCATCTGGAACGCCTTCCCAAGTTCAACGGTGGGGCGTTGTACTATGAAGCGGGTGCCGACTACCACCAACTGCTCCAGGAGATGAAGCGGATCGAGGCAAACTATGCCGATACTGGCTTCGGCGACTTTCGTGGGAATGCCTCGGAGGAGGTGTGTGTGGCCTTGGCCATGATGGCGACCGGAATCGGCGAAGTGGTGTGCGACGACACGAACTTCATGAACACTGGGTCAGGCATCATCGGCAGGCTCCACATGGATGTCAGAAGCAATACTTGCCGCTTCCTATCCCGCAAGAGCCGGGTTCGCTATGTGGAGCCCTATGTGTTCCATGCAAGCGAGTACTGCAACTTCACAATCTACTGGCGGCAACTCAACTTCCTGAAGAGATTGGAACGGTATGAGGACCGTACGCGTCCCGGCTACCGGTCGAGGTGGTTCAAGCTGCGCCGGTCTATCGAGCGGCGATATCTCAAGTTAAAAGGCGATCTGTCTTGAAGCGGATTATCTACACGGTGGCGACGGGGGCGGACAAGTACGCCGAAATGGCGATGGGCCTGGGCCGTTCGCTCAGCCTGATCGGCGATGAGACCCCGCGCGTCGTGGTCACGGATAATCCGAATTTCGAGTGGAACCGCTACTTCGACCAAGTCGTGGCCCCGATCGACGACGGAACGGGCAGCCCCTACTTCGCTAAGTTCACCGCCCTTGAAACTACCGATGCCGACCAGATTCTTTTCATCGACGCGGATTGTCTCGCCTTCAAGCGTCTCGATTCCATCTTCGAGATGTGTCAAGGTTTGGGAGTGGCTTTGGCTGGCCGAATCGCGACCGAGGGCATTTGGTATGAAGTCCATATCGCCGACCTGTGCCGTCGCCTCAAGGTTGATCAGATGCCTCGCTTCAATACGGGCGTCCTATACTACGAGCGATCTGCGGACGGACAAGAGGTCATCCGTCAGACCAGGGAGGCTCTGAAACGGTACGACGAACTGGGGTTCGAGAAGTTGCGCGGAAAGCCTTCCGACGAGCCCTGTTTGGCAGTGGCGATGGCGACGACCGGGATTGGCCAGGTGTTGCCTCTAAGTCTTGGCCTGAACGAATCGGGGGTGGGACTGATTGGGAAGTTGCATCTGGACGTGCTCACCGGAACGTGTCGCTTCGTCACCGGCAACCCGCAAGTCCGGCTCGTAGAACCCTACGTCTTCCACGCCCACTACTTTGCCAAGCTGAGCGCGTATTGGCGGGAGCTGGAAAAACTCAAACGCCTGGAGCGGCACCGTGACGAAAAAGGCCCTCGCCACATGAGCCGCTGGATTCGTCTTCGACGGTCCTTTGAGAAGCGCCTTTTGAAGATCAAGGGGAAGCTCTAGGTATCCTGCCATGCCGATGAGCAAGCGAATCATCTATACCGTCGCCCGAGGCAAGCCCAAGTTCGCCGAGATGGCGATGGGGCTGGGAAGGTCGCTGCGACTCATTGGCGATACCACTCCGAGAGTCATCGTCACCGACATCGAAGGCTACGACTGGAAGAGATACTTCGATGTCGTCCTCCCCGTTTCCGGTCCTCGAAGCGCACTGGACAAACTCACCGCCCTCGAGCGGACAGACGCCGACCATATTCTAGCCATCGACGTGGATATGCTGGCCTTCAAAAAGCTGGATCCCATTTTCGACTACTGCCAGGGCAAGCCATTCGCGATACAAGGCCACTGGGAGACAGAGGGGGTCTTCCATGGCCTGCCGGTCCCCGAGATTTTCAAGAAATTTGGAATCGACCGGATGCCCCGATTCAACGGCGGCATGGCCTACTACGAGCGACATCCCGAGTTTGAGGAGTTGTTGTCCGCCATGAGGAAGGTGGAGGCGAACTACGACTCTTACGGCTTCGACCCTTTCGTGCGCGGACAGCATGCGTCGGAAGAGGTCTGTATGTTGCTGGCGATGATCGAACTCAACCGCTACCAACACTTGATCCCCCAGGAGAAGCAGTTCCAACACAGCGCGGCTGGATTGGTGGGGAAGCTCTACTTGAACGTTCTCAAGAACGAATGCCGGTACATCTCGCGCCAACGGTATTGCGAATACTACGAACCGATCTTGTTCCACGCTTGGCGGTACAAGGACTTCCTTGTCTATTGGCGGCAACTAGACAATTTGAAGCGATTGGAGGTCTTTGAAAACAAACACCCAACGCTGTATATGTCGCGTTGGGTGAAGTTGAGCCGCTCGATCCAGCGGCGGATATTGAAGATGAGGGGCCTGGCCTAGGCCTCGATGGGCTCCGCTTCGACCTCAGGTTCAGGCTCCGGGGCGGGAGTTTCCTTCTTGGGCTTGGGAGCGGCCTTCTTCTTCGCTCCGGCAGCGCCCATCTCAATTCCAACCGCACCTTCGGTAAAGCTCGCCTTGATCTTGATTCGGCGGCTGAGTTCGCTGTCGCTGACGGTAGACCAGTTGACCCGGTCCAACGTCCACTGCCATAGGATATCGATACCTGAGTATACAAACTCGACGCCGTCCTGCAGGATGTCGCTGAGCTTGGTCTTCAATTCGTCTCGCCCGGCCAGGATTCTCTCTCCCGCCGCCAGATTGGGCATCAAACCAACGGTCACAACCACCGGTTCTTCCTCGGTCGTCGTCTTGGCGACTTTCTTGGGAGCCGTATTGTCGATGCCTTCCTGCACCATGTGCAACTGGGAGACCATCGCCCGAGTCAGCTTGTCGTAGTCTTCGGGGCAGATGTACTGTTCGCCATCGTAAAGGGCAATGGCGTGGCGCCCTGTCAGCGACAGGGCGCTGGCGATGAGCGCAGCATCGGCGGGCTTGAGCTTGGGATGGGTCTTCTTGATCTGATCGAGAGCGGTTTCCAGCTTGGTGAGGTGGCAGGTAATCAAACGGGGGAACTCCTGAGGCGCAACCCCTTGGTATGCGCCATAATAGACCAGTTTACCCGGTTGGGGAGGAATACGAGACGTGAGCATTCGTTTGACAGGCTGGATAGGGACAATGGCCGTTTGTGCGGCCCTGATCGGGTGTGCGGGGCAGAACAACACCAACTCCGCCATCGATAATCCCGCCGCACGGGACTTCACTCCTAACGGTGGCCAGAACGCCTCGGGCAAGAACCTGCTGGTGGGCGTCGTTTTCGACTCGGGCGGACTGGGCGACAAGTCGTTTAACGACAGCGCTTACGCGGGTATCCAGCGCTCGATCAAGGAACTTGGCATCCAAGAGAAGCACATCGAGTCGAAGAGCGAGAAGGACTTTGAGACCAATCTGGGCGCAATGGCGGATGCGGGTTGCGACATCGTTTTCGCCATTGGCATCACTCAGCAAAAGGCCCTGGAAGCCGTGGCCCCCAAGTACCCCAACATCAAATTCGCCATCGTGGATGCCAATGTGACGGCCCCCAATGTGCGCTCCCTCCTCTTTACCGAGCAAGAGGGCAGCTTCCTGGCGGGCTATCTGGCTGGCCTGACCACCAAGACCAACAAGGTCGGGTTCGTTGGCGGCATGGAGATTCCGCTGATCAAGAAGTTCCAGGCGGGCTATGAGGCGGGAGTCAAGACCGCCAACCCCGCCGTCGAAGTCCTCCCCGCCAAGTACACCGGCAACTGGGACAGCCAGGACAAGGGCAAGGTTTCCGCCAACATCCTCTTCTCTTCCGGGGCGGATATCGTCTACCACGCGGCCGGCCGAGCTGGCCTCGGCGTCATCGCGGCGGCCAAGGAGCAAGGCAAGTTCGCGATCGGAGTGGATAGCGACCAGGACGAGGTGGAGAAGGGCTTTGTGCTCACCAGCATGATAAAACGGGTGGACGAGGCGGTCTTCCAGACTCTTAAGGACCTGGCAGAAGGGAAGTTTTCCGCCGGGAACAAGATCTACGACCTGAAGGCGGGCGGAGTCGGTTTGAGCGACATGCGATTCACCAAAGAGAAGATCGGCAAAGAGAACCTGGACAAGGTGAAAGCGGTCAGCGAGAAGATCGTGAAGGGCGAGATCAAGGTTCCCACCAACTCGGAAGAGTTGGCGAAGTACATAGAGAAAGTCGGGAAGTAGTTAAAGTTTTTTCTCTTACAGGCTTGTAGGCGGCGGATGCATTGCGCCGCCGTCTTTTTACTTTGCGATTATGCTACTGGGCGTGAACCTCAGTGCCGCTGTGGTTTGATCTTTATCCCTACCTTGCCCGTACGCAATGCCACAATAATAGAAGGCACTGGCATGAACCTCGACATCACCTATCCGCGCCGCAAAACGACTCCTTGCCGCATCGGGCCGCTGACCATCGGCTCTGGGCGTCCGGTCATGGTGCAGTCCATGATCACCGAGGAGACTCGCAATGTAGAGGCTTGCGTGGAGCAGATCATCGACCTCCATCGGGCGGGTTGCGAATTGGTGCGGGTGACCACGCCGAGTCTGGGCGAAGCCGAGTGCCTGGAGGCGATCCGGGCCAAGGTGACCGAGCGATACCAATACGTCCCTCTGACCGCCGACGTCCACCACCAGGGAACGGACATCGCGGTGGAAGCCGCCAAGCATGTGGATGAGGTGCGGGTCAATCCGGGGCTGTTCGTTTTCCGACGTCATGGCGGTCGGGGAGCCGATATGCGGGGTCGCTCGGAAGACGCGACAGTGGACCAGCTTCGGGCCGAACTCGCCTATGATCCCGACGAGGAGAAAGAGGAGATTCAGGCAATCGAAGACAGCTTCGTCCCCGTCATCGAGGCCTGTAAGAAGCACGATCGGGCGATGCGGGTGGGGGTGAACCATGGTTCCCTCAGCGAGCGGCTTCTGGTGACCTATGGCGACACTCCCGAAGGCATGGTGCAGAGTGCGCTGGAGTACCTGCGACTCTGCGAGAAGCATGGCTACACCAACCTAAACATCTCCGCCAAAGCCTCCCGGGTGCCGGTCATGGTCGCGGCGAATCGGCTGATGGTTCAGCGGATGAGTGAGGAGGGGATGGCCTATCCGCTCCACCTCGGGGTCACCGAGGCGGGAGACGGGGAATATGCCCGGATAAAATCTACAGCGGGTATCGCGACGCTCCTGATGGAAGGGATCGGCGACACCATCCGCGTCTCCCTCTCCGAAGACCCCAAGAACGAAATCCCGGTCTGCTACGACATCCTCCAGTCCCTCGGCCTGCGCAAGACCAAAGTCGAGTACATCGCCTGCCCCAGCTGTGGGCGCACCAAGTTCAACCTGCCTATCGTGCTGAACCAGGTTCGCGAGGCCACTAAACATCTGGTGGGGTTAGATATTGCCGTCATGGGTTGCATCGTAAATGGCCCAGGTGAAATGGCGGACGCTGACTATGGCTACGTCGGGGCGGCGGGGGGCAAGATAACGCTCTATCGCAAGCGCGAGGTCGTGAAGAACGGAATTCCGCAAGAGCAAGGTGTCGAGGAACTGATCACTCTGCTGAAAGAGGACGGCGTTTGGGTGGAACCCGAGGTCGAACCCAAACTGTTGAAGCGGCTAAGTGTGGTCTAGGGCCAACTTCCCGTTGATGAAGACCTGCTTTGCGGTGTTTCGCCCCGCCCAATAAGCGATCTCCCGGTAATCCTGCGCATCGTGGATCACAAAGTCCGCCCGCTTTCCGGGTTCTAGAGACCCGACCTGGTCGCCTCGATCCAGGGCGTAGGCGGCGTTGATGGTGCAGGCCGTGAGCGCTTCGGCCGGCGTCATCCGCATCTGGGTGCAGGCCAGGGACATGACGAACGGCAGGGAAGGGGTGGGCGAAGAGCCGGGGTTGAAGTCGGTGGCCAATACAACCGGCAGCCCTTCCTCGATCATGAGGCGAGCGTCGGGGTACTTGGAGAGCCCGAGGCAATAAACCGACGCGGGCAAGAGCACTGGAATCACCCCGCCATGCCGTAAAGCCGAAATGCCGTCCGTGTCTGTCTGCTCCAGATGGTCCGCCGTTTTGGCCCCCAGTTCGGCGGCAAGTTTGGCCCCTCCGTTGTTGGTGAATTGGTCAACGTGAAGGCGAGGCTTGAGCTTGGTAGAGGCAAACAAGCGGCGGGCATCGTCGGGTTCGAAGTAGCCAGATTCTACAAAGATGTCGCAGAACTCGGCAAGGAGCTCGATTTCTGGAAGCATGGCGATCACAGACTCCAGGTACTCCCCCTTGGAACCTGATTCTGGGGGTACGGCATGGGCGCCGAGGAAGGTTTTCACGATTCGCTGGGGACCCAAGTTTCCGGCAATCTGAAGCATCTTCTTCTCAGACTCCAAATTGAGTCCGTAACCGGATTTGATTTCCAGGGTGGTAGTGCCGGAGGCCAGCATCCATTGCAGACGTTCCTGGGCCGAAACTAGGAGTTGATCAAAGGTGGCCTCCCGGGTTGCCCGGACGCTGGACATGATCCCGCCACCCGCCTCTTTGATCTCTTGGTAGGTCGCGCCCTTTGCCCGCATCTCGAACTCATTCGCCCGGTTCCCGCCAAAGATGGCGTGGGTGTGGGCGTCGACGAACCCTGGGGTGACCAATTTGCCGCCAGCGTCGATCGCCTGATCTGCCCTCGGGGATTCAGCGTCTGGGCCGACCCACTCGATGGTGCCGTACTCATCGATGATGAGGGCGGCGTTCGTGAGAACCGCCAAGGTACTCATCTCAGAGCCAACACGAGGTCGCTCCGGCCCTGCCAAGGTAACTAGTTGCCCGCAGTTGCGGACGGCGGTTATCATGGAGTCATTATGAACCTGTGGGCACTACTCGGCCTTGACGCAGTTCAAACCAGTCAGGTCGAAGTCGTTGCCAACGTATAGCAAAGGCGCTTGGGCGAGGCTGGCTGTCGCATAAGCCATGCAGTCTCCGTAGTTCAGTCTGGCCGGACTTCGCCCTTTGCCGTACTGGGCAAAGACGTCAAATGCGATCAGGTAGTGGTCATGCGTGAATGGCAACACAGTAGGTTGAAGCGCTTCCAGCCATTTGTCTAGGCTTGACAGTAAAGAACGGGATGCCAAGACCATCCTAGCCTCAAGCAAAGTCGGCGCTCCAACCGCACTCCAATCCGCTTCCCTAAGCAAGGAGTAAATAGACTGGGCGGGTGGCTCCTCCTCGATGCAGGCGATGATGGCCGACGCATCCAGTACAAGGCCTTTATTCGCAGTAGCCATTCGGACCAATCCCAAGGATTTCTTCGCGTTCGGCTTTTGTGATTGGTTTACGTTGCTCTGGCGTCAAGTTGGGCCACACCTCATCGCGAAGATAACTGAAGGCACGCTCCACCCGAGCACGATGAGTCATCCCACCCAACGTCTCCATTCGCAACTCTAGTGCCCTTCTTATCGCCTCGGTTTTACTTTCCCCAGTCAGGCGAGCAACTTCTGTTGCCAAGTGCTCGACTTCCTCGTTTTTGATGTTCAAGCCCACAACCACATTCTACCATGGTAGAAAGCTTCTCTCCCAGTAAACTACTCCCTCATGAGCCAACCCATTATCGAGTGTGTTCCCAACTTCAGCGAAGGTCGTGACCCGGCGGTGATCGAGGCGATTGCGGCGGCGATCCGAGCGGTGGACGGGGCGAAGCTGTTGGATGTGGACCCTGGGAAGTCTACGAACCGGACGGTCTACACCTTTGCGGGACCGCCTGAGCCTGTGTTGGAAGCGGCCTTCCAGGCGGCAAAGGCAGGGGCGGCACTGATCGATATGCGGAACCACTCGGGCGAGCATCCGCGATTTGGCTTCCTGGACGTCTGCCCGATCATCCCCATTGCCGATTGCACGATGGATCAAGCCGTGGAGTACGCTCGGCAGCTCTCCAAACGCCTGGCCGACGAACTGGGCCTGACGATCTACAACTACGGGTTTGCGGCCTCGACGGAGGAGCGGCGAGACTTGAGCTTTGTTCGAAGCGGCGAGTATGAGGGCTTGGCGGAAAAGCTGAAGAAGTCGGAGTGGAAACCCGACTTTGGCCCGGCGACGTTCACTGAGAAGTTGGGGGCAACGGCGGTCAGCGCCAGGGAGATTCTGGTTGCCTACAACATTAACCTCAACACCACTTCGGTTAGGCGGGCCAACTCGGTGGCGTTCGACGTTCGCGAGAAGGGAAGGCTGAAGCGGGAAGGCGATCCGATTACGGGAGAGATCATGCGGGATGCCGAGGGCAACGCGGTTTATGAGCCGGGGGTTCTGAAGAACGTAAAGGGGATCGGTTGGTACATCGAGGAGTATGGCATCTGCCAGGTCTCGATGAACCTCACCAATATCCGCGAGACGCCGGTCCATGTAGCGTTCGACGAGACCTGCGAAAAGGCAAATGCGCGGGGGATTCGGGTCACGGGATCGGAGTTGGTAGGGCTGATTCCTTTGAGTTGTATGCTGGATGCAGGTCGCTACTTCCTTCACAAGCAGCGACGGTCCTCTGGCGTGTCCGATGCGGAACTGATCAAGATCGCGGTGAAGTCGATGGGGCTGGACGAGCTTGGCGCGTTTGATCCGGATAAAAAGATCATCGAGTATGCCTTGCGAGGCTCATCGAAGAAGCGGTTGGTCGATTTCACCGTCCAAGGATTCGTCGAAGAGACTGCTTCCGAGTCGCCTGCACCGGGAGGCGGCTCGATTGCCGCAACGATGGGGGCCATGGGTGCAGCTTTGGCGACTATGGTCGCCAACCTTTCCAGTCACAAACGCGGCTGGGACGAGCGGTGGGAGGAGTTCTCTGACTGGGCGGACAAGGGAAAGGCCTACCACGACTGGCTTCTCCAACTCATCGACGAGGATACTAACGCTTTCGACGCCCTCATGGCCTGCTTCGGGATGCCGAAGTCGACAGAAGAGGAGAAAGCGGCCAGATCGGCGGCTATCCAAGAAGCTACCAAACACGCGATCAATATTCCCCTGGAAGTCATGCAGACGGCCTGCGACTCCATGGAGGTCATCCAGGCCATGGCCGAGATCGGAAACCCGAACTCGGTCTCGGATGCAGGGGTGGGGGCGTTGGCGGCGCGGTCGGCGGTGCTGGGAGCCCATCTGAACGTAAAAATCAACTGCGGGAGCGTGAAGGATCAGGCTTTCATTGCTGAGGTGCAAGCCAAGGCGCAAGCTTTGGCGGAATTGGCGGTGGAGCGGGAGGCCGAGATTTTAAGGATTGTGGAAAGGAAGCTGTGAGGACTTTGGGGTGGCTACAGGAAGTGGATGTGGGGTTGCAGTGAACTTGGCAAGTAGCGCATTTTCGAGTCAAATGTTGCCAGTTTCGCCCCGTGCCTTCGACAGAGCTTAACAAGGTAGCAATCCGTTACTTGGTGGTGGCTGATGGGGCCGTCAGCCAAGTCGCTACCCTCAAACTGAGAAAAATCGTCAGGAATGAATCGGTGGCCTGATTGTGCTCTGATGGTATGCAACGATTGAATGGCGTCTTCGATGCGAACTGGATTGGACGCATAGCTTTTATTGCTTGCAATTCGCACGAATCCGTTTTCAACGGTGGGGCACGTACGCCAGCCAGACACGCTTCGAGATGCCAGCCAGTCGTGGGCTTGGGTGTGCCAAGGGCTTTTGTGATCGGCGATTGCGAGCAACAGATTGACGTCGGCAAGGTGTGGGATGTCAATCATCTTCTTCCATTAGCTCGCGAACATGATCGGGTGTGACCACCGAACCCGGCTTGCGGTCTGGGAACAAAAGCACGCCATTGCGGTACTTCGGCTCTTCGTTTGGCTGCGTTTTGCGGAAGAGCTGGTCCACCAGTTTTCCGATGGTTGTCTTCTCTCGCTTGGCTTGCTCCTTCAGGGCAAAGAGCACCTGCGGGTCCAGATCGATCGTCGTTCTCATACTTCTATTATGACGCATCACGCATCAATCATCACGCATCATCATCAGTAGTACCATGAGTCTACGGTCGTCACCAACAGCGACCAGAGGGCGGGGTAAGCCATTGGGTGACTTCCATCGACAAGCGTAAACTGCTTGAGAACCTGGCGTTTCAGGTCGGAATCTCGCCAGACTTCGATCGACTCGGCTATGGCATGGCCATCCTCGTCGCCTAGCTGAAAGCGCGCATCCTTGTTCTGCCCGACGAGGAGCGGGGCGCGGGGGGCGAAGTGTTTCAGGATGAATCCAGTGCTCTCGTGTACCTGAACCATCCACTCAACTTCGGCGAACTGCTGATCCTTTGAGAACAGAATGTAGCGTATCAGCGGTGCTCCCTCGAATCCGTTTGAGAGGGTCAATAAGGTCCAGTAGTACAGGCCTTCGCTTGTCTTGATCACCCGCTCGGCTGGTCGGGTGCCCGCAACGACTCGTTGCGTTTCGACCTCGACCAGAACTGGGCTGTAGCCGATGAATTCCTCTCCCGACCACCCCCGAAACGACTCGAACTGTGCTTCCATTCCCTTTACCGACTTCGATGGTACGTGTAGGTCTTGTCTTCCTGGGAGTAGGAGAACTCATCACTCCCACTCCAGCGAATCACCCTCGTGGGCTGGGCGTTGGCTTGCTGGAGAATGGTGGCTTTGCTGGAGGCGAATCGGGCTTCACCTCTCTTGATTGCCTCGGCGTTTGCCCCACTAAACTTCCAGTCCACATCTGTCAGTACCACCGTCAATCGGTCGCCGTCGAGTTTCCAGGTTCCGGTATCGGTGGCCGTCAGTTTTGGCTCGTTGCCACCTGGTTGAGTCTGCGATACGCTCTTGAACGTTCCATCGGCAAGGTATTCGGCGGTGATAGCCAGGTCCATGCCCATCAGGTCGGTTTGGCAGGTCCACTTGCCGATCATCGAAGGACTGGCGCTTTGGCATCCGGCCGGGAGTATCGCCAGAATCAGCAGGAAGCCGCCAAGAAGTCGCTGCATAGCGCGCATTATGCAGTAGAGGCTGGATGCTCGCTTAGCCCACTAGGTACATTCAATGTATCTATGAACGCCACCCAACCCAAGGTCGTCACTCCAGTTCTCCGCAACCTGGGGTTCATGACCGCGCATGTGGCGGGAGCGGGCGGCGGAGTGCCGGACCAGGTGATGTATCTCTCCAACGAGGAGATCAACCCGGATGGAAAGGTGTTCGTCTCCTATCGGCGGTTGGAGAACGTGGAGGATGCCAAGGCGCACGTCCATCCCCACTCCCATACTGTAGATCAAATGTACTGCTGGATCGGGGCGAACGATGATTTCACTGGACTGACGGTGGAGTTGTCGCTGGATGGCGATGTGCAAACCGTCCACTCTCCTGCCTCCGTCCACATCCCGGCGGGCGTGGTCCACTGGCACCGCTACGTTAGCGGCTCCGGGCACTTCATGGGGATTTTGCTCACCGGCGGCAAGCCGTTTAACGAAGTGACTCGTCAGGGTTGAAGGCCTGTCTCCTGGGTTGAGGGGTTGATCAGGCTGGGGCTGCAACCTGTGAACTTGCCAAGGCCTGTGCGCCTTACAAAAGGATTCGTATGATCCGCCCTCAATCCCTATCCGTCATAGGCGTCCGAATCCCATTCTCGATAGAAAACTCTACGGCCTCATCATAACCCGCGTCCACATGCCGGATGACACCCATGCCGGGGTCAGAGGTGAGGACTCTTTCCAGGCGTCTTGCGGCTGAGTCGGTTCCATCCGCAACTACCACCATTCCGGCGTGTTGGGAGTAGCCGATGCCGACTCCGCCGCCGTTGTGCAGTGAGACCCAGGAGGCTCCGGCGGCGGTGTTGACCATGGCATTCAGCAGCGCCCAATCCGCCACGGCGTCGCTTCCGTCCCGCATCGACTCGGTTTCTCGGTTGGGGGACGCTACCGATCCGCAGTCCAAGTGGTCGCGGCCGATGACGATGGGGGCTTTGATCTCGCCGGTTCGGACCAACTCGTTGATAGCCAGGCCCATCTTGGCGCGGTCGCCGTAGCCCAACCAGCAGATTCTGGAGGGGAGGCCTTGGAACTGGATTTTGGGGGCGGCGTTCAGCATCCATCTGTTGAGCGTCTGGTTCTCCGGAAACAGCTCTAAGGCGAGGCGGTCAGTTCGGTAAATATCCGCTGGGTCGCCGGAGAGGGCAGCCCAGCGGAAGGGGCCTTTGCCTTCGCAGAAGAGCGGGCGGATGTATTCGGGGACGAAGCCTTTGATGTCGAAGGCGTTCTGGCACCCGGCTTCTTGGGCAAAGGCGCGGATGTTGTTGCCGTAGTCGAAAGTGATCGCGCCCACGGCTTTCAGGTCGAGCATAGCTTGAACGTGGACCGCCATCGAGTCTTTGGATCGGCGGACGTATTCATTAGGGTCCGAAGTACGAAGCGACGCGGCCTCCGATAGAGAAAGCCCAGCCGGGACATAGCCGTTCAGAGGGTCGTGGGCAGAAGTTTGGTCGGTCAGGACGTCGGGGACGATGCCTCGGCGCAATATCTCAGGCAGGACATCGGCACAGTTGCCAACCAATCCGACGGAAATCCCCGTACCCCCCGGATGATCGTGCCGGGGCTCTTTCAGTAAACTCAGCGCCTCATCCAAAGACCAGGCGATTCGGTCGCAATAGCCCGACTTGAGCCTTTTCTCAATTCGCGCAGGATCCACGTCGATGCCCAGGAAGTTGGCTCCATTGAGAGTAGCCGCCAAAGGCTGAGCCCCGCCCATGCCTCCCATGCCGCCGCTCACCACCAGTTTGCCTTGGAGAGAACCGCCAAAGTGTTGATCCGCGCAAGCGGCGAACGTCTCAAACGTCCCTTGCACGATGCCCTGCGAGCCGATGTAGATCCAAGACCCGGCCGTCATCTGGCCATACATCATCAGCCCCTTGGCTTCCAACTCCCGGAAATGCTCCCAGTTCGACCATTTGCCGACCAGGTTGGAGTTGGCGAGGAGCACGCGGGGGGCCTCCTCATGGGTGCGGAAAACGCCGACCGGCTTGCCCGATTGGATGAGGAGCGTCTCATCGTTCTCCAACGATTGAAGCGAACGGACAATAGCATGGAAGCACTCCCAATTCCGAGCCGCCTTCCCGGTCCCGCCATACACAATCAGATTCTCGGGGTCTTCGGCAACCTCCGGGTCCAGGTTGTTCATCAGCATCCGCATAGCGGCTTCCTGATGCCAGCCTTTGCAGGAGAGGGAAGCGCCACGAGGGGCACGGACGATCGTCGGCGATTGCGTCATGCACAGATTATGAACTGCGCTGCACCGCTAGCTGACTGCAACGAGGGTTCGGCCTCGCGCGTCATTCTTCTGAGGCATGGCTCCCACGACGATGATGACGTCCCGACCAAGCGAGTTGAGAATAACCGCCAACTTATCGAGCGAGACGCTACGGAAGAGACCCCGCAGAAGCTTGGATAGCGTCGGCTGGTCAAGACCAACGATCTCTGACGCCTGGACCTGGGTAAGGCCTTTGTCTCGAATCGTGTCGTTAATGGTAGACACAAGCCGAGCCTTGAGTTCCATTTCACCAGCATCAACTTTGCCGAGTGCGTGGTAAACGCTACCCAAGGTGTGCTCGATAGTTACATGTTCTTCCATTGCCATGCTCGTCCCTACTCACTCGTCGCCCGGTGGAACTTGATCTCCGCGACCGTCCACCCCAGGACGTTCTTCAAGGAAAACTTCCCACCCAACCCCCTCACCAGGTTCTCCACAATCTGCAAGCCCAGGTGGCTGGCGGTGGAGATGTCGAAGCCTTCGGGAAGGTTGTCGCCGCTGTTGGAGACCCACAGGGAAACCTCGTCGTCCTTCTCCTCGACATTCACATGAACCTCGCCCTGGCTGGTCACCTTGAATCCATGCTCGACCGCATTCAGGATCAGCTCGTTCAGGACGAGAGCGATCTGGGTGGCTTGAGTCATGTTGAGCCGAACCTCCACTCCCCGGACATCGAATCGAATCGACCGGTCGGGCAGCATCAGGGAGCTTTGCTGGTGCTGAACAAGGGTCTCCGCGATGGACCGGATGCCGACGTGGTCCAAATCTTCCCGGCTTAAGAGGTCGTGGACGGCGGCGATGGCGAGGATTCGGGCTAGGGAGTCGTTCATCGCTTCCTCCAAGGACTTGTACTGCCCATGTCGCATCTGGAGGCGGAGCAGGGAAGCCACCTGCTGGAGGTTGTTTTTCACCCTGTGGTGCATCTCCTGCATCAGGGTATCGCGAACCTGCAGCTTGGCGTGCTCGATGGAGACCGCGGCTTGCTTGGCCAAGGTCTCCAGGGCTTTGATTTCATCCTGGGGAAAGGTTCGTACCTCGCTGGTGTAGCAACTCAGGACGCCCACGGCCCGGTCCTGGATGGTGAGCGGGATGCAGATCATGGAGCGCAGGCCCTGCTCCTCCGCCAAGTCGTGCCCGATGTAGTCCTCCTCCACCTGCACGTCGGGGACGATGATCGGGCGATTCTCCGAGATCGCTCGACTGGCAATCGACTCCCCCAGCTTGATTGCCCGCTTGCGCTGGTACGCCTTGGAAGGGGCTTGGGTGGCGCGCAAGACTAGCTCTTGCCGATTCTCATCCAACAGGCGCACCGTGCAGACCCGGTAGTTGAACTGCTGGGCCGTTAGGTTCACCAAAAGCTGGAGAATCTCCTCGACATAAGGGCTGTTGGAGATCGTCTTCGAGACCTCGCTCAAGGCCCCCAAGCGGTTGCTTTGATTTCCAGATTGGTATGCCTGCCGGTAGCCCAAGATCACCTTGGATACCGCGCACGCGACTTGTTCCAGCGTCTTCTTTTCCCCAACGGTAAATCGCCACTCCTCGGCTCGACTCACGACGAGAACCCCCAAGGGAACCTCGCCTGCCCCCTGGATCGGAATCACCGCCATCGAGTTGTGATGCCGTTCCTCCGCGCCGGGATAGTGGGCGAAGTCGGGATGCTCGGTAGCGTTCTTGGGGATGAAGATGGAGGCGTTGCCCACCAGAGCTTTGCCGCAGATGCCGATGCCTTTGCCCAGGCGGAGACGGCGGTTCAACTCGGGAGATTGGGTGCTGGCTCGTTGGAGGAGCGAGTCGCCCGATTCCCGAAGGAGAATATCGCAGGACTCCGCATCGGCCGCCTTATGGATCTCCAGCACGATCTCCGAAAGCAGATTCTCCTCGGAGGTTGCCCGAGTAAGAGAGGAGACCACCGCCAAGATTGAGGTGGCGCTGTTCATGCTAAAGCTCCGGGCCAATCGCCGTAGTGTTCACCTTCGCCTCGTCCAAGATGCGGTTTGCCAACTCCATAATCTGGGCGTTGGATACAGCGTCGATCTTCGCGAGGGTCTCCTCCACCGGAATGTCCCGCTGATGGGTCAGTTCATTCCGACTCATGCGCATCATGCGGCTGCTCATGCCTTCCAGCGAGAGCACGATATTGCCCTTGATGTGCTGCTTGGTGCGAGCCAACTCATCCTCGCCCAAGCCATCCTTCATCACCTTGTCGAACTCTGCTCGCGTCAGTTCCTGCACCAGGGGCCAGTGCTCGGGGCTGGTTCCGCCGTACACGGTGTACGCGCCGCCGGAGCCGTAGTTGAGCGCGTAGCTTCCGATCGAGTAGACCAACCCCCGCTTTTCCCGGATCTCTTGAAAGATGCGGCTGCTCATGCTGCCACCAAGGGCGGAGTCGAAAACGGACATGGTGTAGAGTTCCGCATCGTAGAGCGAAGTGCCGTCGGTGCCGATGCAGAAATGGACCTGCTCCACGTCCTTCCCAACGTACTTATGGCCACTCGTTCCACTCGGACGTTGCGGTTGCGAGTCTTCCGTGCCGGTTAAAATCTGCCCCAACCTCTCCTCCGCCGCGGCGACGATCTGCTCGGGATCGACATTCCCGGCGATGGCGAGGAGCACATTTTCACTCCGATACCGCCGATCCATGTAGGAAACCAAGTTCTCGCGCTTGAAGCCGCTCACCGACTCTTTGGTGCCGATGATCGGCTTACCGAGGGGGTGGGCGCCCCAGCGCTCCGACAAGTGGACTTCGTGGATGTGGTCGCCGGGCTCGTCTTCGCTCCGCTTGATCTCCTCCAACACCACGCTCTCTTCCCGCGCCAACTCCTCAGGGTCGAAGAGGGAGTTCAGCATCATGTCGGTGAGGACATCGATCCCGTTCTCAGCGTCGGCGGCAAGGGTTCGACAGTAGTAGCAGGTGGATTCTTTGTCGGTAAAGGCGTTGAGGGCGCCGCCGCGGCCTTCGATGGACTCGGCGATCTCTTTGGCGGTACGACTGCTCGTCCCCTTGAAGAGCATATGCTCGATCAAGTGGGTGATGCCGGCTTCGTTGTCGAACTCATGCCGACTGCCAGTTTTGCACCAGAGGCCGATGGCTGCGGACTGGACATGGCCGACTGGCTCCACCAGGATTCGGACGCCGTTGGAAAGAAGATGCTTGTGGATCGCCATGGTTTAAGTAGGTGGGTTAACCGATTTTGAGGGAAAGGGTCCCCAGGTGTTCAACAGAAACCTGGACGTCGTCTCCCGTGTCGAGGAAGTTCATTTCGATGCTCGTCGCGATAGGCCCAATCGCCAAGAGGTCGCCGCTTCGGATGGGGCCAACGTCGCTGGCGGCGGCCAAGAGTTCGGCGAAAGAGAAGGGAAGTTCGCTTATCTGGCCCCGCCCGCTCTCGACGCCGTTGATTCGGGTCACCACCGAAAGTTCGTACTTGCGGGAGGGTATCTCTTCGGTCACGACCTCGTCCAAGTCGTCGGGCGTGGTGATGACCGGGCCGATGACGCCGCCGATATCGAACGATCTCCCGAACCCGCTGCGTTGCTCCATCTCTTCCCGAACAAGGTCTCGGGAGACCAGCATAAGAGCGAGAGAGTAGCCTAGGATGTACTCGTCGCCATTCTCTACCGGCACTTGTACGCCATCCGAGCCGACGACAGCGATCAGATAGGGTTCGAAGTCCAGGTGCGCCACCGTTGCTGGTTTGGGGATGGATTGGCTGGGGCCATAGAGACTGGTGGGGTTGCCATGAAAGTAAAGCGGGAAACCGTCCTCGCTGGTCACCGGCATCCGACCATCGGTCATGCGGAAGATGCGGATGCTGGGAGGGCGTCCCACCGGAGAAAGCGGGCGGACCGCCTCCGCCTCATGGACGGCAATCGACTGTTCTCCGTCCGTTTCATAGATTTTTCCGCTGTACACAAGCCCGCTTCGAATCTCTCCAGGAGATGATTTGAGTTCAAAACGGCACAACTTCACGTCCGTTAGGTTACCTGGTTGAAGGCGGTCGGGCCTAAGCCCTGGGGATTCTGATTGACAGGCCCAAGCGAATCAGGTAGCATCCTTTCACCTCTTGGTTGTTAGGAGTTTAGGAGACACATGCCCCTCAAAGTTTTGGTTTGTGACGACGAGCGACATATCGTGCGCCTTATCCAGGTGAATTTGGAGCGGCAGGGTTATCAGGTCGTGACGGCGTTCGATGGAAAAGAAGGCTTGGAGAAGATTCGATCCGAGAAGCCGAACCTCGTTGTGCTCGACGTCATGATGCCCTATATGGACGGTTTCGAGGTTCTGAAGAACCTCCGACGAGAGCCCGAGACGGAGTCGTTGCCCGTCATCATGCTCACCGCGAAGGCTCAGGACAAGGACGTTTTCGAAGGCTATCACTACGGTGCGGACATGTACCTCACCAAGCCGTTTAACCCCATGGAACTCGTCACCTTCGTGAAGAGAATTTCCCAAGGGAACGACGACTCCGGCCCCAAGCGCTACGAAGTCTAGTTCCAAGCCCCCAAATTTTCTAAAGCCTCTGGTCGGTTCCCAGGGGCTTTTTATTATGTCGATTGCAAACACGTCGACCGATTGCCTTGCCATAGGGGTACCGCGTGGGAATGGCCACGATTTTGAGGATGTTGCGCTCTGGCCCGCGTTTTGATCCTTCCTTGTTATGGGCTCGGCAACCGGGCGAAGGCGAGGATGTGGCCATCTGAGTCGGCACTGTAGGCGGCCTCGTCGCCCCAGTTGCGGAGCATGAGCGGGCTGAGTTCGGTGGCTCCGTTGGCCAGGGCGCGCTGGTGATAGGCCTCGGGGTCGGGGACGGAGAGGTAGAGCTCGGCGCGGGGGATTCCGTGGGCGTCGGCGGGGTCGCGAAGCTGGGGGCCGAGGAGGCGGCGAATGCCCGTCTCCGGCATCAGGCCCAACACGGTCTCCCCAGTCAGTCGGAATTCGGTCATTCCCGGGACGTGAAGGATAGGGGCCACGCCCAAAACGCTCTCATAAAACCGCGCGCTCGCGTCCTGATCGGCCACAAACAGGATGATGTTGACTCTCATATCCTGCACTTTAGCCTGCCTGCCTCCGGGTTGTAACTGGTCGACATGCAAGATATCCTTTAGATCGTGAACGCCAGTCTCCATGATCGCATTGCCGACTCCTTTAAGAGGCAACATCTCCTTGCCACGATTGGAGCCACGTTGCTTCGAGTCGATGATGGGGAAGTCGATGTAGAACTTGCGTCCTCGGAAGCCATCCATCAACAGCATGGTTTTGTTCACGCCGGCGCCATTGCCTCGATTGCCGATACAGCTTGCGGCTACGCCTGCCTTACCAAGATGCCGGAGGGATCGGCGGTGCTCAGCATCGAGTTCAAGATCAATCTCCTCGCTCCTGCCGTTGGGGAGCGTTTCGTCGCCAGGGCCCGCACAGTCAGAGTCGGGCGAACCATCGGAGTGGCAACCTGCGAAGTAATCGCCGTTTCGGCCAACAAACCGGATGCCGTTGTCGCTCTGATGCAGGCCACGATGATGCGAGTAGAGCCTAAAAACGGCGCAACTGGCTAACGCACCCTGAGGCAGACAAAAAGGTTGAATCATACGCTGAGCCCAGGAGTGGTTGGAGACGCACTTTGAGGGAAGGGCTCACTAACGGAACTGAGTAGGATTCTGCTTCGCCACAGTAACCTCTGCTGGATAAATAAAACCTCTTTCCTTACACCATCGGTTCAGAAACTCTTTTATATTAGCCGTTGTCGCACGTTCTGGTTTGAGCTTGATGGGAGTTTTTCTGAACTTACTCCAATCGATAGTTCGAAGCGCAGAGCGAAGAGAGTTTGGCGTCAACTCGTTCGGAAAGTACAAGAAGAAGGACTGAAAAATGAGGCCGTCTTCATAGTAAGTAGGGACCACCGTGATACTTCCAAGTTCCCCCCCCCCCCCATTGTCTCGCTCGATCAAGAGGCCCAAAAGTACAAGCGTTTGGCACCACTTGGGATCTGGTGTGGCTACGTAGGCCTTTAGTGTCTTCACCGGCACAGGCTGTCGAGCCAGATAGCGGTCAATCAAGTTCCACGTCTCAAGCGGACCGATCTCAATAAGGCGATTTGTCAATTCGATGAGTCGATCACAGTTGTCAACTGGCTTGGCCGCAGACGGCAATTCACTAACCATCACCTCAAACGTCTTAAGGTCAAACTGATCAGTGGTTCCCGTATGGTTTGTTGCAAGGAGGCTACATAAAGCAATTGCTGCGGATAGTGTCATCATTTCATATTCTTGGAACAAGAGAAGCGATTATTAGGGGCACAACAATCGATTGTCTGCCTCAGGGCGCTCCAACCGCCGGACTTCTCCTGCCACAAAACCGCAGCCCTGAGGCTAAGCACGACTCGTAGCCTCAGGTTTGCGACGGGTGGTAGGCGGTTGTTTTGATGAAGGCGCACCCTGAGGCAGACAACACCAATCCGTCCCCACAACCGACTAAAAAGCCCTTTCCCCTTGATGGGGAAAGGGTTTGGGATAGGGGTGACGCCTGCCGAGAGCTTGGACTTTGTAGCCTCAGGGTTGAGATTGTTAGATGGCGATGGTTTTGAGGCACCCATATCCAATCAGTGCCTGACCAGCCCTGGTTTCCTTGATTCAGGTGTAGAATCTATAGTCATGGTCTTCATCGTTAGAGCGTCTATCTTCGCCTGCCTGCTGGCCCTCCTTGTTGCATCTAGCCTGGCCCAAGGCATGAAGCATGGGTTTGCGGGTGATTTCTATATCCTCGACAACGTGGCAGCTGTCACCGATATGGGGCTCACGACTAAGCAGGTGGAGTTGGCAAGGAAGATCGCCGCAGATTTTGAGCAAGCAATCCAGACTAAGGGCGAGGAGCTTGAGCGAGAGGAAAGTCTAGATAGCTCCCCTTTCACTTTCATGCGAATTCACGAGCAGTATCGCGACAAACTGAAGGATGTGTTCTCCCCAGACCAGTGGCGACGATTCAACCAGCTGTCTATCCAAATTCCCGGTCCAACGAAGTTGCTGCAACCCAAGCTCCAAGCCGACTTAGGGTTTACCGCCGAGCAGAAAGCGCAGGTGTCCAGACTTTCTGCCGGTCTGGTTATGGCTTGGCCAGATGGGGATGAAGAGGCCAGGAACGAGTCTGTCCGACGATACAACGAGACGCTCGGCAAGTTGCTTAACATTCTCACGCCAAGGCAGAAAGAACTCTTTGACAAAATGCAAGGGAAGCCCCTCCAAAAGCGTTGATCTAGGGGTTGCCTCAAGTGCGTATACCGTCAATGGCTGGCGAGAGGACTATGCCGCCTTTACCGAGTCTGGTAGCACCAGCTCGATTCGAGCGCCCAGCGTGTCCGCATACCGGGCGATTGCGTCCAGCGACGCCTTGTGGGGGCGTGTTTCCAGGGCCGCAACCTGTGCGCGGCTCACCCCCATGCGCTCGGCCACTTGTTCCTGGGTCAGTCCCAGCGCCTTGCGTACGGGAAGCAGACGCCACACCATCTCCATCCGGCGATGGAGGGCCGCATAGGCAGGGTCGCCTGCCGCGCGCCGCTCGCTCAGTTCGTCAATCATGTCTCGTTCGTATTCAGCCATTGCCTCATTCGCTCCTTGGCGGTTCGTAGAATCCTTGCCGGGATCTCCTGTGATTCCTTCTTGTAAACCAAGACCGCCACCAATCGCTCTTTGTCTGCAACGACCTGACGCTGAAAGAAAAGGCATCGTCCCTGCGCTCTGCCTGAGTCTTTCAGCATCCAAAGTCCTTCTCCGTAGTTCCGCACCGTGTATCCAACTCCTGTGTCGAGCTGATAGTTCTTCATGGCGGTCTTCAACGTGGCCGCGTCGTGGTCCGACAAGGACAGAAACTCACGGTTGATTGTTTCCATGTCGAATGCCTCGAACTTCCGTTGCATCGACCCGATTGTACGATATTTCTTACACAGGCGTCAATTGGCTTTGTCTGGGCATGGGGGATTATGGGGTGGGAGTGATCGCGAGAAGACCGCTTGACTCAGATACAAACATTCGGTAAGCGTCACCCCTATCCCAAACCCTTTCCCCATCAAGGGGACAGGGCTTTTTGGTTTCTGGTGCGAACTGCGCTTGCGCTGTGAGCGGGGGCTGGCGTCGCGATAGCCGTCTGCAACCTCTCCAAGCCTGTTGGCCGAATGAATTCGGCGATCCCAGGGTCTTGGTCGGTACACTGTTCTTTATGCGTCCCGACGGTCGACAACCTGACCAACTCCGCCCCTTCTCCATCGAACGAAACTTCGCCAAATTTGCCGAAGGATCGTGTCTTATCAAGATCGGCGACACCCATATGCTGGTGACCGCCACGGTCGAAGACCGCGTCCCGCCCTTTAAGAAGAACTCGGGCGAGGGGTGGCTGACGGCGGAGTACTCCATGCTCCCCCGCTCGGGCCGACAGCGGAACCAGCGCGACCTGATGAAGCCCAATGGGCGCTCGATGGAGATTCAGCGGCTGATCGGGCGGGCCATGCGCACCGTGGTCGATCTGGAGAAGCTGGGCGAGCGGACGATCACCATCGACTGCGACGCCATCCAAGCCGACGGCGGCACCCGATGCGCGGCGATCACCGGGGCCTATGTCGCGGTTTACGACGCCATGCAGTGGATGCTGAAGAACCGGATGCTGAAGCAGATGGCGATCAAAGAGCCGATCGCGGCGGTGTCGGTGGGGGTTCGTAACGGGGTCGAGATTCTCGATCTGGACTATGCCGAAGACAGCACCGCGCACACGGATATGAACGTCGTGATGGTGGAGTCGGGCCGGTTTGTGGAGATTCAGGGAACGGCGGAGCAGGAGCCGTTTGCGGCGGATACCTTGGGTCGGATGCTGAAGTTGGGCAAGAAGGGGATCGACGAGTTGATCGCGGCCCAGAAGGCGGCTTTGGGGATTTAGGGCGATAATAGGGATATGGGATTCGAGATTCGCAAGCATGTGACGGCCTCTGAGGACGGGAAGCTGGAGATCGAGGTTCCCGGACTGAAGGCTGGACAAGGGGCCAAGGTAACTCTGGAAATCGACGAGGAAGTTGGGCAAAAGCGCCGCTTAACCGATTTCCTGGGCACTGGCAAGGGCACGTGGAAGTCCAAAGAGGACGCAGACGCATATCTTCAAGCGGAGCGCGACAGTTGGAGCTAGACAGGCTGGATGGCAAAAAGGTCTACCTGGATTCTAATTTCGCCATCTATGCCATAGAGCTTTTTGAGCCAGCCAAGAAGGCGGTATCGGCCGTTTTGGCGGCACTAGACCAGGGGCGATTCCAAGCTGTGACGAGCGAATTAGCTATCGCTGAGGTGCTTGTTAGGCCCATCAGGGATGGAGATGTGGAGGTTGAAGAGCATTATCTCGACTTCTTTGGACCATGGTCCCTGCTGGCGATCGAGCCAGTTTCACGCGATGTGCTCGTCGAAGCGGCGAGAGTTCGATCAGTATCAACTGCGAGATTGCCGGATGCGATTCACCTTGCTTCGGCCAAGGTTCACAAATGCACCCACTTTCTTTCCAATGATCGCAAGCTGGCCAGCTTGGTCGGGACATTGGGAATGCAGTTCATCTATCTGGAAGACATCCAGCCATGATCCAACGCCTCGTCATCGCCACCCACAACGCCAAGAAGGCCGGGGAGATGGTGCAGATTCTTTCTGCGCGATTTCCTGGCCTGGAGATCAAGACCTTAGCCGACTACCCCGGCGCTCCCGAACCAGAAGAGACGGGGGAGACCTACGCCGAGAATGCGGCGATCAAGTCGGAGAGCGCGGCGGCGTTTACCGGGGAGTGGTCTCTGGCGGACGACGCGGGGCTGGAGATCGACGCTCTGGATGGGGCTCCGGGAGTGCATTCCAAGCGATTTGAGGGCGAAGATTCCAGCTTCGACCACAAAATCGGGCGAGTGCTGGAGTATCTGCGGGATGTGCCGGAGGAGGGAAGGGGGGCGAGGTTCCGATGCTATATCGCTCTTTCTCCACCCCCAACCCCCTCCTCATTTTCTCGCGATGCAAATCCCAACTCGGACAAGCTTCATCCCGCGGAAAACGAGGAGGGGGCTCAGACTCTGCTCTTCCATGCGATCTGCGAAGGCCGAATCGCCCGAGAACGCTCTGGAAACGGTGGCTTTGGCTATGACCCCATCTTCTACCTCCCTGAACTGGGATGCACCATGGCCGACCTGACCGCTGAGCAAAAGCACCAGATCAGCCATCGGGGGAAGGTGTTGCGAGAGTTTGCGGATTGGCTGGATGGTCGGATAGGTCCCAAAGGTTAAAAAATTGCCGCCTCAGTTCCGGGCTCTGGTTCGTCCATACCTGTAATCATGACCTTACCGGCCCTTTTAACCGCTTTCACCCTTGTCGCCGCCCAAGAGCCGACGCCTTATACGGACGCGCAGGCGGTGGCCGCGCCGACCCGGTTGGCCATGACGCCGGTCATCGATGGCGCTATTACGGCGGACGAGTGGGACATGTTCACCCAGACTTCGTCCGGCGAGGCCTTTCTCCAGTGGGAGCCAGGGCGACTTTATGTGGCCGGGCGGATTCCGGTTGATAGCGACCTGGTGATCAGTCTGGACAACAAGCAGAACGGCTGGCTGGTGGGTAAGGACAATCTGGAGTTCCGGCTTCGCATCTCAAATGGGCGGGCATATATGCAGACCCGCCAATTGGACGCCACCAACGTCGCTGGACCCCGCTGGGTAAGCCTTCCTGCGTTCGACCGCGCGGCAATCGTAGAAGGGAAGTCGGATGGGACCGAGGCGCAGATCGAGGCGGCGATCGTCGATCCTGGATTGGGGCTTCTGCCGATCAAGGATGGCGAGCGGTATATGGTGCGGATGGACATCGTGGCCCAGTCGGCCCAAGCCACCGAGCCGTTCTATCCGCGGCTTGGAAAGGTCGTCACCTTGCGCACCGAGCGGGCCAGCGCGATGCCGGTCGGGTTGGATTGGAAGGTTGAGAATCCGGGCCGGACCGTGACGCCCGGCGGTTCGACCAAGGTGCGGTTCTCCTTCAGCACGAAGGAGGATGTCGGCCTGCAGAAGATCGAGATCAAGCCGCTCGGCCCCTTGGCCAGCCACGCCGCAACCCTCGGCCAGCCTTTTCCCAACTTCGACAGCAAAGGAAGGACCTTTGTGGACTATGAGGCAAGGACCGGTCGGGACGCCCCTACCGGCTACCACCTCGTCTCCTCGATCCTCACCACAAGCGACGGGGCTCCCGCGATGATCCAAGCCAGTCTGCGGATCGCGCCATTGGTGGACTTCTCCTTGGCCGATGAGCGGATCGAGCTGAAGCAAGGCGTCCAGGAGATCAAGATTCCTTTCTACATCAAGTCCAACACCGTCAACCGCCTGGACGGAACCTGCGACGTGGAGGTTCCCGTGAACTGGGAGGTGCTGAAGGGAGATGACAAGGGATTCATCATCTACAACTCCCGGGCCAGCGTCCGCCGAGTATTGACGGTGAAACTCCCCGCCGACGCCGAAGGAACCCTGCCCCTCAGATTCCGCGCCAAGATCGGGGATCGGACGGTGGAAGAGATCCGGTGGATCACGGTGAGAAGGAAGTAGGAGACGGCGTTTCGGCACTACGGCGTTGGGTGATCGGTTAGTCTTCAACGACCACCAAGAAGCAAAGCACACAAAGGGACGCGAAGATCGGAAAAGATTACTTTGCGTCCCTTTTCACGTCAATCACCTCCATCACGAATCATCCCCTCAAGGCTCCCCCTCCAGTTTCTGAGAAAATCGCCATAACATTACAGTGGCGATGTTCGAATTAGCCGGACGGTTTGTGCCCATCGTGACTCCGTTCACGGACGATGGCGCTTCTCTGAGCGAGGTGCGTCTTTCCCGTTTGCTGCGCTTCTATGTCAAGCAAGGGGTGGATGGGTTTGCCATCGCTACGGAGACCGGCGAGTTTCCTACTTTGTCGCTTTCAGAACGCAAGCACCTGGTCGAGATGGTCCTTCGGGAGACTCAGAATGCGAAGTCGGTTGTGGTCAATGTGACGACCCTTTCAACCTCCTTCAGCCTGGATTTGGCCCAACATGCGGCGCGGCATGGGGCGAGGGCGGTGATCTTGATGCCTCCCTTCTTTGGCGCCTACACCCAATCGGAACACGTTCACCATATCCACATGGTCGCCAAGCACTCCCATTTGCCGATCATCGTCGTAGACCCGACCCATGCCCTGCAAGAGGACGCGACGGGAGCGATCTCGCATCTGCCGAACATTCACTTGGCCTGGCCCCAGACGGGCTGTACCGAGATGCACTCCGACTGGTTCCGGTGCTACGGCCTGGAGGTCGATCCGACATCGGCGGTCGAAGGCTCTAAGCCGGCGGACTTTGTGCTGAGGAATCGGGCGGCGGTGGCCAAGACGCTTTTGATGGACTTCGATCTGGAGGTTGGCGGCCCTCGGATGCCCACCCAGCCGATCCCCTACCGAGAGATTCGGAAAGCTGCCTAAGCCTGCGAACTCCGACTTTTGTCACCCATTCTTACCTGTCTTTGGTAGGAATAACTCGCCAAACCCACTGTTTTCCCGTTCCCGGTCGTCAAACTCCCTATATGACTCCTGAATTGCAGGGGTCTTGTGTTGAGAAATGGGGAGAGTAAATACCATAAGACCGACCGAGAACGGGAAAGGCTTGGAACGGATGCGCCGTCTCTTGGCGCAAAGCCAAGACGTTGCCCGACAATTGGACCAGTTGGAGGCCCTGATCGGTAGCGATCCGCATGCCCGCCAAATGCTGGCGAACTGCCTGGAGGCTCAGCACAATGTTGTCGCCGAGATTCAGCGAAGTCTTCAAGAGTGGGGGCCGATGGCTATCGAAGGCGAGGACGCCCGGTTTCTGGCCCTCTACGACGAGGTGACGGGGCTGCCCAGCCGGATGCTCTTCCAAAATCGCATCCAATCGGCTTTCGTCCTCGCCAGGGAACTTGGCTGGACGGTCTCGGTGATGTTCATCGACCTCGACAAGTTCAAGGCGATCAACGACGCACACGGGCACGAGATGGGGGACGAGGTTCTGCGCGTAGTGGGCCAACGGCTTCGGAGTTCCATCCGCGAGACGGATGTAGTGGCGAGAATTGGAGGAGATGAGTTTGTCTGCCTCCTGATGGACGTCCGCGCCGATGTGAACCTGGCCAAGATCGCCGCCAAGATCATCGAGCAGGTCTCCGGCACAATCGAGCATCGGGGAACGACGGTATCGGTCAACCCCAGCATCGGCATTGCCCGCTATCCGCAGAACGGGGAAGACCCCGACTCCCTGATTCGCAGCGCCGACATCGCTATGTATGCCGCCAAACGGAACATGATGGGCTACGCCTTTGCCAGCAATGGCGACGCCTCGGCGTAGTGACATACTGGCGGATATGGCACAGGAACTTCAGCGGGCGCTGGCGAAAAGATTGAGGGATCAGGCCGGCCAGTTGGCGGCGACGACCAAAGCGATGCCTTCCGAGCGCCTCACCTGGGTCCCCTTGGACAACGGCCGATGCGTTCTGGAACAGTTGGCGGATTGCATCCACGGCAACTGGCGCGTGGCCCGGATCATTCCCACCCGCAGTTTCGAGAATCTCCCCGATTCCCCGGCTTGGGAGGGCGTGGACTTGGACATCATGCTTCGCGTCCTTTGGGATAGCACGGAGCAGTATGCGGAGGTTGTGATGGCGGTGCGCGATGAGGAGCTTGGGGAAGAGTTCGCCGCACCCTGGGGGAAGATCGTGGTGAGCGACGGCCTCTTCCATCCCTACTGGAATATGGTCTACCACGAAGGCCAGATCAACTACATCCAGACCCTCTACGGGGATCGGGAGATGCACTTCTGAGGAGGGCGCTGGGCTTTTGGTTTTTGGGGAGTGTTTTCCAAAAAAGCCAACCCCTTTGCTTCGGAATACCCGTCATCCGTGAAGACCGCTTCCGCGTCTTTTTGTGGCCCTCTGTATTTTTTGTGGTTCTTCCCATCTGTGAACATCTGCGTCATCTGTGGTTCAAAGAAGAGCGGTGCATATAAGCCAAGCTATTCTGGATGCCGCCGTATCATATGAAGGTCTGATGGCAATGGGTGATGGGTGACATGGCTACTCAAGACGATGTTCGGCAAATCGCTTCCCGACTCCCCGGCATGGTGGAAGGCGAGGGACGGTTTGGGTTTTCGGTAGTGGTGAAGGGGAAGGCCAAAGGCATCTTGTGGTCGTGGCTGGAGCGGGTGCATCCCAAGAAAGCTCGGGTGGTCAACGACGCCGTGATCGCCATCGTCGTCCCCAACCTATCGGCCAAGGACCTCCTGATCAGCGAGAACCCAGACCGCTTCGTCGATGATCCTCACTACAACGGTTACCCGGCGGTGATCGTGCGGCTGGAGGACTGGTCGGCGGAGGAACTGGAAGACCTGATCATCGAGGCTTGGCGGAGCAAGGCGCCCAAAGAGTTGAGGGAAACATATGACGGTCAGTGACTTGACCCTGGCCTATGCGGTACTCAGCGGGTTGGCGATGATGGCCTACTGGTTGGACAAGCGGGCCGCCCAAAAGGGAACCGGCCGCATCCCGGAAGTCACTTTGCTGATCCTAGGCTTGGCCGGAGGCTGGCCGGGCGCTTTGATAGGACAAAGAATCTTCCGACACAAAACCCGCAAAACCTCATTTCAGGCCGCTTTTTGGCTCACGGTGATCCTGAACATCGTCGGCATCGTATGGTTATCGAACAGATGGTTTTAACGGACCTTGTACGGGTAGTTCAGGAGCGATACGATATCGGCGCGGTTCATGGGGTCGAGCCGCTGGCGGGCGGGTGTTGGAATCAGGTGTATCGAGTGGACGCCGAATCAGGCGTCTATGTCCTGCGGCTGGCCCACCCCACGCAATCCGAAACGACCCTGGCCTTTTCCCATCAGGTCATGAAGACGGTTGACCTTTATGAAGTCCATCCTCCGTTCGCCGATCGGGACAGCGCGACGGTTGCCTGCCTGGATCAGCGCCTTGCCGCGCTCTTCCCGTTTGTAGAGGGCGAACGTCTGGAAGTGGCGACGGTGGATGTTGCCCAGACGGGAGCACTGCTCGGGCGAATCCATCACCGAACGGCCTGCCTTAGCTTAGAACCAAGCTGGACGTTGGAGACGATGGACTGGGATCGCAATCCGCTGTGGAATTGGGCGGCGGTGCAAAGAAGCCGGAGCGGTTGCGCCTTCCGATTTGCCGCCCAGGTGCGCGAGGAGGGCATCGATCTGCGAATGGAACGGGATCGGCTGGCGGCATGGGTTCAGGAGCAAGCATCGGCGGGTTGGAAGAAAGCTTGCATGCATGGCGACTTCTACCCGGGCAATTTGATTGGCATGAACGGCCAAATTGTCGCCGTAATCGACTGGGATGAGGCACGGGTGGAGTGGACCTTTTGGGAGGTGGGACGGGCGATGTGGGAGTGCTGCCAGAAGCCCGACGGAACTGAGTTGGACGTTGGTCAGGCGCGGGCATTCTATCGGGCGTATTTGGAGGCCGGACCGCCAGATTTTGATCCCTGGCTGTTGGGGCCAACGATGCGTTTCACCCGGTTGGTCGATACGCTGTGGGACCTGACGGAAGCGGACCGGACCGGGGTCTGGGACGAGGAGTCGTCGGACTACCACTTGGCCAATCTGCGCGCGATGGAGGGACTGGCTTCCTTCGCCATGTGAGTGGGAATCTGTACCCCCGACACGAGGCGTGTCGGGGGGAGCAGATTCAAAGAGGATTAGCCTTTGTCGGCTTCCTCTTCGGAGTCCTCGACCGTGATCCTTTGCTGAGGCTTGGATTCCTCGATCGCGGCGGGAGGAGTAGGGCTCGGGGCAACGGGGGAGGCGGTGGAGCCTTCGATGGCTCCGGCCTTTTGAAGCTCCGTTGAGAGCGAACCCTTCTTGGAGATGTAGATCGCGATCGCCAGTGCGCCAACAGCGACCAGCGTGATGCCGATCAGCGTCGGGTTGCCGAGCGGCATGATGACGTAGGGGGCCATCAACAGCGCGACCAGGTTCATAACCTTGATCAGCGGGTTGAGGGCCGGACCGGCGGTGTCCTTGAATGGATCGCCAACCGTGTCGCAAACAACGCCCGCCTTGTGGGCTTCCGATCCCTTGCCACCGTAGAGGCCATCCTCGATGAGCTTCTTCGCGTTGTCCCACATACCGCCAGAGTTGGCGAGGAGGACCGCCATGAGCTGGCCCGAAGCGATGGTTCCGGCGAGGAAGCCTCCCAGAGCCTGGGCTCCGGTGAGGTTGTACATCTCGCCGCCAACGGCAGTCGGAACCTTGCCGATGGAGAATCCAAAGGCAACGGCGACCGGGAGGGCGATGGCGAGGATGCCAGGGCCGAGCAGTTCTTTCTGGGCGGCTTCGGTGACGATAGCCACGCATCGGGCGTAGTCGGGTTTGCTGGTTCCCGCCATGATGCCGGGATCGTTCTTGAACTGCCGCCGAACCTCGTTGATCAGCTTGAAGGACGCGCGTCCCACGGCATTGATGGTCGAGGCGGAGAACAGATAGGGGGCGGCGGCGCCGATCAAGAAGCCGAGGAATATCTCGGGTATGTCGATTCGGATGCCGATGGCGCTTAGTTTGGCGTCCTCCAGATAGGAGTGGAACAGGGCAACCGCGGCCACGACGGCGGTGGCGATGGCAAAGCCCTTGGTGAGAGCCTTGGTCGTGTTGCCCGCCGCATCGAGTCGCTGAACGGCCTTGCTGCCGTACTCGTTGTCATGCCCATCGCCCGACATCTCGTAGACGCCCTGGGCGTTGTCGGAGATCGGACCGAAGGTGTCCATGGCGAGCACGTAGCCGGTGGTGGTCAAGAGACCGAGGCCGACCAGGGCGACGCCATAGAAGCTCAGGATGTAGTTGCCGCCGTATTGCGCAGGCGGGAAGAAGAAGAGAGGCGCGAGGAGCGCAATGACGATGCCGAACACCATGAAGACGCTGGACTCCGCCGCATAGGCAAAGCCCTGAATGATCATGGGCGCGGGACCGGCGCTGGATACGCCTGCGACCTCTTGGACCGGCTTCTTATGAGTAGATACGTAGTAGTCGGTCAGCCACTCGATAATGAAGGCCATGATGAGGCCAAATGCGATGGCGGCGAAGAACATGTACCACGGCACGGTGGTCTTCTCGACAGTAACGAGAGAGGCCGGCTCGGGGGCGGGCGTTCTGACCGAAGGATCGCTCGCCTGCTTCGTCGTCAACTCCTTCATCTTGGCCGGAGTTTCCTTATAGACGGACAGTCCCTGGGTTTGAGTGAACGCCGTGATCTTGGAACCAACGCCCAAGCGGACGCTTCCGTTGCCATTCACGAAGAGCACGGGAGTTTCCGGCTCGCCTACCAACTCCTGCTTAAACGAGGGGTTGGGGCTTTCGTTGAGGCGCGCCTTCAGCCCTTCGATATCGTGTTCGACGGTGAAGGTGGACATCTCCATCGGAGGCGTTGGCCCACCCTGGGAAACAGATTGCTTGACCTGAACGACCTTGAAGCCGCCCGTCGTCAGCGCTTCCTTGAGTGTGATGAATTCCGGCTCCCCGCCGGTCGGTGATGTCTTTGCCACCGCATAGTTCAAAGCGGGATTGTCGGAAATAGCGGGGTCGATCAGCTTATAGCCTTGATCCTGCTTGATCAGGCTTTCCAACTGCTCGGCGGTCACCTGTCGGGCGGCGCCGAGGAACTGGCTTTCGTTCATCGGATTCGTGCCCACGTTCTTGAAGGCGTCCGTCAGCTTGATGTCTTCGTCAGTGACCGCGTATTCGGGGATGTTCTTCTCCGCCGCGATCTTCTTGACTTCGGCGCTGATGGCAAGAATGTCGCCCTTGATGGACTCCACGCTCGACACAAGTCGCGACGTTTGGATCGGATTGCCCGCGCCGCCCATCATGAAGTAGGCGAGAGCACAGGTGGCGATGCCCGCCACACCGGCCGACCAGTAGAAGCCGCTTCGGATTCTCTTGAGCGGGTCGGAGTCGATGTCGTCGGAGCCCTTCACCATGAAAATGCCGATGACGGATGCGATGATGCCGACGCCTCGGGCCATCAGGGCGAAGATAATCAGCTTCATGACCGTGACGGGGTCGAAGAGGGTGGCGGTTGCCGCGCCAAGCACAATGGCGGCGACGAGCGTTACTTCGTAGGACTCGAAAACGTCGGCGGCCATACCGGCGCAGTCTCCGACGTTGTCGCCCACGTTGTCGGCGATGGTGGCCGGGTTGCGGGGGTCGTCCTCAGGGATCCCTGCTTCGACCTTTCCAACCAGGTCCGCGCCCACGTCGGCAGCCTTGGTGAAGATGCCGCCGCCAACCCTCATGAAGAGAGCCGCCAGCGAGCCGCCAAAGCCAAAGCCGATCAGAAGGAGCATCGCCTTGTCCCCGCCGATCAAGAGCAGGATGGTGGCGCCGAGGAGGCCCATGCCGACGGTAATAAGACCGGCGACCGCGCCGCTTCGGAAAGCGATTTCAAGAGAGGCTTTGTAGCTGGTGAGCGCGGCGTTGGCGGTCCGCATATTGCCATCGACCGCCGTTCGCATTCCCCAGTAGCCCGCGATATAGGAGGCGGCGACGCCCGCGACGAATGCCAGCGGGACGAAGATGCTCTTATCAAAAAGGAAGAACAGGCCAACGCCAAGGATCAGCACGAAGACCGCCATCAGCTTGACTTGCTGCTTGAGATAGGCCAGTGCGCCCTCGCGAATCGCTCCGCCAACCGCCTGCATCTTCTCGCTGCCGGGCGATTTCTTGAGAACCGCGCTACGCAGCCAGAACGCGCCGGCAACGGTGAGCACACCGATCGCCAGCGAGATATACAGCATGATCTTGTCGTTAGCCGAGAAGTTCAGCTTGATATTCGCTTCACTCGACGCAAACGCCGCGGTCGGTAGGATTAGCGCGACCAGCGTTGCCAATATCGCAACAAGTCCGCGTGGCGATGCGGAGCCTTGTGCCCTGCGCATCGCTTCCTGAAGTAACTTCATCTGTGAGTTAAACCTCCTGAATCTGTGCGCTTCCATGCCCCCTGGGCACTTGGCCGCCACCAATAACTGGGAGAGGATACCTCGTTGGGTGAAGTTTGGAGTTTGGAATTTGGAGTTTGGGGGTGATGGAAGTGATGGCGTGACTGGGTGATTGAGGTGATTCGGGACATGAAGGGGTGAGCTTAGCGTTCGGAATTGGGGGACAAGGTTCTTGCCTAGTCATTCAGGTCACCCCCATCACGCCTCACGTCCATCACATCTCACGCCGTCACGTCAATCACAATTCACCTCCATCACGACATCATCCCAAAAGGTGGAACCCCTGGGACCTATGGCGTATTCTGTAAGGTGGGCTAGAGTTAGGTGAAACCAGAGGAGGAGCCGCGCGTCAGATTTGCAGATCAGGAGAGATCGGTGAGCAGCGTGGCAGCATCAGGCACTTTGTCAGCAATTGGACCGTCCATAACAGGGCGAATGGAACTGGACACGGACGCCGCCCTCGTAAGGCGGGCTAGGGAAGGCGAGTACTCGGCCTTTGAGACCCTCTTTGAGCGGTATCGCACCCTGGTGTTCCGGTTCGCCTACCAGATGGTCCCCCGCCGAGACGATGCGGAAGACATCGTGCAAGAAGCGTTCGTCCGCGCCTACCAGAACCTCGACAAATATCGAGACGAGGCGAAGTTCACCACCTGGCTCCTGAGGATCGTAACCAACCTTTGCACCGACCAGGCCCGCATGTCGAACCGACGCCAAGCCCTTGAACAGCAAGAGGCGGCGGGATCGCTGGTTTGGATGACGGTAGGCGATTGGGACGATCCGGTGCAGAATTTGGAAGACGACCGGCGTAAGCAAGCATTGAGGCGCGCCCTGGCGGCTCTGCCCATCCATCACCGGTCAGTGATTGTTTTACGCGATATTGAGGAAAGAGAATATACAGATATAGCCGCGATTCTCGGCTGTACGATCGGCGGGGCGAAGTTGCGAGTGCTTCGAGCCCGGCGAGCGTTAAAGGATCGGATTGCCCCCCTCCTTGGTGACGACAAATGAGAAAGAAGATTGAAGAAGAACTGGCGAAGCTGGCATTCGGCGATTTGGACGCCGATACGGCTCGACGACTGGAGCTTCACACCCAGAGTGACCCCGAAGCCACGCGGACATTTGAGTCCTACTGCCGCATGAAGGAAGAGCTTCGGTCGCTGTGCGACGACGTTCCGGCGGACCAACTGTCGAAGGATCGTCTTCGAGAGGCCATCCTGACTCGGGGCCTCAAAGAGCATCGCCCCGTTGCGCGGTTCAACTGGCTTTGGATGCCTGCCGCCGCCGCAGTTCTCGCGTTTAGCTTTGTGGCCCTCAAAGGTCGGATTCCGATGGGGGGAACCAGTGCGCCGATGGTGTTGGATTACAGCGGCCCTTCGTCTGATATCCCCGGAGTTGGAGTTCAGCGGCCCACACCTATCGATAGAGTAGCAAACGACATCACACCCTCCAAGATAGTGGTGGATAAGCCGTCTGCTACGGTGGCGATGCGTTCCGATCAGCCTCGCCGGAGTCGGAGGGAGAACTATGAGCCTCAGGCTTCGCGAGCCGAAGAAACCCAGCTAATGGGAGCGTTTGTAAATCTTACCGAGGAGAACGCACCGGCCAGCGAGGCATTAACGAATACGCCTATTTTCGACGGAGTGCCCGTAATCGAGCCTGAGGCGAAGATTGCGGCTCGAGGAGAAGCGTTGAGAGGCGAGGCCCCTGCGCCCAAGATCGTTTTGATCCAGACCGAAACCGATGCCCATACCGGCACCCTGAGAGCGACGGAGGTTGAAAGCACAGCGAATGTTGTTGTCGGCGGCTAGTCTTTCTTTAACGGTTGCGTTCGCCGATCTCAACGATCTGACCGAGCGCGAGCTACGGGCCTGGAAGAAGGTTCAACCCTCCATCGTGCTCCTGCTGGAAGGCCAGCGGGTGCGAGGTGCGGCGGCGCTGATCTCGAAGGACGGCCTGTTCATCACCCACGCCACTTCGGTCGCAGGGAAGTCGATGCAGGGTCGCAAGAGCGATGGGACTACGATTAAACTGGTCCTCGTCTCCACCGACGACCCGACTCAATTCGTTCTGTTGAAAGCCGACGGTTGGCAGGACGACGTGCCCGTTTTGTCCGTATCCACCGCAAAGGCCGAAAGAGAAGGTCTTTTGGCCGTCACGCCGACCGGTCCTGTCCGCGCAGAGCGAGCCAGGGACACCTACGGAATCGTGAACCCCTCCCGAAGGATGGTTCCGATGAGCGAGGTTTTCTTGGAGAACAACCTGCCGACGATGGGCGGTTCGTTGCTTATCAACTTGGATGGCAAATTGACGGGGGCTCTGAATGCGGCGCTTAGCCTGTCTCAACCGCAGACGGCAACCCGGTCAGGGCAAGGCTTTGGCGGGGGGCCGCCTGCGCTGAAGAGCCAATACGGTCCCGGCGTTCTCGGCTCGGCCTACACCATCGGTCCCAAGATTCTGAACCGGGTCGTCGATGGCTTCCTATCCGAAGGCCATCAGGTGAAGCATCCGGCGATCGGCATCTTCTGCCGCGACGCGATGCCGTCGGGAGCCTTGATCGAGAGCGTCACCAAGGGTTCTCCAGCCGAGAAGGCCGGATTCCAAAAGGGCGATATTATCCAGCAGATGAATCACCAAGCCATCCGAGACCAGATGGACTTCGCCAGAGTCATGGCCGACCAGGACATCGGCGAAACCATAAAGATCTGGATTCAGCGCGGAAGCCTCCGGCAGATGCTGACGGTGGAAGTAGGGAGCTAGTCGAGGACGGCGTTTGGTGTTGGGCATTCGGTTTTAGGTATTGGGCTAAACAGGTTCTGTAAGCCCTGTGGCCCGACCCTCCCCCCAAAAGCCCAAAGCCCAAAGCCTAAAGCCTAAAGCCCAAAACCCAAAGCCTAACCCCTAACCCCCCACTTCCACAAAGTCCTTCACATGCCACTTCAGCCTTCTTCCGTTGTACTCCTCGATCTTGGGTTGGAAGAGGAGGTCGATGGTGGTTCCGGGGCGGGATTGGGCGAAGCGATCTCCCATGTTGAAGCCGACGGCTTGCACCGTTTGACCCGTGCCTGATCGCAGAGCGAGTTGGACGTGTGCCGGGTTTCGGGTGGGGGTGATTCCCGCCAAGTTGATACCCCGACAGACCATGATCGGCTCGGGGTTGCACTCCCCGAACGGCTCCAGGCGGGATATCTGCTCCATCACATCCATCGTCAACTCCTCCGGCCCAACTTCCAAGTCTGCTTGATAGGCGACGACAAAGTCCTCCGGCGTGAGCACGCTCTGCGCGTATTCGTTGAGAACTTGCTCAACCTGCTCAAAGCTGGCATAGGGGAAGGAGCACCCCGCCGCCATCGCGTGGCCACCTCCCTCGATGAGTTCGGGATAGGCACGGATGGCATCCACGACGCTGAACGTTGGGATAGAACGCGCCGAACCCTTGCATAGACCTCTTGCCTCGTCCACGATGAAGCAGAAAGCCGGACGATGGTATCGCTCCACCAATCTCCCCGCCACCAAGCCCACGATCCCGGCGTGCCATTCAGGATGGGCGACCGCGATCACGTAGCGCTCGTGCAGCCGTCTGGCCTCCACCATCTCCACTGCCTGATCGACCATCCGCTGTTGCTCGTCTTTCCGCTCGACGTTGAACTGCTCGATCTCGTTGGCCATCGTCTGAGCCGCCGTCAAGTCGGTTTCCAAAAGCAGGCGGAGAGCCAGGCCGGAGTCGTCCATGCGCCCCACCGCATTGATCCTCGGCCCTAATTTGAATCCGATATCGTAGGTTCGGAGGGGCGTCTTGGTGCCCGCAACCGTCTTGAGAGCCTGCAACCCGACCTTCTTCGTATCCGCCAACCGCTCCAGCCCAAACTTGGCGATGATGCGATTCTCGTCGTGCAAAGGCATCACGTCGGCGACGGTGCCAAGGGCAGCAAGGTCGAGGAACGCCCGATAATACTTGTCCACCGGCAGGCCCAGTTCATTGGCGATTCCGGCACAGAGCTTGAAGACCACCCCCGCCCCGCTGAGTTCGGTGAACGGGTACTGGGAGTCTTTGCGGTGGGGGTTGACGATGGCGTGGGCCTCGGGGAGCGTGCTGCCGATACTATGGTGATCGGTCACGACGACTCGCATCCCCGCTTCCTTGGCGGCCTCGACCCGATCATGGGCGCTGATCCCGCAGTCACACGTGAGGAACAGCTTGGCCCCCTTCTGCCTGGCCACCTCGACCGCGCTGTGGTTTATCCCATAGCCCTCCTTCATCCTGTGCGGCACATGGGTCTCGACATTCGCCCCAATCGACTTCAGGAATCGATGAAAGATCGCCGCGCTGGTCACCCCGTCCACGTCGTAGTCCCCATGGACAAAAATCAAATCCCCCCGCTCCTTCGCCCCCAGAATCTCCTTGGCGGCCTCAGCGTAGTCGGGCAGGGAAGTCGGAGCGTGGAGGTCGTCCAGGGAAGGATTCAGAAACTTGTCAGCCTGGGCTGGGTCGGCGATCCCGCGTTGAACGAGGAGGGCCGCGACGATACTCGGGATGCCCAATTCGGCCTGAAGTTTGGCTTCGGCAGTATGGTCACGCTCGGCTTGCACCCAGCGAGCGGGCATCACGGGAATGGGCATAAAGAAAGAGACGTTCAGAAAGCTTGGGATGAGCCAGGAAAGTTTGGGTAGCGCGGCGTTTCGGCTTTACGGCACCGAGGTTTTACGGAGGTGTCGGGGCTTCTTGGTAGCAAACCAAAGCTTCTCAATCTGCGCGAAATCCAATTCGACGGGAGTGTTGCGACCGAAGATGTTGATGACGACCTTGAGTGCATTTGGATTGGCTTCCTGCACGACTCCCTGGAATCCTTTGAAAGGGCCACTGACTCGTAGATCTTCGCCTTGAGTACAAAAATCGGGCGAAGTAGCAACCCTACGAGCATCCAGGTTCGCGAGGATCGCTTGAACCTCATCTTCAGTCGCGACTACCTTCCTTCCAAACCTAAAGCTTCTCAACCTGGCTGAAGTCCAACTCGACCGGGGTGTCTCGACCGAAGATGTTGATGAGGACCTTGAGCTTCTCCTTCTCGGAGTTGACCTCTTCGATCTTTCCGGAGAAGTCGCTGAACGGTCCTTCCACCACGCGGATGGCGTCGCCCTTGTTCCAGGAGACTTTGGGCGCCTCTTTGCTGGACTCAAGGTTGGTCATAATCCGGCGGACTTCGTACTCCTCCAGGGGAACCGGCTTGTTGCCGCTCTGGACGAATCCGGTGACGCCGCTGGTGGACTTGACGAGCTTGTAGGCATCGTCGGACAGCGACATCTGCACGAGGATATAGCCGGGGAAAACCTTGCGGTCCATCTCGTACCGTTTGCCGTTGCGAGTGGTCATCTCACGCTCGGTGGGGATCAGGATCTCATAGATATCCAGATTCCAAAGTCCCTCGACCTGGGCGCGGCGGGTGAGAACATCTTTGACCTTGTTCTCATGCCCAGCGATGGTGTGGACAGCGTACCAGGATCGAGGCATTTACAGGGTCCCCTTGGTGATAAGGTCGATGAGGGTGGCAAAGACGATGCCCAAGCCAGTCAGGATGGCCATACAAAGCAAGGTCACGCCCATAACAACCCCTGTGAGACGGTTCGTTTCGGGCTTCGTCGGCCAATTGACCTTTTTCATTTCCCGGCCGACTTCGTTGAAGAATCCCTTTAAGCCCCGGCGCGACTTGGGGAGGGCGATGCTTCCGCTCGGTTCGCCGCCTGGTGTACCTGTAGTTCCTGTAGCCATTTACGTTCTAGCCCGCTCTCATCTGAGGGGGATGCATGATATTACCTCTATTATGAGAAAGACCCAACGGATCGTGAGGCCCTCTTGTGGGGCGAAATATCGCGAATTTTGCCACAATTATGCCAATGACCTTGCGCAAATTAATAATTCAGGCTACATTACAGTCTTAGCCGCCTGATCCAGTTGTGGGGAGACTTGGAGAAGGCAAAAACTGCGAATATGACAAGTAACGGTCCTTACAGTGAATTAGAGTATTTGATCCTGGCAATGGTCGGGGAAGAGATCAACTCCGGATACGCCATGCGCAAGGAGATGAACCGGATGCGCGGAGGGCGCTGGAGCGCGGAGAGTGGGTCTGTCTACCGAGTCTTGCGACGCTTGGAGCAGGACGGGTTGGTGAAGGAAGCCCGTCGCGTCGGCGTGCCGAACCGGGAGCGGACGGAGTACGAGTTGACTCCTCATGGAGAATCGCTGCTTCAAAGTTGGATGATGTTTCCCCCCGACCGCGCCGAGATGGCCTTCATCGTCGACCCGATTCGCACCCGCGCCTACTTCCTCTCACGCCTGAAACCAGCAGACCAGGCAAGGGTAGTGAAAAACTGGCTCCAAGAGAGCAAGTCGTTCGTCCAAGATTTGCAACGGGATTTACAAGCGACGGCGGGACACGAGGACCCGACCCGACATCTCGCCCAACAGAACCTGCTCTTTCTTGCCGAAGCCCGACACGAATGGTTGAGGAAGTTTTTGGCGAGTGTGAAAAACAGAACACCCGCCAAGAATGATGTGGCCTTGGTGGCCGACCCGAACGTGACTACTTCGAAATCTTGAGAATCTTGTAGTGCTTTTTGCCGTCGGGAGTGTCGAACGTGACCTTGTCGTCCACGCTGTGACCCATCAGGGCAGTGCCCATGGGCGATTCATTGCTCACCAGATCTCGGTTGGGGTCGGCTTCAATGCTAGTCAAGATCCTGATCTCAAAATCGTCGCCGTAGTCGATGTCCTGGACGAGCACCTTTGAACCGATGCCCACATAATCCGTGGGGATCATGGAGTCTTCCAGGATGGTCGCGTTGCCAAAAATCGTCTTGAGCTCGGCGACCCGGTTCTCAACCATCGCTTGCTCAAACTTGACTTCGTCTAGTTCGCTGTTGTCTTCGCTGAACTCGCCGTGCTGTTGGCTTTCGCGAATTCGGTCGGCAATTTCGGGGCGCTTCACCGCAGTGAGGTGCTCCAGCTCATCTCGCAGGGCCTTATGGCCCTCGGGGGTTAGGAGAAATCCTCCCTGGTGTTCCTGAATCGATTGCGTCTCATTCATTTGCATTCTCGCCCTTCCTCAAGTTGAAGCAGGCATTATAGCCGTTTATCTCCTTGCGCGGCCTTCTATCCTTGGTAAAGAACGTTCGGAATCGCCTTGAAGTTCTTAAAATTTTTCTAACTGTCTTAGTTATGCCCATATTTGCGACTTTCTTGAGGCAAAAGACTTGAAAGGTTGTCGGGTAGAGTTTCGAGCGATGAGGTTGGTCTGGATCGGTGTCGTCGCGTCCTTGGCGATTGCGGGGACGGCGGCGTTCTCTCAGACGGCGGATCTGTTTAAGACCGTTCGGCCCCAGCTTTTGGTGAGCATCCACCGTGATCCAAACGGATCGAGGGCGGATTTGATCGAGGTGAGGACGATTCATCCTCAATATCCGCCAGAGCAGCTTCGGGCGCAGATAATGGAGTTGGGCCGGTTGATGGGCTCAGAACCCAGAGGGCTCATGGTGGCCCGTACCTCGATCTCATCGAACATGAGCACCATTAAAGCCACCTGCGCAGTGGACAATATCATCGATCGGGAGAGCGCCAAGCTCCATCTGGAGGAGATCGCAAAGGCATTTGCCGGATACCCCGAGCCTCACGCCGTCACCGGCATTTCCGTTCAGTTTGTTGGAGAAGCGCCAAAGAGCGAGACACTGCTGGAGTTTGGCAGCGAGACGGACTCGGTTCAAGTACAGGGTATGTACGATTCGGCCTTTGGCGGAGTGGAGTACCGAATCAAGCTCAATGTCCAAGATCCCAAGCTGATTCAAATTCCCGAGGGCAACGAACAAAAGCCCTCGGCTATTCCGTCAACCGAGGCGAGGAAGGGCACGGACTGGACGACATGGGCGCTTATCGCCATTGCTGCCATAGCGGTCGGCGCGTTGGTATACTCCCTGCTCGTAAATTCAAAAGTCTCGAAGGGATTGAAGAGATGATTCAGGTCGCAATATGATGGATATCACCAAGGTTACACTTCGCCAATTGGTTGAGATTGGCTACGACGAGCGGGCTTCCGACGTCTGCGTGAAGGCGTTCGCCCGTCCGACGATGCGGCAGCACAGTATTTTCAGGCCACTGCCGGGCGATTTCCCCGTCGTAGACGCCGCCCAGGCTGAGCGCATGATCCGAGAGGTCATGACCGAAAAGCAGATTGAAAAGTTTGAGCGCGTCATGGAAATGGACCTTGCCTTCGAGGTCGAAGGGAAGTGCCGAATCCGTGCGAACGTCTACATGCAACGCGGTACCTGGGCGATTGTCATGCGAATCATCCCGCTCAAGATCATGACGATCGAAGAACTTGGGCTTCCTCCGGTCCTTCGCGAACTCTGTAAACATCGTCTGGGCCTCGTCTTGGTGACGGGACCAACCGGTTCAGGAAAGTCAACCTCATTGGCGGCGCTGATCGATGTCATCAACGAGGCGAGGCCGGTTCACATCGTCACCATCGAAGACCCGCTTGAGTTTGTCCACCAGGACAAACAGGCGTACATCAGCCAGCGCGAAGTCCACATCGATACCCTCGAATTCCAACCCGCACTTCGCGCGGTTCTCCGAGAAGCGCCCGACGTCATCCTCGTTGGTGAAATGCGCGACCAGGAGACCATGCACTCCGCCATGCAGGCCGGTGAAACGGGCCACTTGGTCTTCTCGACGGTCCACACATCCTCGGCCTATGAGACCATGGACCGTATCATCAATATGTTCCCGCCGCACGAGAAGCACTTCCTTTGCCAACGACTTGCGGGCTCTCTTCGCGCCATCATCGCGCAGAAGCTCGTGCCTCGCGCAGATGGAAATGGACGCGTCGTTGCCAATGAAATCTTGATTTGTACGCCCACAGTCACTAAACTGATTGAGGACGGTCACTTTACGGACCTGTACCACGCCATGAACGAGGGCGCTTTCTGGGGAATGCAAACCATGAACCAGAGTCTCGTTCGATATGTGAAGGCGGGCATCATCACTGAAGAGATCGCCCTGCAGAATGCAGGCATTGCTTCAGAGCTAAAACAAATGCTCCGCCGATAGAGGAGGAGTGTTATGGGCGTCAGTATCGACGCACTGCTTCGGGAGTTGGTGGATAAAGACGCCAGCGACCTGCATTTGAAATGTGGCGAGCCGCCGATTATGCGGATTCGTGGGGACCTGCACCGGGCGAACTATCCCGTGCTCAATCCTGACGAGCACCGCAACCTTCTCTTCGGTATCCTTAACGAAGAGCGGCGGCAAAAGCTCGACGATTTCAAAGAAGTCGACCTCTCCTATCACGTTCCGGGCCTTAGCCGATTCCGCGTCAACATGTATTGGCAGCGGGGCAACCCCGGCGCGGTTTTCCGCGTGATCCCATTCAAGATTCGCACCATCGACGAACTATCGATGCCCCAGGTTTGCAAGAGCCTGGCCCTCTTGCCGCGAGGCCTGATCTTGGTGACGGGGCCGACAGGCTCGGGAAAATCCACCTCCTTGGCCGCGATGATCAACCACATCAACCTCAACAAGCGGTCGCACATCATGACCGTTGAGGACCCGATCGAGTACGTCCACGACGACAAGGTGTCGATCATCAACCAGAGGGAACTGGGAACGGATACCCACAGTTTTGCCGACGCCCTGAAGCACGTCATGCGCCAAAACCCGGATGTGATTCTGGTTGGCGAAATGCGTGACCTGGAGACCATCCAGTTGGCCATCACCGCGGCGGAGACGGGCCACTTGGTCTTCTCCACACTCCACACCGTGGACGCCGCCCAAACCATCGACCGCATCGTGGACGTGTTCTCACCGGAGCAGCAGGCCCAGATTCGCACCCAGCTAAGCGTCACCCTCCAAGCGGTTATCTCGCAGACTCTTTTGCCGACGAAGGACAATTCGTCCCGTATCGCGGCTTTTGAGGTGATGACGGCGACGCCGGCGATCCGCACCTTGGTCAGGGAAGGGAAGACCCACCAACTCTATCTGGATATTCAGACCGGGGCCGAACTTGGAATGCAAACGCTGGATGGAAGTTTGCTGAATCTATTGAAGGATGGCAAGATCGACTACGAGCATGCCATGGCCAAGTGCTCGAACGTTCAAGACTTTGTCCGACGGGCAACCAATTTGGGTCTAGTGGAGGCAACCAGTGCACCGAATTAACGACTTACTCAAGCGATGCGTCGATATGGACGGCTCGGATCTTCACTTCAAGTGCGACACAGGCAAGGTTTACTGCCGGGTCCATGGCGACCTGATTCATCTGGAAGATGAACCGTACTTCAGCGACGCGGAGTTTCGCGAACAGCTCGCCACCATTCTCCGGCCTGAACAGATGGCGCGATTCGACCGGGAATTGGAACTTGACTTCGCTCATGAGATTCCGGGCGTCAGCCGCTTCCGGGGGAACGCGTATCAGCAGCGAAGCCATATGCAGGCGGCCTTCCGCGTCATCCCGTATCACATCAACAACATGGAGGACTTACAACTCCCGTCGGCTTGCTACGACTTCATCCAGCGGCCGCGCGGCCTGGTTTTGGTGACGGGGCCGGCGGGATCGGGCAAGTCCACGTCGCTTGCGGCGATGATCGACCGAATCAACCGAACTCAGAAGGCGCATATCATCACGGTTGAGGACCCGATCGAATTCGTCCACGACAACCACATGGCGCTCATCAATCAGCGGGAGTTGGAGGTCGATACCATGTCGTTCGCTAACGCCCTGAAATACGTTCTGAGGCAGGACCCGGACGTGATCCTGGTCGGCGAAATGCGTGACCTGGAGACCATCCACCTCGCCATCACCGCCGCTGAAACAGGCCACCTGGTGTTCGCAACGCTGCACACGGTGGATGCAGTTCAGACTGTAGACCGTATTGTGGACGTGTTCCCAATGCACCAGCAGCAGCAGGTTCGGATGCAGCTCTCAGTGAACTTGGTCGGCGTGATCTCACAGACTCTGGTGAAGCGGAAGGACGGTCGAGGCCGGGCGGCGGCGTTTGAGGTCCTGGTGGCGACCGGTGCGGTCAGGAACCTGGTCCGCGAAAACAAGACCTACCAGATCGCATCCCTCATCCAGACCGGCACCCGCCAGAAGATGCAAACCCTCGACCAATCGCTGACAAAGCTGGTGGAGATGGGTGTAGTCTCTCGGGAAGACGCCCGATCTAGGGCCAAGGATTCGGGCGAGTTTGACCGTCTGATCGAGACGACGGAAGAGATGAACGCGAGAGGAGTCCCCGGTTCAAGCCAATCTGAGACCGGAGGCCCGCCCCCCGCCGCAGGAGTCCGCGGCCAACCCAACCGGCCAGGATATCGGCGGGAGTAGCATGTGGGGTGTGGAATGTGGCTTGAAAATAAGACCTATTAGACATATATGTCCTATAGGTCTTATCTGCCCCATTAACCAAAAACCCAGAACCTACACCCCACATCCAAGCGGTACCCTATCAACGTGGCTATCGACCCCGCGCTGTTTCAGGAAAACGAACGCACCGCGCCTGCTTCAGACGAGCGGCGGTTCTTAGAAGTCGGCGCGCTTCAGTGTGAGAACGGCGGCCACCTCCCGAACGTGACCGTCGCCTACGAGACTTGGGGGACGCTGAACTCCGCCAAGGACAACGCCATCCTCATCTGCCACGCCCTCAGCGGCGACGCCCACGCGATCGGATGGTGGGAACGGCTGATTGGGGCGGGGAAGCCGATCGATACGGACCAGTTTTTCGTCATCGGCACCAATGCTCTGGGCGGGTGCCAAGGAACCACCGGACCAGCATCCATGGCCGAGGATGGAAAGCCCTACCGCGTACGCTTCCCGATGATCTCTGTCGGCGACATGGTGGAGGCTCAGGCCAGGGTCTTGGATCATCTGGGCATCGAAACCCTTCTCGGGCTCGCGGGAGGAAGCATGGGCGGCATGCAGGCCCTGGAGTGGACCGTGCGCAAACCGGAGCGGGTGCGAAAGGCGTTTGTGACGGCAAGCTGTGCGGCCCACAGCGCGATGCAGATCGGTTTCAACGAAGCCGCCAGACAAGCTGTGATGCGCGATCCTCGCTGGAACGGGGGCAACTACGGGGAAGGCGAAGGGCCTGATGGCGGATTGGCGGTCGGGAGGATGATCGGGCACCTATCCTTCCTGAGCGAGCAGGCGTTCGAGGCGAAGTTCGGGCGGGAGCTGCAGGGCAAGAGCAAGCCGGACTTTCACCTGGGCACCGATTTTCAGGTGGAGAGCTACCTGAACTATCAGGGCGACAAGTTCACCAAACGCTTCGACGCCAACTCGCTCCTCTATCTCACCAAAGCCATCGACTACTACGATCTGAGGTCCCTGGAGCAGTCCCAGGCCGACTATCTCTTTGCCAGCTTTACGACTGATTGGCTCTACCCAACCCACCAGAGCAAAACTCTTCTGGCGATGGCGCACGATGTTGGCCTAAAAGCGGAACATAAGGAGATCGACTTACCTTACGGACATGATGCTTTCCTTCTTGACGGCGATATCCAGGGAGAATACGTCCGGGCATTCTTCGCCTGAGGTCAACATGTCGGCACAGCCCCAACACATCGTGGTGTTCAGCGTCCTGGAGGAGAAATACTGCGTGGCCAAGCTCAAGCCCGACTCCCTCCTCCCGGCTTTCCCTCAAGCCAGCAGTCTCTATTCTCTTACCCGAACCGAGGAAGAGATGTCGGTAGTCTGCGAGGAAACCTTGGCCCCTGAAGGAGCGGAAGTAGAGCGGAACTGGCGAGCCCTAAAAGTGCAAGGCCCCCTTGAGTTCTCTCTGAAGGGCGTCCTGTCCAGCCTCCTGAACCCGCTCGCCGAAACCGGGGTAAGCGTCTTCGCCGTCTCCACCTACAACACCGACTACATCCTGGTGCCCCAATACCACCTGGCGATGGCCCTGGAGGCGTTGGAGTTGGCCGGCCACCGGCTGACACCCGGTTAGAATCACGTGGAGCCCAGCTAAAACCGATAAGTCGGATAAACCAGGAGGTCTTTTCATAACTGCCTACTTGCAGTACGGCGTCATCCTGAGCGAGCCAGAACAAGCTTTCGTCTGGGCCGATTGCTGGTTGCGAGTCGAAGGACCTCACCCGTCTGCAGCCCCATCCCAAACTACAACTCGGTGAGGTGGTTCGACTTCGCGGCATAGAGCACTCTACAAAGGCAAAGCGCTCGGCCGCTCTCGCTTGACATGACGCCGTCCTACAAGTTTCAGGTGAACTATATGAAAAGACCTCCCAGATAGGTCAGATCAGCCTATACGACCCCTTTGTCCTATAAGTCCTATTTGCACTACTTGTACTCCACCAGATACTTCGCTTCAGCCTCAAAGAGCTTGTAGGTCATCTCTTTGATCTCGGCGGGGCAGCAGACTGCCGCCGTCAGTGGGTCCAGCATCAGCGCCTGCGCAGCCATCTCCTTCGACCGGTTCAAAATCGCCTCTACGCCCATATCGAACATATGCATGTTTGAGGCGCAGATCGCCGCCATGTGGCGTGGTAGGCGTCCGTAGCGGATCGGCTGGATTCGGTTGTGGTTCACCAGACAGGCGACTTCGACACAACCGTCTTGGGGCAGATTCTCGATGCACCCATCGTTTGCCACATTGCCGTGAATCACGAACGGCTGGTTTTTCTCCACCGATTCGATAATCCAAGCTCCATACTCCCAGGAACGCTCGGTTTTCGCCTCCTCCTCGCCCCGGAAAAGCCGCTCTCGGTACTCGTCCTGATTCTTACGCCAGGTGGGCCAGTTGTTCGCGTAGAAGCTCTCCTCGCCCCGATATCCGGTGTCGGTGTACTTTTCCAGGAGATCCTTGCGCGTGCGGTAGTAGGGAAGATACTCGCTGAGGTGCCCGCTCGATTCGGTGATGAACGCACCGAAGTGAAGCATCATATCCGACCGCACCGGCTCCGCCTTGGCAAATTCCGAATTCCGATCCTTCGCCTGCTCCATCAGCGTGGGATAGAGCGAATTCCCATCCGGGCCGTTGAACTCGGTGAACCAGGCGAGATGGTTGATGCCCGCGCACTTCCACTGAACTTGCTCATAGGGCACGTCCGCGTATCTCGCCAGCATATGGGAGGTCCCTTGGACCGAGTGGCACAACCCCACCACCTCCATACTGCTCGACCGCTGGGCGGCCAGACACATCATGTTCATTGGGTTGGTGTAGTTGAGGACCAGGGCTCGGGGGCAAAGTCGTTCGGAATCCTTAAGAATTTCCAGCCAAACCGGAATAGTCCTTAGGCTTTTGAACAATCCGCCCGGTCCAATCGTGTCGCCAATATTTTGGCTGACGCCATACTCTAGCGGGATATCGTTGTCAAAACGAACGCACTCAATCCCGCTGACCTCGATGGAGTTGACAATATAGTCCGTACCGGGAAGCATCTCCAAGCGGTCCGTGCTGGCTTTCAGAACCCACTTATCGGCTTCTCCCGACGCTTCCAGAACCTTGGCCATGAGTTTACGGCTGAGCTCCAGACGCTCCGCGTCGATGTCCACCAAGCGGAGTTCGCCGCCCAAACTTCCGGGAATGAGTACAACATCTTTGAGAATGCTATTTGTAAACCCGCTTCCTGCGCCGATCATAGTAACGTTGATCTTTCTGGGCATGGAACCGGGTAAGCCGATTCTGGAATCTTCTTTTGTGTGTTCGATATGTCCTTGGGTCGCGACCGCCATAGGTGAGAAGTTAGCACACCGGAGGGGCTGGGTTCGCGGGTTTGGCAGGATTTGTATTGAAACCGACAGGAGGGGTTCATCCGTCGTATAGCCTAGAGGGAAAACTCGCACGTCGTGCAAAGGTGCGGCTAAAATGGAAAGAGAGCATGGCTAATCTATCGTCAACTGGTTCGGAAAGCAAGGTCATTCTGCTCATCGAAGATAACATCGACGATGAACGGCTCACCCTGCGCGCCCTGCGGCGGAACAACATCATGAACGAAGTTGTGGTCGCCTGCGACGGACAGGAGGCGATCGACTACCTCTTTGGGTCGGGAAGCTATGCGGGCCGGGATATGAACGTGATGCCCGCCGTAGTGATGCTGGACCTGAAGCTGCCTCGGTTGAGCGGCCTTGAGGTTTTGACGAGGATTCGCAACGATGCGCGGACCAGGCGGTTGCCGGTTGTAGTTCTAACATCTTCGGAAGATGAGCAGCAGATCGAACAAGCCTATGCGTCGGGGGCGAATTCTTTCATTCAGAAACCTACGGATCCCGGTGAGTTCTCGGAGATGGTTTTGCAGTTGGCGATGTATTGGCTTCTGTTGAACCGGACCACCCCGGATCGGCTTACGGTCTAGGGGAAATTTGGGGTTTGGAGTGGGGAGTTTTGAGTAGCTCCGATTTCCGAGTTTGCGGCTAGGACGGCGGCAAAATGCATCCGCCGCCTACAGGCTGGTTTTAAGTACAAGATTCCACGACCTGGCAGGTCGTGGGACGCATGGGCAGGCTGCCCATGCCACGGCCTCTTTGCCACTACTGGTCCGTTCTGTACTTCTGGATCAGCTCAATCGCCAAGTCCCGTCCCTTCCAATCCTTGACGTCCACGGCCTTGTCCTCCAGGTGCTTGTAGACCTCGAAGAAGTGGGTGATCTCCTTGAGAGTGTGGGGGTTGACTCGGTCCATGTCGTCCCGATAGCCATAGCGGGGGTCCTTGGTGGCGACGCAGAGGATTTTCTCGTCCGGCCCCTTGTCGTCGGTCATCTCCAGAACTCCGATGGGCTTGGCTTCGATGAGGCATCCGGGGAAGGTGGGGTGGCTGAGGAGGACGAGGACGTCGAGCGGGTCGCCATCCTTGTAGAGAGTTTGCGGGATGTAGCCGTAGTCGAACGGGTAGAAGAGCGGCGAGTACAGGACCCGGTCGAGTTTCATGACACCCAGAGTGGGGTCGAGTTCGTACTTGTTGGTCGAGCCTCGCGGGATCTCTATGATGGTGTTGATCACATCCGGGGCGTGCTTTCCGATCGGTACATCTAGCAATGACATTTCAGCCTTTGAGGGTACCAGCGCAGGTTGAGGGAGTTTGGGTCGCTTTGCCGGGGGGAACAAAAAATGAGGGTGCAAGCATGACTCAGTCAAACTCTAAAATGTACAAAACTTGTGAACCTCTTCCGCCCCAACTGGTTCTATGGGGTCGCTGATATCCGAAACTGGAGAAGACTGAATGGACGACGCGACGCTTGTAGCTCAGATTAAAGAAGGCCGACAAGAGGCCAAGGAACGGTTTGTACGAACCCACTACGAATCGCTATTGCGATTTGCGATCTGTCTGGCAAAGAACCAGACAGACGCCGAGGATCTGACTCAGCAGGCCTTGCTGCGCGCCATCCAGAAGATCGACCGGTATGCGGGCCAATCTTCTCTAAAGACTTGGCTTCACGCGATTCTCTTCCGGGAGTTCACCAAGTGGCGGCGCTCGCTTCGTCGGCTAACCACTTTGCGGCGAGATCTGCCAGCGGAGGGTTGTGCCTTTGCTCAACTTAGGGAGGCGCAGACGCTCTTGGACGCCTTGGACTCATTGGACCCTATGCATCGGGCGACGTTCGTCCTTCACGAGGTTCAGGGGTTCGATGTGGCCGAGGTCGCCGAAGCCTTGGCGATCCCCGAGGGCACGGTCAAATCGAGACTTCACCACGCTCGGAATCGGCTCAGATCAAAACTAGAAATCCATACGGAGGAACCTAATGGAAACCCAGTTCTCCAAACAAGATAAGACGATCGAGGAAGGCGTGCAGAGCCTTCGCGAGATGCCCGTCGATACCTCAAAGATGGCTTATGTATTGAAGCCGCCGCCCCGCTGGTCAATGATGTTGCCGGTCGGATTGGCGACTGCGGTGGCCTGTGCAGTTGGAGCCGCGGTGCTGATGGCTCCGGCCAAGGCGACGGCGAATCCGCTTCAGAAAGTGCAGGAAGCTGTTTCGAAACAGGACCGAGTGTACGAAAAGATACTCCAGCGCGGCGATGACGGGGCTTGGGAAATCCGACTGGAGACTTGGAAAGATGGAAAGAACCAGGGCGTCAAGTGGGGAGTCGCCGGTGATGGGTACCAGTACGTCATCCAGGATGGAAAAAGGTATGAAAAATCTCCCGGCGACATAGCGGTAAAGGTGTCGTCCGCCGATGACTTCGTCGACATGAGCTTTCCGAGCCAAGCCATCCACGATGTCCTTGCCCGTGACGGAATGCAGTTCCTAGGCATCCAACGCTCTCAAACGAAGGACGGCCGCGCTTGTGACATCTATCGCCTGAACTATCAGAACGAGCCGAACGACCTGATCTACTATGTAGATCCCAAGACCGATCTGCCCTTCCTACAAGAAGTCGTCGACAAGAGTGGAAAGGTGCTGAACCTAGTCGAAATCGACTTTGATGCGGAGATAATGATCGTTATGCCCGATTCAGAGGGGAATGGAGGCGATCTCTTTATCGTGAAGGGTGCGGAGATTGAGATCGAAGGACAGAGGGTCAAGATTCTGACGCCATAGATCTTCCTGTTTCGACGTAAAGAGATATGCCTCATGAGTCATAATAACTCATGAGGCATATCTACTCATGAAGCGACTACAGATACTGGTACCGGAAGAGACTTACGAGCGCATCAAGCGGGAGGCGAAGCGGCGGGAGTGGACCGTCGCCGAACTGGTGCGGCGCGGGGTGGAGAAGCAGCTAGAGCATGGCGTCGATGCCCCTAGGATTAAGCCGAAGATCACTCCCGTGAACCTGGGGGTCCCCAAGGTTCCGGACACGGAATGGCGGGATTATGCGAATGATCGGGGCATAGATGCTCTCAGTTGACACGAACATTCTTTGTCACGCATATAACGTTGGTGCGCCAGAGCACGAGTCCGCATTGGAATTCCTCAGCGCACATCTTGAGAATCAGAATTTTGCTGTTTCGGACTACGTCCTGGTTGAACTCTACAACTTATTGCGAAACAGAGCCATCATGCCTTCTCCGTTGCCCCCAGGCGATGCCGTCGACCTCATCATGGAACTGAGGGCGAATCCGTATTGGACTATCTTGCCCACAACGCAAGATGTCTCGACAAAGGTATGGGCGGTAGCAAGGCAACCTCAGTTCCCCCGCCGCGCCATCTTCGACGCCAGGCTCGCTCACTCCTTAGCCGCTGAGGGCGTGAAGATGTTCGCTACCCGGAATGTGACGGACTTTCAGCGCTTTGGGTTGTTTGATGTTTTTGATCCGATTGTTTGAGTTTGTTTGGAAACACAACGGCACAGAGGCACAACGTTGGAAGAGGCTGGATATCCGATATCCAGCACCTGCGCCCACAAGCTGAATGGAACCACCGAAGACACAGAGGACCACTGAAGGCTTGCGATCTTTCACCATAAGGGACGGCGGGGAAGCGGTTTTTGAAGTTGTTTGCCAGTTGCGGCGAAGTGAGCGAGAGGGAAGTCGGCTTCCATCCACCGCTCTCGATAACCTGACAACCCGAATCGTTCATACAAGGCTAGCAGTTGTCCAAAGACCATTTCTGCGTACTTGCGGGCAGTCCATGCAAGTTGGGCGTGGACGACATCGGATTTGCCCTTGTACCCAACAACTCCGATGGTATCCACTTCGTGCAGTGTGACGAAGATAGGTTTCGCCAACACATCCAATTTCTGATCTCGCCAGGTCTCTTCGGGCAGGTCCTCGGCCAATGCGATCTCGAGAACAAGCTCGCCCGGCTCGCCGCTGAAGATAGCTGGATCGGGGAAACGCGTGTTGGAACGGTAAGTTGGGTCGGCTAGCCATCGTGCCTGTTGCGCCATCGCCCCAATCGGGTCGGTGAGGTAGGACGAGGGATAGGAGATCTCTCCGCCTTTCCAAGTGAACTTGCAGTCGGCCCAGCCGTGTCTCCGAAGCTCATACTCAAAGCCCAGCATCACACCACTTTGCCGCGCAGGCCCCAGAGGTGGGATTCGGTGGCTTGGACTTGGACCAGTGTGCCGACCAATGAGGCATCCCCGGCAAAGTGCATCATCTTGAATTCCCTGGTGTAGCCCTGCAAGACGCTTGGGTTCTTGGGGGAGGGGCCTTCTACCAGGACTTCGAACGTCTTGCCGACCAGCGACTCGTTGATCTCGCAGGTGATGGCGTTTTGGAGGGCGATGAGGCGGCTCAATCGCTCTTTCTTGAGAGGCAGGGGCAACTGCTCCATGTCGGAGGCGGGGGTGCCGGGGCGGGGGGAGTAGATGAACATGTAGGCACCATCGAAGCGGATTTCGCGGACGGCATCCAGCGTTCCCTGAAACTCCTCTTCGGTCTCCTCGGGGAAGCCGACGATGATGTCGGTGGTCAGGCCGACGTTGGGCACCGCTCGCCTTAGCTCAAGCACGATCTCTTTGAAACTGTCCACCGTGTAGAGCCGCTTCATGCGCTTGAGGAGCGCGTCGTTGCCGGCTTGCAGAGGCATGTGGCAATGCTCCATGACTTGAGGGCAGTCGCGGATCGCCTCGATGACGTCCGTCTTGAAGTCTCGGGGATAGGGGGAGGTGTAGCGGATGCGCTCCAAGCCCTCCACTTCGGCCACCTTCCAGAGAAGCTGACTGAAGGGAACTTTGCCTTCGGGCATATTCTTGCCGTAGGAGTTCACGGTTTGGCCAAGCAGAGTGACCTCTTTGGTTCCGTTCCTTGCCAGAGCCGTCACCTCTTCCACGATGTCAGCGGTGGGTCGGGAGCGCTCTCTTCCCCTGGTGGTGGGGACGATACAGAAAGTGCAGAACTTGTCGCACCCGTACTGGATGGGAACGAACGACTTGAGCTTGGGCGTAGCATGGCCTTCCAGGCCATGCGTCCCAAGACCATCTTGGTCTTGGCCGGAAGCACGGGCAAGATGCCCGTGCGACTCATGAGCAGGATGCTCATGCCACAGTCTCTGCGGCATCTCCTCGACCACCGCCCCCTTCCTTTGGGGAAGGTCCAGGCGCTTTTGGAACCGACGCTTTTGCAACGCCTCTTCGACCAAACCCGGAATCGTGGAAACCTGGCCCGTGCCGACCACGAAATCCACATGAGGGGCTCGGCGGCGGATTTCGTCGGCTCGCAGTTGGGCCATGCATCCGCAGACGCCGATCACCACATCGGGGCGGGATTTGCGCAAGGGAACCAGCTCTCCCAGCATGGAGAACGCCTTGTCTTCCGGCTTCTTCCTTACTGAGCAGGTGTTCAGGAGAATAACGTGGGCCTCTAGCATGGACGGCGTCGGCTCGAAGCCGATCTGCTCCAGATAGAGGGCCATCTGCTCGCTGTCCTCTTCATTCATCTGGCAGCCCCAAGTCTGGACGAAGTAGGTCCCTCGGCGCGGCTTGGGCCGTTGAGTCAGGGTGATGGGCTGGAGGGTGGCGGACATGGGCTAAGGTGAGTTGGCTGGAACTTATAGTGTACCGTTTGGCATTGAATCTGTAGGTTCTTTGGAACCAGGCATTGAACCTAAGGAACGGTAGAATCAACCAGTGGCAACAGTCGCGCTCAATCGCATCCTCATCATCCTCGGCAATGTGGGATTGTTCATTTCAGGCTTTCTCAGCTTGAGTCATCACTACAAGCTGTCGCTTCCCTGTGGAGCTGCAAAGGGGTGCGACACGGTCACCATGCACCCGTCGGCTTATCTCACCGGTAACCACTATACGGGCGGCATACCGGTCGCTTATTTGGGTTTGCTTGGCTATCTGTTCCTCACTGGCCTTGCTATCTATCGGGCAGTGGCCAACAAGGAGGGCACAAAAACACTCACCATAGTCGGCTTTGTCGCTTCGCTATTGGGCGCTCTCTACAGTGGCTACCTCACCTACACCGCTATTTATGAGATCCACGCAACCTGCTGGTGGTGCATTGCATCCGCTATCACGATGGTCCTTACGACGGTGGTCTATGCGGCTATGCTCCAGGCGGATGCCCAGGGTGAGAAGCCAGCGGGGAAGGTCGATGCCGGACTGGCGGGGATCGCCACGCTTGTGATGGCTTTGTCGCTGGGAGGCTTTATTACCAAGCGAATCAACGACGGTGAGAAGATCGATGGGCAGTCTGTGAAACTTATCCAGGCCGGAAAGCTGGATCTGGTTGGTGATAGTGCCCACATCTTTGGCAACCCCGATGCGCCGGTGACGATTGTAGAGTTCGCCGACCTGCTCTGTCCCACTTGCCAGCAGAATTTTCCCATCCTTGAAGACTTGGTGAAGAACAGCGACGGCAAGATTCGGCTGGTGTTTCGCCATTTCCCTCTCTTCGGTCTAGACGGCCACCAGATGGCCGTTCCGGCGGCAACGGTGGCCGAGATGGCGGCGGACGAGGGCAAGTTCTTTCCGTTTATTGCCCAGGTTTACTCCAAGTCGAATGCGGAGATGCGGCAGCAGTCCACTTTGCTCGCTGTCGCCAAGTCGCTGGGGATGGACACAGAGAGGATTCAAAAGCGGTTGGAGGATCCCGACGACCCAGCGATCAAGCGCGTTACTGACGACATCAATCTGGCCAACGAGATCAAGATTACCGGCACGCCTACCCTGTTTCTGCATGCCAAGGGCGGCCAGTTCGAGCAGGTGGCTTCGAGCGCACTGGAAAGGAAGCTGAACGAGGAACCCTATAAGTCCCTGATCTTGGGAGGCGGCGCTGGCGAGTAAGCCCACTTTCCTGGTTGCGATGTCGGGCGGGGTCGACAGTTCGGTTGCGGCCGCTGTTCTGAAGCGGCGCGGCTACGACGTGATCGGCATGACGATGCAGATTTGGCAGGAGAGCCAAACGGACCCTCGCCATGCCGGGTGCTGTTCTTTGGGAGCGGTGGAAGATGCGCGTCGGGTGGCGCGGAAGCTGGATATCCCCCACTACGTCATGAACTTCAAGGAAGAGTTCCGGCAGAACGTCATCGAGAACTTTATTTCCGAGTACGAGCAGGGCCGGACGCCGAACCCGTGTGTGCAGTGCAACAAGCACGTCAAGTTCGAAATCCTGATGCAGAAGATGCGCGAGCTTGGGTGTGATCGGCTGGTGACAGGCCACTACGCCCGGATTCGGTTCGATAAGGCGAGCGGGCGACATCGGCTGATGCGGGCTCGCGGACAGGGGAAGGACCAGAGCTATGTCTTGTACATGCTGGATCAGGAGCAGTTGGCCAAGAGTTACTTCCCGATGGGCGAGTTTGCCGACAAAGAGCAGGCCCGTGCTCTGGCCCGCTCTTTGGACCTGAGCGTGGCGGACAAGCCCGACAGCCAAGAGATTTGTTTCGTCAGCGAGGCGGGCGGCTATCAAGAATTCCTGCGCAAGTCTCGGCCTGAGATATTCTCCAAGGGCCAGATTCTGGATCCGGAAGGGAAGGAGTTGGGCGAGCATGAGGGGGTTGCCGATTTTACGGTCGGGCAACGGCGAGGTATCGGCGTTTCCTCGCGCAAGCCGCTGTACGTTTTGGAACTGAAGCCCAAGGAGAACCAAGTTGTGGTGGGGCCGGCGGAGCTTTTGGAGACTCGCCGTGTGAAATTGGACAGCCTCTTTTGGAACGCTATCGAGCCGACCGACGAGCCGCAGCGGGTGATGGCAAAGATACGATACAACATGGATCCGCAGCGGGCGACCTTGTTTGGCGGAGATGAACCTTGGCTGGAGTTCGACAAGCCGGTCCGGGCCGTCACGCCTGGGCAGATTGCGGTGGCGTATCGGGGACAGACCGTACTGGCGGGTTCGGTGATAGCCAGGTAGGGGGAGTGGACTACGAGGCTGGTAGCAGTTTGGCTACAAGCTTGTTTCCCAGACCTGGCAGGCAGTGGGAAGCATGGACGGGGCTACGTTTCTTCAGGAAAAACAGGCTCGGGGTGGTGGTCGATGCCTCCGGCTTCGATGTCAGCCGCCATCTGGCGTGCAAAGTCTCTAAGGGTGGGCTCAGGATCCTCCTCGGCCATTTCCCGTAACGCCAGCAGGACCCCTTGTTTGAGATCAGGCAGCCATTCCACCACATGGAAGAGACCGTGGATAGCGCTGCGGCGGCCTATCTTACTGGGGGCGTTCAGGCATTCCAAGAGGATGGGTCCGCCATGCTTGTGAGGAAGATGGCCACCCAAAACGACGCCCGCCTTATAAATCGTCCTCGCATAGTCGTCCTCCGCATCCCAGATGAGATCGCGCATGGCTTGGACGGCGGCTTCCTCCTCGTCCTCGTGGCGGCAGAAGCTTGGCAGGTCTTCAAATAGGTCGAGCACGCACCATTGGGCGGAGCGGCGGTAGGGATGCCTGCGGTCGTTCAGGATGGCGACCAGGGCGGGGGTAAATATCCTCTGGCTGGCGTGGGTCTCGATCTCGGTTCGAGCCTCATTCGCCACATCGCGATCCCGGCAGTAGAGCAGTTTCACCAAGTCGGCTGGCGAGAGATCTCGGAAGTGGCCCGTGAAGCGGCCCGGCTTGCCCCGGCACTCGTTGATTGCCAACTGCCTTTGGAATAGCGGTTCGGAGCTTTGGCGGAGTCGGAGGAGCATCAACTCCAGGGTGTCGCCCCGATCCTCATGCCAGATCGCCTCGCATCGCCCGAAAACCCCATATGGCGTGATGGCGACCACGACGTCGAACTTCTCCCCATGGGCCTCGAACTCAGCATGTCCTGACCAATCGGAAGTCAACACATGGTATTCATAGCTGACGGGGTGGGGCGGCCAGTGGAATTTGATCCGGTGATCGGGACGAACGGCAGTGGTGTCGCCGCTGTTCTTGTCGACCGCGTCATCGATGAAACTCTCCAGGTCGCGCAGGATCTGAAGAGCGGCGTCATCGACTTGGGAGGTCAGAGGCATAGCCTAGTTTAGCCCTCTTGGGAACGGAAGTCGGAAATCGGAAGTCGGAAATCGAGCCAAAGAATTCCGATTTCCGTGTTCCGACTTCCGAGCAACTATTTCCCGTTGATCTTCAAGACCTCGATCTCGAAGTTGAGGACGCTATTGCCGGGTAGTGCGCCCGAGGCTTCGGCTCCATAGGCGGCTTGGGGGGGAATGCGGAGCTTGCGGATGCCGCCCTTCTTCATACCGAGTAAGCCCTTGTCAAAGCCCGGAACCACTTCGCCCGCCCCGACTTTGAACTTGAAGGTCTCCTTGCGATCTCGAGAGGAGTCGAACTGCTTGCCGTTGAGGAGTTTGCCAACGTAGTGGACTTCGACGGCATCGCCATTCTTTACCGGATCGCCTGTTCCGACCTTGACGTCCTCGGTATCAATGACCATCTCTTCGCCCTTTTTGATGATGTCGAGGCACTTTACTTCGAATATCAGAGTAGCGTTGGGGGGGATTTCGCCTTGGCCTTGGGAGCCATAGGCGAGGTGTCCGGGGATGGTGAGCTTTCGGGTTTCACCGACCTTGACGCCCTTTAGCCCTTGGTCCCAACCTTGGATGACCTGTCCGACGCCCAAAATGACGGCGAATGGGGGTTTGCTCTCGACAGGTTCGCCCTTCTCGTCCATGTTGCCATCGAAGACCTTCCCGTCGGTCAAGGTCCCACGATAGAGCATCGTCAGCATATCTCCGTCTTCGGCTCCGTCTCCTTTGCCGGGAGCGATGGTTTCGATCTTCAAATCCTTGGCGTCGGTCACTGCCGTACCAGTCGTACCTTGTGGATTAGCGGGCTTGGCGTCTCCAGAGCCGGTAGTTTCGACTTTAGCCGAATCCGAGCCAGAACAGCCGACGAGTATTGCCACTAAGGCAAAGAAGGTGATGAAAGCGTTGCCTTTCATAGGTTTCCGTTGTACCCAAAACGACAGGCTTAGGACCGCAAGTTCCCGGATCGGTACAATGCAGGGTCCCCCATGGCGAAGAAAGGCGCAGACAAGAAGAACGAGGGGCCAAGATCGATCCAGAACCGCCGGGCGCGCTTCGACTACCATATCGAGGACACTCATGAGGCCGGGATCGAGTTGGTCGGGTCCGAGGTGAAGAGCATCTTCCTCGGCCGCGCCAACCTGACCGACGCTTACTGCCGAGTGATCAATGGGCAACTGTTCTTGCTGAATCTGGACATAGACCCCTACGAGAAGGGGGTCGCCGCCTTCCTCCCCAATCGCCGCCGGGACCGCCGTCTGCTGATGCACCGAAAGGAGATCAACACCTTGGAGCGGAAGGCGCAGGAGAAGGGCTTTACCCTCTTGCCGCTCTCGATGTACTTCAATTCGCGGGGCAAGGTGAAGGTCCAGATCGGCTTGGGCAAGGGTAAGGCGCAGTACGACAAGCGCGACAAGATCGCCAAGGACGACGAGCGCCGTGAGATGGATCGCGCAAGATCGTTGAAATTTTAACCTGCATTTCTCTTGAGATTTTCAGAAGCCTTGCCGATAAATGGGTTATGAGCGCTACGCCCGCACCATCTCATGAGCCAATGGTCGGCGAGAACGTCATGTTGCTTCTGCACACCGACGATCGTCCGACTTGGACCTTCGCCCGTATCCACTCCAAGAGCCCGTTTTCAGTGGAGTTGGAGGGGCAGGCCGCTGAGCATTTCGACGGAGTCAAGAGCCTGTTGGTGATCCACGACAGTGGGCGTAAGTACGCCAAAGGCGAGGGCAAAGTCGGCGACCTCTCCACCCGAGGAAACCAGGCTTGGCTCACTTTCAAGGACTTCCACTGGCAGGCGGTAGACAACCGCGACAACCCCCGATTCCCAACGGAAGTGCAGGCGATTATCCGCACCATTGAGGAGTACGACGGCAAAGTCCAAGCCGATGACCAGGTGGGCATCACCGAGAATTTGAGTCTAGGCGGCGCTTTGGTCAAGTTGAGCAAGCCCGTGACCAAGGGCCAGTTGGTTGAGTTCCGAATAACCCTGGAGCCCGGCAACATGGTTCGCACCATGGCCGTTATCGCGCACACCGACAAAGAAGGCACCCTCGCAGGAATCAACTTCATCGACTACATCGGCGCGGCGCGATACACGCTGCACCAGTTTTTGACGAAACTGGCCGCTTAGTAGCGGAATCGTTTATCGCGGGATCGTTGGATCGTCGGCCTGGTTGAAAGCCCAACCAACGTGTTGACGATTCTGCGATCAAACGACAAGTTCTCCCTCAAACACCGTCTCCGCCGGTCCCGTCATCACGACCTCGCCGTTCTCCAGATAGTCGATAAACAGCGACCCTCCGGGGAGGCGCATTTCGGCGCTTCTTTCGGCTCGACCCGTCACGAACGCCGCAACTGCACTGGCGCAGGCTCCGGTGCCGCAGGCCAGGGTGGCGCCTGCGCCTCGCTCCCAAGTCTTCTGGATCAGCGTTTGACGATCCAGGACCTGGATGAAGTGGACGTTGGTGCGTCGGGGGAAGAGGGGATGGTGCTCCAACTCGGGGCCGATCACGGTAAACGGGATCGACTCCGCATCCGCCACAAACAGGACCAGGTGGGGGTTGCCCATGGAGACGGCGGTGGCGGGGAAGGTGCCCGACATCGTTTCCGTGGGAACCTCTTGATAAATCTCCGACGCCTCGCCCGACATCCCGATTTCGCCTCGGGTCAGCTTGGCGACGCCCATGTTCACGCTCACCATTCCCGAGGGCTTGATCTCCAGATGGAGGGTGCCTGCCCCGGTTTCCACATCCACTTTGTCGGTGGAGAGATGGCCCTTGTCGCGGAGCATCTTGGCAAAGCAACGAATCCCGTTGCCGCACATCTCGCTCTCCGACCCGTCGGGGTTGAACATCCGCATTCGGAACGGGGCCGACTCGCCTCGCTCCAAGAGGATCAGGCCGTCGCCGCCCACCCCAAACTTCCGGTCGTTGGCGCGGCGGGCCAGGTCGGCCAAGTCGAGGGCAGGTAAGGGCTCGGCAATGGTATCGACCATCACAAAGTCGTTACCAATGCCCTGCATCTTGGTAAATCGAATCATCTACTCGTTCCCGGCACCCTCCATCTCACTGGCCGGCTTATAGCTTCCTACGGGCTTGGCGGGCACAATGCTGGCGACGGCGTGCTTGTACACCAATTGTGTCGGTTTTCCGGGGGCATCGAGTAGGACCGTGAAGGCGTCGAATCCACGCACCTGTCCGCGAAGCTGAACGCTGTTCGTCAGATAGATCGTCACCGCGATCCCTTCTTTCCGAACCTGATTGAGAAACATATCCTGAAGGTTAATTGCCTTACCCATTTCAAAAACTCCCTATATCATTCCATTTGGCCAAACAAACTCATCGCTTGGCGGAGAATATCTCCCTCTGGATCGGCTGTCAGGCGGATGAGGTTCGGTTCGGTTCGAAGCCAGGTCCGCTGTCGCTTCGCATACTGTCGCGTCTCCACAACCGTATCGGCAATCGCCTGCTCCAAATCCGCCCGACCCTCGACTACCTCCCACACCGCCCGGTATCCGATCGCTCGGAATCCTGGGTCTGACTGGCGATAGCCTTGCTCGCGCAAACGCTCAATCTCAAGAGCCCAACCATTTTGCACCATTTCCCGCACTCGGGTTTCGATGCGACTGTTCAAGACTTCAGACGGGTTATCGAGCGCGATTTTCGTTCGACGGAATGGGGGAAGTCGGAAAGAGACCGTCTCCTTTGCTCCCTTCGCCCTTTCGATAGCGCGGATCACGCGTACCGGGTTCGCCAAATCGACACGTTCAAACGCCGCTGCGTCAAGCAACTTCAACTCCTCTACGAGCGAACCTAGCCCCCTGTGTTCCAACTTGGCGTTTAATTCTTCACGAAGTTGGGGATCGGGAGGGGCCGCCATGTCGCGATACTCCTCAAAAAGCGCCCGGATATTGAGCCCGGTGCCCCCAACAACCACGGCGGATTTTTGTTGTGCCCAGAGGTCTTCAAGGATTACATGGGCCAGTTGCACGAACTCACCCGTACCAAACCCTTCATCGGGATTCTTGATGTCTAGCAACCGATACCGCTCCGGACTCTCGGACTTGGCGGTGCCGATATCCATGCCCCGATAGACCTGGAAGGAGTCGGCGTTGATGAGAACGGCGTTCAACTCGTTGGCGATAGATTCCGCCAAGCGGGTCTTACCCGAGGCCGTCTCTCCCATCACCGCGACCAGGTGCGGCTGTGCCACAGGGCGCTACTTGGGCCGGGCCAGAAGGACGATCTGGGCGGGCGCGACTTGGATTTCGTTCTTGAAGACTATGTCGCCCACCTTCTTCTCGGTGCGAAAAGTGCCCGTGACCAGAACCAGGTCTTTGGTCAGCAAGGGCTTGTTCGCTTTGCCTAGGCCATACACATGGATAGCCTTGGTGCGGTCCACTTTGTCCACTAGCAGGAAGGTGAAGTAATCGTTACCGGTGCGGCTGGTCTTCTGTTTGAAGTTCTCGACCCGTCCCGACACGGAGATCTCCTTCTTGTCGAACTTCTTCACATTGGCCCGTAGCTCCTTGACGGTTACCTTGTCTTGGGCAAAGGTGAGGGTAGCGAGAAGTGCAACGGCGAAGATCGTGATGGTTTTTCTAAGCATGGTCAATACTCCATGAGAGCGGTGATGGGATATCCCAACAGGTTTTCCCGTCCGTGCAAGAACGAGAGTTCGATAAGACAGCCAAAGCCGCAGACCTCGCCTTTCAGCCTCTCCACCAATCGGGCGGCGGCGGCGGCGGTTCCTCCGGTGGCCAAGAGGTCGTCGACGATGTACGCCTTCTGCCCGGGCTGAATGGCGTCGACGTGCATCTCCACCACATTGGTCCCGTATTCCAGCGCATACTCCTCAGTAATCCGGTCATAAGGCAGCTTGCCCAGTTTCCGGGCCATCGCGAAGGGAAGCCCCAGGTTCAAAGCCACCGGCACGCCAAATATAAACCCCCGACTCTCGATCCCCACAATCGTCTCCGCTCCCCGCTTCCGGGCATCCTCGGTCAGAAGGTCACAGACCTCCTTGAAAGCACGCGGGTTCTCAAGGACTGGCGTGATGTCTTTAAAGAGAATTCCCGGTTTGGGAAAGTCAGGCACGTCGCGAATACAAGAAGCGGCAAGGAGTTCAGGCATACCAAGGGGAAAGGATACCTTTTGGGGGAGGGTTGAAAGCCCCTTCCTACCCGAAGGCCGGGGAGGAGGGGTTTGAGCTTGTAGTGGGAAGAGGTCCGTTCCCCACAAGCCTTGCGGCGATTACAACCGAAACCTCCTCCCCTCCTCCTCCAAGGCGAGCCACTTGGAGGAGGGAGACCGAAAGCCGCGGTAAGATAGCCCCCAACATGCCTGCCTACCAAGTCACCGCCGACGGCCATACCTTCACCGCTGAAGAAGGCGCCAAGCTGGCCCTCGCCATCGAGCAGAACGGGATCGACATCAGCCATCGCTGTGGCGGCAACGCCCGATGCACCACCTGCCGAGTCCAGTTCCTCACTCCCGAGCCGCCGATGGGCGAGAAAGAGCGGGGGTGCCTGGAGGAAGACGGCGTTCTCGGCCAATTCCGCCTCTCCTGCCAGGTGCGGGTGCATTCGGATATCGAAGTCAAAGTCCTGATGCGAGCCAGCGAACAAGGCTGGGACCCCGGCGTGGAATTGGAGCCCTAACCCGCGACGCCAGACCCCGCTCACAGCGCAACCGCAGTTCGCGAAACAATCACACCATAGCCTGGACCTCCAGGTCCCGGTCTGCGTGGCCCTGACTTTCCAGTCCGGGCGAAGCTTGTACAAGTCGCAATAGTCCTTAACCGCAGAGTGATTAAAAAGTCCCTCCCCCTTGATGGGGCGAGGGATTTAGGGTGGGGGTGAGGCGGGTAGAGCGCTTGGGCGTCCGGGTGGTGATAGTTGGCAGGCGTCACCTCTATCCCAAACCCTTTCCCCCTCAAGGGAAAAGGGCCTTTAACCTTTGGTGATGACAGATTGGATGCTTCCACGTCTCGTTCCTCAAGTGGAGGCATCAAAGGGGATATGATCAGCTTGTATGATCGTCTTGAGTTGGACCATTGGGGTGCTGGCTTTTGTATTCAACCTCGGGTGGCACCTGTATCTTCGCTCCCAAGACGACACAAGTTGGAAGTGTATTAGCGCTGGCCTGCTGTTATCGGTCCTGCCTGCGTTCCTGACTGTTGGCCTCTTGAGCGAGGGCCATCTTGCTTGGGCGCTGGCCTTGGCCATTGCTTCTACGGTCGGAACCAGCTGGCAGATAACGCTGTACAGGAGATCGGCAAGCTCTTGATCTTCCCAGTGACACAGAATCCGTTAGTCAACGACGGCCTCGTTAAGGTTTTTTTGTAAACACAAATTTCACCGAAGAATTAGGGTTTCCTTTGTTGGGGCTCCATACGAGATTTCCCTTGTTATCCAAGTTCATCGTGAATGACGGGGTTTTACCTACGGATTTGCCTGTGACTATCACTTCAAGAGGGGCAGAAGTGGTGCTGGGTTTGAGATTGAGAATGTCGGAATCCAAGTTCCAATTTCCTTCTAAAAAGAAAGGATACATCTCGAACGTGCCATCTTTGTTTAGTTTCAATTTGAAAGGGGCATCGCTCGGCGCGTTGTTCTTGCTGAGTTCGCTTATTTTACTGAGCGACAAATCCAGTGCCCAGTCTCCGACTATGCTAGGGCCTTTTCCACAAGCCAAACATAGCAGGACAAAAACTGACGATAACAAACTCAACGGATAGAACTTAGTCATAAAAGTCCCTGATCCTTCCCTTGCGACGCAGGAATCATGAAGGCACACGCAAAATGGACTACTTTGAGGGTACCTGCTCGGATTGTCGGTTGAACATCTTAGCCGTCTTGCCGAGTGTTGGGGGTTTCGATAGCCCGGGCACAAACCATTCCAGGTCTACAGGACTCCTACTCACTGCAAGTATGACGGCGGCACAATGCATCCGCCGCCTACAGGGCTTCGTCGTTCCTAGACTGGCCGAGGATTCCTACTGAACCCGTCTTGGTGCCAGTAGGGGTAGGCGAGGGTGGTGGTGCTGGCTTGGTCTAGCTTCTGGATTTGCTCGGGCGTGAGGTTCCAGCCGATGGCGCCCAGGTTCTGTCTCAACTGCTCCTCGTTTCTCGCGCCGATGATGACGGTGGCGACGGTGGGGCGCTGGAGGAGCCAGTTGAGGGCGACCTGGGGGACGGTTTTACCAGTCTCTTGGGCCACCTCATCGATAGCGTCCACCACTTGGTAGAGGAACTCCTCCAGAATCTGGGGACCGCCCTCCACAGTGGTCTTGTTCTGCAGGCGGCTGTTCTCCGGGATGGGCTGTCCGCGCCGGATTTTCCCGGTGAGCCGTCCCCATCCCAGCGGACTCCACACCACCGTCCCGACCTTTTGATCCAGGGCCAAGGGCATCAGCTCCCACTCATAATCCCGCCCGACCAGCGAGTAGTAGGCCTGGTGCGCGACATAGCGGGGCAGGTTGTATTTCTCCGAGATCGCGAGCGACTTCATCAGATGCCAACCCGAGAAATTGGAACACCCGACATACCGAATCTTGCCCGCCTTGACGAAGTCGTCGAGCGTGTTGAGCGTCTCCTCGATGGGGGTCTGGGCGTCGAAGCCGTGGAGTTGGTAGAGGTCGATATAGTCGGTGCCGAGGCGTTTCAGACTGCCGTGGATGGCGTCGGTGAGGTGCTGGCGCGAGGAGCCGACGTTGTTGGGTCCGGGGCCAAAAGTGAAGGTGCCTTTGGTGGAGATGAGAACCTGGTCGCGTCTCCCATGGATGGCCTGGCCAAGAATCTCCTCCGCCACCCCGCCCGAGTAGACATCCGCGCTATCGAACATGGTGACCCCGGCCTCCAGGCAGATGTCCACTAGGCGTTTGGCTTCTTGGGCGTCAGAGGAGCCGAACCCTTTGAAGAAGTCCCCCTTGCCCCCAAAGGTGCCGGTGCCAAGGGTGAGTACAGGGACCTTGAGCCCCGAATAGCCGAGAAGTCTGTGTTCCATGATTGCTTCTTCTGGAGTTTACGCGATTTGTTCGAGATTTTTCGAACAAGGGAGGGCATTGTGCAATCCGGTACACTCCGACCTTGGAATGAAGGTCCTTGTTATCGGCTCCGGTCCCATCGTCATCGGTCAAGCAGCGGAGTTCGATTATGCGGGGACTCAGGCTTGCAAGAGCTTGAAGGAGGAGGGCCATGAGGTCGTCCTCATCAACTCCAATCCCGCTACCATCATGACTGATCCCGGCGTGGCGGACGCCCTTTACATCGAACCGCTCAACACCGATTTCTGCGAACGGGTTATCGCCCGTGAAAGGCCCGACGCCCTGCTTCCTACCCTTGGCGGCCAAACTGGTTTGAACCTGGCAACCCAACTTCACGACGAGGGCATTCTGGAGAAGTACAACGTCAAGCTCCTGGGAACCCCGCTGAGCGCCATCCGCAAGGCCGAGGACCGCGAGCAGTTCCGAGCCCTGATGCACGAGATCAAGGAGCCAGTTCCTGAGAGCTGGATCATCGAGACTCCTGAACAGCTTGAAGAGATTCTAGACGTCGTTCCTTACCCTTGCATCATCCGCCCGGCCTACACCCTCGGCGGAACCGGCGGCGGCATCGCCAATACCCGCGAGGAGCTTTTGGAGACTGGTCTAAAAGGTCTGAAGCTCTCGATGCGATCCCAAATCATGGTCGAGCGGTCGCTTTTGGGTTGGAAAGAGATCGAGTATGAGGTGATGCGGGACTCGGCGGGGAACTGCATCACGGTCTGCAACATGGAGAACTTCGACCCCATGGGGGTCCACACCGGCGACTCCATCGTGGTCGCGCCCAGCCAGACCATGAGCGACATCGAGTACCACATGATGCGCACCGCCTCGCTCAAGATCATCAACGCGCTGGGCATCGAGGGCGGTTGCAACGTCCAGATGGCCCTGAACCCGGACAGCTTCGACTACTACATCATCGAAGTCAACCCCCGCGTCTCCCGCTCCTCGGCTTTGGCCTCCAAGGCGACGGGTTATCCGATTGCTCGGGTTGCCGCCAAGATTGCGGTTGGCCTGACCTTGGACCAGATCGATAACCAGGTGACGGGCACCACCAAAGCCTGTTTTGAACCTGCGCTCGACTACATCGTGGTCAAAATCCCGCGCTGGCCGTTCGACAAGTTTGCCTCCGGCGACCGTTCGCTTTTCACCCAGATGAAAGCCACCGGCGAGGTCATGGCGATCGACCGGACCTTTGAGTCGGCGTTTATGAAGGCGATTCGGGGGTTGGAGGTGAAGCAGAAGGACTTGCGCCATCCCAAGTTCCAGGAGATGGTGGATGAGCCCTTGGCCAACGCGATCCAGAAGCCGACGGATGAGCGGCTTTGGGCGATTGCGGAGGGCTTGCGGCGCGGTTGGGGAGTGGAGCGGGTGAACAAGCTCAGCCGTGTGGACAAGTGGTTCTTGCGGAAGATTGAGACGTTGTTGGGGATTGAGCAGAGGCTGGTCAAGGTGCGAGAAACGCTTGGAGAATCAGAGCCAGTCGGCGCATTGATTGAGGAAGCCTTTCTGATGGGCTTCCCATCGCCGACTCTCTTGAGCTTGCTTGGCTTTGAACCCAAGCTTTATCAAGAATGGAACTACATCATGAAGAAGGTCGGCGCATTGGCTGAAGTATCGAGCGAGAATTTTGAGGAGTTGGTCGGGAGAGTGGCAGAGATCATGCCTCAGTTTGCTGACTTCAATACAAACTGGCCGGTGGAGAAACGCGAGCGGTGGGCGCAGTATGGGATGACGGTGTGTAAGGAGATCGAGCGCCAAAAGGTCATGCCCGTTTTCAAGATGGTGGACACCTGCGCAGGCGAGTTCGAGTCCCAGACGCCTTACTACTACGGCACCTTCGAGCAGGAAGACGATGCCTTGGCGGCCCGCTGATAAGGCTCCCAAGCTCTTCTTTTTTTGGCAGAGTGGGAACTATCCCATTCACTTTATACGAATTAAATCGTGATTCTCGTTTCTAGGAGGACACGATGAGGAAGATTGGATTCACGTTTTTGGCGATGCTGACGGCGGTCGCCTTTGCCTCGGCGCAACAGTTTTCGGTTGGGGCGATGCCGCGCCAGTTCTTGTTGTTCAACCCCAAGGTTCAAGCGGAGTTGAAGTTGACCGACGCCCAAAAGAAGGCGGTTGCGGCGGCGGGGGGAGACTCGATCAGCGCTGATGGCGAGGGCCGAATGCGGATGCGGATCGGGCAGGGGACCGACATGGAGGCGATCAAGAACGCCCTCAAAAAAGCGATCACCCCCGCCCAAGACAAGCGGCTGACCGAGGTCTGGATTCAGAGGGAAGGCCAAATGGCGCTCAACGATCCCGATGTAGCGAAGACGGTCGGATTGAGCGATGCCCAGAAGAGAAGGGTGAGCGAGATTGCCCAAAACTACGCCGACGACATCCGGGATCTGGCGATGTCCAACGGTGGCCGGGTCGGTCCCGAAGAGTCGAAGCCCCTACGGGATGCGGCGAGGAAGAAGTTGGAGGGCGTCTTGGATAAGGACCAGAAAGCGAAGTTTGAAACGTTGAAAGGCAAGCCGTTTAAGTGGGACTAACGTGGCATGGGCAGCCTGCCCATGCGTCCCACGACCTGCCAGGTCGTGGAATCTTGTAGAGGTTGCAAGCTGTTCAGGTCGCCACTGTGGCACAGCGGACGCGGCGTTTCACGGTGGATTCGCCGTGCCTTCACCGTGTCCACCGTTACACCGTGGTTCTACAGGCGTAGGCGGAAGGTTGTTTGGACCTTTGTGGGCTGTACTTGCACCATCTCAAAGCTTTGGTCGCCAGGCTACGGTTTAGCAACCCCGATCTGCCAAACCGAGTAGTATGTTTCGGTCGTGAAGAAACCACCCATCTGGCGAGGTTTGATGCTAACGGGGCTGTGCTTTGCCGCAATGGCGGGCATGGCTCAACAGAACGTCACGATCCTCCCCATGCCTTCCTCAGGATACGTTCTCGACAAGGCGGGGATGCTCAGCGCCGAGGATATCCGAGTCATCAATGGAATCTCGGACGGGGCCAAGCAGCAGGCACAAGCTCCCATCGTCGTCGTCACCGTGCCCTCGCTAGCCTCTATCGGCGCTCATGACGCAGACTGGTACGCCACCACCCTTTTCAACGCTTGGGCCATTGGGGACCGCCGTACGAACAAGGGCGTCCTGCTCTTCGTCGCCCGCGACGACCGCAAGGCTCGCATCGAGCTGGGAGCGGGTTGGGGCTACACCAAAGACTCGGACTGCCAGAAGATCATGGATGGTTGGATCATCCCCGAGTTCAAGAAGGGCAACTTCTCTGGTGGCATCCGCAACGGGGTGACGGCTCTGGACTCGATGGTTCGCCTGGGCAAAGTGCCGCGTCCACCTATTCCCGCGTGGGCGCCTTTTGCGTTGCTTGGTGGTGGGTCGTTCCTGTTCATGATGATTATCAGTTTCATCCGCGACAGAATGGAAGGCTGGGCAGGCCGAATGATGCGCGGAATTGGCAACGGGATTTCGAACATCCATTTTGAAAGCGGTAGCAGCGATAGTGGATCGAGCTGGGGCGGGAGCGACTTCAGCGGGGGCGGGTCCAGCGGAGGAGGCGGCGCCAGCGGGTCATGGTGAATGTCAGACATGAACTGGTTGCTGGGAAGGCGAAGATCCAACAGGCCATTGGGGCGGCGGAACAGGGCACCAGTGGGGAAGTGGTCGTGGTTGCCAGCCAAAGGGCCGGTGAATATGGTCGTGAGGATGCCATCTTCTCGTTTATGGTCGCCCTGGCGGTCCTCACTGGTGTTTGGCTGGCGTTGCAGGGCATCGATCAAGGCTCTTGGGAAACGCTTCATGTGCGGATTCCTTTGGCCTATGTGCTTCTCAGCCTGATCGGGGGCTACACGTTGGGGCAGTTCCTGGCTTGGCGATTTCCCAAGATCGCCACTGTGTTTGTCTCCAAGCAGGCGCTCCAGAGACGAGCCGAGATCGCCGCTGCATTCGCTTTTCAGAAGTATCGCGTCTCCAAGACCGAACGGAATACAGGCGTCCTCATCTTTATTGCGGACGTCGAGCAGACGGTGGTGGTGATCGGCGACGACCTGGTGGCGGATCGGATCGGTTCCAAGCAGTGGGAGGCGATCCGCGACGCCATCTTGGCGGGAATCCGCGCGGGCGATCCTGTCAAGGGTGTGGTAGGGGGCCTTGAGCTGACGGGCAATCTCCTGCGGGAACATCTGTCTGCCGATCCTGAAGATGTGAATGAGAGGTCGGATCGCCTGTATTTTTGCTAGCGATCCCAGGACCTCCTGCAATCCGGCGCTTCGTGAGGCGTCCATAATCCTGCTGTGCTGACCCTCTTCATCGCCGCCGTTGTGCTTGCGCCGAATCAGGATGTCCAGGCGTTTAAGGATGCCTTTGCCCTGCGGAAGGCGGAGCTCCCCTCTGAAACCGCCGACCCGGCGATTGTGAAGTGCATGGATGTGATGATCTCGCGGCTGAAAGCGGAGGTCGATGCCAAGACGACGCCAGGCCAAGTGGAGAAGATTCTCGATCTGTTCGCGAGAGCGGTGCAGACGGAGGAGTTGTCTTCGACCGAGTATGGGTCGGTGGGCGGGGCGGTGTCGTTCGGCTCAGGTCGGGTGGCAATCGGGGTAAGGATGGGGGCGGTGGCGCGGCTGAGGGTTTTCAACACCGTCTCGGGTCAGCCCGTTGCGGTTCCCAAGGCGCTGGATTGGAGCTATCAATACGACATCCAGCCCCAGTTTCTTCCGGGCGGAATGCTGGTGGTGAATGGTCCCGGCATCCAGGATGCGGGCGTGCGGTATGGGTATCGCATTCTGTTCCTCAAGCCCAACTCCTCCGGCTTCCAACTCTCCCGTGCGATCCGCGGAGTTTGGACTTTGGACGAGGAGACAGAGAGCCACCTGCGCATCAACGACCTGGTCGCCTCGATCAATACTATCGACTCGCCCAAGTCGTTCTTCACCGATAGCGTTGCCCGGCTTTTTCACCGCAACACGATTTATGAGCTAGACCAAACGCCCTTCCGAGTCCGCATGACCTCGCTTGGGACATCGGCCATTCGGGCGGCGGACGAGTGGATGGCGGAGGCGATCAAGAATCCCAAGACCGATCTTCAAAAGCAGTTCGTGGCGTCGTATGGAAAAGAGCCGCAGATGCTGGAGTCTTACTCGGAGAAGGTTATTCTGCCCGACTCGTTCGAGGTGAGGTTGCAGTTTGACAAGACGTATGTGTTCGTGGTGCAAAGCAAGGGCATGAAAGAGATCGTGAAGTCGATGCGGATCGAGGGAGAATAGGGTTGTGAGCGAGTATGTGACAGTCAAGCAAGTTGAAACGAGGTATCCCAAGGAATGGGTGCTTCTGGGCGATGTCAAGTATGACCAGAAGAAGCAGGTCTTGGGTGGAGTTGTCTTGTACCATGGGCCCAA
>CAZCSP010000013.1:52589-92278 GCA_964501275.1 uncultured Fimbriimonadaceae bacterium | reverse complement strand
ACCGGCGCCGAGAACGAGAGTGAGTGCGTATTTTGCAGTTCTCTTCAAGTCCATTGCTCCTGTGTGTTTTCTTTGCAGGAGACGCACCCGTAACGTAGCCTTGGATGGCTACCCGGCAACTCATAACTTCCTTGAGTTTCCTATGAGCCGCCATTGCCGATCAGCCAGCTAGCCCAGGTTTGCTTCCTGCAATTTTTTGAATCGATACTGATTCCACCACAGTATATATCCCTGGGCCAATAAAGGCAACATTTTTAGGAAATTTATTTCAAAGCTTTCTTAAATGAACCTAGCGTGAGGCTCACCATAACCACCGTGAGGACGCCGACGGTCCCAAAACCCTTGGCGATGACGGGGTTACTCCAGTCGGTGAGCACCAGCGCCCGGACCCCTTCGATGACGTAGGTCACGGGGTTATAGGTCGCCACGACCTGGAACCAACCGGGGAGCAGATTCATCGGCGTTTGGGAAGTGGTGAGGTAGAGGAAGGGGAACACCAAAACGAAGAGAGACTGGACCATGCGGGCGTTTTGGGTTCGCAGGGCGGCGATCATGCCAACGCAGCTCCAGGACATGGCAAAGAGGATGAGGAGGGCGAAGATCGCGACGACGCCGAAAAAGCCGGTTTGGAATCGGACGCCGACCGCCAACAGCAAGACTAGTACGATTCCCCCTTGCATGATCGCTTGTACGGCGACCTCGGTTAGTCGGCCAAAGACGATCGCCAGCCGGTTGATCGGCATAATGAGGAGCTTCTTGAAGTATCCGCTGGTGATATCCTGCACCAGTTCGATTCCCGCGTTGCCTGACGAGAAGAAGACAGCTGTGAAGAGGGCGATGGGGGCGATGAAGTCCCGGTAGCTCACCCCTTCCGGGAAACCCTCCACCTTGGAGAAGGCGTTGAGCGAGGCCGAGTTCACCAGGAAGAAGAAGATCGGGATGAATAGCGACGGGATCAGGGCCGCGAGGGGTCGCCAAATCTGCTTGGTACAGCGAATAGACAGGTGGTACCAATCGGAGAAGAATGTGGACATGGTCTACCTTCCCCTCGCATAGGGATCGGGGGCGTTCAGGTTCACGTCCTCGTCCGCCAGATTGCTGCCGGTAGTTTTAAGGAATACGTCCTCCAGGTTTTTCGCTTCGTGCTTCTGGATCAACTCCTGCACTGTTCCCTCCGTGACGATTTGGCCCTTGTCCATGATCGCCAGCCTTTGGCAGAGTGCCTCCGCCTCCTCCATGAAGTGGGTGGTGAGGAAGATGGTCATCCCGTTCTGGTTCAGCTCCCGCAGGTGGTTCCAGATGAGTTGCCGGGCGTGGGGGTCCAGACCTTGGGTGGGCTCATCGAGGAAGAGGATCTTGGGTTCGTGGATGAGCGAGAGAGCGAGGTCGAACCTGCGCCTCATGCCGCCCGAATAGGTGTGGGTGTACCGATCCGCCACCTTTTCCAACTCCACCAGCTTGAGGAGCTTGGCGACTTGGGCCTCGATCCTGTCCTTGGGCATGTGGTAGAGGTGCCCGTGGAACCAGAGCATCTCGCGGGCAGTGGCGGTCTCGTCCAGACCGATCTCCTGCATGGCGAAGCCGACGCGTCGATAAACCTCGGTAGGCTCCTTGAGCAGGTCCAGACCGTCGATCAGGATGCTGCCGCTGGTGCGCTTCACCAGATTGACCAGCATGTTGATGGTCGTGGTCTTCCCCGCTCCGTTAGGTCCGAGAAACCCGAAGAACTCCCCTTGCTTCACCTCGAAACTCACCCCGCGCACCGCTTCCACGTTGCCTGGATAGGTTTTCTTGAGGTCTTTTACTTCAATGATATCAGACGCCATATCTAATAGTGGACATTATGGACCCCTCAGTATTGTTCCGTCTACCGCAATGGCCAAACCGTCACGATTTTCTTTCGGGTCGCCGTGGGCGTTCTTTCCAGTTTCCTTCGACTCATAAATGAGCGGAGTTGTGCTGGGGTCGGGAACATCATCCTTGTATTTGCCCGAGGCGGCGGAATTCATGGCGTACCCGAACTTCCCTTCTTGACCCAGGAGGTCGGGGCGGATGAGTTTCTTCTGCTCTTCCCCGCGCTTCAGGTCGTTGGTTTTCAGGCGATTTTGGATGGCATCCATCCAGGCGTTGGCCTCGGGATATTGGCCCTCCGACTCATGGTAGATCTCCATCGCCTGGTAGATGGCTTTGAGGTTCTCCTCGCTGGTAGCGGAGTAGGCGTGCTTTTCCGGGTCTGTCAACAAATCCTTGCCAAACACCTTGGCAAAGTCGCAAAGAGCAGGGCCATAGAAGAGGACGAGACCAAGGAAAATGACCCCAAGAGTGGTGCAGCCGATCTTGCAGCCTTTTCTGAACTTGCTGGGTTTAGGGGCTTCGACCTCGGACATGGGGAGATTATGGTTCGATAGTGCGATTGGGCCGTGGGGCGATAGTTGGATCGCGGGATCGTTTTATCGTGGGATCGTGGGAATCGGTGAGGTAGGGACGATTCAGCGATATACAATCTTCAAATGCCTCCTCCCAAGGTCTCTCTCATCCAGGCGCCGACTCCTTTGCACCGGCTTGACCGGGTTTCTGAGGACCTTGGGATCGATCTTTGGATCAAGCGGGACGACTTGACGGGGTTTGCGATGGGGGGGAATAAGGGGCGGAAGCTGGAATACATGATGGGCGACGCTCTTGCGCAGGGAGCCCAGGCGGTGGTCTCCTGCGGAGCGATGCAGTCCAACTTTATTCGGCACTTGGGGGCGGCCGCGGCGGTTTGCGGGATGGAGTGCGCGGCGGCGGTGATGGAGACGCCCTATGAATACAACCCTCCCATGATGGACGGGCTGCATCGCGACGGCGGGAATGTGTTGCTGGACCAATGGCTGGGGGTGGACCTGCATATCTATCCCGATGGGACTTGGGAGGAGCTTTATGGCCACGCGGAGGAGGTCGGCCAGCAGTTGGAGCGGCGGGGATTGCGGGTGTATCGGATTCCGATTGGGGGCTCGGCTCCGATGGGGGCGTTGGCCTTTTATGAGGCGGCTAAGGAGCTTGATCAGGCGTTTGATTGGATCGTCTTTGCCAGCAGCAGCGGCTCGACCCAGGTGGGGCTGGCCCATGCCTTTCGGGGGACGGGGACGAAGGTGTTGGGGATCGCAAGCGACCCGGAGCCGGAGATCGTGCAGGACTTCGCGGAATTGAGCTTAGGGTTGGCGGAGTTGTTGGGGGTCGAGGCTATTCCGGCGGAGGAGTTTCGGGTTTATTACGATATGGTGGGGCCGGGATATGGGGTGCCGAGCAAGCATGGCAACGACGCCATCCGCTATCTGGCGAGGAAGGAGGGTGTCTTCCTCGATCCGATCTACTCGGGTAAGGCGTTTGCGGGGTTGCAGGAGTTGGTTGCCAAGGGTGAGATTGGGGGACGGATTTGTTTTTGGCATACCGGTGGGGTCCCGGCGCTCTTTGCGATGAGGTCAATGGTATGAGGTTTTTTGCGGAGTGTGATAGCGAATAAAAATGCGCGCGGGTGAGGTCCTTCGACTCGCGACCAGCAAGCGGTCATGCTACAAACTACACTTTGCTCGCTCAGGATGACGCCGTACTACAAGGAAAGCAATGATAGATAGAACTTCGAAGACGCTTTATACGAACTTTCTTTGGTGGCGGACGGGGGAGCCGCAGTCGATGCTGGTGGAGGATGGCCGGGTGGCTTATCGGGGTGTCTCGGTAGAGGCGGATGCCTTGTTGGAGGATTTGGGCGGTGCGACGATTCGTCCATCTTTTATTGATAATCATTGCCATATCTTGCCAACGGGGCTCGATCTTCAGAAGCTGTTCCTCGGCGATTGTCGGAGCAATCAGGAAGTCTTGGACGCGGTTCGGGATCGGCTGGCGGAGACTCCCGCCGATAAGTGGCTCCTGGCGGTTCACTACGATCAGACCAAGTTTGGTGGCGTTTACTTGACCAGAAAAGATCTCGATACGATCTCTGGGGTGGTTCCCATACTGCTACGGCATGTGAACGGCCATGCGAGCGTAGCGAACAGCGCGGCCTTGCGGGCGGCGGGGGTGGGGGACGATGCGGCAGACCCGGAGGGCGGGAGTTATGGCCGGTTCGAAGATGGGACCTTGAATGGGGTCCTCTTTGAAAGCGCCCATGAGCGGGTGACCCACTGCGCGCCGATGCCGACTTTGGAGGAGATGACGGACGCAATTCTGAGGGCGGGGGAGCGTATGGCGGACGATGGAATCTGTTGCGCCAGCGACATGATGACGGGCCGGTTCCATCTCCTTCAGGAGTTGAAGGCGTATCGGGTGGCAGCGGACCGGGGCTGTCAAGTTCTGACTCGGCTGTACCTGCAATGGGGCGAGGTGTTCAAGCGGGACGGCGGATGGCGGAGCGAAGAGGTTCGGGAGGCGGTTGAGGGGTTTGCCAGTACGCCAGAGTGTCGGATCGGGGGAATCAAAATCTTTGCCGATGGGGCGATCGGGTCGGCTACGGCGGCGATTTATGGGCGGTACTCGGGGGAGAAGACGGCGGGGTATTCCATCAGCCGCCATGCCAAGGATGCGGCGGGGCACACCGAGCAAGAGGTCAGTGGACAGCTCATCTATGCCCCTGAGCGCCTGAACCAGATGGTGCGGATCGCCGATGAGGCGGGGTTCCAGATCGCAATTCACAGTATCGGCGACTACAGCACGGATTTGGTGATGGACGCTTACTCAAAGTTAGACAATCCATCCCGCCACCGGATCGAACACGCGATGCTCCTTTCGGATTCGCAGATCGAGCGGATGGCAAGCTTGGGATGCTGCTGCACGATGCAACCGGAGTTCCTGATGAGGTTTGGGCACAGCTATCGCCGCCAACTGGGCCCGGAGCGCACGGCTTCCCTCAAGCGGTTTCGGTCGGTGAAGGATGCGGGAATCCCGCTCAGCTTCAGTTCCGACCGCCCGATCGTTCAGGGGAACCCACAGGATGGGATTCGGGTGGCGACTTCCCGGCCCGAGGGGTTTGACGCCGCTGAGAATCTGACCTATGAGGAAGCGGTGGATGCGTATACGGTCGAGGCCGCGCGGGCGAATGAGGATGTTGAGTTGTTGGGCGGGTTGGAAGCGGGACAGTTGGCGAGGTTCGGTGTTGGGCATTAGGCATTAGGTTTTTGGGGCGACTTCTACAAACCTGCTAAACCTCCATCCCCCGACCCCTTCCTCCATTTCCGCAACAACCCGTGGCTTGTCCAATTCTGTGTCCGAGAAATGGAGGAAGGGGAGCCCCGATTTCCGACTGGTTAGGCCCGGCCAGCGGCTTTGTTGTAGACCTGCTCGAACTGCCTCACCATCTCGCCGATGCTGAATTTCTGCTCGACTAGCTTCCGACCGTTCGCACCCATTTCTTCTCTCACGTCGTCGTTGGACATCAGGTAGCTGACGGCTTCGGCGAGTTCGTCGGGTCTCAGGTCTACCAGGATTCCAGTTTTGCCGTGGCGGACGACTTCGGGGAGGCCCCCTACTCTCGTGGCCACGACCGCTTTGCTCCTGGCCATCGCCTCCAGGGCCGCGATGCCGAAGGTTTCGATGTGGGAGGGCATGGTGCTCATCGTGAAGGAGTCGAGCAGGCGGGGGACGTCGTGGCGGATGCCGGTCAGGGTGACCCGATCCTCGATCCCGGCGCTGCGGATGGCGTCGTCGAACTCCTGGGCGAACGGTTCTTCGACCCGGCCCACGAACATCAGATGGGCCTCGGGATGCTCTTTCCGAACTTCCTTCATCGCCTCGACCATCTCCAAGTGGCCTTTCTCTTTGCAGACGCGACCCACCAAGCCGATCAGGCGGCGTTCGCGGGGAATTTTGAATTCGTCCTTCACGGCCAAGGGATCTGAGAGGGCGAAGTCGGTGAAGTCGGTGCCGTTGTAGACCGTGTCGACAAACTTGTCGGGAACGCCTTTTCCGTGCAACATTCCTCGCACAAAGTTGGAAACAGCGACCAGTCGATTGGTGCCTCTAGCCAGACGCTTGTAGATCTGGTCGTTGTTGGCAATGTGGACGCTGGTGACCACGGGGGTGCGGGAGAGGATGCTGGCGGCGTGGCCGATATAGGCGGAGCGGGTGAGGTGGGTGTGGATCACGTCCACCTTGTGCTTGCGGGCCTGGTGCATCAGGTAGAGCATGGTGCGGTACCAGCCCGTTCCCTTCATGTTGGAGATCTTGATCGGAATCTCCGAATCCTCCAAAACCGTCGGAAGCCACCCTTTGTTCGGGCACACCACCTTTACGAAGTGCCCGTGCTCCTGGAGCTTGCGGGAAAGGTGGAGAACGTGACGCTCCGCACCCGAAGTGGCAGAGCTCGATATGATTTGCAGAATCCTTAACTGCGACGGATTTTCCAACTAGACCTCACGCTTCCTGCGTCCTGGGAAATTCTACCAGAAGGGGTCTTACTTGCCAAGGGACTATCTTTTTAAGGTGATGAGAACTGGCTGGACCTCCGACATCTTGGCCAGATGCCAGACTAAACCTCGGTAGGTTGTCAAGCTTCATTTGGCATGTTAGCACCGCTTTTTTTAACCACAGATGGCCGCAGATGTTCACAGATGGGAAGGAACCACAGAAAACACAGAGGGCCACAGAAAGACGCAGAATCGGCCTTTGCGAATGGCAGGCTACCCATGGAACATGCCAAATGAAGCCTGACAAGCCACTCAGTTACACGGATGTCGGGGGAGCCAAGCCTGCTGTGCCGATCTGGAGATCGGCGGTCCATTTTTGGGGGCTAAACTTCTGAGTATGACTTCCCTGCTTCTCGCCTGCGCCCTTGCCCAAGTCCATCCCGCCCGATTTGTGAACGGGGCGGTGGTGAGCGATAGTTTGATTGCGAGCGAGGTGGGGGCGGCGGTTTTGCGGAAGGGTGGGAATGCGGTGGATGCGGCGGTGGCGACTGGTTTTGCGCTGGCGGTGACCTTTCCGGCGGCAGGCAACCTGGGCGGCGGCGGGTTCATGCTGGTGCGGATGGCGGATGGGCGGACGGTGGCCATCGACTACCGCGAGGTCGCGCCTCGGCGGGCCACCAAGGATATGTACAAGAACCCGGCTGATTCTTTGACTGGATACCTGGCCTCGGGGGTGCCGGGGACGCCGATGGGGATGTGGGAGGCGCACCAGAAGTTTGGCAAGCTGAAGTGGCGGGACCTTGTGGAGCCAGCGGTGCGGCTGGCGCGGGATGGCTTTCCCCTTTCGGCGGGGTTGGCGAGGGAGTTGCGCGGTGAGGCGAACAAGTTCCGGCGCTTCCCCGCTTCCTGGACCCAGTTCTGCCGGGAGGGCAAGTTCTATGAGGAGGGCGAAAAGCTGAGGCAACCCGACTTGGCCAAGACGCTAGAGAGGATTCGCGACCAGGGGCCGAAGGGGTTCTATGAGGGGGAGACGGCGCGGCTTTCCGAGGTCGCGATGCGGGCGAACGGCGGTCTGATCGACGCGCAGGACATGAGGAGCTATCGAGTCGTAAACCGGAAGCCGCTGGAGGGTCAGTATCGGGGCTACCAGGTGTTGACCATGCCTCCGCCTAGTTCAGGAGGGATCGCGCTCTTGCAGATGCTGACGATGCTGGAAGGGGACGACCTGGCCAAGACCGGATTCCAATCCAGCGCGACCCTGCACCTGATGGCGGAGGCGATGAAGCGGGCGTTTGCGGACCGGGCCGCGCATTTGGGCGACCCGGATTTTGTATCTGTTCCGGTGGCCCGTCTGCTAGATGCGGCCTATCTTCGATCCCGGCGCACTTCCATCACCGATAAGGCCACCCCCTCTAAAAACCTAGACGGATTGGACTTGGGGCAGGGCAGCGGGATGAACACGACGCACTACTCGGTTGTGGATCAGGATGGAAATGCGGTCTCCAACACCTACACGCTTAACACCGGCTATGGAAGCGGCGTGGTGATTCCGGGGACGGGAGTGCTGATGAACAACGAAATGGACGACTTCACCACCCAGCCGGGCAAGCCGAACGTCTTTGGGTTGATTCAAAGCGAGAAGAATGTGGTCGAACCGGGCAAGCGGCCGCTTAGCTCCATGACGCCGACGATCCTGGTTCGCGATGGCAAAGCGGTTTTAGTCGTGGGTTCGCCGGGCGGGCCGACGATTATCAACACGGTTTTCCAGACGATCTTGAACACAGTGGAGTTCAAGATGAACGTCCAGATGGCAGTTGCCGCGCCGCGATTCCACCACCAATGGATGCCGGATGAGATTCGGTGGGAGCCGTTTGGTTTGAGCGCAGACGTGCGGGCAGGGTTGGAGGCGAGGGGGCACATCTTGGCGAGAACGGGCGGTCGGATGGGCAGTTGTCACGCGATCTGGGTGGAGGAGTCGGGAGCTAAGTTGACGGGGGTGGACCCGAGGGTGGGGTCGTCGGGAGGGGCGGGGTGGTAGTGCGTTTTTCAGACTGATCTGACTTCTTTATCGCACTATTTTCCTAGAAAGCTATCTAAATCCTGTTGGCTGACTCCTGGCTCGCCGGGGGCGACGTTGTTCAGTTTGCCTTCCAGCATCCACTTCTCCAGTTCATCCACCAACCCGAAGAGGTGGTCGAAGGAGTCCACGTGAAACAGCAACGGCTGGTAGTGGTCGATCTCGAAGGACTGGTTGATGACCCACTCCAACTGGATCGGGTAGCGCTGGACGGCGGGGGACTCCAGGCTGTGGGCGAGTTCGCCGAAAGAGCTGAGGAGGCCGCTTCCGTAGGCTTTGAGGCCATGCCCGGTGTGGCTCTTCATTAGGCCGAACTCGATGGTGAACCAGAAGAAGCGGGCCATCGCCTTGATGATGGAGGTCAGGCGACGCACCTGTTCGTCATGGCTCTTGATGCCCTTCACGATTTCGGCGGCGGTGTTGGCGCAGTCGCCGAACTTGACCAGGGTGTCGGCGAAGGCTTTGTCGGTGTGCATCGGGACGTGGCCGGCGATGTCGTGGAAAATGTCGGGCTCGGGCAGGTAGTCGAGTTTGTCGGAACTGCGGATGGTGATGGTGGTCGGGAATTCGCGGTTGCGCAGGCAGTCGAAGAAGATGAAGGCGGGGATGTAGCCGCTGACCGCCTTGGCCTTGAACCCGGTGAGAGGGTTGAGGAAGGTGTTCACATCGTCCAGCTTGGGCACCCGCTCGGGGTCCAGGCAGAGGGCATCGATCCCGGCCTGGAAATGCTGGTTGGCATATCGCTTCCAGCGCGGCTCCATGCGGGCGAAAAGCTTGCGCCACGCCTCGTGATTTTCCTCTGAGTACAGGTCGTAGGGCTGGAAGATATACAGATTCCCCTTGGCCTGCTGCTCTTCGATGAAGGGGGCCTGGGTGGTGGTGAGGCCCGGCTTAAACTTGTCGATCTCATCACGCAACGGAGCGCCTTTGCTCGGAACGGATTTCATAGCTCTATTATGGCGGGACGGGACGGCCTGACGGCATTGCGGTGTTAGGCGTTGCGGGAAGCCTTATCAAAAATCCATGCATGTCTCCAAGCGATGTATGGACGTCGGTGAGTCTAACCGCAGAAAACGCAGAGAGACGCAGAATGACGCAGAGAGATGGCTTTAACACAACGGCACAACGAAGCCCGATGCCCCACCCCCGTCTCAGCGGCGAGAGACGAACTATTAAAAGACCTCGTGGATTCGATCCGTAACACCGGGGAGTCGGAGCGGGATCTCACCACTTATAGGGATCGTCGCCGCGGGACCAGAGGTAGGAGACGAGTTGGCCGGTGTGATACCACTCGTGGGCGGCGAGGCTGCGGAAGGGCTCGTGCCTTGGGACGGCGGGGAGCATGAGGGCTTCGAACCAGCCCTCGGGGAAGGGGATGGGCTCGTTTAGGTCTGCTTCGGTGAGGGAGTCGAGGTAGGCGAGGGTCTGGGCGCGGACCGTCCCCAGGAGTTCGACCAGTCCGGCGAGGTCGAGGGGTTTGGGGAGGCTGTTTTCCACTTCTTGGTACGGCAGTTTTTGGCCATCCCGAATCCATGCCATGACTTGCATCTCGGTCACCGCGATCTCCTCCAACTGCCCCCGCACCGTGCGCATCCCTTCGCGCGGAGCCCAGTCCAACAGGTCGCCCGAGAGCCGCGCGATGGCTTCGTGGAGGTCGTTGCGGACGAGTTGGAGGCGGTTTCTGATTAGGGTGTGGGTGGTGAGCATGGGCTGATGGGCGTTAGGTTTTGGGTTTTTGGTTTTAGGGGTCGGACTTATCTGACCTATCGGACTGATTGGGGTCGTCGTTCAGTTTTGAGCCTCGGAGGGTGTTTTCGGGAATCGTTTTTAGGTCGAAGTTTACGGGGGATAGGTGTTTGAGGGCGGCTTCCAGGTTTTTTCTTGAGAAGCCGGGGAGGGTTTGGATGGGGTCGCCTAGTTTGGCCACTACCGCGAGGTCGAGGGCGTGGTTGGCGGAGAACTTTTTGGCGGCGGCGAGGTTGGGGTCGGGGTAGATGCGGATGAGGCTGCCTAGCTCCTCGGTGAGTTTCAGGGCGTCGTCGGTCTTGGCTACGCCAAGAACGGTGGCTTTGGGGCCTAAGGCCTTGGCGAGAACGTGGAGAGATTTGACGGCGGCTCTGGAATCGGCATCGGCTTTGTCGAGAAAGAGCAGGACTACCGGGCCGCGCAGAGAGGCAAGTTGAATCTGCTGGGTCGCCGGGCCGGAGACGTTGCCGTTGTAGGAGGTGGCGGGCAGGGTGTTCCGCCCTTCGCTATTGGGGGAGAGCCCCGCGATGAGAGCCTCGCGCTTCTCGTCGAACCGGTCGAAACTGAGGCCATTGCCGCCGTAGTACATCCCCCGAAACCCCCGGTCGCCGCCGCCAGTTTCCCGCGTATGGCAATAACCGCAAGGCTGGTTCTCCTTGCGGGCGTAGACGGGTCGAGCCTCGGCGATGAAGACGCTGGCTCCCAGGGTGAGGATGGAGATGTAGGCGGTGGCGGCGAATCGCTTCACATTAGAGTTATACGCTATGAGGGAATGGGGATGAGGAAAAGCCGGGTGAGGGGTGCGGGGAAGAACTGCAAACACTACAGAGGGGCACAGAACAAGGGCGTCCTCTTACCCCTTCTGAAGCCCTTCATTCCCTTCCCCACAAAAAAGCCCCCACCCAAAAGGAGGAGGCTTTGGTTTGGCTACGAGTCGCTTAGCCGTTCTTGGCCAACGCGGCGATGTCGTCGCGGAGCTTGGTAACGGCGGTTTTGGCCTGGTCATTGTCCTTGAACTGGCTTACCGGGATGGCGGCGACCGCTTTCTCGGCCCACTTCAGGGCAGTCTTGTAGTCCTTCAGCGCGAAGTAGAAACTGGCACCGTTGTAAAAGGTCAGGAGGTCCTTGTCTTCGGCAGTATCCAGAGCAAGGTTCATGGCCGTCTTGCCTTTCTCAACGTCTCCACCCTTCTGGGTTTGGGCGATGGCGAAACTGGCCAAGAGTTGAATTCGGGACTGGTCCTTTGAGGAAGCCATCTCCTTGGCCTTGGTCTCCCAGGCGGTAGGATCTTCCTTGGCCAGAAGGCCGAAGCGAAGGTTCTCCAACTGAGACTTCATCGCTGGGCTCTTGGCCTCGATCTCGTTCATCTTGGTCTTGGCTTCCGCATACTTCCCGTCGGCGATCAACTTCTGGGCGGAGGCTAGCTCGGCCCGGGCGGCGGCAGCTTGACGGTTGGCCTCGGCCTTCTTCTCGAAATCCACCCTAAAAGCAGCCAAGTCGAAGGTTCCCGCCTTGATCTCTTCCAAGGGTTTGTCCATGGTCATGGGGTGGCCCACCCACTGGATCTGCTGGTTCTTGATGATGAAGGCGCTGGGGATGCCGTTCTGTCCGGCGGCGTCCATCCAAGTCGTAGCCATGCCTACCTTGTTGCCGGAGTAGCCGACGTTGTAGTCCATCTTGTCTCCCATCTTGTCGATGAACTCTTTGATCTTGATGGGATCTTCATCTTCCCAGATGCTCACACCGATGACGGTGACGTCGGGATTCGCTTTGGCAAGCTTGGTCACATGGGGAATGCTGGTGATGCAGGGTCCGCACCATGTGGCCCAGAATTCGACGATGTAAATCTTGTCTCTTTCAAAGCCTTTGACGGGGGTGCCCTTGTACCAGGTCTTCACGTCGAGGGGCGGAGCCATCGAGCCCGGGCCGATTCCGGCGGCGTTTGCGGCGGTTACGCCCAAAGCCAATCCGGCAACGATGAGAAAGTTTCGGTGTAATTGCCGCATGATTTATTATGACGGGGTTTGGGGAGTGAGGGGTGCCTGATTGCGATGTTCTTTCAATTTTTCTACCGGGGCCGGAACATCCATTTGGGCATGATCGGTAATCATCTCCATGTGCGATAAGGTTATTGCACCGGCAATGAGAATCTTAAGCAGATATCTCCTTCCTCCGCCTGTTTCTGGCCCTGGCGGCCCTGGATTAAGGCGAGATGAGGCCGTTGCGACCTTGTTTGTGGCGGAAGCGATCGGTCTGGGTAGCGACTTGGGCTCCTTTGGAAGCCGGCAAACTGGTCGACCTGCTCATCTACGACAAGAACCCGCTGGAGAGCATTCGGAACACCAACACAATTCGGTGATGAAGAACGGCGAGCCATTCGACGCGGAGACGATGGATGCGGTATGGCCGGTCGCCAAGAAGCTCCCCGATCTGTATTAGGACTCGTTGCGACCGCCATTCCTTGGTCGGCCTTAACGGTTTGTTCGTCACTGTATGGCACCGTTCGGAGGCGGTCAACCTCATTTCTCCGAGTTAGAATGGGGTCAGATTGCACCAGGCAAAGGCCGACTGGACTTTCTTTGAGTCCGTGATCGCAAACGGCGATTGCAGAATCGGGACGCGATAGTGGCTGAAGCTATGGTCGAACCCGATCGCCGTGGCCACGCGCTGGTTCAGGTCGGGAATGACGCCGAAGTACAGCGGATATCGCCCGCCAGGATCCTTGCCGTCGGCAAAAGAGGGATCGACCGGAATCCAGCCGTGGCCGGGAACATAGAACTCTGCCCAAACGTGCCACTGGTTGCTGCCCGCCAGGAATCCGGTGATCGGGCGGGCGGGGATGCCGATGCTTCGGCAGGCGGCGGTGAAGGCGGAGACAAAGAAGCCACAGTCGCCGAAACCGGTGCGAAACGTCTGGGAGGCACTAGGCGGGCCGCCGGGATTTTCGACGTACCGGATCTTCGCCACCACCCCTTGGTAAAGAACCCGCGCCGACTCATAAACCCCGAGAGATCGGGCGGTGGTTCCGGGCAGGTGCATTGTCACAAACCGTTTCACATGCTGGTCGCCCGGCTGGATGTAGAGTTCGGTCGTCAGGAATGCCTTGACGTCGTTGGGGATGGTTCTCAGAGCGTCGAACTTGACCTGCTTGAGAGCCGCCGCACTGACCCGCACCGATCGCGACTCGGTCTGGAAAGACGACTCCACTTGGTTGGCGTTCAGGATCAGCCTCACGTCGGGAGTTACTGGCTGCCCTTGGTACAGCCGACCGGGAAAGACGTTTTGAAATCCAAAGGTGGGAGGCTTGGGGACCAGCCACTCCACCTTCGACGACTGCCCGGCCTTGAATTGGAGTGACGCCCCAAAGTTGGCTTGCCAGGCTTGCGGCGAATGGTAGTCCACTGGGCGTGAGGGGGAGGTTGGCGTCACCGAGACTTGGGTCTGGGCATCGCCAATGGCCACCTGCACCGGGATGGGGCCATCGAATAGCGGCACGAGCGGTCCATAGGTGGCCTGCTGGTTGCCCGCTTGGCTCACAAAAGGGGCCGAGGTGTGGCCGTCCCAGGGGCTGGAAACTCGCATACTCCCCCAGGCGGCCTGATCGATGCGGTAGCGCACCGTCATCCAAAACGGCTCGCCCAACCGAGGCGAAATCGCGTTTCCGGCGGAGTCGCTGGGATAGGCGGTCTGAATCTGAAAGCTCCCAGCGAGCGCGCTGCCGGAGGCGAGAAGTCCAAGGATCAAAGCGGCGAGTCGCATCTTGACCGCTTTGTTAGCAAGCGGCAAGCCACTGGGGAGTGGGTTTGCCCGTTCCCAGTAAAGATGCGGGGTCTCACCCGGTTAATATCTCACGCAAAGGCGCAAAGACCGCGAAGAGTAAGAAAAACCTTTGCGTCCTTTGCGTGAAACCCCACTCTTGGCAACTTCGCCCTCACACGTCATAATAAGGAAGCTCTTCGTTGCCCGATCGACCGTATTCCGCGACAGGAAATTGGGGCGAGCAACTTGAAGCAGGAGAAACCAACGATGAGCACAGACAATTTCCCTATTCGCAAGGTTGACCATATCCGCCACTACGTCGGCAACGCCCGGCAGGCCGCTTACTACTACCAGCACGTTTTTGGCTTCAGCATCACGGGCTTCCATGGCCTGGAAACCGGACAGCGGCACGAAGTCGACTACCTGCTGGAGCAGAACGACGTCCAGCTTCTCTTCACCGCCCCGATCCGCCCCGGACATCCGATGGCCAACGCCATTGCCCAGCACGGCGACTTCGTGCAGGACATCGCCTTTGAGGTGGACGACGTGGATTGGGCCTACCATGAGGCGGTCAAGCGGGGGGCGGTCAGCGCCCGCGAGCCGTATTCCATCGAGGGCGATGAGGGCTATGTGCGAGTCGCGTCGATCCACATCTACGGCGATACCCTCCACACGTTCATCAACCGCGACAACTTCAAGGGCCACTTCCTCCCTGGGTTCCAGGTTCGCAACGAGCCCGGCGACCCCATCGGCATCCAAGAAATCGACCACTGCGTGGGCAACGTCGAACTCGGCAAGATGAACTATTGGGTGAAGTGGTACGAGGATGTTCTCGGCTTTTCGAACCTGATCAGCTTTGACGATAACGACATCTCCACCGAATACACCGCCCTGATGTCGAAGGTGATGGCGAGCGGAAACGGGCGTGTCAAGTTCCCCATCAACGAGCCTGCCGAGGGCAAAAAGAAGAGCCAGATCGACGAGTATCTGGAGTTCTTCGGCGGCGCCGGGGTCCAGCACGTCGCCCTGCGCACCGACGACATCATCCACACCGTATCAAGGTTGCAGGCTAGAGGATTGGAGTTCTTAACCGTTCCCAAGACTTACTATGAAGTCTTGGAGGAGCGCGTCGGAAAGATCGACGAAAATATCGACGAACTCGCCGAACTAGGTATCTTAGTAGACCGCGATGACGAGGGCTATCTGTTGCAAATCTTCAGCAAGCCCGTAACGGATAGACCCACCCTCTTCTACGAAATCATCCACCGCAAGGGCGCGAAGAGTTTCGGGAAGGGCAACTTCAAGGCCCTGTTCGAATCAATCGAGCGGGAGCAGGCGTTGAGAGGAACGTTGTAAACAAGTTGCTCCCCCAAGACGCCCCGTCTTGGGGGTAACAAGTGTTGACTTATCTGCGAACATCTGCGTCATCTGTGGTTTAATCAACAAACAGTACAAATGAAAGAAGATAAGCAAAGCCTGTACGATAAGTGGGCCAAGTGGAAGGAGGGAAACCTTCGTCGGCCCTCTTCCCAACTTGGCCTTGTCGAAGCGATCTTTGCCCTGTTTTTCCTGCTCATCGCCTTCGCCAGGCCCATCGACTGGACAACGATCTGGAAGCACCCGGTCGGCGTCGACGAACCATCGCCATGGGGACTGGTTCTCATGTTTCTCGGAATCGGCTGCTTCTGCATTGCTCATGCCATCGGCAACTTCAGAAATGCGAAATTTGCCGTAGGGCTTTCCGGCATTGTGGGCCTGGGCCTGTTTGCCCTTGGCATCCTTGTGTGTTGGTATCAAGTCCGTTACAACCCTTTCCCCGAGGGCCAATGGTGGACACCAGAAAGCGGATTTAGCAGCTGGTTTGTCAACTGGGGCTTTATCTTGTTGCTACTAACAGGTGGTGGGAATCTTGCCCGCGAAGCGAAGCATCGCTTCTGGCCAAAGAGACTTTGAAGAGCCGACGGAAGCGTGTAGCAGGGACCCGCGAGCAGGTTTGTAGTTCCATTGCCGGTCTGTATCTACCTACAACCCAGTTGCGCGGGCCCCTGCCCACGGCTACACGCTTCGCGTCGGTGGAATACAAAGTGGTAAAGCGCAAGGAATAGGTTTCCCTTGCGCTTTATCGCTTAGGCTAAACCACTGACCGCCGCCCAAACAACAGCGACAGCACGGCCAAGATCAGAAACCCGACAAATAGAATTTGTGCGATTCCCGAGGCGGTTCCGGCGATTCCGCCGAATCCGAAGATCGCGGCGATGATCGCGATGACGAAAAAGATAACGGCATAACGTAGCATCTATTTGTCCTCCTTATCGGTTAACGGGATCATTGTATCCCGATGCCCATTCATCCAGTTGCTTTTCAGCCTCGTCACGGGCGATGCCATATCGCTCCTGAAGCTTTCCCGCAAGCTGGTCTTTCTTGCCATCCAACACCTGAATATCGTCGTCTGTCAAGTCGCCCCACTTCTCTTTAAGTCGTCCTTTCCACTGCGTCCAATTGCCCTGTACGATGTCCCAATTCATAGCTGTTCTCCTTTCGTCCCGACTATCCGCCGGAATGCGTGTCTGTTCATCAAACGACGGCATTGAACAGGCTGGCGAGGTTTCTGGGACTATTCGAGGGGTTTTTACATAATTCTTACTTGAACCTGGGTCCTGGAGGACCTCGGAGTAAACTTGATCGGTGGAAGCAAATCCTCCACCTTACGATCAAGATCAGGAGCAAGTACGACTCCTGGTGCTATTCCACAAGATAGTGGCTGGCATCTATGTCGTGTTCGGTTGCTGCGGTCTTCCCCACTTCACGATCGGACTGATCACGATCATCGACCCGCAAGCCATGGCGCCAAACTCACCGCCTGCTCCCGGCTTCGCTGGCTGGCTGTTTATGGGGTTGGGAGCGATGTTTGTCTTTGGCGCCTGGATTTTTGCCCTTCTGAACTGGCTCTCAAGCCAACGCCTGCAGGATCGCAACGGACTCACACTAATCTACGCCACCTCAGGATTGAACTGCTTGTGGATGCCAATCGGTACCGCGCTCGGCGTCTTCACCTTCATCGTCATCACCCGCCCGTCGGTAAGGAATCTCTTCCCTCGATAAACTACTTCGCAACCGGAAGCCTCAACCTCATGTTGAAGCTCAGAGTAGGCCGGGCATAGAGCTGGAACGTCCGCGACTTCGCCTTGGGCAACCTGCAAGAAAGCTGGAGTTTCAGGCTGCCATTCTCCACCCCGGTTTCAAACGCCAAGGCGGAGCGCTCGGACGTTTGGGGGCCTGAGTCCTTCAAGCCAAAATCCATCCCCTTGAAGGCCATCGGGATCAGGGCCGTCCCTCGATAGCCGTCCATCGTATAAGCCTGCGACTCCTCTTCCGTCGCCGCAAATCCATCCATCTTCGACTTCTTCAGCGAGATAAAGAACCCCTCGTCAAAGGTCATCCCGTCCTCTTCGAAGCCCGCGATCTTGCGGTAGGGGCCAGTGGGCAACGTGAACGGAAAATCGAGGAACGAGCCCGAGCCGGGATGGTAAACGCTGGCCATGATGCCTTGATGCGGCCTCCCTTTGGCCGGATCGCGCGACACGTAGCCCATCATCGAGAACTCAAACTGGCTCCCAAACCGGACCTGCCGGGTCGCCTCATCGGGGCCAACCAACCGGAAGATGGCGAACCAGCGGCGCGGCGCCTGCCGGTAGGCTGCTGGTTGCGCAAAAGAGGGCTCCTCCGAGTACTTCACAAACTCCCGCACTCCCGCCTTGTCCAACGGCTTCCCATCCGCCCCATAAACCGGACCCTGCCGGGTATCGGCGTTCGCGAACCCAATGAGTTCCACCCGAACGCCAGGGGGTGTCAGGAACTTCCCGCCCGAGATCGATCCGGCATTGGCCTGAGTAAACGAGACGAGCGCAACAAGGGCAGGAATCACCATTCCCCAAACATAGCAAATCCGGCGTCCCTTTGCAATGGTATACCGACCCACATGGACATCGTTTACGGAATGATCATCGGGGTATTGGCAGGAGCGCTGAGCGGCTTGTTTGGCATAGGGGGCGGCATCCTGATCGTTCCGGCCTGCATCCTCCTCCTCGGCATGGCCCAGCAGAAGGCCCAAGGCACGTCTCTGGTTATCTTCCTCATTCCCGTGGGCATTCTTGGTGCGATCAATTACATCAAGGCGGGAAACGTCGACTGGAGGGTAAGTAGCGGAATCGCCCTGACCTTTATCGGCGGCGCATACCTAGGTTCCAAGCTCTCCCTCTCGATGGACGAGGTCCTTCTCAGAAAGTGCTTCGCGGGCTTCCTGGTCCTGGTAGCGATCCAGTTGTTCTTTAAGAAATAGGGAGGAAGGAGAATAGGGAATGAGCGAGTCCGCACGATTTCCGACTTCCGATTTCCAACCCCGCACCATCGCCCCGTCGAACTATCCGACTATCGCACTAATCACGCCCGTGGCGCAGGAGTAAACGACCCCAACCACCGCCCCTTCACCTGCACGCTCCCCATCATCCCTTCCCCGATCTGGGAGATGAGTTCCCGCGAACACTCGTACTCCTGGTCGTGCCCGTCGGGATGTTTGATCCTGACGAAGAACTTCACCCCGGGCAGGTCGTTCTCCCCGAAGTCCGAAAATGCCATCTCGTGATTCCGGTCGAGCGAATACGTGCCGACCACGTAGCAGCCGTTGATCCACTGGACACCAGACCGCCCCGCCGAGCGATTGGTGTAGTGCCCGAAGAACACCGCCCACCCAACTAGAAACAACGCGCCCGCAAAGAGAATCGGCCCCAGACACATCAGCACAATCGACTTCATCCCGATCCCAAAGAGGAGGCAGAAAAAGCCCACGGGGATCAACAGGACGCCGAAGATCAGCATCCGCGCAATCTGGTCTTCGCGGCGTGCGTGCATAGAACGGATTTTGCGGTATCAGGGCGTTACGGCGCTACGGGGGACGGTATTACGGTGTTTCGGCAATACGGCTTTTGGGAACCACGTCCGTACCCAATTCCCAAAACCGCAATGCCGTCGTGCCGAAACGCCGTCCCCCCGCCCAGGTAAACTCCCCGCTCTCGATGAAACTCCTCGCGACGGTCAAGCGGTTCGCAGAATTGGCTCGCCGCTACTCCCGATTCCCCGACCGTCAACCGTTGATGCTAGGTCGGATGCTCTCCGAAACGATCTCGACCAAGCGCGACATCCGCTCCTTGGAGGAGGTGGAGTTCCAGGTCTTTTCCCAATGGGGAGACGACGGCATCATCCAGTGGCTGATCCGCAATATCGACTTCCCCCACCGCACCTTCATCGAGTTCGGAGTTGAGGACTACAACGAGTCGAACACTCGATTCCTCCTGATGAACGACAACTGGTCCGGGCTCATCATGGATGGCTCCGAGAAGCAGATCGGCCGCATCCAAAAAGAACAGTACTACTGGCGGCACGAACTCACCGCCAAGGCCGTCTTCATCGACCGGGACAATATCGATGGCCTCATCGCCTCCTCCGGGTTCGAGCGCGAGGTCGGCATCCTGAGCGTGGATATCGACGGCAACGACTATTGGGTACTGAAGGCGATTAAGTCCATCGACCCCGTGGTCCTGATCCTGGAATACAACAGCGTCTTCGGCCCCGACCGCGCCATCTCCGTCCCCTACAACCCCTCATTCCAACGAACCCAAGCGCACTTCAGCAACCTCTACTTCGGCGCCTCCCTCAAAGCCTTCCACCACCTGGCAACCCAACGCGGCTACGCCTTCATCGGCTGCACCGGCGCGGGCAACAATGCCTACTTCGTGAAGCGAGACCGCCTGAACGATCAGGTGAAAGAGGTCTCTCTGGAGGCCGGCTTCCGAGAATCCAAGTTCCGAGAAAGCCGAGACCAATCCGGTAACACCACCAACCTTACCGGCCCCGCCAGACTGGAAGCCATTCGTGGCCTGCCAGTGGTGAATGTGGAGACGGGTCAGGAAGAGAAACTCTAAAGCCCCTTCCTCCCCGAAGGTCGGGGAGGAAGGGGTTGGGGATGGAGGGGTTTGAACTGGTAGTTGGAAGCGATCTGTAGGCGGCGGATGCATTGTGCCGCCGTTTCTCTGCCTTGGATTGCGGAGTTCCATACAAGCCTTGTGGCAAATACAAATGAAACCTCCACCCCCCAACCCTTCTCCAAGACGAACCACTTGGAGGAGGGGGAGAATGGTTATCTCACACTCGGGACGCCCGGCAGAATCACATCCGCCACCGCATACGACCGACGGATCTCCTGCAACGACACCTTCGCCCGATGCCCCACGAACTCGGCTCCGTCGATCAACTCCACAAAGTAGCCGCCGTCCGTCCAGCCCACGATCCGGTTGAAGTTATCAAATGCCGACCGGCGCACGTTGCACTCCAAGACCTGCGCACGACGGAAGCCCATGTGATCCCGATCCAACTCCTCGATGGTGCTGGACGTGATCTCGTACTCCTCGTACTCCATGTCGAAGTTGGCCCGGATATAGATTCCGCGCCGCATCTCGTGCTCCAACTCCTCCACGTTCTCGCCATCCAAACCGATTAGGGCCTCGACCACTGCCGGGTGGCACTCGACCAGGAACGCGTTCCCTGGATCATTCAGCTTGCGCCACATATCGCGCTCGATCCACAGGCTCACCGTCTCCTTGCTGCTGATTCGTCCCACGCCCTCGCACATCGGGCAGATTTCGGTGATCTCCTGGGTGACCGATTCGCCGGTCCGCTTGCGGGTGATCTCCACCAGTCCCAGCGACGAGACGCGCCCCACGCGAGTTCTCGCCCGATCTCTTGTCAACCCATCTGAGAAGTGGTTCAGAACCTTCTTCTTGTCGTCCGCCGACTCCATGTCGATAAAGTCCACCACGATGATGCCGCCCATGTCGCGCAAGCGCAGTTGGCGCAACGCCTCGTCGGCCGCTTCCAGGTTGGCTTTCAAAATTGTCTCGTTCAGCGAGGTCGTTCCTACCTGCTTTCCGGTGTTCACGTCGATGGCGGTCAGGGCCTCCATCTCGTCGATGACCAGCGATCCGCCCGACTTCAGCGGCACCTTGTGCTGCAGCAACCGCTCCAGCTCCTTCTCGATCCCGAAGTTGTCGAAAATCGGTTCGTCCTGATCGTAGAGGTGGATCTTTTCCCGCATCGAGGGCGCGACCATTCCCGCCATCAGGTGAACCTTCTCGTATTCGTCCGGGTCGTCGATCACCATCTGGGTGATCTCGTCGCCGAACATATCGCGCACGGTGCGGAAAAGCAGGGTTTGGTCCTTATGGACGCAAGCCGGAGCCCGAAGCCGCTTGGCCGTCTTCATCACCTCCGACCACAGGCCCTGAAGATAAGCGATGTCGGCCTTCAATTCAGCCTCAGTGCGCCCTTCGCATTCGGTGCGGAGAATCAAGCCGAACCCATTGGGCACGATCTTGTCGCCCAGTTTGCGCAGCCGCTCCCGCTCCGCCCGCTCCTCGATTTTGCGACTCACCCCGACGTTATTCGCCTCGGGAAGCAAAACTACATACCGCCCCGGCAAAGCGATCCGCGTGCTGACCCTGGCACCCTTGGTTCCTCGCGGCCCCTTGGTAACCTGCACCATCACCTGCTGCCCCGGCTTCAAAAGATCCTTGATCTTGCGCCGCCGCAGTTCACTTCGCTTCAAAGAGGCCGGGCTGTTGTCGCCGATCCCCTCATCCGGGATGATGTCCGCAACGTACAGAAACGCATTCCGCTCCAAACCGATGTCCACAAACGCCGCATCCATCCCTGGCAGAACGTTCTGAACGATGCCCTTGAAAATGGACCCGACTACTCGCTCTTCCCGCTCCACGCGGTACTCGGTGAGCTGGCGGTCTTCCAGCATCGCGATGCGGGTTTCGCGATTGGAGACGTTGACGATAATCTCAACGTTGCGAGCGCCGTTAGGGGGGCTAGAGACGACTTTGCGGGGAGTGCGGCGCTGGGCCGGGCGACGAGTTCTTCCTTGGGGAGATGGCATATTGAGTTGTTAAATCCTTATGTGATATTCGATTGCGCATCAACGGTCCGTTCAAAATCGAGAAGCCGTCGGAAGCAAATCGTGGATCAGTTTACCTCAATCCCAAATGTTCAATGATTGTCGAATCGCATACGTTAGGATAGCTAATGATATACTTAGATTTCCTAACTTTCAGGGGATAGCCCTCCAAACCTCGTACAACAAAAATCCCCAAGGCAAACCTGCCTTGGGGATTCGAGCGATCAAGCGGTCTGGTACTTCAGCTACTTAGAAAAGGTGACGACCACTTTCGGACCGCCGGTGGCCGGGGTAAGGGTCATCTTTTTGCTGTCGGCTGAGATCGTCAAAACCTGGGGCTTATTGCCGGCCGGTGGCTTGACACCGTTCTGCTTCGTCGTGACCAGTGTAACCTTGTTCCCTTTCTGAGACCAAGTTCCCTCGACCTTCTGGGCGGGAGCCTGCCCCATTGCGGGAGAATCGATGGTAAAGGTCTTGTTGGCCTTGACGTTCAGTTTAAGAACAAGGCTCCGCATTGCGGCCATCGCGGCATCCATCTGCTTCTGCTCTTCAGGAGTCCTCGCCTTGGGCAACGTGGATGCATCGATGGAGATATTGCCCTTCCAGGCTCCAACTGGGTTCTGGGCAAAAGATGCCGCCGAAATGGCGACCAGGGCAAGGAGAATCGCGAACTTCTTCATTGCCGCGCAGTGTAACACTTTCTGGGAAGGGCGAGAAGGGACCTAGGGAGTTGGGGGTTTGGGATATTAACTCCAAACCCCCAACTCCAAACTAGCGCGCCTTCTTCAACCGCGCATTCACCGCATTCCAGTCCACTGCGCCCATGTAGGCATCGATGTACTTGGCTCGGGCGGTTTGGAAGTCGAGGTAGTAGGCGTGCTCATACACGTCCATGGCGAGGAGCAGGGTGTTGTTCCAGGCGGGGAAAGTATCCTGGGAATCGCCCATGTAGGTCCAAACCCGCTGCTCTTCGTGGTCGTAGGCCAGGTAGGCCCAACCTCGGCCCGCGATGCCGGTCGCCTTCCAGTCCGCCGCCCACTTCTCGAAGGATCCGTAGGTCTCGTTGATGAGAGCCGCCACGTCGCCGGTCGCCGGACCGCCGTCGCCGCCCAGGGTCTCAAAGTAGACATTGTGGTTGATGTAGCCGCCGTAGGCGAAGGCATAGTTCACCTTCAACGCCCGCATCTGGGAGTAGATCTGGTTGGCCTTGGCAGGATCGGTGTCCAGTTCGGCGAGAGCCTTACGAATCTCGTTCGTCTTGTTCGCGTAGCCTTGCCAAAGCTTTAGGTGCTCTTCATGAGTCTTGGCCTGAATCCCGACCTTGGCGGTTCCAGAAATTGCTTTGGCGATGTCGTTTGCTTCGGGTACTCGAACGAGTTTGGGTTCCATCTTTGTTGTTGTCTCCTGATGATAAGTGAATCCTAAGCCGGGCAGACCGGTCAGCGCGACGGAAGTCGCGGCTCCGGCCACTAGAAGCTGCCTGCGGCTGATCTCTTTCTCTGGCATTGTCAATAAGCCTACCTGCCTATTAAACGAGGGAACTGTGTTCTTCGGTGAAAAGCGACCAACGGTACGATAGGGAAGCCATGAACGCCTATTTGTTTCCCGGATTGGAATTTGGACCGCGGATTGTGGAGCGACTGGTCGCCCAGATTCCGGCGAGCCGTCACGACGAAAAGACGAACCCCGACCGCTTCACTCTGCGAGAAGCCATCGCCCACCTCGCCGACTGGGAGCCGATCCTTCGCGCCCGGATCGAGAAGGCCATTGCCGAGCCCAACTCACCCGTGAACGGCATCGACGAAGGCATCCGGGCCGAGGAGCAAGGCTACGGGTCGTGGGACGTGGCAGAGCAGCTGGCGGTGTTCAAAAAGGAGAGGGCCAAGACCATCGCCACCCTCCAAACCCTCGCCCCCGAGGACTGGGGCAAGGCGATCGTCCACAACGAGAAAGGGAGGCAGACCGTCGCCGACCAAGCCAACCAACTCCTGGGCCACGACCTCTACCACATCGACCACCTCACCGAGTTCACCCACGAGAAGATAGCCGGGACTTGGTGAGCCGTGACATTGGGCGTCCCGGCCTTGCTCCGGAAGCTTGTCATAAAGCAAAATCGGTACCCCCAGGATAGGTTGTGCCAAGTGGTATTGGCAGCCCTGCCCATGAGTCCCCTGACCTGCCAGGTCAACGCCTACAAGTGTGATACAAGGGAGCCGGGCTGGAAACGAATACAACCTTCTTTACCGGCGGGACGCCGGTGCTCCCAGCAGAGGTGGCATGCTTGCCTCGCTTGTATTCAAAGCAAGCCCTTCAAAAATGGACTAAACTGCCCTCATGACGCTGGTTGCCCTTGCTACTTTGGCCCTGCTTGCCCCGTCACAGAACCGCGTGCCTGCCACCGCCGCAGAATTGGCAAAGGTAAAGATCTACGTGAGAAAGGAGGGCGTCCGCAACTATACAGATACCAAGTTCAACGGGTGGGTGTATCTCTTCCTCTACAACGATTCGGAGGAAACGTTTGTGAATCCCAAGTTCCAAGGCGTGATGAAGAGTGGAAGCGACTCGGCAGAGGGCAAGTATCTCAAAACGTCTCTTACCTCGATGTACCAGGGCTCCTTCTCCGGCGTGGTCCCGCCTAAAGTGTGGACCGCCGTAGCCGTCGATTTTGAGTTTCCCATCCGGCTGTTCAACTATGGTCGAGTCACCACCATCGACCTCCTGTCCCTGGAGAAGCCCAATCCCAAGGCGCCATTGACTGATCCAGTTGCGTTGCGAGCGTTTATTCAGAAATCCACGCCCGCCGCACTGGCCAGCGCCCTCAAGAAGACGCCGAGCCTATCGAACGTCAAGGATGAAGTCGGGATGGGGCCGATGGCCATGGCAATCCTGACGGGCAACGTCCAAAAAGTCAAGACGCTTGAGCAGGCAGGCCTCCCACTCAAGATTGATTCGAAAGCCGGAGTGAATGCTCTCCACCTTGCCTGCCAGACCAGCCCAGACATGATCGGCTACATTCGCAGCAAGGGAATCCCCTGGACCAACGATGCCAGCAATTTCTCTCCGCTTGGATACGCGATGTTCTCGTTCAGACCTCAGAATATTGAGGCTCTCAAGCCGACCAAAGCTCAACTGAATGAGGGGTTCGGACCCTATGGGGCGACGATTCTGCACGAAGCCGTTTCACAGGGATACGCGCAGGTGATCCAGATGCTGCTGAAGATGGGATCTGATCCCAACAAACTCGACAACCGTGGCCAGCCGCCGGTGATCTATGGGTTTGAACTGGATGCCAAGAAGTATGCGGAAACGATCAAAGTGCTGAAGCCCGACCTAAAGGTTCGCCTTTCCAAGCAGAAGTTCACTCTGCTGCAGTGGGCGGTGATGTCGGACAAGATTGAAGCCGTGAAGTGCTTTCTTTCCTTGGGCATGAGTCCTTACGAGAAGAATGCCGAAGGCAAAGACAGCTTCGACCTTCTTGGATACATCCAACACCCGGTCAACCGCCGGTTTGTAGAGGAAGCGCTGAAGACCTTCAAGAAGTAGATGGTGGCATGGGCAAGATTGACATACGTCGAATCCTTCCAATCTTGAGCGCGGTTGGTTTGCTTTGCTCGTCTGGATGCAGGTCTGACAACGCCCCTAAGGTTGGCAAAGGGTTGACGTTGCAGCAGGCCGCCATACTCTCGGGTAAGCCAGAAGAGCCAGACCTGATCTGGGAAGCGATTCAGCAAAGCGCCACTCCCGAATACTCTGGTCAGGATGCCATGTTGCGTGCGGTTTACAACGGCCGGGCCGATGTTGTTACGGTGCTATTGGATGGAAGAGTCAAGCCAAGGCGAGACGTGGCTGTGAGCGCTGTCCAGACGGCAGCATCATTTGGGCACACCCGAATCCTAGAATTGCTACTGAAACACGATTTTCCCATCGATTCAACCAGCTACGATGTTTGGGGAAGCGCGTTAACATCGGCAAGCTCTGGCAATCATCTGGATTGTATCCGTTTGCTTCTGGACGCTGGAGTAGATATCAACCAGAAAGCCCCCATCAAAACTGAAGTCTTCCAAAGGTCGATTCCAGCCATCATTGAAGCTCGTCATTTCAAAGGGTCTACAGAAGAACTAACGCCCCTAATGGCAGCTGCCCTAATGGGACGGGAAGATGCCGTCTCTTTCTTGTTAGTCCGGGGGGCGGACACTGGGATAAAGAGCAGCTCTGGCTACACGGCATCTGACTTGGCGAGCATAGCCAAACGAACTGAAACCCGGAAGACTATCGACCGCTACATGACTCGAACCGCTAGGTGATCTCTGCGCAAATGGATACAACCTGCGGGTACTAGGTATGACAACTGCCTTCCCTTGGCCCTTTGATTCCCGGTGCTCAGACTCACCGCCTAGCCCGGATTGTATGCAGGCAACCTACCATTCTTCGGTGGTCCTCTGCGGCCCTCGGTGGTTTCTTCAATAGGCGGGGATGAAACCACCGAGGGCCGCAGAGGACCACCGAAGAGGGCGCGGCAAACCCGGCGGCTCGACTCCAACGGTAAAGGCGCAGTTTGAGCACGATTTGAACCTGTCATCAACAATCCGAGCTAGGCACGGTCATCGGCAGCCCGTGCCTGCCAAGCGCAGATGAGGAGAATGGTTGGCGGCCTCAGATCAGGGGGCGACCGCCGTGCCATAATCTGCGAATGACCGCCGCTCCCCTGCAGGACACTCGCTTTCGCCTGAGCGAGTCGCAGGCGCGTGAGCTTGCTGAGACCTACGGTACGCCGTTGTACGTGGTGGATGAAGCGCACTTCCGCCAGCGCATTCAGACTTACTACGAAGGCTTTCGAACTGCCTCCCCGACCGGCGAACTGAGCTTTGCCACCAAGGCCAACTCCACCGTCGCCCTCATCAAGATCGCCTATCAGGAAGGCTGCAGTATCGACGTAGCTTCCGAAGGCGAGCTTCGGGCCGCCCTCATGGCCGGGGTCCCCGCCTCTGCCTGCCACCTGCACGGTAACAACAAACAGCCCTCCGAGATCGCCTTTGCCATCGAGCAGGGGATCGGGATGATCGTGGTGGACAACTTCGAGGAGATCGAGTTTCTAGGGAAGGGGGGAATGAGGGAATCGGGGACTCGCGTCGTTGTTCGCCTTGCTCCAGGGGTTGATCCGGTGACCCACGCCAAAATCTCGACCGGGCAGGCGGATACCAAGTTTGGGTTCAACATCGTGGATGGCTCGGCGGAAAAGGCCACGGTCCGATGCCTGGAACTGGGTCTTCCTCTGATCGGCTACCACTGCCACGTCGGCTCCCAACTTCTGGATCCCGAGGCGCAGATTTCGGGCGGAGAACTGATCGCCAAGTTTGCCGCCGACATGAAGGCGAAGCATGGGTTTGAGACGACCTACCTGAACGTCGGGGGTGGGTTGGGGGTTCGCTATACCGATGGCGACATCCCGATGAGCCATGCCGAGTACTGCCGGGAGATCGTCGCCGCGATCCATCGGGCGCTGGAGGGCACAGGCCTGAATCCCAAATTGGCCCAGGAGCCGGGGAGGTCGCTAATCGGGGAGTCGGGCGTGACTTTGTACCGCGTGGGGTCGGTGAAGACGGTTCCAGCCAAGGAGATCGGGACGCGAACCTATGTCTCGGTAGACGGCGGTCTCTCCGACAACCCCAGGCCGGCTTTGTATGGCAGCAAGTACACCGTGGAGAGAGTCAGTGGCATGGGCAGCCTGCCCATGCGTCCCCCGAGCAGCCTGCTCGGGGACCAAACTGGTAGTCAAAGCCAAGCAGGTAGCCAGAGCCAAAACCAGGATGGTTTTGGGACGCATAGGCAGGATGCCTATGCCACCGGTGGCATGGACATCCTGTCCATGCGTCCCTCAGGCATCCTGCCTGAGGAACAAGTTGGCAGTCAAAGCCAAGCAAGCGGTCAGAGCCAAAACCAAGATGGTTTTGGGACGCATAGGCAGGATGCCTATGCTACGGGCGGGAGCCATGACCTGGCAGGTCATGGGACGCATGAGCAGGCTGCTCATGCCACCTTCACCATCTCCGGCAAGCATTGTGAAACCGACAAGCTGTTTGGCGACGTCTCCCTCCCTGCCGACTTGCAAGCCGGGGACCTGCTTCAAGTCCTGGTCACCGGGGCCTACAATAGCTCGATGGCCAGCAACTACAACCGCTATCCCCGCCCTGCCACCGCCCTGCTCCGCGCCGATGGCTCGCACACGCTGATCCAAAGGCGGGATACTTGGGATGAAATGTTGGCGCGAGAAATCTTGCCCGAGGGACTAGGATAAGTGGGACCCCTGCCCCCTCCCGAAATTCTGTTCTCGCTGGCAATCGTGATCTTCTTCGCGATCGGCATCCACGAATACTGCCATTGTAAGTTCGCGGATATGGCGGGCGACCCTACTCCACGGTTTTACGGGCGCGTTACCCTAGACCTCACCAAGCACTTCGAGCCGATGGGCACGCTCATGATCGCCATTAGTTCGCTAAGTGGCATTGGTATTGGGTGGGGCAAGCCCGCTCCGATCAATCCGCAAAAGATGCGCAACCCGCGCTTCGACACTTTCGTCGCAGTTGCCGCCGGGCCACTATCCAACGTTGCCCAAGCCATTGTCTACGCGCTTCTGATTCGGTTGTCGATCAGTGGGGGGGCATTTACCCCCGATGAGGTCTACGGAGCCCTTTTCCGGGAACAGGTGCCATTCCTGCCTGCGCTTTTAACGATTGGAGTTTCGGTCAACCTCGGTCTGGCCCTTTTCAATCTCATCCCGTTTGGCGTTTTGGATGGGCATTGGCTGGTCGGCCTGATGCTTCCCGAAAAGCAACGCTTCTACTGGTTCAAATTCAATCGATCCTACGGATGGATGATCTTTGTAGGCATCATCCTCATGGACCAGATAGGCAAACTGGGCATCCTGAGCCGGGTCGTGTGGCCGCCGTTCGCCTACCTCTTCAAACTCCTGACAGGTATTCCCCTCAACTGATGAGCAACAAACGCATTCTCTCTGGCATGCGGTCCTCCAATCCGCGACTCCACCTCGGCAACTACGAGGGAGCCCTCCGCAACTGGGTGGACCTGCAGAACCAGGGCTATGAGATGTACTGCATGGTGGCCGACTACCACTCCCTGACCACCATGTACGAGCAGAGCGCCGAGTCAAGTCGGAACGCCCGCGAGGTCGCCAAGGACTATATCAGCGCCGGAATCGACTCCTCCAAGTCCGCCATCTTCATCCAGAGCCATGTGAAGGAGCACTCCGAGTTGCACCTGCTCCTCAGCATGATCACGCCTCTGGGTTGGCTGGAGAGAACCCCCACTTATAAGGAGAAGCAACAAGACCTGGGCTCCGCCGAACGCGAACCCTACGGCCTCCTCGGCTACCCCGTCCTGCAGACCGCCGACATTCTGCTCTACAAGCCTTACGGCGTCCCCGTCGGTCGCGACCAAGCCCCTCACCTTGAGATCGGGAACGATATCGCCGCCCGGTTCAACCGCCTTTACAAGAAGGAGGTCTTCCAGCCGTACAAGTACATGATCCCCGAAGATGAGACCCGCGCCAAAGTACCGGGGCTGGATGCCGACGAGAACGGCGTCTTGCGCAAAATGAGCAAGTCTTACGACAACTGCATCTACTTATCCGACACGGAAGACGAGGTCGCCAAGCGGATCAAGAGCGCCTTTACCACCCCTTCCAAGATCGCCAAATCCGACCCCGGTATCCCTGAGGGCTGTGCGGTTTGCCAATATCTGAAGCTCTACTCCCCCGATTGGCAGACCCAATGGGACGAGGATCGCCAGGGCATTCGGGGCTGTATGCAGAACAAGAAGGAGCTGACCGAGTACCTCAACGAGTTCCTCCGCCCCTTCCGAGAACGCCGCGCCCAGATCAGCGATGCCGACATCGAGGACATCCTAAGGGACGGAGCCGAAAGAGCCCGAGCCGTCGCCGCCGCCACCATGGCCGAGGTCCGGGAAGCCATGGGAATGACCTGATGTTCTCGAAGCTCTTCAAGCCGAAGGATCCGGTGGCGGATTTCTGGAAGTGGTTTCAGGCAAACGAGACGGCATTGCTGACTTTGATGCCCGAGAACACCCGACTTTGGCAAGAGCTAAGTCGCAGGATCAAGACGATCCACCCGAACCTCACTTTTGAGTTCAACGTGGTAGACGAGCCGCCTCGCGAATTCATCGTGAGCGCCAACGGCGACAAGGCCGCGTTTCCAGCGGTCAGGCAGACCGTCGCCGCCGCTCCGCCGCTGCCGAACTGGACACTCTTCGCCTTTCGTCAACCGGGCAAGGACTTCCCTTCCATCGAGTTGGACGGTCAGCAGCTTGAGGCAGACAACATTTTCTATCGCTCAACCCAAAGAGACGGCCGACTGGTCCTTCAGATTTACCTCGATGGCCTTACCAGCCAGAACGAGCGAAGCATGATCCACATGACCTTCCTGATTTTCGATTCCTGGTTTGGGGAATACGATGTCGAGTCCAAGCTGGTCCTCAACGAATTCCATCCCCTGAGCGATGGCCTGGACGGAGTGAAACCCCTCGCTTCCTTGAGGGAGGAGTTAAGAGAAGTGCCGGGTCTGCCGCTGTAAAGCGGCTATCCTAACCCCATGAACCTAGGTGCCCTCATCGAAGGCGTGGCCGATTCCCGCGCCTATTTCCTCAAGCATATCGAAAGCCTACCCGATGAAGCCTGGAGCTTCAAGCCCTACCCCGAGTGCAAGAGCGTCCTGGAAACCCTGGTCCATCTGCGGATCGACGACGATATGGCGGTCGAGTCCATCCTTTCCCAAGCCGAGCCCGACTATGCCGCCGCCACGGTTGGAGCCTATGAGGAGACGGATCGCGGCCACGGCTTCTTGCGGGAAAGACTGGCGACTTCCCACCAAGTCCTCCTCGATCTCCTCCGAACCCAGTTTGCCGACTCTCCTCTGGATGCCGAAATCTGTGTCTGGGGAGCCAAAATGCCGCTCTACCGAGGCATCCCCTACTTCTCGTCCGAAGACTTCTACCACGCCGGCCAAGTCGCCTATATCCGCATGGCCATCCAGCCGGATTGGAATTACTATGGGGACATCTATGGACACTGAAGACAATTCCATCACCTCCATCACGCAATCACCTTTCACCTCCATCACCGCCCCCAGCCTGCCATAATCTAAACCTGTGACCCCCGACCGTAGCGCCCCCGACTTCTCCCAAGTCCGCGCCATCTACTTCGACCTCGACGACACCCTCTGCGCCTATTGGGACGCCACCAAGGTCGCGTTGCGTCAGACTTTCGACGCCCATCCGGTTGCCAATCAGTCCACTGAGGAGATGGTTCGGCACTGGGCTGCCGCCTTCCGCGAGTTTGCTCCGACCCTGAAGCAGACGGGCTGGTACGAGGGGTATCTGAAGAGTGGGGAGCCGACGCGGATCGAGCAGATGCGGCTGACCCTGATGCGGGCGGGCATTCAGAACTCCGATCACGCAAGGGATCTCAGCCAAACTTACATGGATTTGCGAGATCGAGCCCTCGCCCTTTTTCCAGATGCGCTGGACCTCCTCGACTATCTGAAGCCCAACTACCCAATGGGCCTGATCACCAACGGCCCGGCCGATATCCAGCGTCAAGAAGTAGTCACCCTCAACCTGGAGCCTTACTTCGAGCCACGGATTTTCATCGAAGGCGAGGTCGGCGAAGGTAAGCCGCTCCAGTCGGTCTTCAAGCGGGCCCAGGAGGCGGTAGGCGTAGAGCCGTACGAGATCGCCTACGTCGGCAACAGCTACGACCACGACATGGCCCCCGCGATCAAGGCCGGTTGGCGCACGATCTGGGTTCGCCGAGAAAGCGACGTCCCCCCCAGCGCCGACCCGGAAAGGGAATCCAAGCCCAAAGAAAAACCCGCCGGATCGCCTGACCCAGATGCGGTTGTAGACCATCTGGCCATCCTCAAAACCTGGTTTCCGTCTTGATGGCGTGATTGGGGTGGTGGAGGTGATGGGGATTTCTATTTAGCCCCTGGATGGCTCGGGACCGTTGCGTTGTGTTGCCTGCCGCCCAATACTCTGCAATTCTTAGCGACTTTGCGTCTTTGCGAGAGTTCAAGAGGTTCTCACGAAGACGCCAATCCCGCAAAGATTCGCGAGGCAACGTACACGATGGCCAGGGCCATTTGGATAGGCCCTGATGGATAACGTCTGACGTACCCACAACGAAACCACTTGCTCCGGGGCAAGACGGCATGTCAAAAAGGCATCCGCAAAACCGCAACACCAAAAACCCTAACGTCGTCCCAAAATAGTCCTAGGTCTTGGAAACACGACCAGGGGTTCGCGCGTTACTAACAATGTCATCGGAAGAAACCGCCGATGGACGAGACGCAAATCCTCTAACCCGGCCCGCCCTCCCCAAGGCGGGCTTTAACTTTTCAGGGATACTCTAACCCGTGAGAATCGCCTGCGTTCAAACCAACGTCGTCTTCGCCAACCCAACGGCCAACGCCGATAACGCCATCCGTCATCTGGAAGACCTGAAGGCGAAGGGCGTTGACCTCGCTATCTTCCCCGAGGCTTGTCTCACCGGCTATTGCGTGAGTTCCCGTACCGAGGCCGAACAGATCGCGATCGAAGCCACGGCCATCAAGAACGGCATGGTGACGACTATGCACCTCTCCCTGACAAGGATTCACGAAGCCACGGAAAGTTTGAACATCGGCTGCATCATCGGCTTCGCTGGGAACAACGGGACGGACCTCTACAACTGCGCGATCCTCTTCGAACCCGGAGCGCCTCCCCGCCGCTACGTCAAGACCCACCTTCCCTATCTGGGCTACGACCGATTCGCCACCCCTGGAGACGCCCTCGACGTGTTCGATACCCAGTGGGGCAAGATCGGTATCTTGATCTGCTTCGACCAGCGTCCACCCGAAGCCGCCCGCACCCTGGCCCTCAAGGGCGCAGAACTCATTGTGCTCCCCACTAACTGGCCCATCGGCGCGGAGGTCTCGGCCGAGCACATGTCCATCGCCCGTGCCGCCGAGAATAAAGTCTTCCTCGCGACCTGCAACCGGGTAGGCACCGAGAACGGGACGACCTTCATCGGCAAGAGCAAGATCATCGACACCCGAGGCCGCATCCTGGAGTCCGCTGGCGAAGGCGAAGAGATTCTCATCGCCGACCTCGACATGTCGGAAGCCCGAGAGAAGAGGATCGTCAACATCCCCGGCGAATACGAGCTGGAGGTCTTCGCCAGCCGCCAACCCGATCTGTATCGGGTGATCACCGAGCAACAGTAGCCTGGACCCCCAGGTCCGAGGGTCTTGTAGCCACCACAACATCTGTAGGCGGGGGATGCATTGTGCCGCCGTCGAACCGAAGACCTATAGTCAAACGGCGGCACAATGCATCCCCCGCCTACAAACCTCAAGTCAATCACGAGATCACGCAATCACCCCCATCCCCCACCGCGCCATCACAGGCCATAATAACTCCGCAGAACTTCCCGACGCCAAAAGGCGTCCGAGATTCATACCGGTATGCATAACCTCATCGCGCGTATTCGGGACAACCGTCCCCAGTTGATTCTTCTCTCCCTCTTGACGGCATTCGTTGTGATGCTGGGTTGCGGAGGCGGAGGCGGTAGTGGGGGAGGTTCGAACGGGACCAACGCGAACGGAGGCAACGGCGGCAACAACGGAAGCACAAACGCCACCACCACCAGCGAGACAACCGGTTCAACTGGCTCCACCCTGCCCGTCAATCGCATCTTCTTCATCGATTCCGCCCAAGATGTAAAGCACGTCGACGAGAATGGTGGCGACGAGCAAACCTACGTGGACATGACGGCGAACTTCAAGACCTTCGCCCAGAACCCGGTAAACGCCGCAAACGTCGCCTTTGGCTACACCAATGCCCCCGGCCCAGACGCGGACTATGCCGTCTATACGAACGCAACCGTCTCCTTCGCCGGAGCCACCCGTTTGACACAGACGACTTTCAAGGATATCGGCTCCGTCATGTACACACCAGACGGAACGCAGATCGTCTTCACCGGCGCGACCTCCGTGGGAACGCCCCAGGAGCCTCAATACCGCTACCGTCTGTATGTGATCAGCTCGACGAGCGCCAACCAAACGCCGACCGCAATCGACGATGCCGACGACGCCTTTGTATCCCCTACCGGAACTCGCATCGTCTACACCTTCTGGCCCACCAGCGCCTCCTCGCCCCGGATCAAGGCCATCGATCTGGATGGCTCGAACCCAACGGTCCTGACCACAAGCGGCGATACGTTTATGCCCCAGTACAATAAGACGGGAGACAAAATTAGTTACACTTCGAACCAGTCGGGCCAATATGAGATCTGGACGATGGCTTCGAATGGCGCCTCCAAAGTCAAGATCACCAGTGTCAATTCCAGCGCGTCAGATCGCTGCTTTGGCAGCTCTTGGAATCCCGGCGGAACCGAAATAGCCTTCACCCGCGTCACCCTGAGCAGCGCTACTTCCGGCGTCTACAAGGTCCCAGCCGCCGGCGGAACTGCCACCAACATCCGCTCCGGCAGCATCCAACCCTTTGTCTTCTGGACCCCAGAGGACGCCAGCGCCGCCCCCACCCGAAGCCCCAGCGGCCTCTCAGTAGGCTCCATGGGCACATCGAAGCGGATCATGAAGTTGGCGGGCGGAAAGGAATAGGGTAGAGGGAATAATGGCATAGGCAGCCTGCCCATGGCCTACCAGGCCATGGGAGTCTGTACATTCCTCTCAGCCTTGTCCCCTGGAGGCATCACAGAAAGAAGGCAAGTAATACCAAGAAGTAAGTTTGCTTGCTCCTACTTCCTCCTATCTGGCGGCACCCGTTGCATCCTCAATGTCGCGCGGCTATTGCCTCCGCCTAGGATAGATATGTCGGCAAAGATGGTTCGACCTAAGTCGTCCCATTGCCGATCGAGTGTGATATGCGAAATAGAACCCGCCCCAGATTCCTCAATCAAGGAAAAACTGGCTCTGATACGGTTCTGTTGAGATGGTCTCGACGGCTTAATATCACTGTTGACCAGTTTGAATTTTTGAGCAAATAGAGTGATCTCCTTTGGCAAAGTGGATGTGAATCTCCCAACCTGATACTGACTAGGGGGACCTATTGGGGCGCTTCGAAGGATGAGTCCAGCAAGAAGATCATCATGCTGGCTTATAAGTCGATACTCGCCTCCTGACAGGCCCATTGTGGAAAGAAGCAGGGAGACATGGCCGGCATCTTTAAAGCTTGGGCGAACGGCCACATCTTCTATTTTGTATCTGACATTGTGAGTCAACTCATCTCGGACCAGGTATTCGACGGATTCATCCAAAATGAAATTGAGCGTGAACAGCAACTCGGGGTTGTACACCTTCACTTCCACGTAGTAGGTACTCGTGATGGTGTGCGTCTTCTCAAAAAGCCCTTGGGCTTGAAGGCAAATGGCAGCAATCAACTCCAGGAGCATATTCAGGAGACCCTATCAGAAGGTCATTTCGTTCGCAACTTGCTGGAAACTAGACGTCGTGGCATGGGCAGCCTGCCCATGTGTCCCATGATCCGCCAGATTATGGTGAGTTTGTAACTTCCCCCAGCACCCTGCGAAGAAGCTCGGGAATCTATCCTAAGCCCCAATACCGTAATGCCCTAACGCCGACAAGCCGCCTAAATCAGCTCATACCGGGTGTTCCGACGCTTCGCCACATACCCCGCGCCCTCGATCAGCCGCTCGAACTCTTCGGCTGATAGGATGAACTTGTTTCCGGCGGCTGAGACCACGTTCTCCTCGATCATGACCGAGCCAAAATCGTTTGCGCCGTAGCTCAAGGCCGCCTGAGCGATCTTGGGACCTTGGGTGAGGATGGAGACTTGGAAGTTGTCGAAGTTGTCGAGGAAGATGCGCGAGATGGCGACGGTCCGCAGATAATCGGCGCCGCTGGCCTTGTTGGGGATGGGCAGGTTGGTCTCTTCGGGTTGGAAGTTCCAGGAGATGAAGGCGCGGAACGGATTGCACTCGTCCTGCAAATCCCGAATCCGCCCCAAATGCTCGATGCGATCCTCGATGGTCTCCACGTGGCCGAACATCATGGAGGCCGTGCTCCGAATCCCCAATGCCGAGGCGGCTCTCATGCACTCCAGCCACTCGTCGGTGGTGTCCTTATAGGGGGCAATGATGGCCCGCACCCGGTCCACCAAAATCTCCCCGCCCGCGCCCGGGATGGAATGCAGTCCCGCCGCCTTCAGCCGCGTCAGACACTCGGTCAGGCTCAGTTTGCTGATGTGGGCGATGTAGATGATCTCGGCAGGCGAGAGCGCGTGTAGGATCACCTCGGGAAACTTAGCCTTAACCTTGGCAAAGATGCCCTCGTAGTAGTCGATCTTCAGCTTGGGATTCAGCCCGCCCTGGAAAAGAATCTCCACCCCGCCCTTCTCCACCGTATCCTGCACCTTGGCAAGGATATCTTCATCGCTATGCAGGTAGCCCTCCTCATGGTTGGGAGTCCGATAGAAGGCGCAAAACTTACACCGCACCCAGCAGACGTTGGTGTAATTGAGGATGCGCCCGATGATGTAGGTGACGGTACTCGGGTCCGCCTTCTGCTTCCGACGATAGTCTGCCAAGGTCGCCAGGTCCAGGATGTTGGGGTGGCGGTAGAGGAAGAGCGCTTCCTCAGGCGTAATCCGCTGATCGGCAAAGACCTTGTCAGCGATAGAGTCGATAGAAATGCGCTCAGGGGCAAGAGTCGCCATGCTGTGTGGGATTGTACCTGGGGAGGTTTCAGTTTTTGTTGAAAGTTGGCATGGCCCTACTCCATGCACTCTGCTACTTCTGGCGAAGAGCTTTCCTCCTCAGAAGCCAACCTGAAGGGTGTAGCCGTGGGCTGGGCCCACGCAACTGGGTTGTAATCAACTACAGATTCGCAATAGAACGACAAGCCTTATCGCGGGGCCCTGCCCACGGCTACACCCTTCGGGTCGGACGGCTATAGATGTATCCCATTTATTCACGCCACCAGCAACTGCCTCGCCACCGTCTCGCCGCGTAGCCTCACCTTCACCGCCTTCTTGACCACAAGGCTCAACCCATCCCAGGAGACGGTGTCGCCAACCGTTGTTGGGTCGTCGTGGGGGACGGTGAGGATTTGCATGGGCTTGCTGTATCCGTCGGCTTCGGCGGGAGTGGCGTAGAGCAGGGCTCGGCTGAAGCTGGCGATTCGGAACCAGCCGACTCGCGGATTGCCGCTCACCGTAAACGGGTCGCCGACACGCAGGATGGCGGTCTTGAATCGGGCAGGCATCAGGCTCATTCAGCTTCCTCCTTGAATCCGCTCAAGACTCCGGCAATCGGGCCGATATCGACGCCGGTCTTCAGGTACGGCTTCAGCCTGATCCACCCGGCGAAGATGAGTCCGCTGGGGTCTCGGGCGGAGCGGCGGAAGAACGGGGTGAGGACCAGCCCCTCCAACTCGATCCCCTCCGCCGCGCCAGGCTCGCGAAGACGCTGGGCCACAAACTCGCCACAGCAGATCTCCAACGCCCCCAAATTCAGGGTCGCCTGGAGTCCGGTGTTCCCGGAATCGGCGATGTACTCCGCCCGAATCGCGTACTCGATGGGCGCCACGTAGTCGGCAATGATGTTGTCGATCGGCGTATCGTAACTACTATCAGAAACCGCGCACTTCTCCTTGATCCGAGCGCGGGTAACGGTAAGGGACATGAAGCGTCCTCCTTGGGATGGGTTAGGGCTTAACGGCATTGCGGCATTGCGGCATTACGGTTGATCGTCAGATACGTCGGATGGGACAGATAAGTCCGATCCCCAAAACCGCTAAGCCCCAATGCCGCAACGCCGTCTCCCCCTACTTCCTAATCTTCGCCGCCTTCCCCAGCCGGTCCAGCGATGCGCCGAAGGCTCGCCAGGCGGAATCCAACTCTTCGAAAGCGGCCTGCAGGATCAAGGACGGCTCGTCGGTTCGGCCTTCCATGTAGGCTTGGAAAGCGGCACGGAAGCCTTCGATGGTTCCCGCGACCCGCACCCCGGAGAGGTAGGCGGCCGAAGCCGCTCCTACCAAACCTCCAGTCAATGCCGACAGGGCCAGGGCGACGGTTTCGGCGACTCCCATCAGAGAATCCCTCCGTACACGGTCTGCCACAGCCCAAACCCGACGTTGTAGCGGCCCCGGACTCCATAGTAGAACCGGTCGCGCATCCAGGCGGACTCGGACGAGTTCGGATCGTCGAGCGCGGTGAACTCCACGGGCACGTCGCTCCGCTGCTGCAGGATGATCGACTTGATCGGGCGCTTGGTGTCCAAAAGGAACCAATAATCATCCGAAGAATCGCGCAAGAACGGGCTGACCACCACGTTCAGGCGGCCTCGGAACGCGTTCAGGTACGGGGTTGCGGCGGCGGTGTCGTTGCTGTTGCCTTTGTAGACCACGACCGGGCTCTCGACCAATTCCATGGCCGCCCACTGGAGTTTCGGCCCCACCACGAGCGTATCCGGCACGATCCCGAGGGGCGTCCCTTGGTCGTCGGGAACCAGCATCATCGCATTGATCGCTCCGGCCAAAGTGGTGGCGTCCAAAGCGCTGGTGGTCTTGTTCGAGTAAGTCGCGCCGCCATGCACCGGATGGGTGGTGGCGATCAGGGGCTGCCCGTTGTAGCCGATGCCCGAACTGCCGCCTGCCAGAGCCTCCACCACCATCTGCTGCCGATGCGCCGCCACCCGAAACGCCAAGTCGCGCACCTTCATGCGGACCATGTCGAGCTGGTCATCCTCGATGGCACGGCGGTCGATCGCCAAGCTGGCTTCGAAGACCTTGTCCTCGATGGTGACTGAGTAGGGCGCGATCCCGGTCGGCTGACGCTCGTCGACAAACTCGCGCATCGGCGGCACGCTGCCCAGCCAAGCATACTTCTGGCTCGGCATGGTGGTGCTGATAACAGTGGCGATGCGGTCGGCGATACTCTGATCGAGTTCGCTGCGATAAGCCTCGCCAAATTCGGCCTTTAGGCCAGGGATCAAAAGATCAGGAATGTCGCTCTTGGTAAGAGCCATAGGAACCTCCTTTTGGGGACGGGGGGATGGTGTTTGGTGTTTGGTGTTTGGCGTTTGGTGCTTGGTGCTTGGTGCTTGGCTTATAGGTCTTATAAGTCCTATATGTCCTATTAACCTAAAACCTAAAACCTAAAACCCAAAGCCTAACACCCAACGCCTAACGCCCACCACCTACAAACTGTAGTTATCAATCCTCACCCGAACGCCGACGGCTCCGGTCGAGGTGTTTTCCAATGCGGTGATGGTGCCGACTTTATACTGGTTGCTCAGGCCGCCGGTGGCGATCTGGACCTCCCAGTCGGTGTTAGCGTAGACCTCTTTGCCCAGGTCGGCGATGGCGGGAGTAAAGCCGCTGGCGGCCTTGAAGACGAACGAGCCGGACTTCGTCACGTTGACGCCCTTGTCGCCCGCCGAGCCGCCCGAGTTGTCGACCGTTTCATTGGCGACACCGGCAAACTTCAGGTTCGCAGTGCCGTGGGCAATCGGGATCAGATAGCCGGAAGAATTGATCGCAAGCAACCCGCCCTTGAACACCTTCACATTCGAAATCTTGTAGTTGACGACGAGGCCAGGTTTCTCAAACGCCTCGAATGCGGTAGCTAATGCTGCCAAAATGAAACCTCCAATTGTTTAGAGTGCGGC
>CAZCSP010000013.1:0-52489 GCA_964501275.1 uncultured Fimbriimonadaceae bacterium | reverse complement strand
AATTCATTGCCGCTTTCAAACCGACGATTTATCGTCGGACAAGTCAAGCCGACCGACGCTTCTGCACAATCGCCTCAAGCTGTTTAGAGTGCGGCAATTCATTGCCGCTTTCAGTCCGACGATTTATCGTCGGACAAGTTAAGCCGACCGACGCTTCTGCACGATCGCCTCAAGCTGTTTAGAGTGCGGCAATTCATTGCCGCTTTCAAACCGACGATTTATCGTCGGACAAGTCAAGCCGACCGGCGCTTCTGCGCAATCGCTTCCAGACTTACATCCGGAAAGTGCTTCCGATAAAAAGCCGCCTCTTCGGGCAGCATCAGAACGGAGGAAACATCCTCTACGGGCTGCGGAGCGTGTTCGCCCAGCATCCCATGTCGGGGCTGGGCGACAATCAGCTTCGCGACCAAATCCCGGATCGAAGTCAGGCCGCCGTTGAACTCGACGCCCGTCTCCTCCACCAGGAGGGCCGAGACATAGGGCGCTTGAGCTGGAGTGATCACCCCGCCCGCCACCCACTTGGCCACCTGATCCTGGGCCGCGTCCTGCCTCTGTTTGCGGATCGCCTCCTCATATCGGGCCCGCCAGTCGATGCCGAACTCGATTTCGGTGTCGAAGCGGAGCGTGTCGTCGAAGAGTTGGGCGGATTTCACCCTCGGATATCGGACCAGGCTGACCTCTCGAATGCGCGTCAGGTCGCTGGATAGTCCGACCGAAAGCGCCCGCGCTCCGGACCGCTCGATCAAGTTGTTCGCCTCCTCTGTGAGGGAGAGCGTGCCGAACAGTTCCCCATCCTCCGTACTGACCTCGGTGAGGTATCCGAGTTCCAGCGGGGACTCGGCGTGCTCGATCCAGATCGGCACCGGCAGGTCGAAATTGGCCGCCATCGCCGCCAAATCCCGCTCGGTCACAGTGACTCCTTTGTCGGGATAATCGCCCGCCTCAAAAAGCTTGGCCCGACGCTCCACCCACTTGGGGTCCAGTTCTAAATAGGGAGGAGGCTCTTCCCCGCGCTCGCGGAACTCGTTGGCCAGCGTCCGGCATTCCACTTGATCGGCCTCTCGCTTCCGCCCGCGATATCCAGGCCCAAGCTCCGCCGCCTTGCGCAGCAGATCATAGGCCTCCTCTGAAAAGTTGGTTGATTGAATAACAGTCACCTCGCATGTTTTGAGATGTTCTCATTAATATAGTAGACACACGTCTATTTTGTCAACCAACAATTTTGAGATTTTACGCCGCGCTATCCGCCCCTGGTGAGCGCCGCGATGCTGACCTGCTGAGCGAGTTTCCCGGCGATCTCCTTGAAGGCCTCGGTCTGGGGGCGGTGGGGGGCGGAGATGATGGCGGGGACGCCCTTGTCTCCCGCATCGCTCACGCTGGGATCGAGCGGCACAGAGCCCAGATAGGGCACTCCGATCTGCCCCGCCAACTCCTCACCCGTCAGCCCGGAGAAGATCTTCGAAATCTCGCCACAGTGGGGACACACAAACCCGGCCATGTTCTCCACCACGCCGAGAATCGGAGAGTTCAGCCGCCGGAACAGATGCACCGACTTTCCGGCGATATTGGCCGCCACATGGTGAGGAGTGGTCACAATCACCACCCCGGTCAAAGGAGTGAGTTGGGCCAGACTCATCGGGGCGTCGCCGGTGCCGGGAGGCAAGTCCACCAGCAGGTAGTCCAGTTCGCCCCAATCCACATCCTGCAGAAGCTGCTTCACCGTCCCCGCCACCATCGGCCCCCGCCAAAGCACCGCCTGCCCCTCTTCTAAGAGCAGCCCCAGCGACATCATCCGCAGGCCATACCGCTCGATGGGGATGATCTTGCTTCCTTGGGTATAGGGCCGCTCATGCTGGGCGCCGAGCATCAAGGGGATCGAGGGGCCGTAGACGTCGGCATCCATCAACCCCACCCGCGCCCCGGTCTGGGCCAGGGCGACGGCCAGGTTCACGGTAACGGTGCTCTTCCCCACCCCGCCCTTGCCGCTGGCGATGGCGATGGCGTGCTTGACTCCGGGGATCAGGTCTTCCGGCTCGGTCTGGCGATCCCGCACCTGGGCCGTCATCTCCACCTGGACTGTTTGCACCCCGTCCAGTTTGAGCACTTCTTCCTCACACTGGGCCTTCAACTCCTCTTTCACCGGACAGGCCGGGGTGGTCAGTTCCACCTTGAAAGAGACCACCTCGCCCTCGATCTTCAGGTCCTTGATAAAGTTGAGAGAAACGATATCCCGCCTCAGGTCGGGGTCTTGGACATTGCGGAGGGCGTCGAGAATGGCTTCTTCAGTCAGGGGCACGGATATAGTGTGGCATGGGGGCGAGGCGCCGGGCGTTCGGCATTGGGTCTTGGGCATTGCGGCATTGGGCGTTGGGTGTTGGGCATGGGTATTGCGTCACCTCCACTGGCCGATCCGTCAGATCTGTCAGATAAGTCAGATCAACCCAAAACCCAAACTCCAACGCCGTCCCTGCTAAACTCAAACAAGTCCTAGGGCAAAACAAACTCAACCTGCCTGAACGACGTCAAAACTATCATGAGAAAGAACTGGGGAATCGGACTCGCGGCGTGTTTGGCCATCAGCGGCCTAACCATCGCCCCCGCCTCGGCGGACCCATTCAAGCCTGGAAAAGGCGATCAAGTGAAGCTGGGCCAACGAGCGGCGGAAGACATTCGCAAGAAGGAGAAGGTCCTTCCGGCTACCGACGAACGCGTGAAAACCCTGCGCCGGGTCGCCAGCCGACTTTTGGCAGTCATCGACGACGGCAAGGACCCCTGGCAGTACAGTTTCGATGTCATCGACAACAAGCAGGTCAACGCCTTCGCCCTGCCCGGCGGCCCCACCTTCTTCTTCACTGGCCTCCTGGACCGCCTCTCCACTGAAGACCAACTCGCTGGCGTCCTGGCCCACGAGTTGACCCACGTTCGGAGGGAGCACTGGGCCTATGCTTATCGCGATTCCCAGCAGAGAGCTTTGGGACTCAACCTGTTGCTCATCTTCACCCGAGCGAACAACAACGTCGCGGGCATCGCTTCCATCGCCAATGATCTCATTTTCGAACTCCCCTTCTCGCGCAAGCATGAAACCGAGTCGGATGAGCAGGGAATGGACATGATGATCAAAGCGGGCTACAACCCGGAGGGCATCAAAGAGGTCTTCGAGATCCTCGCCAAAGCCTCCGGCGGAGGTAAGCCCCCCGAATTCCTAAGCACCCACCCGAACGACAAGAACCGAGTCAAACACCTGGACGACCGGATCAAAAAGCTAAACAAAACCTTCCCCCCGCAAAAGCCTTTGCCGTGGGCGAAGTGAGGTGTGGCTTGTGAGATGTGGACTGTGACTTGTATCGCCACACAAGCCACATTTCACAAGCTCCCATTCGAAAACGCCTCCAGCGGCACCTCTTCAAACTCAAACCGCGGCATTTCGCCCGGTCCAAAATTCAACTCGACCAAAGGCCGGATCACCTGTTCGGTCATGACCACATCCGCCAACTCCTTCCGCAACGCCTGCAATTGAAGCAAGAACACCTGCAAGTGGACCTTCCCTAACGCCAGCGACCCGACCCGACGCCCTTCATCCGTCGTTAAAGTCTGCCCCAGCACCGACCGGGCGATTTCGCGGTTGTGGAAGTCGATGGCGTCCATGAAGCCGGTATTCGACTCCCGCCCGCCCGGCAAAGTCCCGATTTCGATCTCGCTGGGATAGACGATCGCCGACCGCTTTGCCAGCCCCTCCAACGCCGCCAACAACCCCTGTGCCTCCTCAGAAGGAAGCCCCCGGTTGTACTTGCCCAAGACGGTCGGCGAAGCGAACTTCTCCAGATGCACCCGCCAGGCATCCAACAGCCGCACCTTCGCCTGCCAATGAGGATAAGCCGCATCCAAGTCGCTCCGCCCCTTAGGCCTCCCATACCCGCCCCGATTGGCATAGATGACGAATTTGGAGCGAGGCAAGGCACCCCCCTCCTCCAAGTGGTTCGTCTTGGAGGAGGGGGGCAGGGGGGTGGAGGTTCCGGAAACTTGTAGTCGCGCCTCCAACTTCAGCCCCGTCACCGCCCCAAACTCATCCACCTCCAGCCCAAAGGTCGCCGGGTCCTTCGCCCGCACCGCCTTCAAAACCAACAAGGCTCCCAAAGGCTCATACACCGCCTCCTGCACCGACCACCCCTTGGCAAAGGCGTCCATCGCCTGGTCCAAGATAGTCGCAGGAGAGCCGTCCATGCGCGCAAAGCACTCCTCCACAAACGCCGCCTTCCGCCGCGCCTCGCCCGAGGAGGAAGCCGGCGCCACCCGGAACTTCGCCGCCAAAACCCCCTGCCGCTTCACCGACATCACCGTCTGGATCATCGAGTCCCGCTGCATCAGGTCGTAAGTCGCATAAGGCAAAGGCCCCGGCGGCGTCCCCGGATACTCCTGCGCCCGCCGATCGAATACCGTCAACTGCCGAGCCAACTCCCGCTGAGCTGACCACCGTCGTAAATTGAAAAATTTCATCATGTTTTTCTCCTGGGAGGCATTGGGTGCTGGGTGTTGGGCATTCGGCTATCGGGCCAAACACCTAAAACCGAACACCAAACACCGAATGCCGAATGCCTAACACCGAATCCCAAAACCGAACGCCTAACACCCAACGCCGTCCCAAACCAAATCCTCAAACCTCAACCGCTTCCTGCCCGAGAACCTCGTCTCTCCGCCCACCAAAATCGGCGCAATGTAGGACACCGGGAGCTGGCGATAGGCCAGGATCAGAGCGATGACGAGGTCGTCGTGGTAGCCGTGGCGGGCCTCCGTCTTCTGGTGGCCCGACTCCGTGACCTTCATCTCGAAGTGGGTCAGTTGGCGGATGAGTTCGGGGTGGGGAGCAAAGACGATGGCCCCGCGCTCCATCGCCATCCGCAGGTCGCCAACCACCGTGCCCTTGTTTGCCATCGTGAGCGACAGCCCTTCCACTTTATGCCCGGTCAAAGCCGCGGTCAAGTTCTCCAACACCGGGTCGCCCACCCCCGTCGCATCCGCTGTCACGGGAGCGGAGGGGTACCGCCCCACGATCTGCGCGACCCGTCCCACCATGCTGTTCCAACTCTCGTCCTTGAACTGTTCCAGATGCACCAACTGGCTCCGCCTCCGATCCCCCTCCAGAACCGCCACCGCCGTATAGTCGTGGTACCGTCCCCAGTCCACCCCCACCGCACAACCAAGCTCGCCCCGAATCACCTCCGGCACGGTGCAGGCTTCGATAAGTTCGGTCCCAAAAACCGCCCCGGCAAAGTCCACAAACTGCGCCTCATACTCGGTCGCAAACGCCCGCTCGCTGATCAACTCCCGCTGCACCGCCAAGAACTCCGGCGACACATAAGGCGACTCCGAGGAAGGTGCGGTCCGGCTCCAAACCCCATGCTCCCCCGCCTCGCCCATCTTGAAAAACTTCCAAAAGTGGTTAAGTCCGCAGGGAGTGCTGATAAGCGTCAGCCGCCCATCGTTGGTCGCCAACATCGGCATCGCGACCTCGGTTACCAAAGACTCGGGCACATAAGCCGCCTCATCGATGATCACATGAGTCGCCTCATTCCCCCGCAAAGACCGCCCCACATGCCCCGACCGAGCAACCACGGTATGCCCACGAAAAGTCAGCTTGGGGTAGGGAGACCGCTTAACCTTAACCTCCCCCTCCTCAAACAAACGGGATGACCCTGTATTCGGCGGATGCATTTTGCCGCCGTTTGCATCTGTAGGCGGCGGATGCATCGTGCCGCCGTCTTCTGCACCCCAATCCACCAGAAGCGCCAACCGCCGAGGAGTCGAACTCCAATTCGGCCCAAGCTCCCCCTCCTCGGACAAACAGGATGGACCTGTAGTCGGCGGATGCATTTTGCCGCCGTCTTCTGCATCCCCCTCCTCCATTTCACGGGAAGAAAGCCCCCGCAAGCCGGAAATGTCCTCGGAAATGGAGGAGGGGGCCGGGGGGTGGAGGTTTCGCGTACAGTCTGGTTCGCCTTCCTCTACAGGTTCGCGGCTGGACGGCGGCACAATGCATCCGCCGCCTACAGGTGATCCGGACGGGTGGAGCCCAACATCCGAGCAATCAAGCAATCCAGCATTCAAGCAACCCAGCAATTCGACAACCCGGTCGAACAACATCTGCGCCTGGTCCAAAGTCGGAGCCAGGATCAGATGCCGCGTCGGCTTGTCCTGGAACAACTCCCCAAGAATCGCCACCGCGCAAGCATCCGTCTTCCCCCACCGCCGCCCACAAGCCAAAACCCGAATCTTATTGGGACAAACCAAAAACTCCCGCTGTCCCCCATGAGGCCGCCACACCGGCGCCAGCCAATCCAAAAACGCTTCCATATAAAAGAAGCGCTCAAAAACAGAAAATGTCAACCAAGAAAATGAGAGGATGGCAAGGATCAAGGCCAGTGACTCCCAAGTAGCCACAAGCTAAAAAAAAGTCCCTCCCCCTTGATGGGGGAGGGATTTAGGGTGGGGGTGAGCAGGAACCGAAAACTCGCCTTGAGGGGAAACCCTCAAGGCTGGAATCCTATGCGAACATGAGTTTGCGACACACGCGCCCAAAGGCAGACTAATACCGCCACGACAAAGACTACGGGCAAGTCTCAGTGAGACCATAGCAGAACTGATCGACACACTTGGTGTCGGATAGCAGGCTCCACTCTTGCCGGCCTCGAAGTTGACCACCAGGGGAGGGAGCAGAGCACATATGGCCGACTTTTGCATGCTGAATGGATCCATCTCGGCGGAGTCGAAGGACCAGGCCGGTCGTATCTCTCTTGGGCAAATACTCGCCTTGAACCGCTTCCCTCTCACCATGTAGAACGCAGTAGGCAACCCCATGGTTCGAATCTGCATTGGCAAGGGCGGTCCGAAACCTGGGATCAGGAGGCATGAAAAAGTAGCTGTGCTTGTTCCCGGTCCGCTCAGTTTCCGCCTTGTTAGCGCCTGTCGTAACGTCGGATATACAGACAAGCGCTGATCGAATTCCCTCTTGGTTCGCTTCTAGCTCTGCAAGGCTTCGGGGCATGACGTCGTTATTGTCGCTGGCATAAGTAGAGAGGGCGACCGATATCTGACGCAAATTTGTGGTGCATGGCGCTATCTTAGCCCGCTCTTTGGAATTAGCAAAGACTGGAAACAACAAAGCGGCAAGCAAGGCCAGGATGACGATGACGATAAGGATTTCGGTCAAGCTTAGACCGCGATTTTTGATCATGCGAATAACCTCTCGGCGACGCGGCGGGTAAACGATCCGAATAGGAGAGGGAACGCAGTGAGTCCCGCCGCAAAGATTACGACAGCAAGGAACCGAATTACTACCTCGATAGCGGCTTCACTGTCGTTCGGGATGTAGTAGAGGCGATAAAGAATGGCGCATAGCAATGTGATCGCCCCTGCGTAAAGCACGATAAGCCGCTTCCGCATTTTAGGCTCGACCTTTAACCGAAGAAGCACGGTAGCGGAGAGGGCAACGGCAACGACAAGCCACCAACGGTCAAAGTTGACGACGGCCTTCGATAGGTTGTATCCGTAATGAATGGGCAATCGACTTTGACCCACCACCCAACGCCAACAATTAACCTGGGAAGGCGCCAGAATCGCCAAGTCCAAGACGTTCGCTAGCCAAGCGCCCCCGACAGCCCCCACCAAGGAGGTGGATAAACTGTCGGCGGAAGACAGTCGGGGCGTATTCGCCACTGTTACTGGCACAGTGTCCAGTCACCTGGTACCGGAGGTGTGCAACCTGCCGGCAACGTTCCCGAGGTACCGCTTGTGCATGGTGTGCAGTTCTCATCGGTCGCAGACCAATTCCCCGCACATTTATAATAGGTGGTCCCAGGACAGAACCATACGGTTACAGGGTGGGTGAACTTCTTGCAAGTAAGGGGAGAGCTTCCCGTCTTTATACAGACAAGCCACACATAGTCATCCTCACGTGTGCAGTTCTCAAGAGGCAAAGTGGAGCAATAGGGAGTGGTCGGCCCAAAAGGCGCTCTAACCCCCGTCAGCGCCCGCTGAACGGCAACCGAGGCATCCTCGGTCGGGCCAGTCGAGGCGCAGGCGCACTTCGCAGGAATCTTCCCCTCCGGTACGGGACCCGACACAGCGCTGACCAACAGAGGCAGGTTCAGGACATTAATGGCAAGAAGACCAAAGGCAAGGCTCTTTAGCTTAATCATGAGTTTCCTCCAAACGCCTTCAGGCGTATCTTCAGTATACAGTAAGATTGCGGCATATCCAAGGTTTTCTTCTGAGACCCACCAGTCAGGTTTTGACTGCCTCAGGGTGCGCCGACAACAGAAAATCGCCCGCCACAAACCGCAACCCTGAGGCTTTGACTGCCTCAGGGCTTTAAAAAGTCCCTCACCCTTGATGGGGGAGGGATTTAGGGTGGGGGTGAACGCTTGCCGCAACCTCGGGAGGAAACCAGGGAATAGGGGTGCCAGGGCACCCCCAACCGGTAGCCAACCACTCTCCAAGCGCTCAACCACCGCCACCCCCATCCCAAACCCTTCCCCCATCAAGGGGGAAGGGCTTTTAGTCTGTAGTAAGTACAGCCAAACTCAATCTCCCCCAAAAAACAAAAAAGCCTGCGCCCCCAAAATGGGAGCGCAGGCTTTACAAAGGCCTTACTTGACTTCGACCTTCGCGCCGGCCTCTTCGACCTGCTTCTTGATCTTGTCGGCCTCGTCCTTGCCGACGCCCTGCTTGATGGGCTGGGGAGCGCCGTCGACCAGGTCCTTGGCTTCCTTCAGGCCCAGGCCGGTGATCTCGCGGACGACCTTGATGACGTTCAGCTTGGCATCGCCGGCGGCGGCCAGGATGACGTCGAACTCGGTCTTCTCTTCCTCGGCAGGAGCGGCGGCTCCTGCGCCACCGCCCATACCGGCGAACATGGCCGGGTTGAAGGCGGGAGCGGCGGCGGTGACGCCGAACTTGTCTTCCAGGGCCTTCTTCAGCTCGCTGAGCTCAAGGGCGGTCAGGCCGCTGATGGTATCTACTAGGTTCTCAACTGTGGTTGCCATTTGTTTTGGTTCTCCGTAATACGGTTAGGGGATGAGGCGGCTATTCAGCCTTCTCCTCGGAATTCGCGTCGGGCGCAGGCTCCTCGGCGGGAGCTTCTGCGGCGGGGGTTTCTTCTGCTGGCGTTTCGGCGGGAGTCTCAGCTTCTGCAGCCGGAGCTTCCTCTGCTACGGGAGCGGCCTCTTCAGCCTTGGCCTCGGGAACGGGACTTCCCTCGGCGACCTTATCGGACACGGCGCCAATGACACGGATCGGGTCCGCATAAAGGGCTTCGATGGTTCCAACGAGGTTGCTGAGCGGCGCGGCGATGGCTCCGATCACCTGGGCGATGAGAACATCGCGCGGTGGCAGTTCGGAGAGCGCCTCGACTTCCTTTGCGGTGAACGCCTTGCCAAAGTAACCGCCCTTCACTTTCAGGACTTTGCTTGACTTGGCATAATCGAGCAGAACCTTGGCGCATTCGGCTTCGTTTTCAAAGACGAACGTGATGGCCGTGGTTCCGTTGTGAAGCTCCGAAGGCATGTTCTCCACGTCGTCGCCGGCGGCGATTCGGAAGAGGGTGTTCTTCAGAACATGGATCTCGCCGCCCTTCGATCGAAGGTTCCGGCGAAGCTCCTGCATCTGCTTCACTTTCAGTCCGCTGTAGTCGGTGAAGACTACGCCGACGGACTTGGAATACCACTCCTTGGCTTGCTCGATTGTGCGTGATTTTTCTGCGGTTGGCATATGGTTATTCGCACCTTACGTCTCTGAAAAAACAGCGAGGGCTTCCGCCGGAGGTGGTTGGCGGAAGCCCTCGGCCCCGGTCCCAGACCGGAGAAGCCGATCTGGAGATCGGCGGTCCAAATTCTTCAATACCATCCCCTCGGCTGGCCGACCCAGATAGGTCGATTACGGCTTCATGCCACCGGCTGTCTTCAGAGTGTGCGGAGATTATGGCACATCGGGGAAGGCGATTGTTGGGACCTGGCTTTGGGATGACTGCGTGATCGAGGTGAGTTCGTGAGAACCCCGCAATGCCGTGAGAGGCTTGCAACAAGAAGCGATCCTGGCCCCTTTGAGGAGGCTAGGATCGCAACCGTCCCAACTGGGCTAACTACGGTACTTTCCAGATTCCTCACCCTACCCACATCACTTTCATCACGCATTCACGCCAAATGCCCTAACGCCCTCCCCCAACCTGTCATACTTACGCCAGTCCCGGTTCTCGGGACGTTTTCTAATGAATCCCACACTAACAACAACCGCTTTCGGCTGCCTGGAGCTGTCCCCCGAAATTAACCGCCAACTGGACAAGCTAGGCTTTACCACGCCTACCCCCATTCAGGCCGAAGCGATTCCCCATGCCCTGGCGGGCCGAGATGTCATTGGCATCGCGCAGACGGGCACCGGAAAGACCTTTGCATTTGGTCTTCCGATGATTCAAAAATTACTCAGCAACCAGGGCATGGCCCTGATCCTTGCTCCCACCCGCGAGCTCGCCCTTCAGATCGATGAAGAGTTGAAGAAGGTAGGTTCGGCCCTCGGGCTGAAGACGGCCGTCCTCATCGGCGGCGCTCCCATGAACCGACAGGTCAACGACCTCCGCCGACGGCCCAACGTGATCGTCGCGACTCCTGGCCGCCTGAAGGACCACCTTTACCAAAAGACCTGCACCCTGAGATTCGTCTCGATGGTGGTGCTGGACGAGGCCGACCGCATGTTCGACATGGGGTTTGCGCCCATCGTCAAGCACATCCTGGACCAGGTTCCCGCCAAGCGGCAGACGATGCTGTTCTCCGCGACCATGGCCAAAGAGGTCAACGACCTCGCCAACAACTACCTGACCGATCCCGTCCGAGTCGAAGTCACCCCTCAGGGGACTCCGACCGAACTGGTCGAGCAGGAGGTTCACATGGTCGAGAAGGATCGGAAGCCCGACCTCCTCAGCTCCGTGCTGTACGAGAACAACGGGACCGTTCTGGTCTTCTCGCGAACTCGCCACGGCGCCCGAAAGGTGGCCCGAAACGTGCGCGACCTCGGGATCAGCGCGGCTGAACTCCACTCCGACCGAACCCTTGCCCAGCGCAAGGCGGCTCTGGCTGGATTCAAGTCCGGCGAGTTCCGGGTCTTGGTCGCCACCGATATCGCGGCGCGAGGCATCGACGTGAAGGACATCGAGTTGGTCATCAACTACGACCTTCCCGACTGCATCGAAGACTACGTACACCGAATCGGCCGAACCGGTCGAGCTGGCGCAACGGGCCGAGCCGTCACCTTCGCCCTTCCCGAGCAGCACCGCGACGTTCGTCAGATCGAGCGGCTGATCGGCAAGGAACTGTCGGTGATCACCGGATCGCTCCCCGAAGTTCGCCGAGCCCCTCGCCAAAATTCAGATCGGCCTAACCTCAAGCCCCAGGGCTTCCGAAGCAACAACCGACCCGAGCGTCCCGAAGCTCCGGCTCCAAGATCGAGAGATCAAAGGCCGTTCTCGCCCAAGAAGCCCCGCGACGTCACCCCCACCCCTCCGGTTGAGGCCACGGCCCCGGTGAAGCACGAGCGACCCAAGCCCATCGGAACGCCCAAGCAGTTCCAAAAGGTGGAGAAGAAGCCTCGGTGGGCCAAGCCCGCCCCCGGAAACAGCCAGCACAACGGCCAACCCCGAACCGGCAACTCCTCCAGCCCCCAGGCCCATCGCCCCGGCATCGGCGGAAACAACGGCAACCGAACCGACCGCCCCGCCTACGGAGGAACCCGCTCCGGCCCCAAGCGCTTCGGCAAACCCCGAAGATAAGGCAAGAGACAAAAGCCCGCAAGCAGTTGCTTGCGGGCTTTTTTATTTGTGGATCTAAGCTCTATGGCGGATGCAGCGTTTCACAGTGGATTCGCCGCGCCTTCACCGTTGACATTGTCCCTGTAGGCGGCGGATGCATTTTGCCGCCGTCTAACCACAAGCGTTGCGACGACTACAAGACCCTCGGACCTGGAGGACTCGAACGTGGACGGCCAGGCTACAGATGGCGCCTCCATTCCTTCGTGCGTTGGTGGTGATTCCCGTTCGGGAAGGCAGCATTAGCTGCGCGAACTCATCCCGCAAACCGCCGCAGCCGCAAGGAATTCAGAATCACCGACACGCTCGACAGGGCCATCGCCGCCGCCGCCAGCATGGGACTCAAAATCCCCAAAGCCGCCAGCGGGATCATGACGACGTTGTAGACGAACGCCCAGAAGAGGTTGCTCTTAATGGTCCCCAACGTCGCCTTCGATAGCCGGATCGCAAGCGGCACCCCGCGCAGGTCGGAGCGCAACAGTGTGATCCCGGCGGTCTCCATCGCCACATCCGTCCCCTCCTCCATCGCAATGCCCAGGTCGGCTTGGGCAAGAGCCGGGGCATCGTTGATGCCGTCTCCCACCATCGCCGTCGGCCCCTGTTGCTGGTAGCGGGCCGCGATATTCGCCTTGTCTTCGGGCAAAACCTGCGCCTCCACTTCGTCGATCCCCACTTGAGCCGCCACCGCCTCCCCGGTCGCCCGATTGTCGCCCGTCACCATCACCGGATGGATGCCCAGGGCCTTGAGTTCAGAAACAGCCTGGGCGCTGGTGGGGGAGACCACGTCGCTGACCGCAAAAATCGCCCGCGCCCCATCTTCACGGGTAGCGGAGAAGACCGTCTTCCCTTCCTTCTCCAGGGCCTCCACGCCCTCCAACCCGATCTCCGCCCGCACGATCTCCAGTCGCTGGCCATCCACCACACCCGATATACCGCGTCCAACCAAAGCCTGGAACCCGGAAACCGGTCGCAAAGCCAACCCCCGATCAACCGCCCCAGCTACCATCGCCCGGGCAATCGGATGTTCGCTCTGGCTCTCCAAGGAGGCCGCCTGGGCCAACGCCTCATCCTCCGACCAGCCGTTCAAGGCCTTAACGTCGGTCAGTTGGGGCTTGCCCACGGTCAGGGTTCCGGTCTTGTCTAGCAGCACCGTCTGAATCCGCCCCGCCCGCTCCAGCGCCTCGCCATCCTTCACCAAGATGCCCAACTCCGCCCCGCGCCCGGTCCCGACCATCAGCGCGGTAGGAGTCGCCAGCCCCAGAGCGCACGGGCAAGCGATCACCAAAACCGCCACCGCGGGAAGCACTGCCTGGTCCAGGCTGTGCCCGGTGAGCAGATACCCGGCAAACGTGCCTAAGGCGATCAAGATGACGATGGGAACGAAGATCGAACTCACCCGATCCGCCAACCCCTGCATCGGCGCTTTTGAGCCTTGGGCTCGCGCAACCATCTTCGCGATCTGGGCCAGCATCGTGTCCGACCCGACCTTCTCCGCCCGAAAGACAAACGACCCCGCCTCGTTCACCGTCCCGCCTGTCACCCGGTCGCCCTCTTTTTTCGCCACCGGAATCGGCTCGCCCGAGATCATGGATTCGTCCACATAGGATTCGCCGCTCTCCACCACGCCATCCACCGCCACCCGCTCCCCTGGCTTCACCCGAAGGAAGTCGCCCACCTTGATTTGGTCCAGCGGGCGCAAGACCTCCTCCCCGCTAGGCAAGACCACCCAAGCCTCCTTGGGGGCAAGGCCAGCCAACTTCCGAATCGCGTCCGACATCCGCGTCTTCGCCTTCGCCTCCAGATACTTCCCGACTAGGATCAGGGTCACGATCGCCGCCCCGGTCTCGTAGTAGATATGCTCGCTCTGCAAATGGGCATGGCCGGAGTGGGCGAAGAGCGAGTAGGTGCTGTAACCCCAAGCCGCCCCCGCCCCCATCGCGATCAGGGTGTCCATCGTCGTGCTCCCATGCCGCAGGGCCTTCAGCGCCGCGATGAAGAACTGCCCTCCGTTGCCGAAGATGACGAAGGTCGAGAGAACCATGAGAATCATATTCGCCCACTCCGGGCGAGGATGCCACAGCATGGAGACCGCGACCACCGGGACCGTGAGCGCGATCGCCATGCCCAAGTTCCGCCGCATCTTGCCCATCTCCGCCTCGGACTCCAGGCGAAGATGCTCGGCGTGTTCACTGGCAGAGTGATGGGTATGGATGTCCTGAGGCTCCCTCACCCCATATCCCGCCCCCTCCACCGCCTTCTTCAGTACATCATGTCCCAGGTGGTCCGAGTGGACGACGACAGCCTGGTTGGTAGCAAAATTCACATTCGCCGACTCCACCCCCTCCGTCTTCGCCAAAGCCTTCTCCACCCGCCGCACACAAGAAGCGCAAGTCATCCCCTCGATATCCAAGGTGGTTTCGTGGTGTTCAGCATGGGTGTTCATTTGCTCTATCCAATCTCATCAGCGAAAATCTGCGTCATCTGTGGTTCAAAAAAGGTCGTGCATAGGTTCGTTCTATTCAAACTGCACGGCGTCATCCTGAGCGAGCCAGCAGAAGGCGGTAGCTAGACCGCTCACTGGTCGCGAGTCGAAGGACCTCACCCGCTTGTCAAGCCTCTACAGCCTCATACCCCTCCTCCTCAATCGCCTCGATAATCTTCTCCATAGAGCCTGAGCCAAGCTCAAAAGTGGCGACGCCCGAAGCCAGATCGACCTCCACGTTCGTCACGCCCTCCACCGACTCAATCGCCTCGCCCACATGCTTGGCGCACATCGCGCATGTCATTCCGGTTACATTCAAAGTTGTTTTCATCAATTTTCCTTAGCGTATCAAAAACGTAGCCTGGACCTCCAGGTCCGGGGAGCCGAGAGTTCGTAGTTAATCCTCCTTCGGTGGCCCTCGGTGTTCTCCGGTGGTTTCCTTCCAATGACACAGATAGAACCACCGAGGACCGCACAGCACCACCGAAGGATCGGCGAAAAGGGTCTACATCCTCCCCGGCCTCACTCTCAAGAACATCCCGACCGTCACCGGATTCCGCCCATAGAACGAATCCAAAGCCGACGGGAACGAGTATAAGCCCACATATGCCCCAACCCCATACTCGAACCCATCCCGCACTGCAAAGTTCCGCACTCCGCCAAGCGTAAACTTGTTAATGGTATAAGTTCCAGAAGGAACATTAACCAATTCATCCTTCTCCACCCGTTCCCAACGCCCAAACAGCGAGCCTGCCGAAGTCGAGTAAGACGCCTCAACCGCCAGCGCATCGGTATCCCCATGGTGAGTGATATTCCGACTCCAAATCGCCCCCAGAGACCAATCGCCTCTCTGGTGGAAAGCTGAGAACGCCAACCGATGCTGGTCCCCGTCTTCCAAAGTCTCAGGACTGCGAAGGAATCCGTAAGAGGCGCTCAACGACCAATCCGCCGTCGGGTTGAAAGTCAGCCGCCCGCTCGCCGAATCCAGTTTGATCGGGTCGATATCCCAGCGGTTCTCATCCGGCTCTCGACCCGTGAAGACCGAACCCTCGATCTTCCATCGATCCGCCAAGTTCACTCCCGCCGTCACCACACCAGAACTGATGTGGGTGCCGTCGTTCCAGTGGTGGTTAATCGGAGCTTCCGGGTTTTCCCAAGCGCTAGGGCGATGCTGGAAAGCCGCCGTGCCGAGAGCCGGCTCACCAACCGGCGCAAGATATAAGAATCCTTTTGTGCCAGAACTTACATCAAACGAATAAGTGACCGCCAACTCCATGATCCCATCGTGCGGATGCTGACGGTCCTTCAGAGGTTCGCCAAACGCCGTCTCCCCGGTTTGGAACAGATTGGGATAGCCCTTCTTCCCGTTGGTCAGCGGGTCGAGAGAACCCATGAACCGCACCTGCCAATTTTCCCGCTGGGCCATCAGCATCAGCATGGAATTGCCAAACATCTGCGACTCTCCGCGCCGACCTCCTGTATCCACCCAATTCGCCGTCGCCAAGCCCATATAGCTCATATCCCAACCATTGAAGGTGCCGAGTGACCCCATATGCATCGGCGAGTTCGCCGGAAGCCAACTGGTCCCGCTCGCCTCCTGGGACATGGAGGAGGTGAAGACGCCCCGCATGGCCCCCATATCATCTGGCATCGGGTGGACATGCTGCTTCAGGTCGACGCCCGCGATCCGCCCGTGGCCCGCGTGCTGCCCGTCGATGCACTGGCCGCAGATACCATCCATCTTTTCGCCTTTTTTCTTATTCATATCCTCAACCAGATTGATCGAGCACCCACAATACTGCTCCTGGGCGCACTCGTCGCACCCGCCCTGGCCGACGCAGCAATTGAACCGCTTCTCCCCGACCATGATCCGCTTGGATTCAATCATCAGGGCTTTGTACTTCTTGAGGTGGGCATTCTCCTTGTCCTGCTGCACTCCCTGCATCCCTTGTTGGACGGCAGGCAGGATCGGGATATCCAAAGGATTGCCAATCCCAAAGGTCTTCAGGTCAAACAGTCCCCGCCCATTGGCCCACCCCGCAAAGCACTCGCCGCAGGTTCCCTTCCCGGCGGCCAAGTTCGCGGCGCACGCGCAAGACCCCGTCTGGATCGCGCACATATTGCAGCCGTCCGTCGGCTTCTTAAGACAGCACCCATACTTCCCGTCTTCCACCAAACTCTTCTTATAAAGACCCAGCTCCTTCTGAGCCTCGATCAGCTTGGAGAGCGCCTTGCTCGGGAAGTTGAACTTGGGGATGGGGTGGCCGAATGCCAAGCCAACCACGATCAGCAAGCCCACCCCCAAAACCCAAAACCTAACGCCCAACCCCCTCACTCCTTCACCTCAATCGTAAACGGAATCGTGTGGATGTGCTCGCCTCGCTGGAACTGCACGAACGCCCGATAGACGCCCGCCTTGGGGAATCGCCCTGTGAATCTCAACTCGCCCTCTTTGACGAGCCGCTGGTTCTCTTCGCCGTCCGCCGGGTGGCTATGGACCACGGTCTGGCCATCTTGGCTAAAGATCATCAGGTGCCCCGCCGCGCCCAGCCACGCAACGGTATCCCCCACTGGCTTGCCGTCCTTGTCCGTGAGTTTCACCACGACTGTCGTCATCTTCCCGACCGGGTAGGCCTCCTCCAAAGAGGAGATCGCGCCGTTCACCCCGAGATCGCTGCCCGTCGCCTTAGGCTCCCAACTCACCCGCCACGCCGGACGCGGGCCGTCCACCCTAATCGAGGCGATCAGGATCTGCGACCCCTTGCCCACCGGCGCGACATCGCCATAGATGAAGTATTCGCCGCCCGCCGGGAAGTCCACAGGGATCGACCATGTGCCGTCGGGAGCCATCTCCGGATGCTCATGCAGGAACCACTCGAAGTCCTTGCTCGCGATCAGCAGGTGGAAATACTTCTCGTGGGCCATGTCGAACGCCTTCACGACCGACTTGCTCTTCACGTCCTGAATCCGTAGCTTCAGGTTGAAAGGCTGCCCCACCTTCGCCCCGCGACCGTCCACGACTTGCAGCGCATACGGCTTGGCCTTGGCCCGATTTGGCTTCTCATCCTTCACATCCACCAGGAACGAGACCTTGAAAGCAGGCTCATTGGGCGGGGTTAGCGACAGATCGATCTTGTACTCCCCGCCATGGGGAAAAAAGCACTCGATCCCATAGTCCCCCGGCACGCCTTCCACGTGGATATTCGGCTTGGCTTCCGGCATCCCTTCCATGCTGGGCATGGTGACGACGGCGGCAGCCTTCACATTGGGAACTCCCGCCATCCCGAGGATTTCATCGTTCTTGGTCGAGTCCATGACCCGAAACTCAATATCGATCTCTTCCCCCGCATAGACCCCTTCCTCGGGAACGCGCAGTTCGACCACATACTTGCCCGATTTGGCCGTCGGGTTTTGGGCAAAAGCAAGCGCGACCAAAGCCAGGCACGCGCAAGCTGCCAATAACAGGTGCTTAAACATAGATTGCTCTCCTTTGGGAGGGAGGGCGTTGGGCGTTGGGTTGTAGGTGTTGGGCTATGAGATTGGATAAGTCCTATAAGTCATATAAGGCCTATAGAGGAACACCCAAAACCTAAAACCTAAAACCCAACGCCCAGCCCCGCCTAGCCCTTGACCGCCACAGCCTTCGGCGCAGCTACCTTGTCGGCAACCTTTGCCGCAAACTCGGCGGGCTTCTCTTTCATCTTGCCCAGGCATCCGGCGCAGCAGAGGTAGTAGCGAGTGTCGCCCTGGTCTACATAGGCTCCGGCCTTGCTGTAGTCAGCAATCCCGTGGTTCATAACCGGGCACCAGAGTGCTTCCTTCTTGGGCTGGACCGTGAACTTCTTGGGCTCCGCGTCAAAGGCTTTCTTGGCCTCCGCCGTCGCAAAGAAGTAGCGCAGGCCGCCGAAGTCGGAAGATCCCTTCGCATCCTTCTCGACGATCTTCGCCCCCGTAGTGGGGTCATACAGGAAGACGCCGACCGTCAGCTTCTTTTCCGCCGACTGCTTCAGGAACTTATCCGGCGTGGCTTTGAACCCGCCATCGCAGCCCGCACAACACATGGTGTAGCGAGCGCCGTTGTAGTCGATCGCGCCAGAGCCTTTGCCTTTGACGGGCGAACCCATGACCGCGCAGGAAAGCGGGGCTTGGGCCAAGACGAGCGTAGCTAAAGTGGTGATAAACATTGAATTCTCCGTAAACGTATTTCCCAGGGTCCCTGAAACAAGGGACGAGATGGCAGAGAGGGGGAAACTACGCTGACGGAGGGGCTCGGGGAGAAGCGGGAATACGATCAATGCCGGGCGGACCATGGACCTCGGGCCATCGAATTTGCTGAACCGGAATCTCGAGGCTTTCAAACTCAAATGAAGGAGCCGGGCTGTCGAGAATTGGGAAGTCGAAAACGAAAACAACTGGAGCCGCCGCGTTGATCTCGATGATGGACCTCTCCATCACATCCACGCAACAGCAGGCCTGCCTCGATGGCGCTGGATCGGGCGTCGCAATTTTGGAAGGGCAACAATCCGATGCTTCGACAGGAGCCGCCACGGCCACCGTCTCTTCCATGGGAAGCCCAAAGAAACACCGCATCGTCCCCGCCGCGCCAATGACGCTGAACGCCATCAAAAGTAGCGCAAGCGCCAACTTCCCGGCTATCAAGGCAAAGCTTCGATTAAGCATTTCCCGTCCACTCAAGTATAACCAACTTCCCCATCCAACCGTTCCGATGCCAGGTCGGAAGCCGGAACTCGAAAACCGGAAATCCAAGAACCGCCAAGCCCGTACCCCCTGGATGGTTCGTGCCAGGGCTCAAGCCGCGTGTTCGGAACTTCGCACTTAGCCCTTCGCACTCCGCACTCCCAAACCCAAAACCCAAAACCTAAAGCCTAAGAACCCAAAAGCCATAAGCCCTCATGTCTTTCCTGAAGCGCATCTTCTCCCAGCCGGAGCATCCGGCATGGGCGGATTTCCTCAGCCAGTCGGACTTCATCGAATTCTCAAAGAATCTCACCGAGGTTCTCGACCGCTACGCCGCCCCCTACAACCTCAACCTTCAGGAAGGCTACTGGCGGCCTGAGAGGGACGAAGACAAGACCTACGGCATCATGAACATGGCCCAGACTTGGCGACAGATCGACCCCGCCGACCGCAAGGACTACCTCGATCACTTCGTCCAAACCATCCTGAAGATGACTACCTGCCAACTGGAACAACCCTCTTTCGAAGACGTCAAGGAACAGCTGCGCGTCCGCCTGTATCCGACAGATGGCCTCCCCGATTTCCAGGCCGACATCGACCTCAAAGTCTGCGACGCCTTTGTCACTCTCCTCGCCATCGACCTTCCCGAAACCATCCAGTCCGTGACCCCCGACCAGATCAAGAATTGGGGCTATGTGGGCCGCGAGAAAGAACTGCTCGACATCGCCCTCGACCAGGTGTGGCGGCAAGAGTCGGTCTCCGTGTCAGGCCACGAGCTTCCCAGCGGCATCAGCATCCGATCCATCTCCGGCGACAGCTTCTTCACCGCCAGCCACGCCCTCCTCCTCGACCGCTATCTGGTCCCCGTCAACCCCATCGGCGCCCTCGTCATCATCCCCAACCGCCACAGCTTCGTCTTCTACTCCATAGAGAGCCCGGCAGGATTGGAAGAGGCCATCAACGTCTTCTTCCCCATGGCCCAAGGTATGTTCGCCGAAGGCCCCGGCTCCATCACCCCCGAACTCCTCTGGTGGCGAGAAGGCAAGTTCACCATCGTCCCCACCAAGGTCGAAAACAAAACCCTATCCGTCGATCTCCCCGAAGAACTGCTGGAACTGCTACAAGCCAAATAGCGGAAGCGATCCGAGCCCCCTTGAGGGGGTTGGGGGTGAGGCCAGGTTCCCCGTATGTATCCGAAATACGCGAACTTAGGCAAGGTGAGCCCTATAAGCGGAGAACTGTGCCCCACCCCCAACCATTCGTCGTTCGTAGTTCGTCGTTGGTCCTTCCCTCCTTCCCTAATTCCCCACCTCCCTCCCCCCGCCCGTTCCATACTTAATCCAATGCCACCCCAAGACCCCGAAAGCAGGCGCGATTTCCTGGGCGGGCTGTTTACGTCCGCCGGAAAGGTCGTCACCAAGAAGCTGGGACCGATCGCCAAGAACGTCCCGTCCCCCTTCCCCGCCGAATCCTCGGATAGCTACCTCTCCCTGCTCCGCCCCCCCGACTCCGTGCGCATCCTCGCCGATGGACAAACCTACCGCATGGAATCCCTTCGCGGCGGGCTCTGGGTCTGCGACGGCGCCAGCCTGAAGACGACGATCTTCTCCGACCGCCAGCGCTTCACCCTGTCCGCCGAGAGCCTGGAGCCAACCTGGGTCGCCATCCGCTGGCAGGCGAACATCGTCGGCGTCAAACGCTACCTAGGCGACTGCTGGGAGCGATCCTATGGCGACCTGGAATGGCGCGGGGAAACCCCCGACCGCCCCATGCCCTGGTACTTCCTGGCCCACGACGGCAAGCGAACCCACGGCTACGGCATCGTCGCCCGCCCCAGCGCCTTCTGCTTTTGGATAGCCGACCGCTCCGGCATGACTCTCTGGCTGGACGTGCGCAACGGCGGCTCAGGAGTTCGCCTGGGAGAGCGCGAGGTCGAGTTATGCGAAGTCGTCTCGCGAGAAGGACGTGAGGGCGAGACCGCCTTCCAATCCCATCAAGAGTTCTGCCGCCAGATGTGCCCCTACCCCCGACTGGCCCCCTATCCCATCTATGGCGTCAACGACTGGTACAGCCTCTATGGCCAGAACAGCGCGGAGCAGATTCTGGAGACCAGCCGGATCGTGGCCGAGCTCGCGCCCAACGTCGCCAACCGTCCGTTCTCGGTGATCGACGCCGGCTGGAGTCCGGGCGGCATCGACCAAGGCCCCTATGACCAGGGCAACGAGAAGTTTGGCGACATGGCGGCGGTTGCCTCCAACCTAAAAGACATCGGCGTCCGCCCCGGCATCTGGGTCCGCCCCCTGGCCCCCAGCCTCAAAACCCCCGACGCCTGGCGGTCGCAGAGAGACCCCAACGCCCTCGACCCCACCCATCCCGAAGTCGTCAAGTACATCTCCGAAACCATCTCCCGATTGGCCGATTGGGGATACGAACTCATCAAACACGACTTCACCAGTTGGGACATCGCGGGCCGCTGGGGATTCCAGATGGGGCCGAGCATCACCCCGGATGGCTGGCACTTCCACGACCGCTCCCGCACCACCGCCGAGATCGTCAACGATCTCTACGACCAAATCCGCATCGCGGCGGGGTCGGCCTATGTCCTGGGCTGCAACACCTTCAGCCACCTCAGCGCCGGGGTCTTTGAACTCAACCGCATCGGCGACGACACCAGCGGTCGCGACTGGAACCGCACCCGCAAGATGGGCGTCAACGCCCTCGCCTTCCGCCTCGCCCACCAAGGAACCTTCTACGGAGCCGACCCCGACGTGGCGGCGATCACCGAGGATCACAAAGGCGTCCAGGCGTCGGAATGGCTCCGCCTCGTCAGCCAAAGCGGTGCCCCCCTCTTCGTCTCCATCGACCCCGCCGCCCTCGGCCCCCACGAATGGACCGCCCTCCGAGAAGCCTTTGCAAACGCCGCCGAAGAACGCCCCATAGCCGAGCCCCTGGATTGGATGAACACCACAAACCCCCGCCGCTGGCGGATTCAGGGAGAAAAAACCAAGTTCAACTGGTCCACCCCCGACGGCGCCGATCCGTTTACCTAATACTAACCAACCTGGACAACTCCCACAACACCGCAACGCCACAAAACCGTTATGCCCTCTCGAAAATATGGGCATATCAATATGGGTGGCAGGGTATAAAGCTAAAGGATGAAAACGACGATTGAACTCCCCGACGCCCTGCTAACGCAAGCAAAGCTGTATGCCGCAGCCAGGGGCAAGACCTTCCGCCAGGTGCTGATCGAGGCATTGAACGGCCTTGTTTTAGATGAAAAGCAGGAAGTTCGAAAGCCAGGGATCGAACGCCTGATCGGTGCGTTTGCGGACAAGAAAGAGGAGATCGGGCGCATCCAGCAGACCATCGACGAAGAGTTCTCCCGAATCGACCCAGAAGATTGGAAATGATCATCGACACAAACGCCCTAAGCGCCCTCGCTGTCGGTGATCCAGACGTTGTTCGCCTGATTCGGACTTCGGGACGCCACCAACTGCCTGTTATCGTGTTGGGTGAATACCGATTCGGGCTCCTTCGCTCAAGGGATCGACTCAAAATCGAAGCTTGGCTTGCCGAGTTGGAGGGGGAATGCGACGTACTGGATTTGACACGATCTACGGCGAACTGCTACGCAGAAATCCGCGAGGAGCTTCGCGCTCTTGGAAGGCCGCTCCCGGAGAACGACATATGGATCGCCGCCCTTGCCCGTGAACACCAACTCGCCATTCTGAGTCGCGACAAGCGCTTCGACCACATCCCCGGCCTAACCCGGTTCGGGTGGTGAGTAACCGTGCAAATCAAACATTTAATGTTGGATTTACATGGTTGCAGCACTAACTGGTCTGAGGCAACGGCTCCGGCTTGCGGACAAACCGGTTCACGATCGACGTCGTCAGGCTCTTTCGAGGCCACTCTCCCCGATAGGCTCGCATCGCCTGGACGATATTGACCACGGCGTTCACCAGTCCAATCAGCGCAAACACCACCCAAACCGCCACCGATTTCACCAAGACGTGCCACCAGACGAAGTTCTCAAAGTTCTCCTGGTAGTGCTGGTAGAGGTTGTAAAGCGAGTAACCAAGGGAGATCGCCCCCAGGGTGAACAGCACGATGTTCAGCAGGAGCATCCCCACAAACGAATGCAGGGCATGGTAGCGGACGTACTTCGAATTCCGCCCCACAAAGAAGACCACAATAGGCCCCAGCAAAGGAAAGAAAATGCCCGAAGCATGAGCCGCCGCCGCCCCCTGCCGCTCTGAAGAGGTTAACTCAACACGATCCACTCCGACATTGTCCATCAACTGTCACAAGCCGATAGGACCCATGGGAATGTTGAGTTGGTGGAGGTAAGGCAGGCGTTCTAAAGCGCCTCCATGCCAAAGAAGTCCAGTAATCCAGCAACCAAGCGATCAAGCAATCCTTCGCCTCCCCCAGACCCACGCCCCGATTGGCGTCAAGACCAGGGAGACAAGTGCGAGAATGGGGAACGCGTAGAACCCAGGGAATGGAGCGGGCGGACCAATGGGCAGTTCCACCCGGAAACTCTCCGCCCCACCAATGGGGACTTCGCGCAGCACGTTTCCCCGTTGGTCCACCGCAAACGAGTGGCCCATAGACGCCGCGCGGACCAGCGGAAGCCCGCTCTCTACGGCTCGCCAAATCGAAGCCGCCTTCAAATGATCAGGCGCCGCCGTGCCCATGTACCAGTCGTCTACCGACAACACCGCCAGCAGTTCCGCCCCGTTCTGGGCATGACGATAGGAGATATCCGGGAACAAAGCCTCAAAACAGATAGCCGGACCCACCGTGCGATCACCTACGCGCAGCGGCTTCAGTTCCGTCCCTGGAGTCAGGTCTGCGCCTGGGATGTTGAACGTGCTCGCAATGATCGGGATACTCTCGCGGAACGGAACGTACTCGCCAAAGATCACTAGGCGGGTCTTATCCGCATACTGCCACGTCCCGTCGAACGCAAACGCCGTTTGGTACCGAGGCTCCGAACCCCTCTGCCCGCCAAAAATCACCGGCATCTCCGCATTCACGTTGAACGGCGGAGTCGGCGGAAACGCCCCCGACTGCCCCGCAATCCCCTCCGGCAAAACCAACAACTTCGATCCGTTCAACATTGCCTGGGCGGTGAACTTCTCTACTTCCTCGCCAATCTTCAGGGCGTTCTGCACCGGGTCGCCAAAGGCCAAATCCGCCCCCGGCTGTCCCACTGAAACCGCGAACCGCTCGCTTGGCAACTCGTCGTTGTACCAAACCCAGGAACCCAGCAGAACCAAGACGATAGGCACCACATAAACCCGTACCTGTTGCCAACTCGACCCCTTCGTCAACGCAAGCGTTGTGAACAAATTCACCGTCACCACCCAAGCGCTGACAAAGAAAATAGACCCAAAATAGGCTCCCTGGATCATCCAAGGGTAGGGCCAAAGCGGAGTCGCAAGGAGGCCAAACGGAAAGGCCATCGCCGGGATGTAAGACCGCAAAACCTCGACCCCTGCCCACACCAACGGAATCGCCCACGGCATCCGGTGCCGCCAACAAAGCGCACAGAGGCTTCCAAACAGGCCAAAAAACAGCGCCAAGTAGGCACAACCCAGCAAATAGGGAATCAGGGAAAGGACCGGGTTCTGAATCCACTTATTGACAAAAGTGAACATCCAGAGCATCTGGGCCAACATCATTAGGAAACCGAACGTCCACCCGCTCCGAAACCCCTCCCGACCGTTAGCTTCCCTAAGAGAACCCAGCCACGGGACCAATCCAACCAAAACCAGCAGTCCCAGGTTGAAAGGCGGAAAAGCGAGGCTGACCAGAGCCGCGCTCGCCAAACAGGGCCAAGCCTTAACGAGCCGCGCCATCGACACTGCCGGTCAACGCACCCTCGCTTAAGTGCGACGTATCGTTGTAGTACTGGATCATAAACAGCCCTTCGGGGCGACGTTCCAGCTTCGTGACGCTTGTATTGCCAAATCGGAAAGCTCGCGATGATTCCAAGTTTCCCTTAATCAACCTAGCCAAAAGAAGTCCACAGGTCCCCCCATGGCTGACCACCACCGTGGTCCCATCATCGGTTCGCAAGTCCTCGATAATCGGGTCCAGCCGATGCCAAACGTCCTCAAAAGACTCCCCATTGGGCGGACGCAACTGAAGCCGATCCGCCCCCTGCATCGCCTCCAGCGCAGGCCACCAGTTGGCGATATCCTTAAAAAACTCCCCCTCCCAGTCCCCAAATCCACGCTCGCGGAGGATCGGCGTTTCTTCCAGAACGGCGCCGGTAACGTCGGCAATCGGATCGGCGGTCTGTCGAGCACGGTCGAGGTCGCTGCAGAGAACTCTGCTGATCCGCTTGCCAAGAAACCTCTGCCCCAAAAGCCGAGCCTGCTCCAAGCCTTCTGGGTCAAGAGAAATATTAGAATGCCCTTGCGCACGTTGCTCGGCATTCCAAGAAGTCTGGCCATGCCGAACCAGGTAAAGGCGCATCCTTCAATTGTACCTGGGGGTGAGGATTGGAAGATGTTGAGGATGAAGGTTCATCCGTTAACTGATTTCATGCTGGACGTGATTGCCAATCCGCTCTACAAATACATCGACATTGCCACCGAAACGGCGGATGTCGGAGAAAATGTCGGAGAAAAACACAGGCTTCTGGACCTGCTAAAACAGCAGCCAACCCTATCAGCCAAAGAACTTGCCACCTTACTAAACAAGACCTCCCGTACGGTCGAACGTTACCTCAGAGAACTCCGGGAGCAAGGCCGACTCAAGCGCGTCGGACCGGACAAGGGCGGGTATTGGGAAGTCGTCGAGTCAGACTAGGACCTGTACATGCTGAGGTGAGGTACACGCACTCGGCTGACGCACCTCCACCCCCCGGCCCCCTCCTCCAAGACGAACCACTTGGAGGAGGGGGAGGTTCACACTTGCCAGGGCCTGACTTCTCCTAGTTCCCTTCCGGCTGTGTCCACCTTTAACGCCCCCAGACGCAGGATTCGGACGGGGGCGGGGGGGACGGCGGTGGAGTTGGCTAGGACCTTGCCTCGGTCGAAGTCGATGCGTTCGATGGTGCCCATGCCGAAGTCCTCGCCGTGCTGCTTGGCGAAGCTGCAAAGCAGGCCTTCGTATTCGTCGGGGTGGGCGATGTGGGCTCGGGAGCAGTGGAAGTGGTCGAGGGCGCGGGCCACTTCTTCGTCGTCCGGGTCCTCGCGGGCCACCAGGAAGAGCCCTCCGCCCGCGACCTCGCCGTGCGCCACCTTGCCCCGGAAGAAGCGGGTGAGGTCGTCGGCGTGGATCGGGACCCCAGAGCCCAGCCGCGCACCTTCTACCGAGACTCGGTTCAGGTCGAATTCGTGGGTCTCACAGGCCTCGAACATCTTCATCCAGTGGGCCTTCCGCTGGGCGTTCTGCACCATAGCGGGGAAGCTGCCCTCCAACTCCACCTCCTCCGGTCCCACCGGAAACCCTGCCTGATCCATCTCGGCATCCTTGGGAACCAGGATTTCGTCGGGCTTCACCAGTTGGGCGGCGAGCATCGTGACGTGGCGGATCAGAGGGGTCCCCCGGTTGGGCCAGAGTTGGACCACCACCCCCTCCGCCGCCAGCCCCAGGAGCTGCATCAAAGCGGTGAGAAGGATTTGCGGCGACCGCTGGGGGTCCAAGCTGCCATAGAACCGCCAGGCAACCACCTTCTCATCCCGAAACAGGCATAGGCGGGCGGGAGGGCTTTGGTCAGGCTCCCCTGGGTCCAGGCAAACCAGATCACGCCCCTTCCGATTGGCCTTAAGCCATTCCCGCCAGGACCGGTCCTGGGTAGAGAGCAAGAGGGTTCGGGCCATGTCGTTGGGAAGGTACCTGAGGGGGAGGGCGTTCAACATTCACCCATGGTTCCAAGGAGGATGTCGCATGGTGTCACTCCATTGCGATCTTTGCGTCTTTGCGTGAGTTCAAGAGGTTCTCGCAAAGGCGCAAAGCCGCCAAGAGTCGCAAAGGATGGGGCGGTGGGCAACACAACGCAACAGTCCCCAAGTATGCGGGGAAGTCGATGAGGCGAACCACCTCGCCGACTTGTAGGCTGGGAAGAATCTGCAGACGGGTGAGGTCTTTCGACTCGCGACAAGCAATCGGCCCAACAGGAAGCTTGTTCTGGCTCGCTCAGGATGACGCCGTGCTACAAGAGAGCAATTATGAAAAGACCTCTCCGCTTCTCGGATTCCGACTTCCGAATGAGAGAAGCGCCGGCGGGAGCGTCCTTACTCCGACCTCCGTTTCCACCTGACTCCCTGGTGCCGCCGACGCCTTCAAGTATACCAACGAACGAGCGGCGGCGGGGTTACCAGGATGTTTTGCGTGGGTCTAACCGCGCAGCCGACTCCGCGCAGCCGAATTGAGGGCCGATTCGCTCACTTCTTACCCTTGATGAGACGCCTGTAGGCTTGAAGCGAGGCTTCATCCAGCTTGGCATACTTGCGTCGCTTGTTCTTCTCCGTCCAAACCAGCCCCGATTGGGGATCGATCCAGGCAAGCATGGAGTAGCGGCCGCGCTTTAGGACGATCTTCCGACCTTCCGGTCTTTTTCTAGGGGCTTCCGCCGGAGAAAGGACGCTGGATATTCGGGCGACAGACCTCTTCGTTTCCGCATCGACGATGGCCAGTGGCCCAGAACCAAGATCAGGGGCGGTCCAGGTGACGACGCTCTCGCCTCCCCCTCCGAAAGGCTGATACTCATAGACCACCAGAAGGTCGCCGGTCTGGGCGTCCACGTGGACCGCGTAGCGAGGTACATAGACGCCACCTTTGCTAGAGAGAGTGTCCCGGCCTTCGAAGTAAAGAGTCCAAGATAGGAGTCCTTGGTTATTAGCGGCCATCGTGGCGTGGGCAGAGGTCAGGAAGTTGTCCTGTCCTGGCGGTATCTCGGACACCGGTTTCCAGATACACAGTTTAGCGGGTTCCAAATCCGCAAACGAGGTGATCCCATACTCGGAGTTCACATAGGCCGTTGCGGTGGCGAACGCTTGGTTCGACGTGATGGTCGGAGTCACTGATGATGGGGGCTGAGGCACCTCGTAAAGTTCCATCGCCATCAGCCGCCCGGTGGTATGCGAAATCTCGAAGAAGGAGCCGTGCGTTTTGTCATAAGGCACCCCGCTCTGCCGCAACGAGACCCAGACGTCCTGGATCATCGGATCGACATCTTTATTCTCGGTGATCGACTCCACATAGACCGTGCCCGACATTCCGGCCGCGTCACGGTAGTGTTGGGCCAAGTCGCACAGTTGGGTAGAAGTCAGTTTGGCGGATTCGTTCCAGGTGGAGTCGTTGTTGGAGCGGTCGTACAGCCAGAACTTGGTGATGATACCATCGGATTTCCGTACTACAACACACCCATCCCGATAGTCAAGGAAAAAGCATCCTGGAAAATCAGGATCCGTTTCATTGACATCGGGCTCCCATATTCCGGGTGTAGTTCCTACAACAGATGCACCACCGCTTTTTGCCGCGATGAGGCGAAAATCTGCCGCAATAGTCTTGGCCTGGGCAAGAGTTACGTCGCACCAAGCCAGGCACGGCCAAATTGATAAAAACAACAGAGTCAATCGAAAACGACGAACCACTGAGAATCACGCTCCTTTGTCCACTCGCTTGAATCCAAGTAAACATTGACAATCTTTGCGTACGGATCTCCCTTTGGGATCATAAGCAAAGGCAAACCACTCTTGGATTGCGGAATGACCTTCCTGTTTGCCTCGTCAACGGCAGCCTTGACTGTCTTTCCGGAAACTAACTGCTGATAAACAACCTCAGCATGTTCGTTCAATGGGAAATTCTTGTGAGTAAGCGACCAAACAACGGCCGTGAACCCAGCATAGGCTTTGTTGGGTATTTTGCTAGGCTGCGCGGCTGTCAACTGGAACGCGGCTGGCGCCTGCCAAGACAGGTTCCCCGAGCCTCCAACGGTCTCGCAGGCGTGCATCACCACCATATTGAACGGCAGGGCCGTTCGACCCGATTGAACATAGTTCTGAACTTCGTTCGGCGTCCCGAAGAAGTAAAGCTTGTTGTCTTGGGTCGCGCGGAAGTTCGTCGTTTCCCCATGGGTGAACCCGAAGAAGCAGGTGGCCTGTTTCAGAAGAGGTTGCAACTCGCTTTCGGAAAGGAAGTTCGATGAGTTGAGAATCGTATGTTTTGCCGTCCCCAAGGCAGATCGGGCCGCGGGCATGGCATCCTGCGAAATCTGGGCATAGCCATCGGGTAATGGGGGATTATCTACATAGTAGCCAGCCGGCCTCTCCACTGGCTGGCCCATTGGATCAAGGACGAAATGCGGTTTAGGGTAACACTCCTCCTTGGTCGCCAACGTCAGCCCCTTGTTGTACATCACGTTCTGAATTTTCAAGGTTGGGCAAACCAGATTGTAGGGTGGAGGAACCGCATCCGAGCTATTGGGATCGGGCTCGCAGGTAAGTTCGGCCGTGGCATCCAACTCGATATCGACGCTTTCGCCGTCGTTGAAATGGGTGCTGGCATAGCGCACATTGCGGGTCAGCCCGTCGGCAAAAGGAACGCTGGCCCCATTCGAACCAGAGAAAACCGTTGTGCCCCCGATTTTGAGGACAACCGACGTCAACCGGAATCGGTTGTATCCTTGGTATCCGGAAGGCTTAAAGCTGGGGGATGCCCAAGCGACCTCTGGCCCCGCGGCGACGGAGATGCCGAAGTTGACATTGGTGCCACTCACAACATGGCTGTTCGCCGGAAAGTCACTGATATCAACCAGAATCCCAATGCCCCAGTAGTTCTTACCCTCGGAATGCCATGGCTTAAATGGAGGCGCCAGCAGTCCCATCTGGGCGCTCGCTCCCGCAAGGCCGACAACAAACGAAATCACCACGAACAGCAAACGCATCTGTACCGTAACCCCACCGAATCACCTTATTACAGCACATTTTGGTGATTCTGGCAAGCCCTTCACCACCAAAAAAATTCCGACATTGGCGCCGACAGGTCAACTTGGGGCAATCTACAGGTATCAAACCGTCCTATGGCATCCGTTCGATCTTCGCGGCGCTTCGTATTCTGTTCGCCACTGCGTTCTTATTCGCCCCGATGTGCGCGGTCTCGGCGTCGGTCAACTCTCCATCCTTCGCATCTTTGCCGAACATCTCGATCCGGAATATCTGGAATCCGTTGTTGGTTTGTACAGGTTTCGTGATGCCTCCGGCTTTCAGCGTCTTCATCTCGTCCTGCACCAGTTGCGGGAAGGCAGTGAAGAGCCGCCACCCTACCAGTCCTTTGGAGTCCAAAGTCCGCTGATCGGTGGTGGAATAGGTCAGTACCTTCTCCCAGGCTTCGCCTTTACCAAGCATCTCATAGTACGCATCCGCCTTCTTGGCTGCATCGGTCAAGGCGGCAGTGGAGGTGCTTTCGGGGCGGACGACAATGGTGGAGACCTTTACGTAGTCGGCGGGTTTGAAGTCCTTCAGCGTGATCTTGTTCAGCAAAAGCTCTGTCTTCAGCCTCAGCCAAAGCCGGGAGGAGGTAAAGCCCTGCTCCAATAGATACTGGTCTAGCGACTTACCCTGCAGAACCTGGGGCGTGAACTGGGCCAGCTGCTCATCCAAGGCCTTTTGAACCTCAGCGTCGGTAACCGAGACCTGCTCCTTGACCGCCGCGTTTTTGATCACCTGGTAGCTAATCAAATCGGCCACGGCCTCTTGAGACCGCCATTGCCAGAGGAGGTCGGCCACCTCAGAGGCCTTAATCTCCACCCCGTCGACCTTCGCGACGACTTGCGTTGACTTGGGCACAGGGGTCAGATACTTGGCGGGGATGTCGGCCTGGACCAGGAAGCCCCCAATGGCGAGAATGGCGGATACGAGCATGGCTTCTATCTTGACGTTTTTCGGCTACATCAGTTCCAGCGCGACCTCGGAACAGAAATGCCTTCCCTCTCTGGTGAGTCGGATGGTCCCGTTTGTGCGCTCGATCCAGCCTCGGTCCAGCAGTTTGTGCATCCCCGATTCAGAAATCCCCTCGCTGGAAACACCCTGGTTCAGGCGAAGGCCCAGCATGATTTTCTCCGTCCGATGCGTCGCGTCGTCGATGGCCTCACTTTCAAAGGCGATGGGTTGGCCTGTTTCCACCGCGTCGCAATACCGCTCGGGGTGCTTCAGGTTGGTAAAGCGCACCCCATCCATAAACCCCACCGCACCAGGGCCATAGGCCGCATAGGGGTCGCCGTGCCAGTAGCAAAGGTTGTGGCGACACTCGCGGCCCGGCTTTGCAAAGTTGCTGATCTCGTACTGCTCGAATCCCTTTTGATGCGCTCTTTCACAGCAGAGGTCGTACATCGCGACCTGGGCCTCGTCATCGGGCAGGTCCAGTTCGCCTCTTAGCTGGCGCTTGTAGAAGGCGGTGTTGGGCTCGATGGTGAGGCAGTAGAGACTGAGGTGGTCGGTCTCCAGCGCGAAAGCCCGGTCCAAGTTGCGACGCCAGGCGGCCATGGTTTGGCCGGGAAGGGCGAACATCAGGTCGATGTTCACATTGTCGAACCCCGCCTCCCGCGCCGCCCCCACCGCCCGCTCAATATCCCCGGCCTGGTGGATGCGGTCCAAGCGGATGAGGTCGGAATCCAGGAAACTCTGTGCGCCCAGCGAAATCCGGTTAAACCCCGCCGTCCGCATCGCCCGGAACTTCCCCGCATCCACCGTCCCAGGGTTGGCCTCGCTGGTGATCTCCGCCCCGACTATCGGTGGGTGCGCTTCGACTACTTTTTCAAAGATCCTAATCAGCTGTTCTTCGGCCAAAAAGGTTGGCGTGCCTCCCCCAAAGAAGATCGTCTTCGCCGGAACCCCTCGCCAAGGCGACCGCCCAATCTCCGCGCAAATCGCCCCCACCGTCCGCTCCACAATCTCCCCCCGCATGGCATAGGAGTTGAAGTCGCAGTAGCCGCATTTGCTTGGGCAAAAGGGGGTGTGGATATAGACCGCTATGGGGTCGGGGGCAGGATGGTTGATGGTTCAATTGTGGTCCATTTCTCGGCTGGCGGGGGGTCTAGTGGGCCAGCGTGTAACAGATTTTCATGGAACTCCCATTCAAAGTTCGAACATGCTCTTCAACCACCAAGAAACGAAGAAACAAAGGACGCAAAGAAGGGCTAGTCCGGATCATTGATGAGTTTCCTTCAGTTTGTGGATAAGCCTTCGGTGGTCCTTGGCGGCCGTCAGTGGTTTTTAGCCTGCGTTCAATTGAATGAACCACCGAAGACACCGAGGGCCACCGAAGGAAACGTGCCCGACCCCAAGAAACCCAGACTGCAACGATTTGACCTATAGTCAATAATCCAGATTAGGAGTTTATCTGGTTTTTCCTTTGCGCTTCTTTGTGTCTTTGTGTCTTTGTGCCTTTGTGGTGAAAACTAACTGAGTCTCCCTTGTAGCTAACGTTGTGCCGCTGTGCCGTTGTGGTTCATCAGCGAGCCTTCAACATCCGCTTCAACAACGCCACCTGCCCCACATGGTAGGCGGTGTGCACCGCGATCTGGTTCAGGACCTTCGCTGCCTCCTCATCCGACTTCATCGCGTGCTGAAAAGGCTGGGCGGAGGCAATCTGGTAGGCGGCGGTCAGGTTCTCCAGGAAACGGTCCCGCACCTCCTTCCAATCCTCCTCCCCCGGCACTTGCCAATCCTCAGCCCAGATATTCTTCGCCGGCCGCCTCTCGCCCCGAAGTCTCGCCAGCCAGAGGCGGTTCCAGTAGTCGCAGTGCCAGATGTTGGTGGCGATGGAGTAGGGAAACCCGTCCCGTTTCTCACAGGCAAGCCCGGCCTTGATGTTGACCAGCCGCTTCGCGGGAGCAAAGTCCATCCCCTCGATCACCTGGCGCAGAGTTTCGGCAACAGTTTGCGGGTCCATGGTTCCTGCTAAGACTATAAACCAAACCGGGAACGGATATCCTCTCCGGTACCGATGAGCCGCATTCTTCAAGACGACGCCGGATTCGACCTGGTCTCTGATACCGGCGAGCAGATCGCAAGGGTCGATTGGCTGGACTTGGACCGGATCGAAGCCTACAACTTCGATCTTATCTGCCTGGACTTCTTTACCGGCGAGAAGTCGGCCACCGTCACCGAGGACGACTTTGGCTTCGAAGACCTCGCCCCCCAACTCATCGCCCACCTGGACCTGGAAAACCCCGACTGGTTCGAGAAGGCGCAAAGACCGGCGGGGCCAAGGTTTGTGGTTTATGATCGGGAGTTGGGGTACTGAAGGGCGGGACGGTGTTGCGGCATTACGGCATTGGGTGTTAGATTCTTGGTGCCCAACTTCCCAAAGCCATACGGCCATGCATCCGTAAAACCGTAACGCCGCAATGCCGAAATGCCGTTACGCCGCCTATGGCGAACGAATCGCATCAAACAGCACCGCCACCGCCCCCGCAATCGCCGTGGCCAAGAAGGCGTGCAGATAGAGAGGGACGAAGACGCCTGCCGCCAGGAAGCAAAGCCCGGCCCAGAAAAAGGCTTTAGGCAGGGGGCTGAACGCCATCGCCCGCCGCGCCTGATGCCCCAAGAAATTATCCCCCACAATTCCGGCGATGATCGCCAGGATGCAGAAGGAGATGAAGGTGGGGGACAACAGAAACGCGATTTGCTCCGCGCAATTGAACTTGCCGACCTGGGCGTAGGAGTAGGCCAATCCTTGCGGCATATAGGCAAGGCCAGGTTTGTAGAGGGCGCATATCAGGCTCGCGACCAGCACCGCAGGAAGAACTAGAGGTCGCCGCCATCCGAGAGGAAAGAAACACGACCCTACTGTCAATCCCCACACAAGGGAAGCCGTAATCGAAAAACCGAGTAGCCATTGGGGGCGGGCAATGAAGACTCCTGCCCACAACGCGATCCATACCCCAGTCAGCCGAATGGCTCGAACGGGGGCAAGCGCCACGCTGCCAAAGAGGTAGCCAGCCAACGCTCCGAAAGCCTCGGGACTGGTCGGCGCCCGGTGCGGTCCAAGCACATTACTGAACATCGACCAGACCGGATCGCAGGCCGCACAGACCAAGGCTCCCACTGCGAATTCGCCCCAAAGCGGATGAAAGTCCTTGCCCCAACGGGATACCGCGTAATCCACTATCCAAGAAGCGACCCCAACCAATCCAAGCGCCACCACATGCCAGGTCATCCACAAGTTCAAACCGAAGAGCGACGCCAACTGACCGCCTAGGAGGAGCGCTGCGGGGCCGGTGATCAAGAGTCGGATCAAACCGAGTGCAATCCGGCTGTACTGTTCGCGCAATACGCAGTAGATGCCGAGGCCCATGACATACACCGCCGCCACCGTCAAAAACACCAACGCCACCGGTGCGCTCTCGTGCCCGAAGACCAACCATCGGTTAGGGGGCGACGCATTCTCATTGGACCATGACGCCGTCGTTGGATCGTCCAACAGGGCAAGCAGGTTTCGGGCGGGGATCAGACCGGGAATGCGGGTGGATGGAACCACTGGCGCCCCCTCTTGCCAACCCCTCCCCTGCAGCCAGAAGCGGCTCCACATGGTGGCCGACTCGGAGGGGTACTCGACCACCAGGGCCCGGCCGCCCGCCTTGTCCACTAGGAAGGCGACCTCGTCCCACGGATTCTGCCCTCTGGCTTCGGCTACGATCAGCGCATCCTCCGGCCAAGGGTCTTTTCGACCCAAGATGGGTACGGCGTCGGGACGATGCAAGGCCATCTTCAGGAGTTCCTTGCTGGGCCTGAACTCCTCCGGGATCGGTCCATCCCGAACCGGGTTTCCGCTCTCGGAGGGAGGAACCATCGGGGCGATGGCGTAGGCTTGGCGGCGGATGTTCCGTTGCGCGGCATCAAAGAACCCTCGACGACGCCACTTTTCCACGCTGGTATTGCGAGCTTGCCCGGCGTAGACCACGAATACGTCGTCCAAAAAGCCCGTCTGCCAATCCACGCCAGAAGCCAGTGAGAAGAGACGGTTGCTCTGCAGTAGGTTGACGGCTTTGGGCCAAAGAATCCAAGTCGGATGCACATACCCATCCAAGGGAATCGCCGAACTCACCTCTTCCTCATGAACCAGAATCAGGATGTCGGCGGCTTGAGCCCACACTCCCATGCAAAGGAGGAGCCAGATCAGCGCGGCGCGCACATCGCCCTCTCAGCCGCCTCGATCATCATCACACCTTCCAGCTTCTTGACCTCCCGGTCCGGGGCAACCACCACTTGGTGCGGTTCCTGAAACCACCCCCATTTCTCGTAGGGAGTCGGCCCAAAGGCGGTCACCGTGGGCGTTCCAAGGGCCGCCGCCAAGTGCATCACCCCCGTGTCTCCCCCCGCCAACAGCCGAAGCCCCGCCAAAGCCCCCATCGACTCGCGCAGGGTCGTCTTCCCCACCAGATCGACCCCCGGCAACTGCATCTCGCCAAGCAACGCGCGCTCCTCCGGTCCGCCAACGAAAGCCAGCCGCTCCCCGCTCTCGATCAGCCGCCGCCCCAACGCCTGCCACACCGGAACCGGAACCTGCTTGTAGTCGTGCCTCGCCCCCGGCTGGATGCCCACCGTCGCCCCATCCAACAACTCCCGTCCCCGCTCCCGCTCTTCCTCCGTTACGAATAGCTCGGGCTGGGTGAAAACAGGGGTCTCGTCTCCTAAGAGGTCCAGATAGCAGAGAGCCTCGTTCTTGGTCGGGTGATAGGGGATGCGGTCGGTGAGGAGCCAGGCCCGCCCCTCGGTGGCGTGGCCGATCCTGCGCGGGATCCCTGCCAGGCGGGTCAAGAGGGCGGAGCGGAAGCTGCGATTGACGATAAACGCCGCATCATACTTCCCTTCCCGCACCCGCTTCGCCATCCTCATCAGGTTGGGGAGGTGCGAGAGCTTGCCCGGATCGTAGAAGCGGACTCGGAAGTTGGGGAAGCGGAAAATCTGTTCCACCAATGGAGCCGCCAGAATATCCGTCGCCCCGGAGACGGCCGCGACCGAACGCACTAACGGCGAAGCCATCACCGAGTCGCCGATATAGTTCTTGAGAACGATCAACGACCGTTCAAAGGACACGATTCAAAGCCTCCCTCACCGTCGCCACCTCGATCTCTGCCACCTCACGTCCTTCGCCCGGAGTGAGGACCGTGAGGTTGGCAAAAGGCGGCGCCCAGAGGCGGTGGATACCGTGGCGAAAAAGCCCAATCGTCGGCGTCCCGGCGGCAGTAGCCAGGTGGAGAATTCCGTTGTCGATAGTCAGAACCGCCCGCGCCCGCCCCAATGCCCCGACCACCTGAGGAAGCGTAAATGCCCCCCGCAAATCCTCGACGTCAAGAGCAATCAATCGCTCCTCCAAATCCGCCCCCTTCCAATGCTTCCCCTGCTCAGAAGGCTTGGCCCCCAGAAGTCCGATGCGGATTGCTTGATTGCTCGATCCCGCGATTCCACGATTCCGCGATTCCACGATCACCTCCTCCCACTTCTCAATCGGCCAAAGCTTCTCCGGCAGGCTGGCGGCGGTGGCGATGAGGAGATCGGGAACGTCTCGTTCCGGGTCAGCGGAGGGGACCTTGTAGGTGGGAATGGGACCTTCCAGGTAGCACAGGCGGCAGAAAATCTCCCCGATAAAGCCGGACTGAAGGAAGGAGTAGCGTTGGGGCGTGTCCTCCGCCAGCCAGTTCTTGTCTTGAGCAAGTTGGCCGACTTCATCGTGGGCATAGGGCAGTTCGCCACGGCCATCGAAATTCATCGCGGGGCCGACGACATAACTATTCTCATCCGCAAGAACTGAAACGAACGCCCGAGCGACGGTCTGTTGCTCCAGATTGACGATCAGATCGAAGGGATGCAGGTCGGCGGCGTGAGCGGCGGAGGTGCGAAAAGCCGACCCGTGAAGAACCGAGGTCTGGTCGAAAAGGTCGGACGCCGCCTGCAACTCCGCCGTTCGCGTCCCCCCAAAGTAGTGGATATGGCAAGGCTCCCACCTGAACCTCAGCATCTGAAGCAGAGGCGTCGCCGCCACAAAATTCCCCAGCGCATCGTTGGCGATCACTGCAATCCGAGGATTGGGCGGCAGGTCTTCGCCACGATATCGCTTCATGGTGTGAGTTTAACCGATGGACCTCCGATCTTCGGCCATGCCCCAAACGAATCTGGGGCAAGACTAGTTGGGTCCCCGCCACCAGTCATCATCTGGCGACGAATCAGTCTAAACTGCCCGGACAAAAAGCGTTACGCCGTTGTAGACTCCCGAATCACAAGTTCCGGTTGAATCTCCACGGACCGGATTTTCAAAGCGGGATTGTGGATTCGATCGATCATGAACTTCCACCCCTGCTCGCACATCTCGCGAATCGGCTGGGCGATTGTGGTGAGGGATGGGTCGATGAACTCGGCCTCGTCTACCCCGTCGCACCCGACAATGGCGCAATCGGCGGGCAACCGATAGCCTGCGTCCTTCAATCCCCGCACCACGCTAATCGCGACGAAATCGTTGTAGCAGATGACCGCTTCGGGGACACTGCGCGATTTCGCCATCTCCTGAATCTCCTGGCGAACCGCCCGGCGATCATGCGAAGACATCTCCATCAGATGGGGCTCCAAACCGTGCTGGGCGCAGGAATCTACATAGGCTGCATACCGCGGGTCCTCCGTATCTACCGGGTTGACGGGACGCAAAAACCCGATCCGACGGCGGCCCACCTCTAGAAGATGCTCCATCGCCGACCGAACCCCTGCCCCCAAGTCAACCGTCACCGAATCAAACTGGGGGAGGGTGTAGGCTCCAACGCTGACGATAGGCGGATAAGGGAGTGTGTCCAAGGTTGCGATATTCTTGAGGATGTACTTCGAATCCACCGCCAATACTGCGTCCACTGGCCAGGCAAGAGATCGCAAGTTGGTTTCCCGGATGTCGGTATCAAACACCACCTGGCGATAGATCATGTCGTAGCCCGCCTCGCGGGCCAGCTTTTGCAGATGGAACAGAATGCCCACATAAAAGATGTTGGAGCTGCTGGGAGTCCACAGGGCGATCATCTGGGTCTTGCCTGAGGCCAAGGCTTTGGCGGCTCGGTTCGGTTGGTAGCCCATTTCCCTTGCCGCTTGCATCACCCGGTCTCGCGTGGCCTGGGGTATCGCGACATCTCGTCGGTCGTTCAGTACGAACGAAACGGTAGCGTGAGACAAGTTTAAGTGGCGTGCGAGATCGCGGAGGGTGACTGGCATGTGGTTACTCAAAGGACCTGTAAAAAGTACAAGGGCGAACCCTCGAACCATGTTGACGCATAAACGATAGGGTTGGTTCAGACTCTGGACTCGCTTTAGTTAGTAAATTTCACCTCTCTTGAGTTAGAGTGTGGTTGTGAGCGGACCGGCTCTTCAGTGCGCACGAGGCGAAACAGGCATTCTTTACAATGCGCGAAGCGAGCAATCCTGTAGGGTCGCTGGCTAAACTTCACCTATGCGCGCAGTGGTGACAGGCGGAGCCGGGTTCTTGGGCTCCCATTTGACGGATCGGCTGGTTAAAGAAGGCTGGGATGTGCTGATCATCGACAATCTGGTGACCGGTTCGACCGACAACATCTCGCACTATGCGGGGAGCGACAAGGTCAAATTCATCAAGCAGGACGTGACCGAGTACCTCTTTGTGGACGGCCCGGTTGACTTCATCTTCCACTTTGCCAGCCCCGCCTCCCCCATCGACTTCATCCGAATGCCGATCCCGGTTTTGAAAGTGGGAGCGCTCGGCACCCACAAGGCGCTGGGCTTGGCCAAGGCCAAAGGGGCCAAGTTCATGCTCGCGTCCACCAGCGAGGTCTATGGCGACCCGCTGGTCAGTCCCCAGCCGGAAACCTATTGGGGCAACGTGAACCCGATCGGGCAGCGTGGAGTCTACGACGAGGCCAAGCGTTATGCCGAAGCCATGACGATGGCCTATCACCACTTCCACGGATTGGACACGCGCATCGTCCGCTTCTTCAACACCTATGGCCCCCGAATGCGGCTTGACGATGGGCGAGTGGTCCCCAACTTCCTGGCCCAAGCCCTGACTGGTAAGCCGCTAACGGTCTACGGCGACGGCTCCCAGACCCGCTCCTTTGGCTACTGCGAGGACATTATCGAAGGGGTTTGGCGGCTGGCGAATGCCGACTTTCATGAGCCGGTGAACATTGGCACAGAGGACGAGCACACGGTTCTGGAGTTTGCGAAGATCGTCTTGGAGGTCACGGGCTCCAAGAGCGAGATCGAATTCCGCCCCGCCCTTCCCGACGACCCCAAGCAACGCCGCCCCGACCTGACCCGCAACCACCAGGTTCTTAATAACTGGTCGCCGAAGGTCGAGTTGAAGGACGGCCTGCGAAGGACCGCCGACTACTTCCTAACCCGCCTGAATCCGGCGCCAGTCTCATGATCGCGGTCCTTCCTGCGGCGGGGAAGGGCACACGGATGCAGGATGTGACCCAGGGCGGCTCCAAAGAGTTGTTGATGGTTGGCGATAAGTCCGTCATCGCCTGGGCGATCGACGAGGCTCGCGAATGCGATCCAAAGCGGATCGTCGTCGTCTCCAGTCCCGAGAAGCCGGACATGAACGCCTACCTCGCGGGGCATGGCGGGGTGGATGTGCAGATGCAGTTTGTGCAGGACGGCCTCGCCCCTGCCATCGCCTTGGCGGGCGCCCAGGATGCGGCGGTCGTCATCCTTCCCGACACCCTTTACTACCCCCAGCGAGCCGCCTCCCGCATCGTCCGCGCCCTGGCCGAGGGGTACGACATCGTGTTGCTGACCGAGGAGGTGGGCGCGGAGAAGGTGTCAAAGTACGGCATTGTGGAATCGGATGAGAGCCGCCACGTTCAGAGGGTTTTGGAGAAGCCCTCCCCGTTGGCGACGCGAAGTCGGCAGGCGGTGGCGGGGCGGTATGGCCTGAGCGCGCGGATGATGGCCTTTCTGGGCGAGACGATTCACTCTCTGCGGGATGAGGCGGGAGAGATCGGCATCAGCCCGATTCTGAACCTGGCGATCCGCAATGGGCTGGATGCCTTGGCCCTTCCCGCCCTTCCCGGAGAGATCCGCTACGATTGTGGCAGCCCCGAAGGCTATCGGCTGGCGCAGGAGGCGTTGCGGTGAGGGTGATCCAGGCGTCGGCGCCAGGGCGATGCGGGATCGTCGGCAACCCCAGCGACATCTATGGCGGGGTCGTCCTCTCCTGCTCCACCCCCGCCCGCGCAACCTGCCGATTGACTTTGGACGTGGAGACGCAACTGCCTTCAGACCCAACGCTTTGGAATGCGGCGACCGCTCGCTTTCCGTTGGAGAACGTGCGAGTGGAGTGGTCTTCGGATGTGCCTCGGTCCAGCGGCTTGGCGGGGTCCACGGCTTTGCTTGCCGCCACGTTGGCTTGCGTTTTGATTGCCCACGGGAAGGAGTTTCGTGCCGATCCTGAGTTTGCGGAGTTGGTGCGGGACATCGAGAAGAACGAGGCCGGGGTGCAATGCGGGTTCCAGGACGCCTACATGGTGGTTCATGGCGGGTTGCAGAGGATGTCTTTTGATGGGAAAAGCCCGTCGGAGGTGGGGCCGTATGCCGTTCTGGAGAGCCTGGAATTGGATCTGCCTTTCCTGCTCGTGACTACCGGGGTGGAGAGATTGAGCGGGTCGGTGCATGGACCCGTGATCGACCGTTGGCTGGCCGGGGATGAGGCGATTCGCCGGGCGGTTTTGGAGGTTGCGGAACTCGGGGCTCGCGGTTCCTCCGCGTTGGCCGAGGGAGATTTGGCGGAGTTGGCGGCCTGCATGAACCGCAACCAAGAGCTGATCGCCGGTTGGGGCGGATCGGGGGAGGCCATTGATCAACTGGTCGCGGACTGTCTGGCCTCCGGGGCGTCGGCCGCCAAACTGGCGGGAGCGGGAATGGGAGGAACGGTGATCGCCTTGGCCGAAGATCGGATCGCCCTGGTCGGACAGTTAATGGCCAAGGGCTACACTCAATTCATACGACCATCCATCGAGCCCGGACTGACAGTCGAACAATCATAAGAACTTGCGCTTCAGTTCAGACATCGATCACGCAACCACACTGCAGTTCGATCGTTTGCGGCGACGCAAGGTCCCGCCGCAGCTTGCTCCTAATCCCTCGGCAAGTATTCTCTCAGATCGACGACGAGAAGCCGCCCCGGCTCCACTGAATGGAGGCCCTCGGCAATCTTTGCGACATTCTGGATCAAAACATCGAGTTGCGTATCAAACGAGCGTACAAGCACCACCGATATCGTTCGGCCTTTCATCGATTTCTGGTAAGCGATCCCCTTGTCAACCGTCAGAAGTGCTTCGAACCCGCTCGCTTCAGCCTGAGCCAGAAGAACGCCGTTAGCCAGTGTCTCCCAACCATGCACCAGTGAATGACTCGCTTCAAACTCCAGTAAGTGGCTCACGAGGCGCTCTGGAACGCAGTTGTCTAGCAGGACCTTTTTCAAGCAGACACTTCAATACCGAGGGCTGACCTGGCCAAACGATCTTGCCATGCAAGCACGGCTCCGGCTTGGGCTCGTGATACATTGCGAAAGTCGACGAAAAATCCTTCAAGATCATTGTGCTTGACATAATCGAAGAGAGACTCCACCAGCACTCTGGTACCCACAAACCGCAATTGGCCGCCAAGGTAGTCAGGATCGGAGGCAACAATGCCCTTGAGCTCGTTCGGGAAGGTCATCCGTTTTAGTATACGTCTGCTTTTGGCGCCATACACTACGGGTCGTTCGCGGCGTCGCCGTGGTAAGTTCTGGGCCTGCACGGATTTTGCATGCTCATGAGAATCGCCGCCCAACTTTTCACCCTTCGCGACTTCATCACTACCAGGGATGGGTTTATCGACTCGCTGACGAAGCTGAAAGCCATCGGCTACCAGGAGGTCCAGATGTCGGCGGTTGGTTGCATGAACGACGGCTCCGTGTCAGCCGCCGACTGTCGCGCCATCCTAGACGACCTGGAGATGAAAGCGCCCCTGACCCATCGCGGTTGGGATGAGATCCGGGACCGGACCGACGAGTGCATCGCCTTCCATCAGACTATCGGGGCGGAGTTGGTGGTGGTAGGCTCGGTTCCGGGCGAGTATCGGGCGGAGGGCTTGGACGGGTACCGGAGGTTTGTGGACGACGCCGAGCCCGCGATTGCCAAGTTGAAGCAAGCCGGTCTCCTCTTCGGCTACCACAACCACGCCTTCGAGTTCGAACGCCTTGGTCCCAATGGCGAGAGGCCGTTCGATGTGATGCGCGAACGCGGATCGACTGACTTCACTTTTGAGATCGATACCTACTGGGTCGTCCACGCCGGAGTCGATCTCGTGGAACTTATTGAAAGCCTCCCCGGACGTGTCCCAATGGTCCATTTCAAAGATAAGGTCCCGGTTGGCAACGAAGTGCGCATGGCCCCTGTTGGACAAGGCAACCTCCCCTGGCCAGCGATTCTCGCCGCGTTTGAAAAATCAGGGACCATCCTGGCCGCCGTCGAGCAAGACGACTGCTATGGCACAGACCCCCTTGACTGCCTCGCGGCGAGTTGGGACTTCCTGCAGAACTCCTAAATAAGCTCAGCTCGGCTTGTACATCGGCAACTTGTAAGGCTTGCGATACTCTCGGCGATAGGGGTCTACGGACTTGGCCTCGCGGTTTGCCACATCCCACTTTGCGTTATCCCACTGAGCCTGCCGGTCCGACACCAGGGCGACATTTGCAAGGTGGCAGACGATGGTGGTCTGGGCCACCGATCTCAGATTGGCGCGGGGCGTCTCTCGGCTCTTCACACAGTCCACAAAGTTCCGCCAGTGGTCTCCCACCGCGGCGGACTCCTCTTTGGGAATCTCCTTGCCATCGGCTGCCAAGATCACCCAGCCACCGCGCCAAACCCGAAGAACCCGGCCATCCTCACTGTGAAATTCCGTTCCGTGGCCAGGTTTGCCCGGCATGGCGCGGCAAACCGTCCAATGCATCACCCAGGGGTGGGGATCTTTGAATTGGTAGATCGCCTCGGTCACGTCGGGAGCGGTGCGGTCGTCGTCTAACAGCGACCACTTGCCGCCATAGGCGCTGACGTGGGTGGGCATCACCAGATCTTGATCTTTGCTCATCCCAAGCAGCGCAATGTCCATCATGTGGACACCCCAGTCGGTCGTCATACCGCCGCCATAGTTCCAAAACCAACGCCAATTCCAGTGGACGCGGTTGTCCTGATAGGGCTCGAATTTGGCGGGGCCAACCCAGGTCTCGTAGTCGAAACCGCCAGGGACCATCTTCGGCTGCTGCTTGCCCGCTCGAAAGCCGTCGGTGATCCAGCAGTGGCATTTAACGATCTTGCCGAGTTTGCCGGATCGGATATAGGCAAGAGCGTCGGTGAACTCTTTCGTGCTGCGCTGCCAGGTCCCAACCTGGACCACCCGCTTAAACCTCTGCTGGGCGCCCGCCATACTGACGGCTTCCACCAGATTGTGGGAGAGTGGCTTCTCACAGTAGCTGTCCTTCCCCGCTTCGCAGGCGTGGATGAAGTGGAGGGCGTGCCAATGGTCAGGGCTGCCGACGATGACGGCGTCGATGTCCTTCCGATCCAGGATTTTCCGGTAGTCCGCATAGACGGCTGGGTCCTTGCCGTACTTGTCCTTCACCGTCTTGAAGTCGCCCCCGATCCTGCGCTCGTCCACGTCGCAGAGCGCGGCTACTTCCACATCGGAAAAGTTCATCAGGTTGCGCATGTTTGCCGCCCCCATACCGCCACAGCCGATCAGCCCAATCACCAACTTATCGTTGGGAGATTGGCTCAGTCGCCTCCAACTTGGAGTCTCTGCGGCGCTCGCCAACGGGGCCAGCGCGGTGGCGGCCGCAGTAGCGGCAGCGCCTTTCAGGACTTGACGACGAGACAGGTTAATAGAAGGTTGGTCGGCCATGGTTTGATCTCTCATTGATCGCTACGCCAACCTTAGCCGATTTTTGAGGGCAGGAGCAATGCGGATTTTGGGTTCGTCGGTTTTGGGTTTTGGGTTTTGGGGTGAAAGGCTGATAGGACCGACAAGTCGGATAGGTCAGATAAATCAGATAAGACCAGGAGCAAAACCTAAAACCGAGGAACCCAAAACCCAACGCCCCCTACCCCCGTATTTCTACCTGCCTTTCAAAAAACCTTGCGCGCCGCGCAAAACTTGCTATATAGTATGCGAAACGTTTCGCGAATCGTTTCGCGAAACGATTCGGAGACCAATGGCGGCCACGATCAAAGACATAGCGAGGAAGCTGAACATCTCGGTGAGCACCGTGAGCTACGCGCTGAACGACGGGCCCCGGCCAGTGCCGGAGGATGTGAAGAGGCGGGTGCTTCAGACGGCTCAAGAGATGCAGTATCGGCCCAATCGGGTCGCCCGCAACCTGGTGACCCGTCGCAGCTACACCTTGGGCATCGTCCCCAGCGAGGCAAGTAGCGACATGGTGTTGAGTCCCTATCTGCAGAACTCACTCAACGGAGTTGTCAACGCCGCCGAGGACTTGCACTACGACGTTCTCTTTTTCACCCGCTATGACCAGAAGCAGATTCGTCAGATGTCCGATATCCTCCTGGATGGGCGCGTCGACGGTTTGATTTTCCTTGCCCCTCCGCGACATTCGCCCGTACTGGACATTATTGCCGAGCACTCGATTCCGCACGTCGTGATTGCGGGCGAGTTTCATAAACACTCGGTCCAGTTCTCGGTGGATAACTCCCACGGCGTTGAATCGGTAGTCAGGCACTTCATGGAGCAGGGCCACCGCACCTTTGGCCACTTCTATGGCCGGATGCAGATGGAGGACGCGATCGAGCGGCGCGAGGCGTTTCTTGATTGCATCGAGAAGTTTGGCCTGGAGACCCGCGAAGAATGGATCCTTCCGGGAAACTTTACAATGGAAGGTGGCAACGAAGCGATGCATGGCCTCCTTCAGTGCGCCCAGCGTCCAACCGCCATCTTTTGCGCAAACGACGAGATCGCTATCGGGGCGGTCAACGCGGCCCGATCCCACGGCCTGAGCGTCCCCGAGGACTTCAGCATTGCGGGGTTCGACAACGTGCCCCTCTCCTCCGTCTTTATGCCTTCCATCACCACCGTGCGACAGCCGGTGGAAACCATCGCCACACTCGCCACTCGCACGTTGATCGAAATGATCGACGGCAAGACCGGCCATGTTTCCCAGGTTTTACCAACAGAACTCATTGTAAGAGATTCGACATCCCGTCCGAAGGAGGACAACTAAAATGGTCCAAAGAAGATCAGCCTTTACATTAATTGAACTCTTAGTCGTTATCGCGATCATCGCCATCCTCGCGGCGATCCTCTTCCCCGTCTTTGCCCAAGCCAAAGCTGCCGCGAAACATGCGGCGACAATCTCCAACCAGAAACAGTTGGGCCTCACTTTTGCGATGTACGCTGGCGATTACGACGACGTACTTCCCCGCCGATCGACGCTTAACTGGAACGGTTGGGCCACCGGAGAGTGCAACGCCACATTCGGTTGTGAATCTTGGGACAAGTTGATCATTCCCTATATGAAGAACTTCGACATCTTCACCTCGGGAATCGACCGAGCTTCATCGGTGCCTCTATGGCATACCAGTACCTATGGGAACATCAAGCGGTCCTATGACGTAACCGCCTACCTGTTTCCGACCGTCGGAGGTATGTCGTGGGCGCCTATCGCCGGGAGCTACTACAAAGCCCCAGTGAGCTTTACGTCGATCCCCCAAGTCGCCGACACCATCATGGTGGTTGAGCGACGCAACGCATCGTCCACCGATGGCACCTGGTGGCAATACTCCACCTATTGGGAGAATTGGGCATGGGGAACAGGTACCCGCAACACCAACTCCAACACTCCTACCGACTACTTCAGCGGTATCGACTATAGCAACGCCAACAAGGCGGCGTTTCTGTTTGCCGATAGCCATGTCGCGTCGCGAGCCAAGGGCTATGTGTTCCCCGACCATGATCGCAAGAACGCCGCCAACGATGCGGCGAACAGCAACCCGAGCGCCACTTGCACGGATGCCGACGAGTGGAGCACTTCGGCGCCCTGTAAGTTTCCTGGCCAGTGAACGACCCTATGGGCAACTCTTGGGAGTTGCCCAAACACTCTTATGAAGAAACCACTCTCCACCCCCGCCATCGTTGGAATCGCCGCGATCTCCCTTTTAGCCGTCGGCGGCCTGTACTACTTTGTTTTTTCTGGACCTCCGCCAATCCCCGCCGGTAAGAAGTTGCCGGGATATCAGGAGGGCATTCCCGACTATGTGCAAAAGGCCAAAGATGGACAGAAAACCGCCGGGCCGCCGCCAGGCATGGGGGATACATCCCACCTGACACCCGAGCAGCGAGAACAGATTGAACGAAGCATGAGAGGCGCCGGGCGATAAGTTCCTCATGCCTGCGGCATCGTCGATGCCGCAGGCATGATCGGGCTTGCTATCGCTTCGGAACCGCCCCGGTGCCCGCCATCTATCCAAGACCTTCAAGCCAGTTAAGCCAATCGCCCAATCTGGAGACCACGCATGCTAACCCTACTCATCGCCACTATGCTTGTACCTACCGTCACCATTTCAAAGACCGCCAACGGTTGGCAGATCCTGCGCAACGGCCAGCCCTACGAGATTCGGGGCGTGGGGGGGACGAGCAAGATGGACGAACTGGTCAAGGCCGGAGGCAACTCCATGCGCACCTGGGGCACGGAGAACGTAGGCAACCAGTTGGATGAATGCCACAAGCGTGGCATCACTCTCACCGTGGGAACCTGGCTGGGGCATCGCAGCTACTTCGACTACGACGACCCCGCCAAGGTCAAGGAGCAGTACGACCGGGTTCGCTCCGAAGTGTTGAAGTTCAAAGACCACCCCGCCCTCCTCATGTGGGGCCTCGGCAACGAGATGGAAGTGGACAACAACGACCGCGAGGCCCTCTGGCGCGCGATCGAAGACCTGGCCAAGCTCTGCAAGCAACTCGACCCCAACCATCCGGTGATGACCGTGGTGGCGGAGGTCAGCAAGCAGAAGATCGAGAACATCAGGAAGTGGGCGCCCTCCATCGATGTCTTGGGCGTCAATTCGTACGGCGGATTGCCCACCCTCCCCAAACGGCTGAAAGATTACGGCTGGGACAAACCCTATGTCGTGACCGAGTTCGGCCCGCTTGGACCTTGGGAGCGACCAAAGACCTCATGGGGAGCGGCCTTGGAACCAACCAGCACAGAGAAAGCCGCCTTCTATAAGTCCAACTACGAGAACTCGATCAAGGCCCAATCCGGCTGGTGCCTGGGTTCCTATGCCTTCCTGTGGGGGGACAAGCAGGAAGAGACCCCCACTTGGTTCGGGATGTTCCTGCCATCTGGAGAAAGAACTGAGGCAATCGATGTGATGGCCCAGTTCTGGACCAACAAACCTCCGGCAAACCGCGCCCCCAGAATCAACGAATTCCTAATGAGCGCTTCTCAAAAGGAGGTGGAGTCAGGCTCCCTGGTAACGGCGGAAGTCAAGGCGAGCGACCCCGACGGAGACCGGTTGAGTATTCGCTGGGAGGTTCGGAAGGAGGCCACCAACAAGCGATTTGCGGGCGAGGGCGAAGTGAAACCAGGAGTGGTCAACGGACTCCTGGAAGGCGTCACCTCCCCCACCGTCCGCTTCAACGTCCCCCGGGACCCCGGGGCGTATCGGGTCTATGTTTATGTGAGAGACGGCAAAGGCAACGCAGCCACTGCAAACATGCCTTTCGCCGTGAAATAAAAGAGCGAGTTCGCGCTTCGCCGATAGGGCAAGCAATAGAACGCGGCGCTTCGCCCCAGTTGGCAGCGCGAACTGGCTCACCATTTGTACCCCATTGCCCAATTGGTAAATGAACGACCCTGTAGGCGGCGGATGCATTTCACGCAAAGACGCAAAGACCGCAAAGGGACTCCATTCAACCTTTGCGGTCTTTGCGCCTTTGCGTGAATCTATACCTGTATACTCACAATCCAATGCTGGGGCTTGTTACTGCGATCGTGGTCGCCGTCGCTTCTACGATGGTGGTGCTGAGCTTCGGGAAACGCTGGTTGGGTGGACTCGATACGGCGGCCCAGGTTGGGATTGCGGGGCTGATCGGAATGGGAACGTTGGGAACGATCACGTTCTTTGCGGGCCTGGTTCAAATCAGCGTCAGACTTGGCGCTTTCCTACTCGTAACCATTGTCCTTGGGTTGATCGCTCTGGCCCGCATCATCAAAACCAAACAACTCCCATTCTCCCTCCCCAAAGGCCCCGACCTCCTCTTTCCCGTCGCCATTGCCGCTGGACTCCTCATGGCTCTGGCGGGAGTCCTGGCCCCTAGCACCATGCTGGACTGGGATTCCATCGCCTACCATCTGGCGGTTCCCAAGATGTGGCTGGAGGCGGGGCGGATCGACGTTGTTCCCTACATCCACCAGGCCAACTTCCCGTTCGCGGTGGATAGCCTGTTCCTCTTTGGCCTCAAGTGGGGCGGGCAGGCGGGGGCGAAGATGTTCGTCTGGCTCTACACCCTCCTCGGCGCCATCGCGATCTTCGGCCTCGCCCGCCAACGCTATGGCCAACGCGCGGGCTGGTGGGCGAGCCTGGTTTTCACCACCGTCCCCATCGTCCTCTGGCAATCCGGCACCGCCTACATCGACGTCGCCCACGGCCTCTACGCCGGGCTCGGCCTCATCTTCGCCTGCTGGTGGCTGGAGAGCGACGACTCGAAGCACGCCTGGCTCAGCGCCGTCCTCCTCAGCTTTGCCGCAGGCACCAAGTACACCGGCCTTCAGACCATCGCCGTCGCCGGGTTGGTGGCTCTGGTCGGAGCGATCCTTCTCAAGCGCAACCTCAAGCCAGTCTTCATCATTGGCCTCGCCTCCCTCGCCCTCGCCAGCCCTTGGTACATCAAGAATGCAGTCTGGAAGGACAACCCGGTCTTCCCCTTCTTCTATAGCAAGCTCGGAGGCAAAGACTGGGATCAGCGGCGAGCGGAGATCTATACCAACGAGCAGAACACCTTCGGCGTGGGTCGGGAGGCGCCTCCGGGGGGAGGCGTCCAACCTCAAAGGCTGGGCCACAGTATTCTCGGCCTCACCTATCAGCCCGGGCGGTATGTGAACCCGATGCAAACCATCGGCGGCGGCGACCCGATGGGGGCGATTGGGATTGCGGTGATCGGCGCGCTGATGCTGGGGATGCTTGCCGGGCAACGGGAGAGGTTCGAGCGGGCCCTGATCGGCGGCGTCCTGGTCAGCCTGCTGATCTGGTTCGTCTTGACCCAACAGAGCCGCTACATCGTGACGCTAGCGGTCCCCTTGGCCCTGATCGCCGGGCAGTTGACCACCCGCAAAGGCTTTGCCCCCTTGATGGCCGGATTGGCGGGAGTCCAGGCCCTCGTCAGCCTCTACCTCCTCAACACCAACCGCTTCTCCGACCAGATGCTGGCGGTCACCGGAAAGGTCTCACCCGAGGAGTACCAGGCTCAGCGCATCCCATTTTACGGGCCTGCCCAAGAGATCAATAAGCTTGGAAAAGACGCGAAAGTCGCGCTTTATGATGAAGTTTTTGGTTATTTCCTAGACATTCCCTACTTCTGGGCCAACCCCGGCCATGGCACCATGATCCCCTACGACGCCATGCAAACCGGTGGGGACTACGCCGAGGCGATGCGGAAGATGGGCTTCACTCATGTCTTGATCAACATGATCGAGAACAACCGTGCCGACCTGGGCGGAGTCAGCTTGGGTGAGTTGATGCAAGCCACCATCTCCGGCCAACCCTTCCCGGAGCCCTATCGCCAACAGTTCATGGATAACTGGGAAGTCAAATTCAAAGTCCTGATCTCGGAGGCGGCGGGTGAGGGCAGGCTGACTTTGGTCCAAAGCTTCGGCAGACCAGACCAGTCACCGAGGTTCCTCCTCTTCAAACTGTGATTGGGGGGAGTGGATTTCAGATTGCTGAGTAGGCGCAAGTTTGGAAGGGAGTCCGGAAAGCCCCTTCCTCCCCGAAGGTCGGGGAGGAAGGGGTTGGGGATGGAGGGGTTTGAACTTGTAGTTGAAAGCGATCTGTAGGCGGTGGATGCATTGTGCCGCCGTCCCCGCCGAGTGTTCGGAGTTCAGATACAAGCTCAGCAACAACGACAAGCTCCCGGAACCTCCACCCCCCGCCCCCCTCCTCCAAGACGAACCACTTGGAGGAGGGGGAGTCTTGCGCTACAGCTTCAATCCCTCGATATCCGCGTCGATCACCCGGGCCAAGTCTTCCATGACAACCCCCACATACCACGGCTGATCCTGGTCGACCGGGGTCTCGTGCCAGTCGTACAGATACCCCTGCACCAAGCTGGTTCCCGGCAAGGCGTGGCTCAGATTGTGCCGGGGCAGCCACGTCTCCATGAGCACCGGATAGAAATCCGACGGCATGGGCGGCTGCATCAATTTGTAGTCATCCGTGACATCGACGATCACGACCTTGGCGAGATTGAATTCCCAGAGGTTTCCGATCAGTACTGCCATATTTGCGTCATCCCTAACGCTTGTTGGGACGGGACAGCACTTCGTTTCGATTCCAGAATTGGCGGACGCTAGTCTTCGCGCTTCTTGTCGAACGGGTTCAGGTCGCTCAGCCCGGTCTCGGCAATGATCTTTGACGCACCGGAAAGCGTGGTTTCAATGAAGCCTTCCATACTCTGAGTCGCATTCATGACATGGCCCGGCGTCTCATTCGCTTCCTTCGGCAGGCCGGTCAGACCATACTCGTCGTAGAGCGCCTTGGCGTGAGGCTTCTCGGGCAGCAGTTCTTCGATGAGCCGATCCTTATCCACCCGCCAGATGCGGTTGCGCTTTGGATCGAACCAGACCGGAATCTCCGCATGTTCCCGATACACGTACCACTCCTGTCGAACCATGAGGTGAACCCAGTTGGGAGCATTCACATGAACCCGTTGGCAACCCTCTGGGAGAGGCGACGTTGGAACGACTCCGATGACCGGGAGGCGGGGATACTGGGCTCCGATAGCTGAAGCGGACTCGCCAGGTTCCAGCAGGCGAACCGTCAAGCCCAAAGTCGAAACTCCGTCGGCGCTGGAGGTGTTCTCAATCGAGTTCGACATGGTCTCGACGTTGGGCAGATGAGGGATCACCACCGCCCGCCGCCGAACCATCCCCTTCGATTCCGGATCACGCTTCAGCCAGTCGAAGATTCCCATGAGAGCATTATAGAAAGTTGGGGGGTTGGAATTTGGGAGTTCTTTTCATAACTCCTCACCAGAGCGCCCGTCTTCCTGAGCGAGTCGAAGAATCTGTCTGTAACTGGATATTGTCTCGAACAGACGAGAAGCGACTCCGATCATGTCCCGCGACTCGCGACAGGCAATCGGTATAGGCAAAGCAAGATACGGCTCGCTCGGGAAGGCGGGTATCCAAGTGTGAAGTTGATGGCATTTTTTAGAAGCCCTTGAGGATTCCCTCATTCCCTTTCCTCGGCACTTTCCCGCCATAATCATCCGTATTGGTTCCTAGTTTGCATCGGCTCTCTTGTCTGGCGATCCTCCTTTTCGCCCTGCTCCGGTTGGCAGGGGCGGCGGAAGTTTCGTGGGTTTCCACCTACTCTACGGCCCTCGCCAAAGCCAAGGCCGACAATCGGCTGATGATGATCTATATCTACTCCGATTGGTGTCCGTACTGCAAACAACTGAACGAGGTGACCTACCCCGATCCGCTGGTAGTCCGCAAATCGCGCCAGGTGATCCCGTTCAAGGTCAACGCGGATAAGAAAGAGAACAAGGCCCTTGCCAAGAAGTTCGGCCTGCTGGGTTTTCCGACCATCCTGTTCGTGGATAAGAACGAGCAGATTCAGGGCAAGATTCCGGGCTATGAAGGTCCGGAAGCCTTTGCCGCCGACATCGACCGCTTCATCGCCTCCTATAAAGCCGCGCCCGAAATGAAGACGCGGATCGCCAAGAACCCCAACGACAGCGAGGCGAACACCTGGTTTGCGGCGCTGAAAGCCTGGCGGGGGGACGTGGCCGGAGCAGAGGAGCATTTGGCTATCGGACGCCGCGGCAAATATCGCGGCATCTGGTATCCCCGAGCCCTCTGCGCCCTCGGCGACATCCACCAGCTAAGCAACCGCATCGACCGCGCCCTCCCCCTCTTCCGGGAAGCCGCCGTCACGGCCAAAGACCGGTACGACATAGGCTACGCCAAGATCTCCATCATGTTCTGCTACAGCATGAAGAACGAGAAGGAGTTGATGCTCGCCGCCGCCCGAGAAGTCCTCGCCACCAAGTTGATGCCCGAAGAGTATCGCGAGTCGGCAAGGTCGATTTTGAGGAAGGCGGGGGAGTCGTCCAGATAGTCTTGTAGTCTGGAAAGTCGGAGGACAAAGTTCTGGGCTTTGGAGTGGCTCCGTTTTTTGAGACACTAACTGTGGTTGTTTTTCCGTCAAG